>JACPDX010000081.1 GCA_016183805.1 Bacteroidota bacterium
AGGAGCAAAAGCCTCTTCACCAGCACCATATTTAATTACAGGAGTAATTACTGCAGATACTTTTTTGTTAAAATATTTAGTAGGAAAACTTCCTGATAAAGCAATTGCAATAGTATCACCATGCATTTCAACCGGATTTGGAGTTAATGCAAAATTAACTTCATTTTGTCTTTTCACCATTTTAGCCAATGGATTACAAGCAGAAAAAACAGTAGCCGTTGCAACTGCTATAGCTATTAATTTAGTGTTTTTGTTTTTCATTTTTTATAGAATTTTTCTTAAAATCTAGTTTATTTTTTTTGAACTGCAATGATAATCAATAGTTTTTACATATAAAAATTTTTGGAACTTTATTCTTATTTCATGTTAAACTTTCTGAACATCAAGTACATCTATACATTTCTCCAACAAGGCTTTCAAACTTTTATTTAACAAAGGATGATTATAATCAGGTAAAATTTCAACTAAAGGTATCAATACAAACTTACGGTCTTGCAGGTGCGGGTGTGGAACAATTAATTGTTCTTTATTTAAAATCAAATCGTTATAAAAAAGAATGTCGATATCAATAGTGCGTGCCTTCCATTTTTTACCTGTTCGGATTCGCCCCCATTTCTTTTCTATCAACAATACTTTATGCAAACATTCTTCAACACTTAAATCGGTAGCCACTTCAATGACTTTATTTAAAAAATCGGGTTGGTTGGTATTTCCCCATGCAGCCGTTTTATAGCTTGATGAAGATTTTAGTATTTCACCTATTTCATTCCTAATATCTTTTTCTACATGAAGAAACGTTGTTGCAACATTTCCTTTGTTTCCACCTAAACTGAGTATTAATTTATTCATTTTAACCTATTAACTTCAAACTTTTTCTACTTCACTCCCCCTAACCCCTCTCAAGAGAGGAACTCCCTCCTCTTGGGAGGGTCGGGGTGGGACAAACTTCCGTCTTCGGACTCCTAACGCCACTCATCATACCACTAATGCCTTTTATGTATTTCTATCTTTATGTTATAATAAGTAAAACTACTTTTGTAAAAGTAAATACTTTAACTTAATATTATAATTATGAAACAATTTTTTAAATTTATGTTTGCCAGTATGTTGGCAATGTTGGTAACGTTCTTTATTACCATGATTATTTTTGTCGCAATAATCGGAACCGTTATTTCATCTGCAACTTCTACATCAGAAAAAGTAGTTGATGTAAAAGACAATTCAGTACTGCATTTAAAGTTTGATTACCAAATTAAAGATAGAACGTCCAACAATCCTTTCGAAAATTTTGATTTTTCAACATTCGAAACTCAAGACAATTTAGGTTTAGATAAAATCTTAACCAATATCGAAAAAGCAAAATCTGATGTTAGAATAAAAGGTATCTATTTAGATTTAACTTCTTTAAATACCGGCATAGCAACTCTTGAGGAAATACATCACGCATTGAAAGATTTTAAAAAATCAGGAAAATGGATTATTAGTTATTCGGAAGTATATACTCAAAGCACTTATTATTTGGCTTCATTATCAGATAAAATTTATTTAAACCCGGCTGGTTTGGTTGAAATGAGAGGATTATCAACAGAATTGATGTTTTTTAAAAATGCCTTAGAAAAATTAGATGTAGAAATGCAAATTATCCGTCATGGTAAATTTAAAAGTGCCGTTGAGCCTTATATTTTAGAAAAAATGAGCGACTCAAACCGAGAACAAATGAATTTAATTTTATCATCTGCTTGGGGTAGTATTTTAAACGATATTTCTGAAAGTAGAAAAATCTCTATTGAAGAATTAAATGCCATTGCCGACGACATTAAAATTCAAACTGCTGCTGATGCCATTAAATATGGATTTGTAGATAAAGCTTTGTATAAAGATGAAGTGTTGGAAGAACTAAAAACAAGAACCGGAGCATCAAGTTACGACGATATCAACTACATTTCGTTAAGAAAATACGACAATGCGAAAGTTACTCCGAACAACAGTAAAAATGAGATAGCCATCATTTATGCGAGTGGTGAAATAAATAGCGGTAAAAGCAGAGATGATGTAATGGGATCGGAAACCATTTCTCAAGCTATTAGAGAAGCCCGTTTAGATGATAAAGTAAAAGCAATTGTATTACGTGTTAATTCTCCCGGCGGAAGTGCATTAGCTTCAGATGTCATGTGGAGAGAAGTAGTTTTAGCTAAAAAAGTAAAACCGGTAGTGGTTTCTATGGGCGATGTTGCAGCATCGGGTGGTTATTACATTGCGTGTGCTGCCAATAAAATTGTAGCCGACGAAAAAACAATAACAGGTTCTATCGGAGTTTTTGGTGTAGTGCCAAATGCACAAGGTTTTTTCAATAATAAATTGGGTATTACCTTTGATGTTGCCAAAACCAATAAACATGCGGATATCATGACCATGTTTAAACCACTTACAGCCGAAGAAAAAGACATTATTCAGATTGGTGTGGAGAAAATTTATGACGATTTTATCGGTAAAGTTGCCGAAGGCAGAGGAATGACCAAAGAACAAGTAGATAGTATCGGTCAAGGTAGAGTTTGGTTGGCTTTAGATGCAAAAAAAATTGGTTTGGTTGACGAAATTGGCGGGATTGATAAAGCCATTAGTATTGCAAAAGAATTAGCAAAAATTACTGATTACAAAACGGTTGATTTTCCAAAAATGAAAGACCCGTTTGAGCAATTAATGTTAGAAATAACCGGAGAAGCTGAATCTAAAATTTTAAAAGCATACATGGGCGAAAACTATAAATATTACCAAAAAATTCAAACCATGACTACTCAGTCGGGTTATATGGCTCGTATGCCTTACGAAATAGATTTTCATTAGTTTATTAATTATGGTTGTTTAAAAAAGGAGTAAGATTTTTCTTGCTCCTTTTTTTTGCTATTAAGAATAATGTAATTTAGCAACATGCAATTGTTTTATACTCCCAATATCAATTTAACCGCTTCTACTTTTATACTTGATGAAGCAGAATCAAAACATGCCATAAAAGTATTACGACTCGACATCAATGATAAAGTGACGCTTATTAACGGAAAAGGAACTTTTTTTGAAGCTGAAATTACTCAAGCTCATGCTAAAAAATGTGAACTCCGCATTCTTTCCTCCACAACAGAAACTAATACAAAACCAAACATACACATTGCCATAGCCCCAACAAAAAACAATGACCGCTTGGAATGGTTTGTTGAAAAAGCTACCGAAATTGGAATTACTGAAATCACTACTTTAATTTGTCAACGTTCCGAACGTAAAACTTTAAAAATAGACCGATTAGAAAAAACAGCCGTAGCTGCCATGAAACAATCGTTAAAAGCTACTTTGCCTAAAATTAACGGGCCTGTTTCGTTTAAAGATTTCATAAAAAATACACCCCAGCAAACCAACCTGTTTATAGCTCATTGTTTGGATAACAAAGAGAAACACTTGAGCCAGTTGTGTACTAAGAATGAATCCTCCATCATTTTAATTGGACCCGAAGGTGATTTTACGAAAGAAGAAATTGATTTGGCGATTAAAAACCATTTCAAACCCATATCTTTGGGCAAAAGCAGATTAAGAACCGAAACTGCCGGAGTTGTTGCTTGTCACACCATAAATTTAATCAATGAGTAAATTATTAAATTATAAATCCATTTGTCATTTCGAGCAAAGTCGAGAAATCTTCTTAGCTATTTTTATACTATTCTCAACTTTCAGTTTCGCTCAAAAATCGAGTTACCAAATAGCCTTATTAAAATACAATGGTGGTGGCGATTGGTATGCCAATTTAGAAACCTCGTTACCCAACTTAATAAAGTTTTGCAATCAAAATTTAAAAACCAACATTAACACCGAACAAGCCATTGTTGAAGTAGGTAGCCCTGAAATTTTCAATTATCCTTATTTACACATTACCGGACACGGAAACATTATTTTTAACAGCGACGAAGCTAAAAACCTAAAAAACTATTTATTGGCAGGTGGATTTTTACACATTTCGGACAATTATGGAATGGACAAGTTTATTCGTCCACAAATGAAATTGGTTTTCCCCGAACTCGATTTTGTATTGTTGCCCAGTTCTCATCCAATTTATCATCAGAAATATAATTTTAATGGGTTACCAAAAGTACACGAACACGACAATAAACCTGCTCAAGGTTTTGGGTTGATTTACGAAGGTAGGTTGGTTTGTTTTTACGATTTTGAATGTGATTTAGGTGACGGTTGGGAAGATGCCGAAGTTCATAACGATTCGGAAGAAAATAGAAAGAAAGCATTGCAAATGGGTGCTAATATTTTACAATATGCTTTTAGTGAGTAGAATTAATACTACTAAACTTATTAATGGATAAAAAAGATGCAGTTTAAGCTCGCAATGACGAAGATAATGAATCCCACAACTAAATTCATCCACACCCATAAAAACAAACCACTTACAGAAATTGCATTGCTTTTAGGCAAACACCCTGAATTGAATAAAAACTTTATCCTTAGTCAAATTAACGGTTTACAAAAAGCCAAAACTAAACTACCTACATTTTACGAAAACGAAAATATTATTTATCCTGTTGGATTATCAATGGAACAATGTTCGTCGGAACAAACTGCATTGTTTAAAAGCCAATTGGTTAAAGGAAAAACTGCTGTTGATTTAACTGGTGGTTTTGGTGTAGATGCTTATTTTTTTGCCAAACAGTTTTTGGAAGTAACTTATGTAGAACAAAACGCCGAACTGTTTGAAATTGCACAACATAATTTTCAGGTTTTAAATGCTCCTATCCAATGTTATCAGTCCAGTTGTGAGGATTTTTTAGTAAAAAATACTCAAATCTTCGATTTAGCCTATATCGACCCGAGCAGACGAGACGAAACCAAACGGGTTTTTAAATTAACGGAATGTAGTCCAAATGTAATTGAACTGCTACCTCAACTCCTAAAAACAGCAAAACAAATCATCATTAAAACATCTCCGTTGTTAGACATTAAACAAACACTTGCCGATTTACAATTGGTCAACAAGGTTTGGGTAGTTTCAGTAAATAATGATTGTAAAGAAGTGCTGTATTTGGTTGAAAATTCAACAACAATTAGTCCTGAAATTGTTGCCGCAAACCTTTCAAAAGACACCTCAACGTTTTTATTCAACTATGAAAGTGAGGTAAATACTTCTGTCGATTTTTCTGAGCCTCTCTCCTATTTATACGAACCCAATGCTTCCGTTTTAAAAGCTGGAGGATTTAAAAGTATCGCTCAATTCTTTCAACTTAAAAAACTTGCCGTAAATACCCATTTATATACTTCCGAAAAATTAGTAGTTAATTTTCCTGGTAGGTATTTTAAAATCAATCACACGTTGGAATACAACGAAAAAAAATTTAAAACCTTAGGCATAAAAAAAGCCAACATTACTGCCCGAAATTTCCCCGACAGCATTGAACAAATTAAAAAGAAATTGAAATTATCTGACGGTGGAAACGATTATATTTTTGCAACAAAAGATTTGAATGATAAACCTGTTTTAATTGCTACAAAAAAGGAAACTTCGACAGGCTCAATGTAACAAGTCACTATCTTTTTTGTTGCCTTAGTTCGTGTCTCACAAACAAAAGAAAAGAAATATCGTTTGTGGGACACAAACGATGGCTAAAATGACAAAAGACGGACAATCGTCCGTCTCTACGATTACAACAAACTTTCTATAATTTTTTCGATAGAAAAACCATCAGCCTCTGCTTTGTAATTACGAACAATACGATGACGTAAAATAGGTTCTGCAACGGCTTTTACATCTTCAATATCCGGCGAATATTTACCATTAATGGCTGCATGGCATTTTGCTCCAATTACTAAATATTGTGATGCTCTCGGCCCTGCTCCCCAGCTTAAATAATCATCAACCATGGCATTAGAAAACTCACCGCCTGCTCTTGTACTGGAAGCTAATTTTACTGCATATTCAATTACATTATCTGTTACAGGAATTTTACGAATCAAGTTTTGAAAGAAAACAATTTCTTCGGCACTCATGATTTTGTTTAGCTGAACATTAGAATCGGTAGTGGTACTTTTAACAATCGCCAATTCTTCCTGGTATTTTGGATAATCTACCCAAATGTTAAACATAAATCTATCCAATTGAGCTTCAGGTAAAGGATAGGTTCCTTCCTGCTCTATAGGATTTTGAGTGGCTAAAACAAAAAATGGGTGTTCTAATTTGTATTGATGCCCTGCTGCGGTTACTGTTTTTTCCTGCATGGCTTCAAGCAATGCCGATTGGGTTTTTGGTGGTGTACGGTTTATCTCATCAGCCAAAATAATATTGGCAAACAAAGGCCCTTTGATAAATTTAAAGTTTTTATGTTCATCTAAAATTTCCGAACCAATAATGTCAGAAGGCATTAAATCGGGTGTAAATTGAATACGGTTAAATTTTAATCCTAAGGTATCGGAAATAGTACTGATTAATAATGTTTTAGCCAATCCTGGAACACCTACCAATAAACAATGCCCACGACTAAAAATAGAAATCAACACTTTTTTAATTACTTCGTCTTGTCCAACAATAACTTTCGATATTTCTTTAGTCAGTTCATTGTATTTTACAACAAATGCATCTAAAGCTTCTACGTCTGATTTATATTGATTTTCTGTCATATTTTCCAATTAAAATTATTGATTAATCCAATTATTTTCAAACCCACAACCCTTAAATTCATCCTCAATTTTGATATAAGTTGAGGATAGTTTTGAAGTAACCCACACATTAGTTGCTTCGTTGTGTTTGGTTGTCAAAGCCGCTTCTTGAATTTTAGCATAATCGGTTTCAAAACTTGCTTTGTGTGGTTCTGTTTTACTAATCAGTTTAATTATTCTATATCCTTTTTTTCCGTCAAACGATTCGGCAGGAACAGGTTTAGAAATTTCTCCTGCTTTCATGTTTTCAACAATGTAATAAATTTGAGGGTCAACCTGATCAATTTCAAAAACGGATGTTCCAGTTTGTGGATTAACCATTACCCCATCGCTTTTTTTGGATTTATCATCATCAGAATATTTTAATGCCAATTGTCCAAAAGTGAGTGTATCTGTAGAAATAAGCTTGTAAACACTATCAGCTAAAAGTTTTGCTTTTAAAATTTCACCTTCATCATCTTTAATTTTAATTAAGATGTGGCGACAATTCATTTTTTGACCTCTTCGTTCAATCAACTGAATAATGTGAAAACCAAATTGAGATTCGATAATTTCTGAAACCGTAGTAGTATTTTTAAGTTTAAAAGCTGTTGTAGAAAATTCAGGAACTAAATCGGCTCTTCCCAAAAAGCCAAGTTCGCCACCTTTTTTTGCAGAGCCTTCATCTTCGGAATATAATACTGCTAAGGTAGAGAATTGTTCACCTTTTACAATCCGTTCACGGATGGTATTAATTCGATCCTTTGCAATTTCTTTTTCAGCTGCTCCCTGCTTAGCATTAATAAGTATTTGAGACACTTCAATTTCGGAGTTAATCATTGGAATACTATCCTCGGGTAAACTATTAAAAAACTCTTTTACTTCTTTTGGAGTAACTTTTATACCAGATGTAATGTTCGATTGCATCATTTGACCAATCAACTGTTCTCGAACAATTTCCCTAAGTTCATCTTTTATTTCCTGTATCGGTTTTTTATAATACTGTTCCAGTTTTTTTTCGGAACCAATTTGAGAAATAAAATAGTTTAATCGTCTGTTCATTTCTCCATCCACTTGAGCATCGGTAACCGAAACACTATCAATTTCGGCATGATGAATTAATAATTTTTGATAAAGTAGTTCTTCTATGATTTGGCATTTGGTATCGTTATCAATAATTATTCCTTGTGATTTTAACGAAACTATCTGATTTTCCAACTCCGATTTTAGAATGATTTTATCGCCAACAACAGCAATTATTCCATCTACCACAGTCCCTTCCTGAGCAATTAAACTAAGATTAACGGTTGTTAAAATTAAAACTAACCAACATTTAATGATTCGTTTATATTTATGGTAAGCTAATGTCCCCATCATCTCAATTCTCTCGGTTGCCTTTATTTTGTTTGTCATATATTTCAAAATCTTTATTATTTAATGCTTGTTCGTATAAATCGTTTTTTACCTGATGTAATAATTTTAGTTTCCTTTTATTGATAATCATGCTTTTAATGTTATCCATTTCGAAACTTAACGGAGAAATGTCTTGCTCTAATTTGTAATCAATAAAATAGATAAAATACATAGATAAGGAATCTTCCTCAACAATACTTTTATTGTGTTTTAAAAAGTTTCCCGTAAAATTAGATGAATTAGGGATTTCTTTTTTTATTTCGTTCAAAAGTATCCATTCATCATCATTAAAATGAAATTGTTCAGCATACTGATGAGCAAGTTCTTTTAATTTTTTAACTTCTACAGAATCTTTAGACGTATAAAGTTTTTGTATTTTTTTAAGGTTGGGTGCATTTTTAGGTACTTTTAAATAACGCACTTTTACAATGTCATTTTTTAATACAAAAATTTGAAAATTTTCTTGATAATAAGCAGCACTTTCATCAGCACTAACATTGGTATCTAAAATTTCATTAATCAATTGGTTTTCATACGAATAAATTAATAAGGTATTTCGATATTCTTCTATTTGTTTATCAAAATCACGTTGGTCGTCTTTTAAATTCAACTCTGCTTTTTCTAAAACCAACCGCTCTTTTATCCAATTTTGGATGTAATTATTGGCGATTAATAAACTATCTTCTTTTGAAGCACCTTTTGGAATAATATCGCATATTGCCGAGTTAAATAAAAAAACATCTTTTACGCGAGCAACAGCATCATCTTCTACTTCAACTTTATTAAAAAAATTACATGAAGTAAAAAATCCAAAAAGAATTACTATAACTGAGTATTTAAAAATGTATTGCATGGATTATTTCACCTGCTTAAGCACTTCTTTATCAACTTCTACTTTATATTTTGCTTTCAATTCGTTTACCCATTCTTTTTCCAAAAAGTTTTGATAATCAGAAGTAACCAAGCCTTTTACTTCGTTCAATTTTTTAGGTTCTGATTCAAAGATGTTTTTAACCATTACCAATTCAACACCTTTGGGAGATGTAATTTTATGTAGAACACCTTTTTTCCATTCTGTGGCATCTACCGAAGCATTTTCTCCTTTTTCAAATTTACCTTCATTGATGGTTAACGTAAGCTGGCTTTCTTTGTTAAACATTTTTAAAAGTTCGTCGTTAGTTATAGGTGTTTTAGTTTTTTTAGTAAGTACTTTTTCTACATTAGCAGCAGTGGCTTCATCGCTACATTTGTAAATAGTAACTTCAGCTCTTCTATTCCATTTGTATTTATCCTGATTGGTTTTAAAGAAATTTTCCAAACCAGCAGAATCAGTAATAGCTTTTGACCATACTTTTTCGTCTGTTAAATTAAACAACAAAATTCCGTCTCTGTATTCTTGGTACAACAGTTTATATTCCAAGTTGGTAATAGGTAAACGCTCTTCTTTAAACGCTAAGGCTTTTTCTTCCAACACATTTTTATACAATCTGTTTATTTCGCCGATAACATTTATTTCGGTATTTGGTTTAACTTTTGGTTTATTTAACTCCAATAGTTTTGCAAAATCTTGTTGATTATATTCAAATTTTTGTCCATCATTTGCATAAAAACCAAACATCAATTTTGTAAGTTTAGTAGCTTTTGCAGCAGTCCATTCGCCTTTTAAGTATTCGTCGGCAGTAACAATTTTGTAAAAATCATCCCTTCTGGCAATATCTTCTTTAAAATTATTTTCAGCTTTAATTTTAGCAATAACAGCTTCCTGTGTTTTGTTTGAACGTGAGTCTCTACTTACTTTCGATTTTATCGATTGATATAAATTTTCGTAAGTATCTAAAGGTGTCAGTTCAATTCTTTTTATGATGTGCCAGCCATAATCAGATTTTACGGGTTTAGAAATATCACCATCATTTTGCAAAGCATAAGCAGCTTCTTCAAATTCCGGAACCATTTTTCCTGTACCAAACGGGGGTAATTCTCCATTACGAGAAGCAGAACCTTTATCGTCAGAAAATTGTTGTGCCATCTCTCCAAATTGAGTGTTGTCAGCTAATATTTTAGCATAAATTTCATCTATTCTTTGTTTTTTGGTGGCTAATGCTGCATCATCTAATTCTTTACTTGCTTGTATCATAATGTGAGCAACTTTAATAGTTCCTCTGGCAGTTCTTTTATCGTTTAACTTGATAACATGATATCCAAAACGGGTTCTAACGGGCATCGAAATTTCACCTACTTTTAGGTTATAAGTTGCCGATTCGAATGGATAAACCATGTGTAAAGCATTAAAATAACCTAAGTTTCCTTTGTTTGTTTTAGAAGATGGGTCGTCGGAAACCTCCATGGCAACAGTACCAAAATCTTCTCCTTTTAAAATTCTATCTCTAATTTTAAGGGCTTTATTGTAAGCCATTAAAGTGTCTTTAGCCAATGCGTTTTGGTCAACGTTAACTAAAATATGGCTTGCATTTACATCATATTTCATTCGTTCATAGGCTTCCTGAATCAATGCTTCCGAAACTTCTCTATCGGTTAAATAAGGTTGAATCAATTGTTTACGATAGCCTTCTAACTCTTGCTTAAAAGCTGCGGACGTATCATAACCCAACACTTCGGCTTCGCGTACTTTTAATTTGAATTTGATGTATAAATCTAAATACTCGTTTACCGATTCTTCTGTTATTACCGTTTCTTTGGTGTTATTCTTTTTAAAAATAGCATCAAATTCTGATAACGAAACGGTTTTACCATCAATGGTAAGTAAAACTGGGTCGGTTTTTTGAGCTGATGTAACTAAAACTGAAGAGAGTATTAAAGTTATTAATCCTATTTTTTTCATACTTATTTTTTTATGATTTTGAGTTGGTAAATTTTTGAGTTAGTGAATTTACACATTGTTACATTATCAAATTGTTACATTATTAAGACCTTGTTGAATAATTTGGCGCTTCTCTGGTAATGGTAATATTATGAGGGTGACTTTCGTTTATGCCGGAATGCGTAATTCTGATAAACTTCGCATCTTTTAAAGCTTCCATATTTTTTGCACCGCAATATCCCATTCCGGCTTTTAAACCTCCAACCATTTGATATATTACTTCACTTAAATATCCTTTGTAAGGTACTCGCCCGGAAATACCTTCCGGAACCAGTTTTTTAATATCATCTTCGGCATCTTGAAAATAACGGTCTTTTGAACCTTGTTGCATGGCTTCAATAGAACCCATACCTCGATAAGCTTTAAATTTTCTTCCTTCATAAATAATAGTTTCGCCTGGTGATTCATCAACTCCCGCAAACAACGAACCTGCCATAATTGAATCTGCACCAGCCGAAAGGGCTTTTACAATGTCACCGGTAAAACGTATTCCACCATCAGCAATCATTGGAACACCCGTTCCTTTTAAACCTTCGGCAACCATCATTACTGCTGATAATTGAGGAACTCCAACACCTGCAATAATTCGTGTGGTACATATCGAGCCGGGTCCAATACCAACTTTCACACCATCAGCACCAGCTTCAACTAAAGCAATAGCCGCTTCTTTGGTAGCAATGTTACCAACCACTACTTGTAATGTTGGATATGCTGCTTTTACTTTTTTTAACGTTTCTATTACTCCTTTTGAGTGACCATGAGCGGTATCAATAATAATGGCATCAACACCCGATTTATATAAAGCATCAACTCTGTCCATTACATCGCCTGTTACACCAACAGCGGCTGCAACCCTCAACCGACCAAACTCATCTTTACAAGCATTTGGTTTTAATTGAACTTTGGTAATGTCTTTATAGGTAATTAAACCTTTTAGTTGGTTGTTTTCATCAACAACCGGTAGCTTTTCAATTTTATATTCCTGAAGTATTTCTCTGGCTTTGTCTAAGTCTGTTCCAACTTTTGTGGTAATGATGTTTTCTGAAGTCATTACTTCTGTTATTGGTCGTTTAAAATCTTTCTGAAACCTTAAATCCCGGTTGGTTACAATACCCACCAAACAATTGTTTTCATCAACAACCGGAATACCGCCAATTTTGTGTTCTTTCATTAAATTCAATGCATCACTCACTTTCGAATCAACACGCATGGTAACGGGATCTTGAATCATACCACTTTCCGAACGTTTTACTTTTCTTACTTTTTCGGCTTGTTGCTCTATGGTCATGTTTTTGTGCAATACCCCAATTCCACCTTCCTGAGCAATAGCAATGGCTAATTTAGATTCAGTTACCGTATCCATAGCAGCAGAAACCACAGGGATGTTCAATTTTATCTTTTTTGTAAAGTATGAACTAACATCAACATCTCTTGGTAAAACTTCGGAGTATGCCGGAACCATTAAAATATCATCGTAGGTTAAACCTTCGCCTATTACTTTATTAGAAAAATCGAACATAATATTTTTAAAATGAAATTGTGGCGAAAGTACTAAAATTTGTTGATTTTGTGCTGTTAAAAATTGTTAAACAATCTTGAACTCGGACCCCGATAGCTATCGGGGGAAGTCCGAAGTCGGAAGTTGGTTTTGAGCGTTGGATTTCCTCCCTTGAGGGAGGACTAAGGTGGGTAATCCTCGAGGAGAGATACAGAGAAGTGATCTGTTCAGAAAATCAGAAGACAGAAGATTTGAAGTTTAAAGTTTTGTAATTTTGAATTTATCATAAACTTCAAACTACTATGACTTATCCTCAATATAGAAAATACAAGAACAACCAATCGTATTTTAAAATTAGCTCTAAAAATGAGTTTGAGGAAATAAAGCGAGAAAGTAATACTTGGAAAATCTATGTTTTTGAAGCTAAAATTTTACCCGACCGTAATTTTATTTATGACATGACTTTCGATTATCATAACCATTGGGAAAAGATTACCGCAAATGAATTTGAGGGGTTAAAATTGCAATCAAAAACAACTTAATGCATAATTTTAAAAACCAACTCTTTCATTAACTCTCCACCACTCGCAGAAACGCTGTTTACTCCTTTCGATTTCAAATCATATTCGCGTAAATATTCAATTACTTTAACAGCTTTTTTTATCGGATAGTTTTTAGCTGCCAAGGTATATTCCGAAACAAAAAACGGGTTAATTTTTAATTGTGCGGCAATGTTGTTTTTCGATTTGTCGGCGGTATAATGATACATTAATATGTTGGTAAAAAAACCATACAACAACGATATTACCATTACCAAAGGGTGTTCTTTTTCGTTTTTGGCAAAATAATTTACAATTTGGTTGGCTTTATAAACATCGAGTGTACCAACTGATTTAGTTAATTCAAAACTATTAAAATCCTTACTGATTCCAACATTTTGCTCAACGTGTTCGGGAGTTATGGTTGTTCCGGAAGGCACATTTATAATTAGTTTCTCTATTTCATTTACTATTTTACTCAAATTAGTACCCAAAAAATTAGCCATTAAAAGACAAGCTTTTGGAGTTATCGAATAATCTTTAGCTTTTAAATAATTGGTAATCCAATCCGGAATTTTGTCGTCGTATAATTTTTTAGATTCTAAAACAACAGCTTCTTTTTTTATTTTTTTGGTAACCCCTTTTCTGCCATCTAAGGTTTTGTATTTGTAACAAAATACCAAAATAGTTGATGGTGTAGGTTGAACCAAATACTGTTCAAGTAAATCCAACTGTTTTTCAAGATGTTGGGCTTCTTTTACAATAACCACATTATGATTTGCCATCATGGGATACCGTTTGGCTTCACTAACAATGGTAATCATGTCGGTATCTTTGCCGTACAAAATGGTTTGATTAAATTCTTTTTCATTAGCATCTAATACATTTTGCTCAATGTAATCGGCAATTAAATCAATGTAATAAGCCTCTTCTCCACTTAAAAAATAAATGGGATGATACACCTTGTTTTTTAAATCATTGAGTATGGTTTGATGAGCCATTAATCTTCGTAATTGAATTTAAGGTGTTTAACACTTAGTCCGTGGTCTTTAATTTCTTTTAACGATTGAATACCAATTTCAATGTGTTTTCTAACGTAATTAGTAGTAACTATTTGGTCGCTTTTTTCTGTTTTAACGCCATCAGGAATCATGGGTTGGTCGGATACTAAAAGCAAAGCTCCGGTAGGAATTTTATTGGCAAAACCGGTAGTAAAAAGTGTAGCTGTTTCCATATCTACAGCCATTGCCCTTATTTTTCTTAAATAGTTTTTAAAATCTTCATCATGTTCCCAAACCCTTCTGTTGGTAGTATAAACAGTACCTGTCCAATAATCCATAGAAAATTCACGAATGGTGGTAGAAACAGCTCTTTGCAAGGTAAATGCAGGTAAAGCTGGCACTTCTTTCGGAAAATAATCGTCAGATGTTCCTTCTCCTCTGATGGCAGCAATAGGTAAAATAAAATCACCTATTTGATTTTTCTTTTTCAATCCGCCACATTTTCCTAGAAACAAACAAGCTTTTGGAGCAATGGCACTCAACAAATCCATAATGGTTGCTGCATTAGCACTTCCCATGCTAAAATTAATAATGGTAATTCCATCGGCAGTAGCATTGGGCATGGCTTTATCTTTACCTTTTATTTCAACCTTATTTATTTCTGCAAAAATTTCCAGGTAATTGTTAAAGTTGGTGAGTAAAATGTATTTGCCAAAATCTTCAATTGCCGTTCCTGTATATCTTGGAAGCCAATTTTGTACTATTTCTTCTTTGTGTGTCATGTTTTAAAATTATGCGACTAAATTAGCCACTATTTTGATTTATTTGGAAATTTTTGGAATTAGAGATGGGAAATTCACACACTCACACATCTTCACATTTACACATTTACACATCTTCACATTTATTCGTAACTTCGTTTAAAACATTTGTTATGAAATTTAAGCACTTAATTTTAGCATTTTTGATTCCTTTTATTGGATTTGCACAACAAAACAACGAGTTTTTACCAAAAACCATTATTGTTAAAGTAAAAGAAAACTATCGTGCAATTTGTTCTCCAAATGAAATAAAAAATACTCTATTTGAAACATATTCGGCAGTTATCGGTGTAACAAAAATTGAATTAATTTTTCCTCATCATCAACCTGAAACCCGTGATGGTTTTGTTGATTTATCGTTGATTTATCAAATTACTTACTCGGCACAATTAAACGAACAAGAGGTTGCAAAAAAAATGAGTCGATTACCTATTTTGGCTTATGCCGAACCCTACATTATTCCTGAACTAGCTTATACACCCAACGACCCCATTATTTCTGACTCTATTAAAATCTGGCATTTAATTATGATTAATGCTTTTAGTGCGTGGGACATTACCAAAGGCGACACCACTGTTGTTGTTGGTATTACCGATACCGGTTGGGACAATACACACCCTGACTTGGTAGGAAATGCTAAAAAAAATTACAACGACCCTATTAATGGTTTAGATGATGATTTGGATGGTTACACCGATAATTTTATTGGCTGGGATTTAGGAAACAATGATAATGATGCCCAGTTAGAAGGTAGTAACCACGGCACACATGTTAGTGGCTTGGCTGCAGCAGCTACCGATAATGGAATTGGCGTTGCGAGTGTTGGTTTTAATACCAAGTTTATGCCTATAAAAATTTCTAATTCTGCAGGAATTTTAACTCAAGCCTATCAAGGTGTGGTGTATGCTGCCGACCACGGTTGTTTTATCATCAATTGTTCATGGGGAAGTACCACGCCAGGCCAGTTTCAAAAAGATGTAATTGATTATGCCATCATCAACAAAGGTTGTTTGGTAGTGGGAGCTTGTGGAAATAATGGTAACGAAGTTTTGTTTTATCCGGCGGCTTACGATGGCGTTTTAACGGTTGCCGCATCAGAAGAAAGTGATTTAAAGAAAAATAATTCCAATTACGGTTATTATGTAGATATTTCCGCTCCGGGCGAAAACATGTGGAGTACCGTAGGTGGAGGAAGTTATGGTAACAACGGTGGAACTTCTATGGCTGCTCCGGTGGTTTCCGGTGCTGCAGCCCTAGTAAAAGCCATGAATCCAACTTATACCAACCAACAAGTTGCAGCAGTGCTTCGAGCTACAGCTTTCGACATGAATCCACTCAACCCTACGTATTTTGATAAATTAGGTAATGGAAGATTAGACGTTGCTAATGCATTAACTTCGACTTCTCCTCAATTTGTGGAGTTGGTAACTACTGATGTCAACGACCAAAACGATAATATTTATATCGAAGCTGATACGCTTAGAATTACAGGGACATTTACCAATTATTTATCAGCAATAAGTGGATTAACCGTTACCTTATCGTCAACATCGCCTTATGTAACTATTTTAGATGCAACCACTTCTTTACCTAATTTGAATACCTTAGAAAGCTACACTCATGGAGCCGACCCATTTTTAGTTCAAGTATTAAACGGTGCTCCATTTAACGAACCAGTATTATTTAAAGCAGAAATAACCAATGGTTCATACACGGTAAATGAGTATTTTAATGTGGTGCTTAATCCCGATTACATTAATGTTGAAGTTAATCAGGTTAAAACCACCATTACCAGTAAAGGTAAAATAGGTTTTAACGATGTAAACAATTCCATTGGTTTAGGGTTTAGTTTTAATGGTGAGCAGTTGCTTTATGAATCGGGGTTGATGGTTGGAACAAATGCAAATCAGGTTTCAGATTGTGTCAGGGGTGCAAGCAGTCAGGATTTGGATTTTCAATCCTTAGTAAATGTCAAGTATAATCCGCCTTATGTTTCAGCATTGGATTTGATAGGTAAAATGGATGATGCAACGTATGCTTTATCGTTGAATGTTAGTATTGAACAAACTTCTTATGCTTTTGCTTCAGCCCCAAACGATAAATTTGTAATTGTTCAATATTTATTAAAAAATGAGGGATTAGCCACTATAAACGACTTGTACTTAGGCTTATTTGCCGATTGGGACATACAAAACTATGCATTAAATGCATCGGGTCTTGATGCCTCAAGAAAAATGGGGTTCGTTCGTTCATTAGAAGCCGATTCGTTGTATGCTGCCATTAAATTATTAACCAGCGGAACTTTTGTCAATTACTCGCTTGATAATGTTTCGGGTGGTGCCGGAGGTGTGGATATTTCGAACGGATTTACTACGGATGAGAAATACACCACTTTATCAACCAATAAAGCAAGTGCAGGATTACCATCAGGACAAGATGTGGCTCATGTGGTATCTTCGGGTAATTTTACTTTAAACACCGGAGATAGTGTAATTGTAGCGTTTGCCATTATTGCAGGAAATGGGCTTACCGACATACAAACCAGTGCCGATGCTGCTCAAAACATTTATGATAACCCGATTGGTATAAATGAACTAGAAGAAACAAGTATTTTTAGTATTTACCCAAATCCAACAACAGGAAGGTTAAGCATTAAAACCAATGCTACTTTTAATCAAATTGTAATTAAAAATGTGTTGGGAGAGGTTTTACTGACCACAACCGCAACTCAACTTAATTTATCGAATTGGGCTGACGGCGTTTATTTTATTGAACTGCAAACAAAAGAGAATAATTACTTGAAGAAAATTGTTTTGAGTAAATAAAATCTCCTTTAATTATTTCTATGCTTATTGATGGTTGATTCGGTTGATTGTTCAGGTTCTTTTTTCCACGATTCGCAAACAACTTCCAGGTTACACAGGTTGCCGTTCCGGCTAAGGTCATAGGCAGCTTCTTTGGCTTGTTCTTCCAGTCTGGTGTTTTCGCTCCCACAGCCTTCAAAAGTTTGTAGTACTTCGCCTGTCGTTCTATTAATAACTTCGCATTTTTTACACTGGTTGGGCATTACTGCACCGTTAAACATACTTGCACATGATGTTAACACGAGCCCCAAACAAACGGTAACAATATATTTCATAGGTTAAAAATAAAAAAATAAAAATAGTAAAAATGATTGGTTTTTTTATGTTTACCATTCCAAGCTTTATAAGACATTTAGTGGTCCTGAAAATAAATGAGATTGCGGATAAAATTTCGTTCCTCAATTTTTCCGCGATGACGGTAGCTCTAGCCGTTCGTCATTCATGCGAAGGCAGAAATCTTGTTTTTGTAATTATAAGTACGTAGTCACCAACGCTATTGCCTTTGCTTCAGACTACGCACAGGTAGAGGGGAATTTATATCAATAGATTTGTTTCAAATAGTATCCTCTCTCTTCGAATTTAGTTTTAAAGAAATCTTGAATTTTCAAAAATGTGGTTTCTTCACATTTTACTATAACCTTATTAATTTCAGAATTATTAGCTTCAACAAATTGATGTTCAATAATAGTTTTTTTGTTAAGGAATTTGAATTCACTTATTACAGTCCATAAATGATTTGCTTTATCTTTATCATTTGATTCAAAAATATAATTATTTAAATTTAACATCTGTTTTGTTGTTTTCTTACAAAAGTACTTAGTCTTTCAATAAAATAAAAATCTGGTTTTCAACAATTTGTAGAGTTCTGATAGGGTATGGTGAAAAAAATCGAAAAAGATAAACTTTTCTAGATTTTTAATCTCTGAGTGATTGTTAATAACTATAGTATATTTATTATTAAATTCTTCTACAAGATTAATGGGTCTTAAAATAAATTATAATCAAGATAATCATTTTTCCTTAACAAAATAAAGAGAAGTGTTATAATATGAATTAGAAATACTCCTATACCATAAAAAAGATACTGGTGTCCCAAATAAATATAAACTAGACTAAATACTAAGGTGGTTATGTAAAGAGCTAAAAACATCAAACTAATAAATACTTCTTTCCGTTTAATAATTTTCTTTATCAAAATAATTAAAGCTAATACTTCCAAAAGAATATATCCAAGAAGCATTGCAATGGTAAGTATAAAAATAAATAAATCCCAAACAGAATTAATCATAATCTATATATTAAGATATTTTATCTAACTACTGTGAGTTTTAACTTGTGGTAAATATTATAATAACAAATCTAACAAATAAAAGACTAAAGCTTTAAGTTTAAGAGTAAAAGATACTTCGACAAGCTTAGCATGACAGAACACCCCTCTTAATCTCCCCTCAAGGGGAGAAAATTCCTTCCCTTCGGGAAGGTTAGGATGGGCTTTTATTCCCCTCCTTTGGAGGGGTTAGGGGAGGAAAATAGATCCCGATATAAAATCGGGATAAGCGATTCGCACAATTCCGAAACATCGGAATTGGCTCTCTGCTTACATATTCCTCCTATACTGTCCACCCACCATAAACAATGAGTTGGTTATTTGCCCTAAGCTACAGTATTTGCTGGCTTCCATCAATTGCGCAAAAATGTTTTGGTTGTTAATCGCTGCTTTTTGTACTTTGTTCAACTCTTCGGCAACACGAGCTTCGTTGCCTTTGTGCAACTGCTCCAGCATACTTATCTGGTATTGTTTTTCTTCCTCTGTTGCACGTATTACTTCTTTGGGTAATACTGTTGGCGAGCCTTTACTGCTCAAGAACGTGTTTACACCAATTATCGGGAATTCGCCATTGTGTTTTAAGGTTTCGTAATACAAACTTTCTTCCTGTATTTTGCTGCGTTGGTACATGGTTTCCATGGCTCCCAACACGCCACCACGCTCTGTAATTCGGTCAAATTCTGTTAAAACCGCTTCTTCCACCAAGTCAGTTAGCTCTTCGATAATAAAAGCACCTTGTATCGGGTTTTCGTTTTTGGCCAAGCCTAATTCTCGGTTTATAATCAATTGTATGGCCATTGCTCTACGAACGCTTTCTTCGGTAGGCGTGGTAATGGCTTCGTCGTAAGCATTGGTGTGTAACGAGTTACAGTTGTCGTAAATGGCATACAAGGCTTGCAACGTGGTTCTGATGTCGTTAAAATCAATTTCCTGTGCATGCAAACTTCGTCCACTGGTTTGAATGTGGTATTTCAACATCTGTGCTCTCGGGTTGGCACCGTATTTTTTCGCCAAGGCTTTCGCCCAAATTCGTCGGGCTACTCTTCCAATCACTGCATATTCAGGATCAACCCCGTTGCTAAAGAAAAACGAAAGGTTTGGTCCAAAAGCATTGATGTCCATGCCTCGGCTCAAATAATATTCCACGTAAGTAAAACCGTTGCTTAACGTTAATGCCAATTGGGTAATGGGGTTTGCACCGGCTTCGGCAATGTGGTAGCCCGAAATAGAAACCGAATAGAAGTTACGCACTTCTTTTTCGATAAAATATTCCTGCACATCGCCCATTAAACGCAAGGCAAATTCGGTAGAGAAAATACACGTGTTTTGTGCCTGATCTTCTTTTAATATATCGGCCTGAACGGTTCCTCTAACCGTAGCAAGGGTTTCCGCTTTTATTTTGTTATACACATCGGCAGGCAACACCTGGTCGCCGGTTACGCCTAACAGGTACAAACCTAAACCATTGTTTCCTTGTGGTAATTCGCCTTGGTAGGCTGGTCGTTTAACGCCTTTTGCTTTATAAATGGCGGCTATTTTTGCATCCACTTCTTTTTCTAATCCGTTGGCTTTAATGTATTTCTCGCAATTCTGGTCGGTAGCAGCATTCATAAAAAAGGCTAGCATCATTGGCGCAGGACCGTTGATTGTCATACTTACCGAAGTCATGTGGTGCGATAAATCAAAACCGGAATAGAGTTTCTTTAAATCGTCTAAACAACAGATGGAAACCCCTGAGTTCCCAATTTTACCATAAATATCCGGACGTAAATCAGGGTTGTTTCCGTAAAGCGTTACCGAATCGAAAGCAGTAGACAACCGTTTGGCAGGCATTCCTAAACTTACATAATGGAAACGCTTGTTGGTTCGTTCCGGTCCACCTTCACCGGCAAACATACGTGTCGGGTCTTCGCCTTCACGTTTAAACGGAAATAGACCAGCTGTGTAAGGGAATTCTCCGGGTACGTTTTCCTGCAAGCTCCAACGTAACACATCGCCCCAGCCTTTGTATTTTGGTAAGGCTACTTTAGGTATTTGCAGGTGCGATAAACTTTCCGATTGTGTTTCAATGGACAGTTCCTTGTCGCGCACTTTAAACTTGTACACGGGATTTTTGTATTTCTGAACTTTTTCTTCCCAAGTCTCAATAATAAGCATATTTTTTGGGTCAAAGTCTAATTTAATTTTATCGAAAGTAGCTTTTAAAACCTTTTTTACATCGGCTTCGTTGTTGCCCAAAGTTTGGATGGTTTTATCGATGGCAAACAATTGGTCGGCCAATTCTACTTGTTCATTTACCCATTTATCATACGCTCTGTTGTTCTCAGAAATTTCAGATAAATAACGCGTTCTGCTCGAAGGAATGACAAATATCTTTTCAGACATTTCTTCGGTAATTTCAAAAGCGGAGGCTAATTCTACACCGGTTTTATCAGCGATTTTGTCAACGATAACTTTGTAGAGCGTGTTCATGCCCGGGTCGTTAAACTGCGAAGCGATGGTTCCGTAAACCGGAATTTTCTCTTCGGGTGCATCAAACATGTTGTGGTTTCTGCGGTATTGTTTTTTTACATCACGCAAGGCATCTAACGAACCTCGTTTATCAAATTTGTTGATGGCAACCACATCAGCAAAATCAAGCATGTCAATTTTTTCTAATTGAGTAGCTGCGCCAAATTCGGGAGTCATTACATACAAAGCAACATCAGAGTAATCGCAAATCTCGGTATCCGATTGTCCGATACCCGAAGTCTCTAAAATGATTAAATCGTATTGAGCAGCTTTTAAAACGCTTACCGCTTCTTCAACATTTTTGCTCAATGCCAAATTGCTTTGTCGGGTCGCCAACGAACGCATGTAAACCCGATCATTTTTAATGGCGTTCATTCTAATTCTGTCGCCCAACAATGCACCACCGGTTTTTCGTTTTGATGGATCTACCGAAATGATGGCAATGGTTTTAGTCGGGAAATCGATTAAAAATCGACGCACCAATTCATCTACCAACGATGATTTTCCTGCACCACCGGTTCCGGTAATTCCTAATACGGGAGCACCTTTGGCGTTGTGCAAAGAGTTAGGGAAAACAGTATCAAATTCGCTCGGTCTGTTTTCTGCTAATGAGATTAATCGAGCAATGGTGGTTACATCTTTATCGTTTAACGATTGATTCACATTTTTTCCCTTTGGAAGTTGTAATGACGGAGTAGCGGTATCCGCTTTTTCAATCATGTCGTTGATCATTCCTTGTAAGCCCATTTCTCTACCATCGTCCGGGTGATACAAACGGGTGATTCCGTAGGCTTGTAATTCTGCAATTTCTTCCGGTAAAATGGTTCCGCCACCGCCACCAAAAATCTTGATGTGCTCGCAACCTTTTTCTTTTAGTAAATCATACATGTACTTGAAATACTCCACGTGTCCACCTTGGTAAGAGGTCATGGCAATCGCATTGGCATCTTCTTCAACAGCACAGTTTACCACTTCTTCCACACTTCTGTCGTGACCCAAATGAATCACTTCAACACCGGTTGCCTGAATAATTCTACGCATCACGTTAATTGCAGCATCGTGTCCGTCGAACAAACTTGCAGCAGTAACAATTCTTACTTTATTTTTAGGGATGTATTTTTCTATTTGTTCCATGTATTATTGAATTAACCAATGCGTTGCGAAATTACATAAAATGGCTTGTTTTTCCAAAATGATAATGGAATATACTGCTATTATAGCAGTTGTGTATTTTAGTTTAATTCCCAATAAAAAAATGTCAATTTAATCCATCAGTTGACGAATTAAATTGACATTTTCCCTCCAAATACCCACAGATTAAAAACAATCAATCAAAAAACTCAAACCTTACTATATTCCATCAAATAAGCTTTCAGAAAACCATCTAAATCGCCATCTAAAACTCTATCAGGATCGTTTACAGTAAAACCTGTTCTGTGGTCTTTTACTCTTCTGTCGTCTAATACATAGCTTCTTATTTGCGAACCCCATTCAATTTTTTTCTTATCGGCTTCAATTTCAGAACGAGCCTCTATTTTTTTACGCATTTCAATTTCGTAAAGTTGAGATTTAAGCAATTGCATGGCTTTTTCTCTATTCTTTAATTGAGAACGTGTTTCGGAATTGGTAACCATAATTCCGGTAGGAAGATGCCGTAGAATTACTTTTGTTTCTACTTTGTTTACGTTTTGACCACCAGCACCACCAGAACGTGCAAAATCCCAAGTAATATCGGCAGGATTGATGTTAATTTCAATGCTATCATCAACCAATGGATAAACATAAACCGATGAAAAGGATGTCATTCGTTTTCCTTGCGAGTTATAGGGACTTACACGAACCAAACGGTGTACGCCATTTTCGCCTTTCAGGTAACCAAATGCAAATTCGCCTTCAATTTCCATGGTAACGGTTTTTATTCCTGCTACGTCGCCATCCTGAAAATCGAGTATTTTTATTTTGTATTTGTTTTTTTCTGCCCACATGGTGTACATGCGGTAGAGCATCGACGACCAATCGCAACTTTCAGTACCACCGGCACCTGCAGTAATTTGTAACACAGCACTTAAGGTATCTTCCTCTTCGCTAAGCATGTTTTTAAATTCCAACTCATCAAGGTTAGTCAACGTGGTTTTGTAATGGTTTTCAACATCTTCTTCGGTAGCATCTCCTTCTTTATAGAAGTCGTAAATTACCTGCATGTCATCTACCAAAGCTGCAATTTTCTTAAACCCATCGGTCCAAATTTTAATGTTGCTTACTACTTTAAGTTGCTTTTCGGCTTCTTTCGGATTATCCCAAAAATTAGGGTCTAGTGTTTTTTGTTGCTCTTCTTCAAGAGCAATTAGTCGGGCATCAACGTCAAAGATACCCCCTTAACGCTTCCAGGCGGTCTGCTAATTCTTTTACTTGTTCTTGTGTAATCATGTGGCAAAATTACAATTTCAAGTGATAATCTTTACGATTAAATGAATATTTTTGAATAGATTTATAATAAATTGATATAAAATGAAAATATACACCAAAACCGGAGACAAAGGCTTAACCTCTTTGTTTGGAGGGAAAAGAGTTCCAAAACATCATTTACGAATTGAAGCTTATGGTACCGTTGATGAATTGAATTCGTACATAGGTTTAATCCGCGACCAAAAAATAGATGGTGATACGTTTAACATATTGATTGAAATTCAGGATAGATTATTTACTTTGGGTTCGATGTTGGCAACAGAACCAGGTAATGAAAAGGTAAAAGTACCTCAATTGTTTGAAAATGATATTGTTTTATTGGAAAATGAAATCGATAAAATGAACGAAAAATTACCTGAAATGCGTTCATTTGTTTTACCCGGTGGACATCAAACAGTTTCATTTTGCCACCTGGCTCGTTGTGTGTGTCGTAGAGCAGAACGATTAGCTGTACATTTGGCTGAAATTGAAACTGTGCAAGAAATCGTAATAAAATATTTAAACAGATTATCGGATTACTTATTTGTTTTATCTCGAAAACTTACACAAGACAATAATGCGAAAGAAATCCCTTGGAAAGCCCGAATGTAGGGCAATTTTAAAAATAAATAGAGTTATTAACAATTGTGAATATTTTAGTGTTGTAAGTGTGAACAAAAAATCTATTTTTGCGTAATTCTTAAACAGACCTAAAAGTGGGTTGAATTAAGTGTAAAAAGTAATCATTTTTTTAATAAATTAAATTATGTATTGGACGTTAGAACTTGCCTCTCACTTAGAAGACGCACCTTGGCCTGCAACAAAAGATGAGCTAATAGATTTTGCTATAAGAACTGGATCACCATTAGAAGTTGTTGAAAATTTACAAGAATTGGAAGACGAAGGAGAAACTTTTGATAGTATTGAAGAAATTTGGCCAGATTATCCGAGTAAAGAAGATTTCTTCTTTAATGAGGATGAATATTGAAAAAAATATTTTTTTAACAAGAAAGCCCTGCAATTGCAGGGCTTTTTTATTATAAAACCAGTCATCTTTTTATAGAATAATGATTTACAACTATATAGACCTAACAGGTTTTCTACCTGTATCAACTAAAACCTGTTAGGTCTTAGGTTATAAATAAATAGAGAAAACCTGACAAATCATTCCCATTAAAAAGCCAATAATAAGTTGACTGGGATTGTGAGCATTTAAAACCAAACGAGAAGAGGCAACAAGTCCGGCTATAAAAATACTTAATGTAATATACGATAAAAGATTGACATTAAGCAAGAAAGAACTTGCAATTAAAGCTCCTGTTAAACCTCCAATTCCTATCATGTGAGCACTGATTTTCCATTTTAGGTTAACAATAAAAGCAAGAATTACGGATACCAATGCTCCAATCATAAAATTAAATATGATGGGTGGAATAGGTGCTTTTATCATCATGTAAATGGTAAAAAAATAAAAAACGACTGTAAAACCATAAGGTAAAACTCTTTCCTTGGTAGTTTCCATTTCTATGGTTTTAATATAGCCTCTGTTTTGTAAAAAAAGGGTAAATAATGTTGGTATAACAAAAGTGCTTAACCCAACTAAAATGATCACTGCTTTTTTTAATTCATAAGGTATAGCAAAATTTACATAGGAGTTGGAGTTGAAAATAATTAACATCCCCAATGTTGGAATAATAAGTGGGTGAAAAACATAAGAGAAAAATTTCGCAGCAGTTTTTAATTGTTCGTCCATTTTACAATTCTTTTCGCATTCTTGCCACAGGAATATTTAATTGTTCACGATATTTTGCAACTGTTCGTCGGGCAATGTTATATCCTTTGTTGTTCAATAATTTAGAAAGCTTTTCGTCGGTTAACGGTCTTTTTTTATTTTCGTCTTCAATCGCATCTTGCAAAATCTTTTTTACTTCTCGGCTCGATACTTCTTCGCCACTATCGGTACTTAACGATTCGGAGAAAAATGTTTTGAGTAAAAAAGTACCGTAGGGGGTTTGTACATATTTGCTGTTTACCACTCTCGAAACGGTTGAAATATCCATGTTAATTTCTTCAGCAATATCTTTTAAAATCATTGGTGTAATAGTAGTTTCATCCCCTTCTAAAAAATATTTTTTTTGATGATGGATAATGGCTTCCATCGTAATCATTAAGGTGTCTTGTCGTTGCTTAATAGCATCAATAAACCATTTAGCAGAATCTAACTTTTGTTTTACAAACATTAAAGCATCTTTTTGAGATTTGCTTGGTTTTTCTTTCGATTCTCGATAACCTTGCATCATGTCTGAATATTCTCTACTAATTTTAAGTTCAGGTGCATTTCTGCTGTTTAACTGAACATCAATAACACCGTCGTAAACAGTTAAAATAAAATCAGGAATAATGTGTTGAACTACTTTTATCGATTCGCTCAACGAGTTTCCCGGCTTTGGATTTAATTTTAAAATTTCATCAATAACTTCTTTTAAATCTTCTTCAGAAATATTCAGCTTTTCAACAATTTTATCGTAATGTTTCTTAGTAAACTCATCAAAATACTTTTCTAAAATTTCTTTTGCATTCAGTAAAATTAACGAATGCCCTTTTTTTCGTTTGATTTGAAGTAACAAACACTCTTGTAAAGTTTCTGCACCAACCCCTGGTGGGTCGAATTGCTGAATAATTTTTAAAATACTTTTTAAATGTGGTAAGTCGGTAATAATGTTTTGGGTAAAGGCTAAATCATCAACAATAGAGTTTAAATCTCTGCGTAAATAACCTGAATCATCTAAACTACCAATTAAATGATGAGCGATTTCGAAATCTTCTTCATCAAAATCAAAAAGTGTGAGTTGAGCCTCTAACAATTCATGAAAAGTTGCCCCACCGCTTAATGGAATTTGACGATCCTCGTCGTCAGCACTATGGTTGTTGGTATTTAATCGGTACGAAGGAGTTTCGTCATCGCTAATATAGTCGTCAAAATTAAATTCTTTCTCAGCTTCTGTGGGTTCTTCTCTGTCATAGTCATCATCTTGGTCGTATGAGAATTCCTCCTCCAATTCATCTTCATTACCTTCTTCCAAAGCAGGATTACTTTCCATTTCTTCTTTTATGCGTTGTTCCAAAGCAATAGTTGGCAATTGCAACAATTTCATTAACTGAATTTGTTGTGGCGATAATTTCTGTTGTAATTTAAAGCTTAATGATTGTTTTAACGACATGATTTACTTTTTTATTCTCAATCAAAATTAACAATACTAGATTTAAAGTCAAGGTAATTTTTTAAAATGTTTTCCTCATTAATAAACAAATGATATTATTTTTATTGAGAACTAAAGAACAATCGTTTTTTGTTAAAAAAATATTCCGTTTATACTTTTTATTTGCCATTTATAAAAACAACCATGAGAATTGTTCTTTTTTATTTACATTAGCAGAACTAAACTATTAAAAATGGAAATATGAAAAAATTATCTATTGCTTTAGGAACTGTTTTTGTGTTAATTTTTAATTTCACATTTGCTCAAACACTCGAAAAATGTGGAACGATGCACAATCACAGAAAATTGCTTGAAAACAATCCAAGTTTATCGTCGAGTAGATTACAAGTTGAGCAAATTGCAGAAGATTGGTTAGCCAATCATCCAAACTATAAAAAAACGGTGGCAACTATACCTGTTGTTTTTCACGTAGTTTATAACCCTTCTATACCTGCTCAAAATGTGCCTGATTCAATTATTTATTCGCAATTACAAGTGATAAATGATGATTATAGAAGAACAAATGCTGATGCAATAAATACTCGTCCGGAGTTTGATTCGTTGGCTACCGATTTAGAAATAGAATTTTGTTTAGCAAACGTTGACCCAAATGGTAATTTTACTACCGGAATTAACAGAGTTACCACCACCGCCAATGATTTTTCTTTTTCACCATTCGACAATAAAGTAAAAAGTGATACAACAGGTGGTGTTAATCCTTGGCCGGCATCTGATTATTTGAATATTTGGGTGTGCGATATGTATTATAATGGTTCGCCATTGGTTTTAGGTTATGCTCAATTTCCGGGAGAAGATCCTGCCACCGATGGTGTTGTTTTAACTTATCAACATACGGGTTACCGACCATGGGATGCTGCTGCCAATCCTGCTAATTTAGGAAGAACCGCTAGTCATGAGGTTGGACATTATTTTGGTTTACGACACATTTGGGGTGATGGTGATTGCGATTCGACCGATTATGTTACAGATACTCCTAATGCTGCGGCTGCATCACAACAAATTTGTACATTAACTAACAATACCTGTGATGATGCTGTTGCCGAACCATACTGGAATGGATATGACCCACCTGATATGTTAGAAAACTATATGGATTACTCTACAGATGCTTGTATGAACATGTTTACCAAAGGGCAAAAAGATAGGATGTGGTCGTTTTTAAATACTGACAGAGTTTCGTTATTATCTTCAAACAAATGTAGTGGCACATCAATTGGGGAGTTTTTACCATCTTCATCATTAATCATGTATCCAAACCCTGCATCTAATAGTGTAACATTGGAATGGCCTGGAGAATTTAAATTTGAACGTTTAGAAGTGGTTGATTTGGTTGGAAAAGTTATTGTTTCAAAAAATATATCTTTTGTTTATGCAAAGTACGTTGTAAATACTTCCGATTTGAAAGATGGAATTTATTTTATCCGATTGGTTGACAGAAAAAAATCGACAACAAAAAAGATAATTATTTCAAAATAATTTTTATACCTACTCTATTCTCAAACAAAGAAGAGGCTGTAAATTATTACAGCCTCTTCTTTGTTTTTATACCCCAAATTGATTCAAATGGTGGTTAAGATGCTTATAGAACATGTTATTCCATTCTTTTGAAGTTAATACTCCAAATGAGTGTGATTCTTTGCCTTCAAAATGATTTTCGCCAAGTTCTTGAGTTTTCTTAATAAAATCAATGAGTCTATTTTTCTCTATATTGAAATCTTTAGTGCTAGCAATAATAAAAGCTGGAGCTGTTTTACTGCTATTTTTATAAGGCTTTTCGTTAACTACTACATTTTTAACCAACAACTTTAAAATAAATTTCATAAAAGTGTTGGGTTTAGGATGTTTGTTTTCATAAATCATTTCGTAGGTTACATTGCAATGAGCCAACATTTGTGCAACATCCATTTTACCCCAAACTGCTTTTGATGAAGATGTAAGTTTGTTAATTCTTTCTATTATTTCTGCTGTGTTGATTTGATTAAATATATTTTTCATACTTGTTATACCGCAGCCAATTGAATGGTACTTAAATTTTTATAAATTCCGTTGTCTTTTTTCAACAATTCAGCGTGTGTGCCTACTTCTTTTATTTTACCATTATCCAATACAATAATTGAATCTGCATTTTTTATGGTCGATAACCGGTGGGCTATTACGATAGAAGTTCTACCTTTCATTAAACGCTCTAAAGCTTCTTGTACCAATCGTTCGCTTTCCGAATCTAACGCACTGGTTGCCTCGTCTAAAACCAATATGGATGGGTTTCTTAAAATAGCACGGGCAATGGCAACACGTTGTTTTTGTCCGCCACTCAACTGAATTCCCCTGTCTCCCACAAGTGTTTCAAACTTATCCGGAAAACTTTCAATAAAGTCAAGAGCATTGGCTTGTTTTGCAGCTTCAAATATTTCCTCTTCGGTAGCACCCGGTTTTCCGTATTCTATATTTTCTTTAATAGTGCCTCCAAAAAGCATCACCTCTTGTGGTACCATTGCCATTTGACTTCTTATTTCTGATAAATGATACTCATTCAGGTTTTTACCATCAATAGTCACATCTCCTTCGGTTGGTTGATAAAACCCAAAAATTAACGCCGCAATAGTTGATTTTCCTGCACCTGAAGGACCAACAAATGCTAATAATTTTCCTTTTTCAACATTAAACGAAATATTTTTTATTACATTAATATCACGTCGTGATGGGTAGGAGAAACTCACATTGTTAAATGATAAATTGCCTTCGATTTTAATGTTATTGGGTTTGGTTAAAGAAATTTCTTCTGTTTTTTCTTCTAAAATATCCATTAAACTTTCGGTAGCTCCAATTGATTTTTGTAATTGAGAAAATAAATCGGCTGTTCCACCAAACGAAACACCCAAAAATGCAGCGTACAAAGCAAATTGCAACAATTCGCCAATGGTAATTCCTTTGGTTGGATCAGCCTCATTCAATTGAACCATGTGCAAACCGTACCAAATGATTGCCATTAATGCAGAACCCGCAACAAACATGATTAAACCAATAAACATACCTCTCCATTTCGCACGTTTTATTGAGGTGTCAACAGATTGGTCGATACTATTTTTGTAACGAATAATTTCGAAAAATTCGTTGGCATACGCTTTAACATTGGCAATACCGTGTAAAGTTTCATCCACTACTTTGTTAGAGTCTGTGATGTCGTCCTGAGCAATTACCGACAGTTTTTTAATAAATCTACCAAAAAATATCCCAATTAATGCAATAACGGGAATAACTGCGATAATAAAAACGGTTAATCGACTCGAAATGTAAAACAAGAAAAACAAACCAACAGGTATGGTAATAGCTTGACGAATAAGTTCAGCAATGGTAATGGTAAAGGTTTCTTGCAACAACGAAATATCAGCACTAATTCTACTACTTAACTCCCCTACCCTTTTTTGTGAGAAAAAACTCATCGGCGATGATATCAAATGCTCATAAGTTTTGTTTTTGAGTAATGCCAACGATTTGTGGGCGACAATTCCAAATAAATAAATTCGTAAAAAGGCAGATAATCCGATTACAAAAAATAAACCTATAATAATTTGTATAAAATAAATTACTTCCTTGTCAGATGAACTTTTTACGGCATCCATTAAATTACCCAAAATTTTAGGAAAAGCCAACATGGCTACTGTTGAAAGTAGCAATACAAATAATCCGAAAATAAAAGGGACTTTAAAGGGTTTAATAAATTGAAAAACTCTCAACGCTTTTTTTGTTGCTTCTTTCGAGAATGGGTTGTGTCGTTTTTTACGTACCATGTTTTTGAGTTTCTGGTTTCTGGTTACTTGTTATTAGTTTATGGTTACCTCGGTCTTCGGTCTTCTCCTAAAACTTCTTTTTGTTTTTATCTTGAAAATCCAGCGAAGTTATGCCTAGTTTTTTTAACAGTCGTTTAATGTTTAATTTTAATGGTTCTTTAATTGATGTGGCAATTTTTTTACCCAAAGCATCATCCGGTCGGGCAATAAAGTGTGAGTCAACGTATTTAAAACTTTTATCGGTAACAGTAGAGTAATAAGTGTAAAACGATTTACGGGTTTCACCTTCCGGCACAGTTATTTTTCCGTATCCATGAGGAGAGGTTTCATCAGTTAAAAAAATTACGGCACGGTTAAAATCACAAGGAACAGTAGTTACGCACTTGGTCATCTCTTTATTCCACAATTCTAAATCGCCACCATATTCCGGTTTCCAATCTTTATTAAGGTAAATCAAAAGATTTAATCTACGCCATAAATTTTCCATCGGATTGAAGTTCGAATCAATATGAATATCAACATAGCTTCCATTAGCACCCTGATGAACTCCTGCACCAAGAGCATCGTTTGTAGTTACCAAATCGTTTAGCCCAGTAATGATTTCTACAATTTTAATGAAATCAGGGTCGGCTAATATGTTTTTAACAATTAAAAAATCGGGGTGAAACCGTTCAAAATGATAGTCTTCTTTTTTATTCTCGTTAATACTTTTACGTTTCACATTCAACAAATCCATTTTTGGAAAATTCTCATAAAGCGAAGTGGCAAATTTTTCATCTAAAAAATCAGGAAGAACAACATGTTTACATGGGATTCCATGCTCATATTGTCGCTTTAATTCAAGAATTTTATCTTCGTTAAAATAGATTGGGTTTATGATGGTAGTCATATAATTTCCTAAAATTAATGTGCAAAAGTACGGAATAATTACATTAAAAATAGTTAATAAACCCAAAGTGAATTTTTGCTGAACGAAACAATATAGGGTTGTCAAATTGTTTACCTAAGGCATAACCAATAGAAAAAATGCCGGCTTTGGTATCAAAACTCATTCCGGCACCAAAACCAAAGGGTCTGTCAGAAACATATCCTTTCACATTGTCTTTTTCGTAATAAGCACCATCAACAAATAAATAAAGAAAGGAGTTCTGTTCCAATATAAAGCGATATTCTAGAGTTCCTATATTATAAAACGTGGTATAAATCGACTCTTCGTCAAAACCTCGCAAAGTAAACAAACCGCCTATTCGAATCAATTCATTGTCGAACAAATTTTCGTTTATCGTAAACCCGTTTTTAACACTTAATTTTAAAACACTACGCTTTGCTAAAGGAACATAAAAATCTATAATAGCATTGCCGTTATATAAACTCGAATTTAATTTTATACCATCATAAAGCGATTCTTTTATTGCACTATTTTTTTTGATATCTTTTTTACCGACAGCCCCCTCGGCAATAATGTTAAAACCTTTTCTGGGATTAAGGTTATAATCTAATTTTGCATAATGAATACCAATTCCATAAAGTTGTGATGAAACGTCGGCAAAATCGGGTAAAACAGTAAGTGAACCAAACCCTTTATTAGAGAGCAATGAAGAATTTTTGTTCTGATAAAACACACTAAAATAATTATTTCCTTTTAAAATGTATCGGATACCAATTTTATTAAAAACATCAATAAAAGTGGTGTCCTTTTTATACAGTTTAAAATTATAATCTAAACCAAATGGTGTATTTAATAAAAAAGGATAGGAAAAACCGGTTGTTAAATCTTGCGTTTTTTCTTGAATGGAACGCCAGTTAAAATATATTTCTTCTCCTTTTTTAAACGAATTGAGTAGATTCAGTTTTACATCTCCGGTCAGCCTTAATTTTCCTGTTTCATTGTTAGGTTGAATCCCTAAAATACCATTAAACCTGCTGGCTAATTTTTTCTTCAAATCCAACACAATTTTAGCTTCCGACTCATTAAAAATAACTTTAAAAGGTTGCTTTTCTTCTACAAACGGGAGTTCTTTTATTCTAATGGTAATGTTTTTTACCAAGGCCTCGTTATAACTATCGCCATCTTTTATCCGAATGTAATTTTGGAGATATTGTTTCGATATGGTTGCATTTCCATAAATTAGTACACTATCAATTTTATAACGGTAATTTTTATTTAAAATAAGATTTCCGCTAAATGTGTTAGCCTCAATTTTAACACTATCAAATTTTAAGGAAGCAAAAGGAAACCCATTGTTTTCGTAATGATTAATGATTCTGTAAATGAAACTGTTCAGTTGATTTTTATTGAAAGGTTTGTTGTTAAACACCTTATCTCTAAAACCGATTTTACTCAATACCTCTTCGTCAATATTTACAGGGTTCAAGTAACTCCATTGGTAACTTTCGCCAAGATGAATGTATGCTTTATAATAGGTGGTATCAACAACAATACTGTCAATACTTGCCAATAAATATGCTTTACTGTTGAGTTCGGTAATGGTTTTATTTAGTTCGAAACTTAAAGAATTAACCTCAAAATACTTGTTGTGAGTAATAATTTTAGAGGGTTTAATGGTGGTATCGTTAAATAAAATAGTCAACTCTATTTTTTGGGAAAAACTGTTGGTTATTCCAAAACATAAGGCAATAATACTGCAAATGAGATAATTTGTTGTATAGTTAAATAAAAGGTTGGAAGACCGAAGACCGAAATCAGAAGCACTTCGGTCTTCGGTCTTCGGACTTCCGACAAAAAAATAATTCCACAATTTATCCTCTTTTTTATTATAAACGTTATTTTTCAAGTATTAGTCTATTTTCCAATTAATGGGCGGTTTTCCCATTTTTACAAGCAATTCGTTGGTTTTACTAAAATGTTTGTTTCCAAACCAATGCCCCTTATTTGCACTTAAAGGTGATGGGTGTCCACAAGTTAAAATATGATGTTTGTTATTATCAATCATCAATCCTTTTTTTTTAGCAAAACCTCCCCAAAGTAAAAAAATAATCCCTTCTTTTTCTCTCGATAATTTTTCGATAACTGCATCAGTAAATTTTTGCCATCCAATATTTTGGTGCGAATTTGCTTCGCCCTCACGAACAGTTAACGTAGCATTAAGCAACAAAACACCTTGTTCTGCCCAAGCGGTTAAATTCCCACTTTTTGGATAAGAATACCCTAAATCGGTATTAATTTCCTTAAAAATGTTTTCTAAAGACGGTGGATGCTTAACTCCGTCCAACACTGAAAAGCAAAGTCCATGGGCTTGACCACGTCCATGATAAGGGTCTTGCCCAATAATAACTACTTTTACTTGATTAAAAGGAGTAAGATTAAACGCATTAAAAATAGCTGCACCATTTGGATAAATCGTAAAAGTTGATTTTTCCTGAGTCAATATTTTTTTAATATTCCTAAAATAATCCGCTTCAAATTCAGTTTTGATTATTGTTTTCCAGCTACTCTCAATTTTGGGGTTTATAGTTTCCATTTAATAATTAACTTTTTAAGTTCTTTAGTTAAGAATATAAAATTTCCATTTAAAATTGAATAAAACAACCTTTAAAATCAATACTTTCAAAAATTTCATGTTTTTCTGTGAAACTTAAATTGCATTTTGAGAATTAATATTATTACTTTTGTAAAAAGCTAACGAATATATAGATACGATGACTAAAAAAGTTTTAATTGCCTCAGCCACTCTTTTTTTAATTGCAATTGTTTACTCTTCTTGTAAATCACATGAAACTTGTCCTGCATACGGAAAAGCCAATTCGACAAAAAACATCCCTGCATAATTTAATGAATTGGTTACCTATAGAATCTCTGGCAGACCTCAAGAAAGCTATCGAGAATTCTAATAAGGATAAAACCAAAGCCGTATTGATTTTCAAACATAGTGTTCGTTGTTCTATAAGTTCTACCGCTAAGTTCCGTTTACAATCTTTTTGGGAAAATGACGATAATTTCCCTGCCTATTATCTGGATTTAATAAAGTATAGAGAAATATCCAATCAGGTTGCCATTGACTTCAATGTTCGTCACGAATCACCTCAGGTTCTTGTTATTAAAAATGGAAAATGTATTTTTAATGCTTCGCATTTGAGCATCTCTGTAAAAGACATTTTAGCTTCCGTTAAAAATTAAACGTGATTGTTTGTTTAATGTCAGGGTTTAAGCTTAATGCTACCGGACAAGTTTTTGCAGCATTCATTAATATGGTTTTTTCTTTTTCAGAATAATGGTGGTTGGTAAAGTTTATAACCACAACAATTTCAGAGATTTTACGGGGATTAGCACTCATAATTTTAGTTACATCGGCATTAATATCACCCAACTTTATATTGCTGGTATTAGCCTGAATTCCCATAATACTTACCATACAACTTGCCAATGCGGTAGCTACTAAATCGGTTGGCGAAAATGCTTCTCCCCTACCATGGTTATCAGTTGGAGCATCAGTTATTATTCGTTCTTTACTTTTTAAATGTATTGCTTCTGTTCTTAAACTTCCTAAATATTTTACAGTAGATGTTGACATTTTTTTGAATTTATGAGGTTAGGAGTTTAGTGGTTTAGTTTATAATTCATATTGTTAGATTTTCCAAATTTCAACATTAAAATTACTAACTTTGTTTTTCTATGAAAAAAATTATCTTCATTTTACAACTTGTTGTGCTACCCTATTTTATGTTGGCACAAGAAACTGTTTTTGAAGAATCCAGAACCATTTATAAAAGAGATAAAGTTTTTGGCGGACATTTACACACTTCGGGTTGGGGATTAAATTATCGTTATTCCGTTTATACTTCAGGATTTAGTAAACGTAGTTATGAGGTTGAGTTTACCACCATTAAACATGCTAAGGAAATAAAAACGTTTAGTTCAATTCTTGATAATTCCAATGGCTATTTTTATGGTAAAATGAATTATTTATTGGCAACTCGATTTTCTATCGGAAACCACAAAACGTTTATCAGCAAACAAAGTGTAAGGGGTGTTGAAATTGCTTATTTTATCCACTATGGTGTTACAACGGCTTATGCAAAACCTGTTTACCTTGAGGTGATAACCAAAAACGAGGATAATTTTCCGATAACAGAAATTCAACGTTACGACCCTGACAGGCATGATAGAGGTGATATTGTTGGAAAAGCATCCTTTTTTACAGGTTTTCTTAAGGGAAGATTTTACCCGGGAGCATTTTTAAAAGCAGGTTTAAATTTCGAATCATCGCGACAAGCCAACAGAATTAATGCTATAGAAGTAGGAGCAACGTTAGATGCATTTCTACAAAATGTGCCAATTATGGCAGATACACCTAATCAACAATTTTTTTTAAATTTATTTGTTGCTCTTAACTTTGGAGGCAAAAAAACGGAGTAAAATGGAAGATAGAAGTCAGGAGTTAGAAGTCCGAAGTCCGAAGACAGAAGAAAGAGTTCGGAAACCGGATTGGTTAAGGGTTAAATTGCCTATTGGCGAGGAATACAAAAAAGTCAGAGAACTTGTTTCTACACATAAGTTACACACCATTTGCGAAAGCGGAAATTGCCCGAATATGGGAGAGTGTTGGGGTGCAGGTACTGCAACATTTATGATTTTGGGCAATATTTGTACTCGTTCGTGCGGTTTTTGCAACGTAAAAACAGGCAAACCTTTAGCAGTAGATTTACAAGAGCCCGAAAGAGTAGCTAACTCCATAAAATTAATGAAGATTAAACATGGAGTAATTACATCTGTGGACAGAGATGATTTAAAAGATGGAGGTTCTATCATTTGGGCTGAAACCATTAACAAAATAAGAGAAGTTAGCCCCGGAACAACTCTTGAAACACTAATTCCTGATTTTAAGGGCGAGTGGGACAATCTACAACGTATTATTGATGTTGCACCCGAAATTGTATCACACAACTTGGAAACCGTTCGGCGTTTAACCAAACAAGTTCGTATTCAGGCAAAATACGACAGAAGCTTAGAAGTATTAAAACGCCTTAAAGATGGTGGAATGAAAGTGAAATCGGGCATTATGCTGGGTTTAGGTGAAACGGAAGAAGAAGTGATAGAAACTTTACAAGATTTACAACATGTTGGTTGCGAAATTGTTACTATTGGTCAATATTTACAACCCTCGCCAAAACATTTACCTGTGGTAGAATTTGTTCATCCAACTCAATTTGCAAAATACAAACAAATCGGTTTAGAATTGGGCATTGGTTACGTTGAAAGTGGTCCATTGGTTCGTTCATCATATCATGCCGAAAAACATATTTAGTAGTTGGAAGTCCGAAGTCGGAAGAAATCTTAAACCTCAAATTTTGCCTAAACCCTACCAACATATCTTTTTTGATTTAGATAGAACGCTTTGGCATTTTGAAGAAAATTCTAAAAAAGTATTATTAGATATTTTTAATGATTTCGAACTAAGTAAACACATCGAATTTGAAGATGATTTTATTCAGCAATACTATATTTTCAACGACTTGTTGTGGGAAAGGTATCGGGAAAATAAAATTGAAAAAGATGAATTAAGAAGTGAACGGTTTAACCTCACCTTAAAACATTTTAAAGTGATAAACAGCAAATTAGCCGATGAAATTGGCAACTATTATGTTGAACATTCTCCACTTCAAACCATTTTATTGCCTTACACCATTGAAGTGTTAACCTATTTAAGTACAAAATACAAGTTGCACATTATTACCAATGGTTTTGAAGAAATACAACACATTAAGTTGAGAACCTGTAAAATCGACCATTTTTTTAATCAACTCATTTTCTCCGAAAAAGTAGGCGTAAAAAAACCGCATCCTTTAATTTTTAAAAAAGCAATAAAAAATGCCGGTGCAACCATAAAAAACTCCATCATGATTGGCGATGATTATTATGCCGATATTTATGGTGCTCAGCGTGTAAAAATGGACAGTATTTATTTTAATTTTCGTCAAATAGAACACAATTATCCTGTTGAAAAGGAAATTAGCTGTTTGAGTGAGTTGATGGAATTGCTTTAGGCAAGGTTCTAAAAAAACTGTTATTTCGAGTTGCGGAGTTTTTGCATAACATACCGAGAAGAACAGCTTTAATCCTAAATACTATAATTCTCGATATACCAATATTCCTCAGTCAAGTGACAGGTTTCATATTGCCTACGAATGAGCTCTTTTTTTATTAATGATTCTTCTAAATGTACAACAGTTTAAAAAATCACTGTCGTATTTCAACATCAGAATTTACCAACACTTTTCTGTTTTCCCATTTACCTTTTAGTTCTTCAGCAGGTATGATGTTGTTTTGTTCGTCTAAAAAATTACCATTAGCATCGGTTTTCATTATTTTACACTTGCCCTCTTTTACCCATTTTATTACTTCTTGTTTAGGGTCGGTTTTTGGATTTAGTTTACCAATGGCTATGCCTATTTCGTTATTAAACAAATCCATTTCCGAGCTTATTTTGTCAGGTAATACATCCTCTTCTAATTTTTGTTTTTTAAACTGTCGGTAGTTTCCTTTTTCGTGTACTTTGCCTAATCGTTTGGCTTTTCTCCAATGTATTTCTTGTGCTAAACGAGCCATCCAGTAAGTATGTCTAAAAGCATCGAGTTGGTCGCCATTACCTTGCCCGTTCAATAATTGGTGCTGTTTCACTTCAGCAGTTACCGTTCGTGCTTCTAACGAAAGTTGTAATGCTTTTTTTGCCACAAACGGATGAAAAACAACCCATCTTTTTTCGGGGCAACTCAATGTCGCAAATCGTTTACATAACGATTCTTGTCCAAGCATATTGCCATACAACAACACAGAGAAGAGGATAATAAAATTTGTTTTTTTTGTAAACATACTCAATGGTCGGAATCGTTACATTTTAAACGAAAATACACCTGTTTATTTGTTGAAAAATAGATTTTTTACCCTATTTTTGTAACTTTCATAAAAGTACGACATTTTAATATAAAATTATGGCTCAAGTAGAATTAGTTATGCCTAAAATGGGCGAAAGTGTTGCCGAAGCAACCATTACCAGTTGGTTAAAAGAAGTTGGAGACATTATTGAAGCTGATGAAGCAGTAGTTGAAATTGCTACCGACAAAGTAGATTCTGAAGTGCCATCAACTGCTCAAGGTAAATTAATTAAAAAATTATTTAATGTGGGCGATGTAGTTCAGGTGGGTCAAGCCATAGCAATTATTGGTGCTGAAGGCGATGTTACCGAAAGCACACCTAAACAAACTGAAACTATTGTTGCTGCTACTCCTGTTGCAGAAACTACCGTAAATATTGCTACTCCGGTAGTTGTTGGTAATAGCGATGAAAAAATTAGTAAAACTTCACCATCCGGTAAATTTTTATCTCCGTTGGTAAGAAGTATTGCCGAGAAAGAAGGTATTTCTTCTGCCGAATTAGATACTATAAACGGAACAGGAAACGACGGTAGAGTTACCAAATCGGATATTATCAATTATCTTCCAAACAGAGGCTCTCAAACGACCATAACAAAACCATCTGTTAAAGAAACTCCGACAATTGTAGAAGAAAAATCAATTACTGCTCACATCAAAAAACAAGTTGTTCCATTAATGCCGGGCGATGAAATTATGGAGATGGACAGGATGCGTAAAATCATTGCTGAACACATGGTGATGTCGAAACATACTTCTCCACACGTTACTTCGTATGTTGAGGCCGATGTAACCAACATTGTAAACTGGAGAAACAAAGTAAAAGATTCGTTTAAAAACCGTGAAAATGAAGCTATTACTTTCACTCCTATTTTTATCGAAGCTATTGTTAAAGCCATTAAAGATTTTCCAATGGTAAATATTTCTGTTGATGGTGATAAAATCATTAAAAGAAAAAATATCAATATGGGTATGGCTACTGCACTACCTTCCGGAAACTTAATAGTTCCTGTAATTAAAAATGCCGACCAATTAAACTTAGTTGGTTTAACAAAAGCAGTGAACGACTTAGCAAACAGAGCAAGAAATAATAAATTAAACCCCGATGATATTTCTGGAGGAACATATACTGTTACCAATGTCGGTTCATTTGGTAACGTAATGGGAACACCAATTATCAATCAACCACAAGTGGCAATTATGGCTGTTGGAGCCATCAGAAAAATGCCTGCAGTAATTGAAACACCCGATGGAGATGCTATTGCAATTCGCCATAAAATGTTTTTATCTCATGCCTACGATCACCGAGTTGTTGATGGTGCACTGGGTGGTATGTTTGTTCGTAGAGTTGCTGATTATCTTGAAAATTTTGACGTTAATCGTGAATTTTAACTAATTAGTAGAAAGATTATTACAACTAAAATTTGCCAAGTGCCTTAAATAAAATATATTTGTAAAGTACAATTAAAAAAAATTGATGAAAAATTTTGCCCTAATACTTGCACTAAGCTTTGTTTATTCGGTTTCAACTGCTCAAGAATCTTTTAATCAAAAATTTCTTGAAGCAAATACCTTAATGGAAGAGTCCATGTTTAACATTGCATTACCTATTTGGTTAGATTTAGTGTCTCAACAACCTGATAACTCCAATATCAATTATAAAATTGGTGTTTGTTACATCCATTCAGGAAATGAGAAAAAAAAGGCTTTGGAGTATCTTAAAAAAGCCATTGAAAAAACCAGTTCTAACTACGATCCATTTAATACTTCTGAAGATAAAGCTCCTAATGAAGCTCATTTTTACTTAGCTCGTGCTTATCATTTAAATTATGAATTGGATTTAGCCATGACTCATTACAATACATTAAAAGAGAAAATCACAAAAAAACACTATTTATTTAATGAGTTAGAACATTTTACAAAACAATGTACTTATGCTAAAGAAGCGGTAGCAAAACCCGTAAATATTGACGTTCAAAACTTAGGAAAATCCATCAATACGATTTATCCTGAGTATAGTCCGGTTTTATCTCTTGATGAGTCAACTATTTATTTTACTTCACGCAGATTAAGAAATGATAGTTCAAATTACTTCATCAAAGATATTAATGATGGCCAATATTACGAAGATATTTATGTGTCGAATAATTATGATGGTTCATGGACTGAACCAGAATTACTAAACATAAACACAGAAGGTCATGAAGCTACCATCAATATTTCTGTAGATGGTCAAATGCTGTTTATCTATAAAGATGATAACGGAAACGGAAATTTATATTTTAGTACATTAAATGATAATGAATGGTCAACCCCAAAACTTTTAGGTTCTGATATAAATTCTGAGGCTCAAGAATCGCATGTTTCAGTATCTCCAGACGGAACCTTACTTTATTTTGTAAGTGACAGAAAAGGTGGGATTGGCGGTCAAGATATTTATTTCTGTAACAAATTACCAAATGGCGAATGGGCAAAAGCTCAAAACATTGGTAATGTAATAAATACACCTTATAATGAAGATGGTGTATTTATACATCCTGATGGAAAAACCATGTACTTCAGTTCTCACGGGCATTCAAGTATTGGTGGTTATGATGTATTTTACAGCATAAAAAATGAGGAAACAGGAACATGGTCAACCCCTGTAAACTTGGGTTATCCTGTAAATTCTACTGATGATGATGTATTTTTTGTAACATCTGCTGATGGTAAAAGAGGCTATTATTCGTCATTTCAGGAAAAAGGTCTAGGTGAAAAAGACATTTATCAAATATCTATGACGGATGCTGAAGAAAAACCATTGACTCTTTTAACCGGTATTTTACGAGTTATTGGTGAGCCAGAAACTCCTGCAGACGCTCAAATTGTTGTCACAAATAATTTAGATGGTAGTTTAATAGGGATTTATAAACCAAGAAAAAAAGACGGGAAATTTAGTATTATTTTAGAACCTAATATTGATTATCATATTGTTTATTCGGCATTAGGATTTAAACATGAAGAAGATTTATTTATACCTGAAGTTTCCTCATTTAAAGAAATCAACAGGGGAATTGATTTACAAGACATTATTTTTGGTAATCAACAAGATATGATTGGATATTTAAAAGGATTTGTAGAGTATAAAAAACTAATGGCAGCAGGTACAAAAATCAGTTTATTGGATGAACATGATAAAGTATTGGAAAGTACTAAAACCGACAAAGACGGTCAATTTACCTTTAACAAACTTAAACCTGACGAATATTATTTAATTCGTTTTGATGACGTTAATGCCGATTTTATTGATGATGCTAAGGTGTATCTTTTAAACGATAAAGGTGAAAAAGTAATGTTGGCAGTTAAAAAATCAAAAAATAGAAGATTATTTAAAGCTCTTCCAATGGAAGAAATGAATAAACTAAAACTACTTGAAGAAAAGGATACTGAGGTTTTTGTTGGTACTGTAGAAACAGAAGTAAAAGATAATACAACAACTACAAAAGTATTAGCGAATTATCAAGAATTTTTCAATTACAATGTTAAGACTGTTAATACCACTAACCAAAATTACATTAACATGTTAAATAAAATTGTAGAAACTGTTAATAAAGGGGCAAAAGTCGTTATTGAAATTGAAGCAAGTGCTTCTAATGTTCCAACAAAAACTTATAAATCAAACAATGATTTAGCTAAATTTAGAGGTGAAGAGGCTAAACAGGCTGTTATTAATTCACTGAAAGAAAAAGGTATTGGAACCGATAAATATTCATTTAAAAAGGCTAAAAATTTAGTTCAGGGACCAAAATACAAAGATGATTTTGAAAATAAAGAAACTTACGAAAAGTACCAGTACATTATTATAAATGTTAAATAATTTTAACACTTTATTCTTGAATATAAATGAAATACACATATAAGTTATCAAAAAGTCTTTTAACAAAGACTTTTTGTGTTTTAGCCGGAATACTTTTTGTTTTTAACTTAAATGCACAAAATTTAAACAAAAAGAAAACACTTCGCCAAGCTAGAAAAGCATTGTACAATGAAAAGTATGTCGATGCACAAAATTTATTTCAACAGTTGGTAAATGTAGAGCCGACAAACGATATTTATAATTTTGAAGCAGGATTAAGTTATTTTCTTTCAACATATCAGCAAACTAAGTCTATCCCATATTTTGAGGCAGCACTTTCTAATTCTAAACAAGACACCATTGTTGAGCTTCTTTATTATTTAGGAAAAGCATACCAACTGAATAGTGAATTTGAAAAATCAAACAAAGCATTTAAAAAGTTTGAGAACTTCATTGATTACGGTTCAAAATTTGGACGAATTCTACAATCAGATATTAATCAGGAATTGGTTTGTAATACTACCGGTATAAACTATCAGCAAGAAAAAGGCAACAAATTTTTTTTTGAAAAAGACAATATTTACATCGAGAAGAAAATATAAAGAAAATAAGCTTGATGTAATAGATTTATTACCTTATGAAGATATTTATGCTGCAAAAAAAACAGAAAATGGCTGGATTTTATTAACCGATAAAACCGAATTGAAAAATTATTTACCGGAAAATGTAAACACAAAAAAACACGATGCAAGTATTACCTACACTGCTGATGGAAAAACGATATTTACCTATAAAAAAGATGCTATTTGGCAATCCGATTATGTAAATGAGACATGGAGTCCGTTGAAAAAACTAAACGAAAATATAAATGTTAACAAATTCAATGTGCCAAGTGTTACCATTTCATCAGATGGAAACACCCTGTTTTTTGTAGCTACAAAAAAAGATGGTATGGGTGGAAAAGACATTTATAAATCTGTTAAAAAACCTAGTGGGGAATGGGAAATCCCAACTGTTCTTTCTGCAAATATTAATTCCAAAGAGGATGAAGATGCTCCTTTTTTAACTCAAGATGGAAAAACATTATACTTTAGCTCAAAAGGACGTAACACAATGGGAGGGTATGATATTTACAAATCTGAATTAATAAACAATGAATGGAATGTTGCCCAAAATATTGGAATCCCATTTAATTCTCCATCTGATGATATCTTTTTTATAGTTAACCATACAAGTGAGAACGGATTTTTCTCTTCCAACCGGATTGGCGGATATGGCGATTTTGACTTATTTAGCTTCTCTACTCAATGTAAAAATCTTGAAAATATTGAAATTAGAGGTATAGTTTATGACAATACCAATAAAAAACCTTTATCAGCCAAGTTAACATTAACTAATATAAATACAAACACTGTAGAAAGTTCAACCTCTTCGGTAATCACTAACGGTAAATTTTTATTGGTAGCTAAACCAGAAAATAGTTATAAATTAACCATAGAAGCTGAAGGATTTAATACCCAAACCATTTCTTTTTCTACACCAAAACAATGTGAGTATTTCCAATCATTTTCAGAAATCAGCTTAGAACAAGTTGTCGCTGACAGTAAAAATTATCAAGTTGCAACTGTTCGAAATTCATTCTTTAACTCCAAAGAATTATCAGACATAACTCCTGCAAATAAAGAAGCTATCCAACGTGAAGTTCCTTTTGTTAAAATCGAAACAGACGAAAATTATGATATTGACCTGAAATTAATTTCTTATTCAAGGAACTTAAACCCAGCAACTACTCCTAATTTCTCTATTATTTCAGATACCATTCCTGTTGAATTATTGGCTTCTACAGTCAATACTAATACAGAAGTTGAAACAGAAACTTCTCAAACAATTCCTCAGTTTGAATCGGTTTATTTTGATTTTGATAATTCATCGTTAACTAAAGAGGCTAAAAAAGAATTAGATAAACTTGCTAAATTCTTACAGTCTGCAGATGGAAAAACAATGGTTTTAAATATTACAGGTCATGCTGATGGAAAAAGAGACTTGGAATTAAATAAAAAGATTTTTGCTAAAAGAAAAATACCTTTTACCATTGAAGCTGCTGAGCAAAGAAGTAAAGAATACAACAAACAACTCTCGAAAAACAGAGCTGAAAAAACTTCAATATATTTAAAAAATAAAGGGGTTAAATCAACCCAACTTACTGTTGATTACGTTGGTGAAGATCAACCTGAACTTCCAAACAAAAATATTGATGGTAGCAATAATTTAGATAACCAAAAACAAAACAGAAGAGTAACTTTAAAATTAAGTAAACAATCTGTTCTGTAAAACAGAAAAAAAATTATCTTTAGGGTTTGGTATCGAATTTGTGTGGTCTTCGAAAAAACTAATTTTGACAGGAATTAAACAATATATCATTTTAGGCTTTGCGTTAATATACGTTGGAATTGGTTTTGCCCAAAAAGCGGATCCTGCTGATGCGGAAGAACATTTTAAATTTCAAAATTATACTGATGCATTAATTGTGTATAAGAAGCTTATCGAAAAAGACCCGAAAAATGCCGATTATCCATACAAAGCCGGCTATTGTATTTTGCATACCGATAGAGATAAAAGTGAAGCTGTTAAATTTTTAGAAACTGCCTCAGAAAGAAAATCAGACCCTGATGTTGATTTTTATTTGGCTAAAGTTTATCATTATACATTAAAATTAAACGAAGCTTTAGAAACTTATGAAAAATATAAAAAATCCGGACTAGGCACAAAACAAGCTGAGGTAGCAAGAGAAATAGAAATGGTTAAAAATGCTATGTTATTTGTAAAATCTCCTGTTGATATTACCTTTGAAAACGCTGGAGATAAGGTTAATACTCAATACCCAGATTATTACCCAATAGTTACTCCTGATGAATCCTATTTATTTTTTACTTCCAGAAGAAAAGGAGTTGTTGGTGGCACCAGAGAATTTGATGGTTATTATTCTTCTGATGTATTTTTTACTATATTTGATAGTGGCGAATTTATTCCTGCTAAAGGAGCCGGAATAATGGTAAACTCAGCTTTCGATGAACAAGCAGTTGGTTTGTCGTATAATGCCGATCGATTATTTGTTTATATGGATAATATTAAAGAGTTTGGTGATATCTATGAATCGAAAATGACCGCCGGTAAATTTAAAAAGATTGTAAAACTAAGTGAAGCTATCAACTCTAAAGGATTCGAAAGTTCTGCAACCATTTCAGCCGACGAAAACACGTTGTTTTTTGCAAGCAGGCGAGAAGGCGGGTTCGGAGAAAAAGATATTTACATGACCAAAAAACTACCAACAGGTGAATGGGCAGAACCACAAAATTTAGGCAATGTAATTAATACACCTTATGATGAAGATTTCCCTAATTTATTTTACGACGGAAAAACGCTTTATTTCTCCTCAAAGGGACACAATAGTATGGGAGGATTTGATTATTTTAAATCCACATGGAATGAGGCTGACAACAGTTGGTCTAAACCTGTAAAGTTACTTTTAATGAAACAGATTTACGTCAAACGGTAATAAAATCAAAAGTAATCACACAAGGTTCAACAGAAGCTATCAAAGATGCCCTTATTAATGTAATTGATGTGAGTACACAAGAAGAAATTGGAAATTACACTCCTAATCCAAAAAGTGGTGCTTTTGCTATTATTTTAAAACCCGGAAAATATCAAATTTTGATTGATGCTCCGGGGTTTGCACCAAAAACTGAAGATATAACCATACTTGGTAAAAGTGATTTTATTCCTTTTAAAGAGCAGGATTTTATTGTTATACCTTAAATTCTTTAATACATCTTTTTAATTATGAAGTTAAAATTAGGTAAACCTATTGCATTTTTCGATTTAGAAACTACCGGAGTAGATGTTGCGACCGATCGAATTGTAGAAATATCAATCGTTAAAATTATGCCCAATGGTGATAAAGAAATTAAAACTAAACGGATTAATCCTACCATCCCGATTCCTGCAGCATCTTCGGCAGTTCACGGCATTACTGATGCTGATGTTGCTGATGCACCAACTTTTGCAGCAGTTGCCAAAGAATTTTCAAAGTTTATTGAAGGTTGCGATTTAGGAGGTTTTAACTCTAACAAATTTGATATTCCCTTGTTAGCAGAAGAATTTTTAAGAGCAGATGTTGATTTTGATGTGTCAAAAAGAAGCTTAGTTGATGTACAAAACATTTTTCACAAACTGGAACAACGAACACTTTCTGCTGCTTATCAATTTTATTGTAACAAAAATTTAGATAACGCTCATAGTGCCGAAGCAGATACTGTTGCAACTTACGAAATTTTGGAAGCCCAACTGGAAAAATACCCCGAGCTGGAAAACAACATTAAGTTTTTGGGTGAATTCTCTCAACGAACCAACAATGCTGATTTAATGGGTAGAATTGTATTTGATGAAAACGGAATTGAAGTATTTAACTTTGGAAAACACAAAGGAAAATCAGTTGAACAGATATTTGAAATTGAACCCGGTTATTACAGTTGGATGATGAATGGAGATTTTCCTTTGTACACCAAAAAAGTTCTGACTAACATTAAACTTAGAGGATTAAAAAAATGAAAATAATCTGTATTGGTCGTAACTATATTGACCACGCTAAAGAGCTTAATAACCCTATACCCAAAGAACCTGTATTTTTTCTAAAACCTGATACCGCATTATTGCAAAACAGAGTCCCGTTTATTTACCCCGGTTTTACCAAAGATTTACACCACGAAGTTGAAATTGTGGTAAAAATCAACAAAATAGGAAAACATATTGAAGAACGATTTGCTCATAAATACTACAACGAAATTTCGGTTGGAGTTGATTTTACTGCTCGAGATGTTCAACAACTTTGTAAAGAGAAAGGTTTACCTTGGGAAAAAGCTAAAGCCTTTGATGGCTCTGCACCTACCGGGAAATTTATTCCTATTAGCGAATTTCAAGATATCAATAAATTAGAGTTTAGTATTCAAATTAATGGTGAAACCCGACAAAAAGGAAATACTCAAGACATGATTTTTAATATCAATCAAATTATTGCATACGTTTCGCAATTTGTAACCCTTAAAATTGGTGATTATATTTTTACAGGGACTCCTGCTGGAGTAAGTTCAGTTAAAATTGATGATAAAATTGACTGCTTTATTGAGGATAAAAAGCTGTTGAGTTTTAATGTGAAATAATTACAACTCTTTCAATCGCTTTATGTTACGTTCTATATAAGTTTTAGGGGTTAATAATGCATCTTGAATTCGTTTAGCGTACCTTATACTATCAAGCACTTCTTTGTGTTTTTCTTCAATGATTTGTTTTTGATTTTCAACCAGATGTTTTTGTTCTTCTATAACTATATTTTGTCGTTGAGTAACTTTAAACCGATTATACATAAACCCAGCAAAAATTATTACCAATACTAGCCCACTATACAATGTAATCCGAAAAGTGTGTTCTTGTTTTAACTGTGCATTTTGCAAATCAATTTTAGCTTGAATTACTTTTTTTTCTTCAGCATTTTTAATACTGTCGGCAACAGCTTGTTTTTCGTAACTATATTTTAATTGGCTTCTTATACTTTCTTTTTTGGTATTTTCGTTAGTAATACTGTCTTTCATTTGCACAAACAATTCATGCATTTTTAAAGCCATCGCATAATTTCCTTTAAGTTTATATAATTCATATAATAGACTTGAGGCATCTCTTATCGGGTCTGTATAACCTCCATCTTGAGCAATTTTTAACGATTTTTTTCCAAAAATTTCTGCTTGTGAAAAATTCTTTTTCTTTAAACTAATATTTCCCATATTGACATAGGAAACCGCCATCGAACTGAAATTTTTAAGTTCAACATTTAAGTCTAATCCTTTTTTAAAAAACTTTTCCGAAAGTTCATAATCACTATATTGCCAATAAATTAGCCCTATGTTATTATAACAATTGGCTATGCCATGTCTTTCGCCAATTTGTTGTAATGTTTCTATTGCTTTATCGTAATAATCGAGTGCTAATTCTTTTTGTTCTCTTATTCTATAAATGTCAGCTAAATTAATATAGGCATAACCAATACCCTGTTTATCATTCACTTCGAGCTTTAATTTTAACGATTCTTTCAAAAATCTCTCTGCCTGATCAATTTCATTATTCTGCACATAAATAAGTCCAAGGTTATTTAATGCCAAAGCAATTCCTTTTTTATTTTTAATTTTTTCGTTTAAGTTCAATGACAATTGGTAATATTCAATAGCTTTAGCTATGTTCCCTTGGTAACGGTAAACATATCCAATATTGTTATAAGTAGTAGCTAAACCATCTTCATCTCCAATCTCTTTAAACAATTTTAAACACTGTTCGTAGACTTTAATGGCTTTATCACTTTTACCTTGTAAATCATAAAAATAAGCCTGATTGCTTAATGAAGAAGTATATAATTTATGAAGAAAAAAATCTTCCGATTTGGTAAACTTTTTAGAAGACTGAAGTAATTTTTCTGTTTTGGCAACCAAAATTCCATTGTATTTTGGCCATACATTATCATCCCAACATTCTTCAACAATACTAGAAATCGCTTTTAGTTTAATTGTATCCAAATTAGATTTATGATAGATATTAAGAAGAGAATCAATTAATAATCTATCTCTATCAGATAATTCCCCAACCTCTAGAGAATCCAATAAATAAAAAGTTTTATTGCCAAAAGTTTGTGCCTTTAAACAATTGAAAACTATCAAAAAAACTATCAATAAGATGTAACCTATTTTATTCATTTGGGTTCTTTTAAAGTAGTGCTAATGTAGTTATATTTATTGTGGTTTTAAAAGAAAAATAATCATGTTTACAAACAATAAGCCTGTCAACTTTTCATAACAAACTTAATTATTACTGTCATTTTTTCCGTTTTGTTTATACTTTTTAACGTTGGATAAAAATTTGACAAAATAAAACAAAAAACTAAATTGTTATGAATTTTAATAACTATACCATTAAATCGCAAGAAGCAATTCAACAAGCACAACAAATTGCATTGTCTTCAACTCATCAAAGTATTGAAACCGGGCATATTCTAAAAGGTATTTTGGAAGTGGACGAAAATGTAACTCCTTTTATTCTAAAAAAATTAGGAGTAAACATCAATATCTTCAAACAAGCTTTAGATAAGATTGTTGAAAGCTACCCAAAAGTTTCGGGTGGTAACCAATATCTTTCTCAAAACGCCAACAATGCTTTAAACAAAGCTAACTCCTATTTAAAAGAATTTGGTGATGAATATGTAACCATAGAACATTTAATTTTAGGATTATTAGCGGGTAATGATACTATTGCTCAATTGTTAAAAGATAATGGGGTTAAAGAAAAAGAGTTAAAAGCAGCTATTCAAGAATTAAGAAAAGGGGAAAAAGTTACTTCTCAAAGCCAAGAAGAACAATACAATTCGTTAAAAAAATACGCTAAAAATCTCAACGAATTAGCTAAACAAAACAAGCTCGACCCAGTTATTGGTCGTGATGAAGAAATTCGTCGAGTTCTACAAATATTATCTCGTAGAACCAAAAACAATCCCATTTTAATTGGTGAACCTGGTGTCGGTAAAACAGCCATTGCCGAAGGCTTGGCACACCGTATTATTCAAGGCGACGTACCCGAGAACTTAAAAGACAAACAAATTTTCTCGTTAGACATGGGAGCTTTAATTGCCGGAGCAAAATACAAAGGCGAATTTGAAGAACGTTTAAAATCGGTAGTAAAAGAAGTGATTAGTGCCGAAGGAAATATTGTATTGTTTATTGATGAAATTCATACGCTTGTTGGTGCTGGTGGTGGAGAAGGTGCTATGGATGCCGCCAACATTTTAAAACCTGCTTTGGCAAGAGGTGAACTAAAAGCCATTGGAGCAACTACTTTAAACGAATATCAAAAATATTTTGAAAAAGACAAAGCTTTAGAACGTCGTTTTCAAAAAGTAATGGTAGATGAACCTTCTACCGAAGATGCGATTTCAATTTTGAGAGGTATTAAAGAAAAGTACGAATCGCACCACAAAGTGCAAATTAAAGATTCTGCAATTATTGCAGCCGTAGAACTTTCGCAACGTTATATAACCGACCGTTTTTTACCCGACAAAGCCATTGACTTAATTGATGAGGCAGCTTCAAAATTAAGAATGGAAATTAATTCAAAGCCTGAAGTTTTAGACGAAATTGAACGTAAAATAATGCAACTCGAAATTGAACGGGAAGCCATAAAACGTGAAAAAGACGACAAAAAACTCGACCTCATCAAAAATGAACTCGCTAATTTAAATGAAGAAAAAAACAATTTAACCGCCAAATGGCAAGCCGAAAAAGATGTGGTAGATGGCATACAAAAAACCAAAGATTTAATTGAATCGCTTAAATACGAAGCCGATCAAGCCGAACGAAACAGCGACTTTGGTAAGGTAGCTGAAATCCGTTACGGAAAAATTAAAGAAGCTGAGGACAAATTGACCAGCTTCAAAACCCAATTGACCGAACTTCAGTCAAACTCCAAAATGATTAAGGAAGAAGTTACTCCCGAAGAAATTGCCGAAGTAGTTTCGAAATGGACAGGAATTCCGGTAACCAAAATGTTGGAAAGCGAACGCATGAAATTGTTGAAATTGGAAGACGAATTGCATAAAAGAGTTGTTGGTCAGGAAGAAGCAATAACCGCTGTTGCTGATGCAATTCGACGAAGTCGTGCTGGTTTGCAAGACGAAAAACGCCCCATCGGTTCATTCATCTTTTTAGGAACAACAGGTGTTGGTAAAACTGAACTCGCCAAAGCGTTGAGCGAATACTTGTTTAATGATGATAATGCCATGACCAGAATTGACATGAGTGAATATCAGGAAAAACATTCGGTTTCCCGTTTAATTGGTGCTCCTCCTGGATATGTTGGTTATGATGAAGGAGGACAATTAACTGAGGCTGTTCGTAGAAAACCTTATTCTGTGGTTTTACTTGATGAAATAGAAAAAGCTCACCCTGATGTGTTTAACATTTTGTTACAAGTTTTGGATGATGGAAGGCTGACCGACAACAAAGGTAGAATGGTGAATTTTAAAAACACTATTATTATTATGACCTCCAATATTGGCTCTCAATTGATTCAAGAAAATTTTGAAACGTTAGGCAAAAAAAATAGAGAAAGCGTGATTGAAAAAACCAAAGTAGAATTGTTTGGTTTATTAAAACAAACCATCCGCCCTGAGTTTTTAAATAGAATTGACGAAACCATTATGTTTGTACCTTTAACCGAACACGATATTATTGAAATTGTAAGATTGCAACTGAAAGGCTTGGCAAAATTGTTACAAAAAAATAACATTCATCTTGATTTTACTGATGAAGCAGTTGAACACATTTCAAAAATGGGTTACGACCCACAATTTGGTGCTCGACCTGTAAAACGTGTGTTGCAAAAAAATGTATTGAACGAGTTGTCAAAACAATTGTTGGAAGGAAAAGTAAAACCTGACTCAGCAATAATTTTAGACCAATTTGAAGGGCAGTTTGTGTTTAGGAATAAAAAAATTAGTTACTAAATATACTATAAAAACAAAGCTTTTTTTAAGCTTTGTTTTTAGGCACTACTTTAAGGTGTTGATAGGGCAGTCATAACAAGCTAAATCGTGATGTTCATTTGAATTTTTAATTGATTGATTACCGTATATGTTACAGTGATTATTCATGTTTACGAATTGCTCTTGATAGTGATTACATTTCTGTTTTACACCATAAGTTTGAACAGCCTTTTTTTGAATAGGATTTAATGGCTCAATTTTTCTGAACAACTTTACTAATTTTTCATTTTGCAGGAGTAATTTTTCGGTAAGATGTTGTATTTCAACACCATTTAAATCCTCATGTTTTAATTTATCAGACATGTCAGAACGAATAATAAATGCTATTAATTCATCTATTTCTTCTTTGTTTAACCAAAAAATAAATGGTGTCATAAATAAAATGAGTTAATTTAAAAAATAAAAAAAATTGAATTTAGAATAACCTTATCTGATAAAGATACATTTAAGATACTTTCACTCGACACAATGTACTGTTTTTCTTTTAAACGGTCGTTTTTGAGGTAGTTTTGTGCAAAAAAGAAGTTTATAAACTCAAATAGGATTGGTATTATTTACTATTCTAATACTATTCTAACCGGACAATCGGTACATGCCAAATTATTATGTTCATTTGAGTTTTTAATAGATGGATGACCAAAAATATTACAATGTGCCATCATTTCTTCAAACTGCTCTTGATAATGATTACATTTCTGTTTTACGCCATAGGTTTGTGCAGCCTTTTTTTGAATAGGATTTAATGGCTCGATTTTTCTGAACAATTGTATTAACTTAGCATTCTGAACCAATAATTTTTCGGTTAATTCTTTTAACTCACCTGAGTCAATCACTTCGTTTGTTAGTTTATCAGATGAATCGGCACGAATTATATGAGTAATTAACTCATCAATTTCTTCTTTTTTTAGCCAAATTACAAAAGGAGTCATGATTTTATAATTAAATTAGTACCAAAATATTGTACAAGATATATGAATTCTACGAATAATTGTTTCATTTTTTGCAATTTTTTTTCACTAAATTATGTGTTTTGTGTATTAATACTCAATAGTATTAAGTATTAATACTTAAATATTAAAAAATAATGGATAATAAAGTTTTACTTAAAAAAATTAAAAACACTCGTTTGGTTAAAGAACTAAGCCAAGAAGATATGGCTAAGAGGTTACACATCTCTATACCAACTTATTCGAGATTTGAAAGAGGTGTAACCAAAACAAATGTTAATTTACTTAAAAGTGTATCAAAAATTCTAGAACTAGATTTTTTTAATTCTTTAGAAAACGATAGTTTTAATATGATAAATGAAGATTCTACAGCTTATGAAACCAAAGCGGAAATCATTCAAAAACAATTGAAAACATTGATCAAATTATTTGAGAAACAACAAGAGATAAATACCTTAATATTATCGAAATTGAAAGATTTAAAAGAAGGTAAGACATAAATTAAACCATTATTTCTAAACCGTCATAAGCCAACTCAATAAAATCAGGTAATTCTTTTTGAACAACATCGTGTTTTCCCATTAAATGGCTGATGTGGGTTAAATAAGCCTTTTTAGGCTTTAGTTTAATTAAAATTTCGATGGCTTCGGCTAGATTAAAATGCGAAATATGTGATTCTTTTCTTAATGCGTTGATTACGATAACCTCCGAACCTTTAATTTTTTCTAACTCCTTCTCCTCTATTTTATTTGCATCGGTAATGTAGGTGAAATTTCCTATTCGATAAGCCTTAACTGGCATTTTATAATGTAACACATTGATGGGTAAAAAAGGAATTCCTGCAACATTAAAAACCTCATCAGTTACGGTGTGTAATTTTAATTCAGGCACTCCTGGATATTTGAATTCATCAAAAGCATAATAAAACTCTCGTTTTAAGGCATTTTGCAATGAAATGGTTCCATAAATATCCATAGCCATTTCTTGCTTAAAATTATAGGCACGAACATCGTCTAATCCTGCAATGTGGTCTTTGTGCTCGTGTGTAAAAACAACAGCATCTAACTGTTGTACATTTGCTCGAAGCATTTGTTGCCTAAAATCTGGTCCCGAATCTATAACAATAGTTTTTCCTAAGTGTTCAATTAAAACGGAAACTCGTAATCGTTTATCTTTTTCATTTTCTGATAAACACACCTCACAATTGCAAGCAATAACGGGTATTCCTTGCGATGTTCCTGTGCCTAAAAATGTTATTTTCATTACTTTTGTTTAAACCAATTTTTTATTAGGTCAATCGTAAAATCAATTTCTTCTTTAGTAGTGTATTTACTAAATGAAAAACGTATAGCAGGTTTTGTTTTATCCGAATTAATTGCATCTAACACATGTGAGCCTACACTACTTCCAGATGCACAAGCACTGCCACCCGAAACACAAACTCCTTCAATATCAAAATTAAACAACAACATTTCGTCCATTTCACTGTTTGGGAAATTTACATTCAACACTGTATATAGACTGTCTCCTTTTGGATTTCCATTAAAGGTTATTCCCTTAATTTTTTGCTCCAAATTTTCAATCATATATGTTTTTAACCCTCTAATATATTGCTGATGTTCATTTAAATTTACGTAAGCAATCTCCATTGCTTTAGCCAATCCCGCAATACCATAAATATTTTCGGTTCCTGCACGCATGTTTCGTTCTTGTCCGCCACCGGTAATAATTGGTTTTAATTGAACATTTTGATTAACAAACAAAAAACCAACTCCTTTTGGTCCGTGAAATTTATGAGCCGAACACGTTAAAAAATCAATATTTAAAGTTCTAACATTAAACTCATAATGACCCATAGTTTGTACGGTATCGGAATGAAATAAAGCATCGTATTTTTTACAAAGTTCAACGACTTTTTTTAAAGGTAAAATATTTCCAATTTCATTGTTGCCATGCATTAACGATACAAGTGTTTTTTTATCTTGATGGACTAACAAAAGTTCTTCTAAGTTTTTTAAATCAACCGAACCATACTCATCGAGTTTAACCAAACTTAATTGAATACTTTTTTGGTGTTCAATGGCTTCTGCTGTTTCTAAAACAGCATGATGTTCGATGGGAGAAGTAATGATATGGATTACTCCTAAATCTTTTACGGCACTTCGTAAAACCATATTATTTGCCTCTGTGCCTCCGGCAGTAAAAAATATTTCGGCAGGGGCAGCATGAATATATGAAGCCACTTTTTTCCGGGCTTCTTCAATCACTACACGGGCTTGTCGCCCGACAGCATGAACCGATGACGGGTTGCCATAGGTGTTTTTCATTGCCTTAGTCATTACATCAATTACTTCGGGATCTAAGGGTGTTGTTGCTGCGTTATCGAGGTATATTTTTTTGTTCAAGGTTTGAAGTTTTATGTCGGAAGTCGGAAGTCCGAAGCCAGAAGTAACTTCCGTCTTCGATCTTCAAGCTTTGGTCTTCTAAATCATTTCTTTAATATCATTAATAATTTTATTTGCTAAAGCATCAGCATTTTCAGTTGAAGTACTTTCTGCATAAATTCGAATGATGGGTTCTGTGTTCGATTTTCGTAAATGTACCCACTCAGTGGAAAAATCAATTTTAACGCCATCAATATTGTTAATGTTTTCGTTTTTATATTTTTCTTCCATCTTTTTCAAAATCTCATCTACATTGATTTTTGGGGTTAATTCGATTTTATTTTTCGAAATAAAATAACTTGGATAAGAAACTCGCAAATCAGAACAACGCTTATTTGATTTTGCCAAATGAGTTAAGAACAACGCAATGCCCACTAAAGCGTCTCTACCGTAATGCAATTCAGGATAAATAATTCCACCATTACCTTCACCTCCAATAATGGCATTTTGTGATTTCATCATTTCCACCACATTTACCTCCCCTACTGCCGATGCAAAATATTGATTACCATTTCGTTCTGTAACATCTCGCAATGCTCGTGTTGAAGATAAATTAGAAACTGTATTTCCCGGGGTATTTTTAATTACATAGTCCGAAATAGCAACTAATGTGTACTCTTCGCCAAACATTTCCCCGTTTTCACAAACAATCGCCAACCTGTCCACATCGGGGTCAACTACAAAACCAACATCAGCTTTTTGTAGTTTTATTTGTTTCGATATTTCAGTTAAATTTTCGGGTAAAGGTTCTGGATTATGAGGAAAAATACCATTAGGTTCACAATATAATTCAAGAACATTAGTAACTCCTAAAGCTTTTAGTAATGCCGGAATAAAAATTCCACCCGTTGAATTTACGCAATCAATAGCAACTTTAAAATTTTTCCTTTTTATCAAATTCACATCAACCAAAGGCAATTTCAATACTGCATCAATGTGTTTTTGTAAATAAGTATTGTCTTTTTTATAAGCACCTAAATCATCAACATCTGCATAAGTAAAAGAACTATTTTCTGCCCATGTTAAAACCTTCTCGCCATCTGCACCGGAAATAAATTCTCCTTTTTCGTTCAATAATTTTAAAGCATTCCATTGTTTAGGGTTGTGGCTTGCGGTAAGAATTATTCCTCCTTGAGCTTCTTCTAAAGGGACTGCGATTTCGACTGTTGGTGTGGTTGAAAGATCTAAATCTATCACATCAATTCCTAATCCCTGTAGTGTGCCCACGACTATATGCTGAACCATTTCACCTGAAATACGGGCATCTCGTCCGATAACTATTTTACACTTTTGGTGCTCATTTCGCATTTTAATCCAAGAGCCAAATGCCGAAACAAATTTAACAATATCGAGAGGTGTTAATCCATCATTTGGTATACCTCCAATGGTTCCTCTAATCCCTGAAATTGATTTAATTAAAGTCACTTTATAAATTTTAAAATTGAAGTGTAAAGTTAGGTTAAAAAATTAGCCCTAAAAACTATCGAACTAGAAAATAATTGAATGGCTGAGAAACTATCTATTAAAAAAAAAGCTACTTAAAAAATTTAAGTAGCTCTTTTTTAATCGGTTTAGGCATAATTTATTGAAAAATATCATCGCCTAATTTGGTGTTTACCTCAACCGAAGTAACTTGCATATCTAATTGTTGCGGTCCAAAACTTTGAACAATTTTATGAGCAAATTTAATTCCGTTTACCTCTTTATAATCTGAGTATAAACCAACCACGGTATACTCTCCGCCCATTTGTTCGTTAGTTTTTACCGACATGGTTTTCATTTGTAGACCGGAAGCAACATCATACCAAACTGTTTCTTTTTCACCTGAGGGAGAAATTTTTTCCATTTTATAAGCTTCTTTTCCATCTAAAGGTTCAATTCCAAGCAAAGTATGTTTAAAACCTAAAGCATCCATTTTAAGTTCACTAAACATTTCGGAACTTGCTTTTAAATCAGCCAAGTCTTCTCCTTCAACAGTTTTGTTTCCTTGCATTCCACTTATTTTACCAACTACACCATCAAAAGTTTGTTTTTGTACCACCATGGTTCCCATAGCCATTACCATTGCAAACTTGTTTGGTGCTTTTTGATAGCGAGTTACACCAATGCTTTGTCCTTGAATAGAAGCATTCATTTTAACAGTAATGTCTTTGATTTTGCTTAATTTTTTATCTAAAACTTTACCTTTTGCTATACCATATTTTGCAGTTATGGCTTGGTCTAAAACAGTTTGTGCGGTAACACCCTCAGGTACTTGTTTTAAAGCTTCTACATAATCATTGCCATAATAATCATAAAAAGCCACTTTTCCATCGGTACTAAAAGAAGCTAATTTTTCGGCTACAGTTTTATCACCAACCACTAAAATATGAGCGTTTTCCGGTTTGATGTATTTTTCAGCAACAGCTTTAACATCATCTACGGTTACTTCGCTTAATTTTTTAAGGTAAGTTGCATAATAATCGGCAGGTAATTTATATTTTTCGGTATTTATGGCAAATTTAGCAATGGTTTGAGGGTCTTGAAGTGTATAGGCGAAAGTTCCTGTCATGAAATTTTTAATATCCTGAAGTTCTTGTTCGGTAACTTTTTCATTAACAATTCGTTTCATCTCCACCATAAATTGAATGATTGCACTATCGGTAACTTCGTTTCTTACTTTGGCACTTGCTTTAAAATTACCTACCAAATCATCCGGGTTTAACGATGAATATGCACCATAGGTATAGCCATGCCCCTCTCTTAAATTCATAAACAAACGGGCCGTTGAACCACCTCCAAGTATTGAATTTAAAATTTTAGCTTTAATTACGTCAGGATTGTTTTGTTTTAAACTAATAGGGTAAGTAATGTTGATTAGCGACTGGGTAGAGCCTTCTTTATGCACAAAAGCAACTTTAGTGTTTTCCGGTGCAGTTGGTGTTTTATATTTATTTACAGGCACTTCGGCTTTTTCCCATTTTGCAAAATATTTTTCAATTAATGGTTTAGCTTCGGCTAAGGTAATATCGCCAACTACTGCCAAATAGGCTACATTTGGTTTAAAATAGGTTTTATAATAGTCATTGCATTTTTCTAAAGTAACGTTCTCAACCGTTTTTTCGGTAGAAATTTCTCCATAAGGATGATTTTTACCGTACAACAATACAGCACCAACATTTGACGCGATGGCATCCGGATTATCTTTTGCTGATTGTAATCCAGAAATGGTTTGTTTTTTAATTTTATCTAATTCTTCCTGACTAAATTTTGCATTTAATAAAACATCAGACATGATGTCTAATAATTTTTCCTGATGTTTTTTTAGTGAAGAAGCAAAAATTCCTTCTGAAGAAGTATTAATAGTTGCCCCAATAAAATCGATTTGTTCATTGATTTGGTCTTTTGTTCTGTTAGTAGTTGCTGTTCCCAGTAATTCACCTGTGGCAGCTTTAAAACCAACCATGTTTTCTTCTAATACCGGATCAACATCTAACGAAAGTGAATAAGATACTTTTGGTAATTTATGGTTTTCTACCACAAATACTTTTAATCCATTCTCTAACGTAAACGATTGGATATTTCCCAACTTAATTTCAGGAGCAGCTCCAGCCTTTGGGCGTATGCTTCTATCTAGTTTTGCTTTGGTTTGAGCAAATGTTGCACCACTAATGATAATGGTTGCAACTGCTATTGATATAATTTTTTTCATTTCTATATAGTTATTCAATACGTTAATTTTCAATTAATTACTTTTTTGTTCTGATTTAGGCAGATAGTGCAACACTACTCTGTTATCTTTTCTAAAATATTCGTTAGCTACCCTTTTAATATCTTCACGAGTAACTTTCATGTATCTGCTAATTTCTGTGTTGATAAGATTTGCATCGCCATAATAAACAAAATAATTGGCTAAATTTTCAGCAATTCCTTCCACCTTTGAATTTCCGGAAACCATATCACTTTCTATTTGATTTTTTAGTTTTTGAAATTCATCTTCGCTAATTAATTCTGTTTGAACTTTTTCAACTTCTTTATTGATAGATTCTTCCAAAGCATCGATAGCCACTCCCATATTAGTAACACCAAACATTAAAGCCATTCCTGGATCTTCGGTTGGAAAAGGAAATGCACCTACAAAAATTGCTTTTTGTTGCTCGTCAACTATGCTTTTTTGCAATCTAGAGCTTTTACCTTGCGATAAAATTTGAGCCAACATACTTACTGCATAAG
>JACPDX010000077.1:0-20266 GCA_016183805.1 Bacteroidota bacterium
AAAGAAAACATAAACCAAACATAGTTTTTCTCCGATATATCGGAGAAGGGCTATTGAGAAACTATCCATTTGAGCTTTGGTAAAAGAAACAATACTATGTGCCTATGTGGTAAAAAAATTAGTACAATTCATGTCATTTTTTAAAGCGGTTTACAACTCCGTTGATAAACTTTTCACGTTCTATTTCTTCATATAAATTTTTATTCTACATTTGTAGTGTTATTGGTTTTCGAATTTAAAGTTCGGAATTAATAGGGAATTAGGTGAGAATCCTAAACTGTACCCGCAGCTGTAAACTCTAGTAGTTTTTACAATTAGCCACTGTCCTAATAGATGGGAAGGCGTAAAAATAAGGAGTGAGTCAGAAGACCTGCCCATAACAGAAGTTATTTATTTTGTAACTATTCTGTTTTTAGTTATTTCATAAATTCTTCAAATGCTTTCGGGAATAAAGGCGAAGAATTTTTCAAAAAATCCTCTTCACTTTATTTTTCATGTTAAACAAACCTTTTATGCCTTTTTTGGCTTTTAAATGTTTGAGAAAAATTATTTATTAACCTCATTAAAAAAAATTAAAGTGATGAGAAAAATGTACAAAATAGCAGGTATCGCTTGCTTAGGATTGATGTTACCCTCAACAAACATTAACGCACAAACAGCAGATTTCGAAAATTTAACCTTACCAGCCGAATCATATTGGGATGGTTCTGATTTAAGCGGCACACACAACAACGGTGTTTTTACTTCCGAATTTACCAGTGGTGACATTACTTTCCCAAATGAATTTGATACTACCTGGGGAGCTCCGGGTTATTGGTTAGGCGGTTTTGCTTACTCCAATATGACTGATTCTGTTACATCAGGTGTTGGAAATAAATATAGTGCAAAAGCTGGAGGAGGATTTGGCTCTAGTAATTATTTAATCGCATCAAACAATTCATATGCTTTAATTAACCCTAATTGGCAAAAAATTGAGTTTAAAATTACAAATTCAACTTATGCATATAACAGCATGAGAGATGGCGATGCTTTTGCTAAAAAATTTGGTGGACCAAGTGGAAATGATCCAGATTGGTTTAAAGTTACCATAAAAACATATTCTAATAACGTCTTTCAAGATAGTAATGAATTCTATCTAGCTGACTTTCGATTCAGCGATAACTCTCAAGATTATATAGTAAAAGACTGGGAAGTTATAGAAGTGGTTTCCATCTCGTTAATTGATAGTGTATATTTTGAATTAAGCTCTTCAGATGTAGGAATGTGGGGCATGAACACTCCTGCTTTTTTCTGCCTTGATAATTTAATTTTATCGACAACTACTAATGTGAATGAAATCTCAAAAAACAACTTCTCATTCTACCCCAACCCAATCACCAATGTGTTAAACATTAATTCGGAAAACAACTTGGAGCAAGTTTCGATTACCGATATGAGTGGAAGAACAATAAAAACCATCAACAGCAACAATACCAAGCAAACCAGAATTGATGTTGCCGATTTAAAACCTGGAATTTATTTTATTCAGGTGGTTTCAAATGGAGTTCCGCAAGTTCAAAAATTCATTAAACAATAATTAGCTAAACAAACCTAACAGGTTTTTAAAACCTGTTAGGTTTAAATATAAAGTTTTATGAAACACTTTCTCATCATACTTTTCAGCCTCTTTACTTTAAGTAAGTTGTTTGCTCAAGGCCCTTATGCCCCTGCTGCTGGCAACGAAGGTAATACCGCCATACACAAAGACTCGACTGTTTTTGAAGCATGGGCTACAAATTGTAATTTGCAACGAGGTTGGCAGCATATTGCCGACACCTCATTAGGCAAACCAACCATTGGCGACAGCCTTTCTGCCACAGGTTTTCCGATGGCTAACGGGTTGGTAAGTTTGGGCGATGGTGGTATTGCAACACTTACGTTTAACGGTTACATTTACGACGATTCGGGTGCAGATTTTGCCGTGTTTGAAAATTCCTTTGACGGTATGTTTCTGGAATTGGCTTTTGTGGAAGTGAGTTCGGATGGCATCAACTTTTTCCGTTTTGATGCCGTTTCGTTAACACCAAACACTGTTCAACTGGACAACAATGCTCAAATGGATGCTACTTACATTTATAACCTTGCAGGAAAATACCGGGCAGGTTATGGTACACCTTTCGATTTAGCCGAATTAGATGGTATTCCGGGATTGGATATTTCGCAAATTACCTATGTTCGAGTTATTGACGTGGTGGGTAGCATCAATCCTGTTTTTGGAACGTACGACAGCCAAAACAACATCATCAACGATCCTTACCCTACCCCTTTTACTCAAGGTGGGTTTGATTTAGACGCTGTTGGTGTCATCCATTATTCTACTACTTCCATTGAAGAACAGATGGAAAATCAATTCAACATTTACCCTAATCCGTTTAACGAAGTATTAACCATTCAGAACAACGAAAACTTACCCATATCCTACCAGATTATAGATGTTTATGGAAAAACCATCGTTTCCGACACTACAAAAACTTCAAACTTCAAACTACAAACTTCAAACCTTAAGTCTGGTGTTTACTTTTTAACCATTACCAAAAATGACAAGCATTTTACTAAAAAACTGATAAAAACAAATTAATGAAAGGATTGTTTTTCATAGCATTATTTTTTAGTTGTTTTGATGTGATGAGCAACAACGAAACACTCGATACCATTGCTGGTAAAACCTTTGAATTGGTTGACCAAAAAATACCTAAACAATACAAAAAAACGGCGTTTGATAGTATTTCGATTGTAGAAAGTCAAAATCTTTCAGAACTCATTCAGCAACATTCATCGGTTTTTATTAAAGATTACGGACCAAGTTCGTTGTCTTCTATTTCATTTAGAGGCACGGGAGCGTCACATACTCAGGTGCAATGGAATGGTGTTTTGCTTAATTCGCCCATGAACGGACAAGTTGATTTTTCGTTATACCCCACCATTTTCTTCAACCAAGCCGAACTGCACCACGGAGCAGCCTCGTTAATGGGCAGAAACGGGGCTTTGGGAGGAAGTGTGTTACTCAAAAATAGTCAGAATTTTGAAGCAAAAAATACTGCTTTTATCAAACAAACACTTGGGAGTTTTGGTGCGTACAAAACCGAGTTATCCACCTGTTTTATTCAAAACAAGTGGTTGTTCGAAACACAACTGTTTTACTACACTGCACAAAACAATTTTGAGTTTAAAAACATCAGTAAAAAAGGTACTCCGATTGAGCAACAAAAAAATGCCGAAATGTCTCAATATGGGATACAACAAGGTATTTACAAGCAACTGAAAAATGGTAGTTTTGGTGGTAGAATCTGGCTGTTTGACAGCGATAGAAATTTAGCACCTACGATTACAAAAGATTCAGCCAATGAAAACCAAAAAGACCAATCGTTTAGGGCATTATTGGAATACAAACAAGTAAAAAACAAGTTGAGTTTTACCATTACCTCCGGCTTAGTAAAAGATGTGTTGATTTACGAAGACATGAGTGCTAAAATTTACAGTAAAAGCAATTCTTATTTAGTTGATAATTTGATTAATACAACGTATTACATCAACAATAATATTAATATCATAAACAACCTGAACATTCGGTTTGAAACAGCCGAATCCGGTGGTTATTCTACCATCAAAGAGCGTACACAAGGCAGTTGGATGACTGGTGTCGTTTTCAATCTTGGTCGTGTTCAACTCAATGTGTTTAATCGTTTTATTGCTTTAAACAATGTGTTCAACCCCTTAGCACCCAGTGTTGGAGGTAAAATTCAATTGCTCAAAAAAGAACAACTTTATTTTAAAACCAATGCAGGAATTAATTACCACTACCCTTCGTTAAACGATTTGTATTGGAATCCGGGAGGAAATGACAGTTTAAAACCCGAAAAAGCACAAATGATTGAAGCAGGATTTAGTTATACCAAAAATATTAGAAACACTGAATTAACCCTTGGTGCAGTTGGTTTTTACAACTACGTAAGCAATTGGATTATTTGGCTACCTACCGAATTTAGTTATTGGTCGCCAACCAATTTAAAAGAAGTAGAAAACAAAGGATTTGAAGCTACTTTTGGCTTAAACACTACTTTTGGCAAACTAACCATAAAACATAACGCTAATTATGCCTACACTGCTTCTACCAACATTAAAACCAACAACGAATTAGATAATTCCATTAACAAACAGTTGATTTACGTTCCTTTTCATAAATTCAACTACACATTTTCTGCCAAATACAAAAACACCTCAGTTTACTACAATTACAGCTATACAGGTATGCGTTTTGTTTCAACCGATAACAACTGGTATATGCCCGCTTATTTTATTCACAACGTAAGCATTAGCCAACAAATCAAGTTCAAAAAAGTAAAACTTACTGCGTCGTTTAAAGCCAATAATTTACTCAACCAAGATTACCAAGCTATGGCATTTAGAGCCATGCCCGGTAGAAACTTTTTATTTTCCATTTCGCTAGGTTTATAACATGAAAAAATACTTTTTATATCTTCCCTTCTGCCTGTTGTTGTTTTTTGGCTGCAAAAAAGAAGAAATTGGTCCGCAATGCTTGAACTGTGACGAAACCTTTATTTCCAATACTTCTTCAACCGATGTATTAATTATAAACGAAGGTACTTTTGGTTGGTCTAACGCTTCCATTACTTTATACAACAAATCGAACAACAACGTAAACCAAAATGTATTTAAAAATGCCAACAACGGAACCGATTTGGGCGATGTTGCTCAGTCGTTTTTACAGATAAATGACAAAGGCTATATTGTGGTAAACAACTCCAATAAAGTCGAAGTGGTTAACATCAGCGATTTTACTTCGTTGGCAACCATTACCGGATTTAACTCGCCTCGCTACATGCTTAAAATAAACAATTCAAAAGCGTATGTAACTGATTTATATTCCAATTCGATACAAATAGTAAACCTAAATTCTAACACTATTTCGGGCAACATTGCTGTTCCGGGCTGGACAGAACAACTCCTATTGCACAACGATACCGCCTACGTTTGCGACATGAACAACAACAACATTTTAATCATCAACACCCTTACTGATGTGTTGGTGGATAGCATTAAAGTAGGTATATCGCCCAACAGCTTGGTATTGGATAAAAACAACCAGCTTTGGGTGCTTTGCAGTGGTGGTTTTAACGAGGAAAATGCCCGATTAATGCAAATCAATCCTGCCGACAGGAGCCTTGTTCAAACTTTTACGTTTAGCAACATCAACCATTCGCCGGGCTCGTTAAACATTAACCGTAATAAAGACAACCTTTACTTTATCAACAACAGTGTTTATCAAATGAGTATAACCGGCAACAGCCTGCCTTCTACTCCAATTGTAACCAATTCGGGTAATTTATTTTACGGATTAGGAATTGACCCCACAAATAACGATATTTACGTAGCCGATGCCATTGATTATGTACAAAACGGAAGGGTTTTCCGCTATTCGGCATCAGGAAGTTTAGTTCACCAATTTACAGCAGGTATTATTCCCGGTAGTTTTTGGTTTATTGAGTGAAGCTAGAAGTCAGAAGACCGAAGACGGAAGTTGGCTATGAGCGTTGGTTTCCCCTCTTGAGAGGGGTTAGGGGTGTGTTTTTAGAAATCGAAATAAATAATAATAACCACATAGACACATAGTTATAAATGTTCTTTTTAAAGACAACAAGAGTGAAGCATAGTTATCCCAATTTATTGGGATAAAACTACTGTTTGTCTTTGCTTTTTATAAATCAATGAAAAACTATGTACCTATGTGGTAAAAAAGAAAAAATGAACAAAATACCCATCATATTGTCATGGAGTGGCGGAAAAGACTCGTCGTTTGCCTTGTATCATTTGCTAAAAAGCAAAAAATATGAGATAAAATACTTGTTAACCAACATTTTTAAACCCAACAAAAGGGTTTCGATGCACGGAGTTCCCGAACACTTGATTGTTGCCCAAGCAAAAGCCATTGGCATCCCGTTAAAAATCATGTACCTCGAAGAAAAAACCAACGAGGCTTACGAAACCAAAATGAAAGCCTTGTTGCTTGAAGCAAAAGCCGAAGGTATCAATACCGTTGCTTTTGGAGATATTTTTTTGGAAGATTTACGAGAATACCGTGAACAGCGTTTAAAAGAAGTAGAAATGGATGCCATTTTTCCGTTATGGAACAAAGCAACAAAAAAGCTGGCTGTCGATTTTATTAAACAAGGTTTTAAAACACACATTTGCTCCATCGACAACAGTAAAGTACCTTCCCATTTAATTGCCAAAGATTTTTCGTTAGATTTTTTAAAACAATTACCAAAAAATATTGACCCCTGTGGCGAAAATGGTGAGTTTCATACCTTCTGCTACGAAGGACCTATTTTTAATTACCCCATCAGATTTGATGTGAATGTTCCACTAATTAAAACGTATGAAATGGGTGATAAAATTTATGAATACACGTTTAGCGATATTTTTTAATGCTTATTTTTAACCTTTTAAACCATTGTGCATCTAGAAGGATTTTAATAAAAAAAAGTGTCAGTTCGAGTTTTTTCTGAAAGAAAAAATATCGAGAACACACTTTTTTTATTGAAAATTTGCATTCTCGATACATCCCGCAATACTGCGGGACACTCGAATTGACAAATTTTCATACGAATGCACAATTGTCTTTAAAAACTAATTGTTATAGCTATTATCATGATTTTTGAAACCATAGAAACCAAACGACTTGTACTTCGAAAATTAACCGACGAAGTATATCGCTATTTACTCCACAACTGTACTGACTCTGAAATAATGAAGCATTTAGGCATTAAAACCGCCGAAGAATTAGCCAACGAAAAAGAAAAAATAAAACAGAGCTATACCTCGTATGGTAAAACCTTGTTGCTTTTTCAGTTGGTTGACAAAGAAACCAACACCGTTATAGGCTGGTGTGGCTACCACACGTGGTACACCAAACATTTTAGGGCAGAAATTGGTTACGTGTTAAGCGAAGAACAATTTAAAAACAAAGGATTGATGACTGAAGCTCTAAAACGCATTATTGAGTATGGGTTTAACAACATGAACCTTAACCGTATAGAAGCTTTTGTAGGCAAAGACAATACACCCTCCTTAAAATTGATGGAGAATTTTGGTTTTAACCAAGAAGGGGTTTTAAAAGAACATTATAACAACAATGGTGTACTGGAAGATTCGCTCCTGTTTGCTTTGCTTAAAAGTGAGTACCAATTTTAAAGTGTACTACCTAATTGTAACAAAACTTGTTAATAAGTTTTCAGAAATTTAAAAATGATGCTTCTTAGTTATGTTTTATCTTTGGTAATGTTATCGTGCGAATAAAGCGTATGTTATTAGTAATACTAAAGACGCATATAACATAATTTAAAACATGAATATTAAAGACTGGATTGCAGAAAAAGGGTTTGCGTTACATAGAATAGAAACATTAGTTTTTTTAATTGTTTCATCTTCACTAGTAATGATGACTGCTGTAATTCCTTTCATTAAGGACTATACAATCAACCCTATTATACATTTTCTTTTTTGGGGGTTAGTTGAAGCTATCATAATTAGTTATTGGTATTACAATAGAAGTATATTTCCTAAAAAGGGTACTTCAAAAATGAGTATCGTTTTAGCTATTATAACTGAAAATGCTAAACAGAAAACTAGGATAACTAATGATTTTGCAAGTCAAATACAGAAAAGATTGAGGGACTTACAACTTGACAATTCATACGAAATAATTGTTTTACATAATCATCTATCACGAATAACTCAGAACCGAATTCATTTATATAATCAATCCATAAAAGCGGATATCAAAAGTTCTGAAGACATTCAGGCATTTAATAAATTGACAAAAAGACTAAACGCCAAACTAATAATTTACGGTGATTTAATTAAAAGAAACCCTGAAAATAGTACCTATTGTTTAAGTTTAGATGCAACGCTGTTACACAAACCTACAGACGTTGAAAGTGGACAACGTTTACATCAAGAATTCATTACTCTTTGGAAGCGAGAAATTATATTTTTAGAGAAAGAAGAATTGACAGGCTTTAAGATAAATGCCGAACAAATATTTTTTACTACATCTTATATGATTGGTTTGGCAACCTTTGTGGACAACAATTACATACAAGGTATAAAAATCTGGGAAGCGTTAGAACATTATTTAAAAGATAAAGCTGAATTAGCAGAGTACGCTAATAAGATTTTAATATTAAAATCAACTTCATTTCTACTGCAATCAAGAATTTTATTCTTTAATGGACACTTTGAAGAAGCTATTACTTATAGAAATAAATATCTTTCTCTTACACCTAATGAGTATGATAAATACTTAAATGAAGCGATGAACCAAGTTAAATTACGAAATGATGCAGAATTAGCTTTAGACTTTGTCAGTATGGCTGAAAAAATTGCACCTGCTAATGATGGTACTTGGCGATATAGTAAATTTTATCTTCTAATAAAATTATCACGATGTAAAGAAGCTCTTACAACATTTGATGATATATTAAAGTTTAAATATAACACTGAAATTGATACAATTAATCAAGTAATAAGTTATAATACCTCTTGCTTAAAACAAGATAAATCACATATACAAACAAATTTTATTATTGGTGTTCTTCTATATAAAAAAATTAATCTACCAATTCCAGCTTATGAAAAATTAGAACTTTTTATTAACTCTCAAGAAATATGTGAAAGCTGGAAACCACTAAAGGAAAGAGCAGAACAATATCTTAGAGAAATTGATAAAATGATAGGAGTAAAATAAAAACTGCCTCTGCTCCATCTATAATTTTAAAAATAAATGAACCCAATTATTGACCACATACAAATTACCGTAAAAAATCTTGAAATAGCAGAGCCTTTCTACGACAAACTCATGCCCATTTTAGGTTTTGATATCAACCGAAAATCGAAAGGCACAGTAAAAGCACACGAATTTGATGTGGTGGAATATTTTCACCCATTATTAATTTTTGCTATCAATTCACCACGAGAAGCTTTTAAAAATGATACCGTACATCGCCGTAAACCAGGAGCATTACACCATTTGGCTTTTAAAGTGGATTCTACAACAGAAGTAGATGAACTTTACCCTTTAATAAAAAGCACTGGTGCAAAAATTGTTAATCCTCCTCAGTTTTATCCTCAGCATGGCGAACATTATTATGCACTTTTCTTTAAAGATTTAGAAGGGATTAAATATGAAATAGTCACGAGCAATAGTACACAAAACGTGATAAGATAAACTGACGTATTCCATATGACAAATAAAAAACAATAAAAATTTACATATGAAATCGTTTACGACAAACGTGCTTAATGTATGCTAATTACTATTTTACAAGCGGATGATTTCGTTACATCAAATTGGTCTGGAGGCAGCACCACACAATTGTATATTTCTCCGGCCAATGCTTCGTATGCCGAACGCAACTTCGATTTTAGAATCAGTTCAGCCAAAGTTGAAGTGCCCGAATCTACTTTTACGGTTTTGCCCAATGTAAACCGAAAATTAATGGTGTTGGAAGGCGAAATAACCTTGAACCATAAAAACCCCGTCTGTACCGGCACGGGCGAGCAACACAGCAAAACGTTACAAAAATATGAAGTAGATACCTTTAATGGTGATTGGAAAACTACAGCTATAGGCACTTGCACCGACTTTAACGTAATGACAACAGGCAACCAAACCAGCGAATTAAGCCACATGCAATTGCTTGCCAATCATTACAAAACATTAATCGTCGAAGAAAACTACCACACCGTTTGCCTGTACCTGCATTCGGGCAGCATTTATGTAGAAATAAACAACAAATTGTACAACCTTAAAAAAGAAAGTTTGTTGATTTTGAGCAACATCAATATTTTCTCTTTTCATTTGCAAGCACACAAACGCAGCGAATTAATTATTTCAAAAATAGGTAACTAACCCATGGAAAACAATTAAATAAAAATGGTTTTAACACATAGAAACATAGACTTGAATTATTAATCAAAGTGATACTGAGACTAATACATAGCACTTCTCCGATATATCGGAGAAAACTATTGTTTAACTAATGTAGTCTTTACTTTAAAAACAAAACTATGTGCCTATGTGTTAATTATTTTTTAGAAAGAATAAGTGAATTTTTAAATTATTAAAACAATATTTTGCGGTAAAAAATCAAATGGATACGGCTCTTCAATATTTACTAGATGTTTTGTTGGCGACAGCCATGCACTTAACCATCTTGCTTGCTCCGCTGTTAATTTTGGGTTTAATTATGCACGTTATTTCGCAACAAATAGAAAAACGAACGGTGGGTATTATTGGTATGCACGGTTATTTGTATTTGTTTGGTTGGATAGGAACGGCTGTTCACGAATTAGGGCATTTAATTTTTGCTTTGCTTTTTGGCCACCATGTTTCCAACGTAAAATTGTTTTCGTTTAATGCTTCCAATCCCGAAATGGGTTATGTAAAACATACCTTTAACAAGAAAAACATTTACCAAAATTTAGGCAATTTTTTTATCGGAATTGGGCCTATTTTGTTGGGCGGTTCAGCCCTATTTATTTTTGGATATTTTATATTTGATATTAAGTTTAATACATTAACTGATAGTAATTTAAAAATAATCAATTCAAGTGTTACACAAGGTGTTCGTGATGTATTTTTTTCGCTCTATGATGCACTGATGTACACCCTAAAAAGTATTCTACAAAACAACGAAATCGTTTGGTGGAAATACCTGTTGTTTTTCTATTTGTTGTTTGCCATTGGTAGCTCCATTTCGTTAAGTAAATCTGACATCAAAGGTTCTTTTTCGGGCTTGTTGTTGTTTGTAGCATTAATCTTACTCTTTAACCTTACCACCTTGTGGATGGGCGATTTTGCCACTACTATTTTTACCACCATATCCAATGTGGTTTCGGGCTTTTACTTAATTCTAATGGTTTCCATTGTTTTTAATTTGGGCTTTCTATTGCTGTTGTGGTTAATAGGCTTGTTGGTTCCTGCTAAAAATAAAAAGTAAATTATTTTCACTATATTTGATTCCAATAACCCTTTATTTATCAAATAGATACAACTAACAAACCATGAAAAACAGACTACTTTTACTCTTCCTTTTAGTATCATTACAAGGTAATCTCAAAGCTCAGTCGTATTACTTTCCACCTGCTACAGGAACTTGGGATACCATTGCACCCTCCACATTAAATTGGTGTCAAGACAGCATTGATGCGTTGTACCAGTATTTAGACACCTCGTTAACCGATGCGTTTATCGTGTTAAAAGACGGTAAAATGGTGTTGGAAAAATACTTTGGCAACTTTACAGCCGATAGTCTTCATGTTTGGTATTCGGCAGGAAAAAGCTTAAGAGCTACACTTATTGGTATTGCACAAAAAGATGGATTGCTTAACATTAATGATAAAACTTCTGATTACTTAGGCACAGGTTTTACCAGTTTAACCATTCCGCAAGAAGATAACATTACGATTTGGAATCAGCTTACCATGACTACCGGACTGGATGAAACCAACTTTTCGTGCACTTCTCCGAGCTGTTTAACCTATGTTGCCGATGCAGGAACTCGATGGGCATATCATAACAGCCCCTACAATTTACTCAAAAATGTTTTAGATACGGTTACCGGACAAGGACTTACGATATATACCAACCAAAAAATTAAAAACAAAATTGGTATGGGTAGCGGGTTTTGGCTTCCTTTTGGCGATAACACATTTTATTACAGCAAAGCAAGAGACATGGCTCGTTTTGGTTTATTAACCTTAAACAAAGGAATGTGGAATTCTACTGTGGTTTTAGACGATTCATTGTATTATTACCAAATGCTCAACTCTTCGCAAAACATAAATCCATCTTATGGTTATTTGTGGTGGTTAAATGGTAAATCATCGTTTATCGCTCCTGGTTCTACCATATCTATACCAGGTTTCATCTCACCAAACGCCCCTAATGATATGTTTACTGCTGCCGGTTCTCAGGGACAATACATTAGTATGTCGCCAAGTACAGGTTTGGTTGTAGTTCGACAAGGAGAATCGAACTCAAGTGACTTAGCTCCACTCGATTTACTCGATAACATTTGGTTTAAATTAATGAACATGTCGTGTGCTACCACCAACATTAATAGTTTTGATACAGATAGAATAAACATTTATCCCAACCCTACCAATAATACAGTTTACATCAAAGGCTTGGAACACAAAAAAGGCATCATAACTTTAATATTGACCGATATTACTGGTAAAACCATACGAACAATAAATAATCAAGTTGAATTACATTTAAACAACCTAAAACAAGGTATTTACTTTTTAACTATTTCTGGCGACAACTTTAAAAAAGTGGAGAAGATTGTTTTGCAATAATCTATCCTAATAACCGTTTAAAACTAAAAAACAAACTAAGAATGTCATTAAAACAATTTTTTGTAGGGTTAACAGTTGTAACAGCTATTTTAAGCTGTAAAAAAGATATAAAAGATTTACCTCAAAAACCTGATGATTTACAAACAACCAATTACAGAGTGACTTTTAACATTAATTGGAACAACACCGATTATCCTACCGATTATCCATCAAACGCTCATTTCTCCAAACTAATTGGGTGGAGTCACGAACCCAATACCGAGTTTTTTAAAGAAGGCACATTGGCATCGGAAGGTATTCGACAAATGGCAGAATTAGGTGCAACAAATACCCTTAGCGATGAAATCAACGAGAAAATTTCTACCAAAGAAGGTTTAGGACTGTATGTGGGCAGCAACCTTTCCACTGGTGTCGGGCAAATTACTATTGATGTGGTGGTAGATAAATATCATCCATCGGTTACATTGGCAACCATGTTGGCTCCCAGCCCCGATTGGTATTTGGCTGTGGTAAATGTAAATTTATTAGAAAACAACCAATTTTTAAGTTCTAAAGCTATTGAAGGTCTTGTTTATGATGCAGGAACCGATGACGGTACAACCTACACTTCTCCAAATGCAAACACTTATCCACGACGAGCCATTTCTTATTTTGTTAGTGCACCACTTGGAAACGATACAGTAATTTCTCCAGCCATTGCAACCGTAACTTTTACTAAATTATAACGAAAACCATTTAGGATTCTACACGCATTTTTCTTTTCTTTGTAGCAACTAAAAAAACACATGGAAATCCCCACAATTGTAATCAACAAAGACAAAGAAAAATCAATAGAACGTAAACATCCTTGGGTGTTTTCGGGTGCAATACATAAAATCATCAACGAACCGCCACAAATGCCAGAAAATGGCGAATTGGTTCGTGTGGTAAATTCAAAAAACCGGTTTTTAGCTTTGGGGCATTTTAGCGATGGCACCATTGCTGTTCGTGTAATTAGTTTTAACGACGAAGAAATTGACCAATCGTTTTGGAACAATAAAATTAAAGCTGCTTACCAAGTTCGCGAGAGTTTGAATTTAACCAAAAACAAACACACCAACATGTATCGTTTGGTACATGCCGAAGGCGATGGTTTACCGGGTTTGATTATCGATTATTACAACGGGACAGCCGTAATTCAGTGCCACAGCATTGGTATGTACAATTATAGAAACGAAATAGTTGAAGCACTAAAAAATACCTTTCCTAAAAAAGACTTGATTGCTATTTACGACAAAAGTGCCGAAAGTTTAGCAAAACAAAATCAGTCGAGTTTTACCAATGAATATTTGTATAAAGCCAAAGAACCCCATTTGGTTGGATTGGAAAACGATTGCAAATTTAACCTCGATTGGATTAATGGTCAAAAAACAGGTTTTTTTCTCGACCAACGCGAAAACAGAAAATTGTTAGCCGATTTCTCCAACAACAAAAAAATACTGAATACTTTTTGTTATTCAGGAGGTTTTTCGGTTTACGCTCTAAAAGCAGGTGCAACTTTGGTTCATTCGGTAGATAGTTCGCAAAAAGCCATTGATTTGGTTAACGAAAACATAAAACTGAACGGATTTGATGATAAACACCAATCGTTTACTTTCGACACACTTAACTTTTTAAAACAAAACAAAGAAGATTACGATGTAATTATTCTCGACCCACCTGCCTACGCTAAAAGCCAAAAAGCAAAACACAATGCCATTCAGGGTTACAAGCGTTTAAATGCGATGGCTTTGCAACAAATTAAACCAGGAGGTATTTTATTTACCTTTTCGTGTTCTCAAGCCATAAACCGAAAAACGTTTTATGATACTATTATGGCTGCCGCCATTGAAGTGGGAAGAAACGTAAAAGTATTACACCACTTATCGCAACCAGCCGACCATCCGGTTAATATTTTTCACCCCGAAGGAGAATATTTAAAAGGTTTGGTTTTGTTTGTAGAATAATTAATTTTACCCCAATAGCTATCAGTATTCTAAAAAAAATTAACTAAACATAAAATGACAAAAGTAACATTAAAGGGTAATGCAGTAAATACCATTGGAAATCTTCCAACAGTAGGTTCAAAAGTAAAAGATTTTAATTTAACAGCAGTAGATTTAAGCAACAAAACATTAGCAGATTTTAAAGGCAAAAAATTAGTGCTAAACATCTTTCCGAGTATCGATACCGGGACTTGTGCTGCTTCAGTTCGTAACTTTAATAAAGAAGCTGCCGGTTTAGCAAACACAAAAGTGCTTTGTATTTCAAGAGATTTACCATTTGCTCAAAAAAGATTTTGCGGAGCCGAAGGAATTGAAAACGTAATAATGCTTTCTGATTTTAATACAGGAACATTCGGAAAAGATTACGGTTTAGAATTGGTTGATGGTGCTTTAAAAGGTTTACACTCCAGATGTGTAATTGTAGTTGACGAAAATGGTGTGATTAAATATACCGAACAGGTAGCTGAAATAACCGAAGAGCCAAACTATCAAGCAGCCTTAAATAGTTTATAATGAAAGTTGTTTCTAATAACATTGGAAACAAAGTTTCTTTCGATTGGAACGGTAAAACAGTAGAAACAGGTGTTTTTAAAAAGCCTGTGCAACATTCTATTTTTCTTGGTCAAACCGATGTAAAAGGTGATGTGGTAACCGACAGAGAAAACCATGCCGGAATGGATAAAGCCTGTTATTTTTATGGTGCCAACCACTACCCTTTTTGGAAAGAAATTTATCCCGAACTTACGTTTGAACATGGTATGTTTGGCGAAAATATTACACTCGACCATGTTGATGAAACTATCATACGAATCGGAAACATTTATCAAATTGGCAATGCTATCGTTCAAGTGTCTGAACCAAGAATTCCCTGTTTTAAATTGGGTTATAAATTCAACAACCAGGGGGTAATTAAGGAATTCATTAATTCATCTTATTCAGGTTTTTATGTTAGGGTATTGAAAGAAGGAGAAGTTAAAACCGGTGATGAATTTGAATTAATTGAACAAAATAAAAATGATTTTTCGGTTGAAGATGCTTTTAGTTTATTATCATACAATAAAAATAACCAATTGTTGATTGAAATGATGAAAAATGAATCGTTGTTGGGCGAAGGGTATAGGAAATCAATAATTAAACGATTATAAATTTTTTAACAAAACTTTAAATATTTTCTTTACACCATAAAATTTGATTGAATTTTTAACTTGTGCAACCATCGTTAATTAGAATCAGTCTATATAGTTCTAAAACTTATACTAAAAACAATAAACATTTGAGTAATATAATTAAAACACAACAAAAGTAATGAGTAAAAAAATAATAATTCTAATCACCTTAGTATTTTCAATAATCAGTATTAATGCTCAACGGGGAAAAGATGGTGCAAAAGTAGTTACTGGAACAGAAGTAGTGAATGCATATACATTTCTTACTTTAGATATTACTGCCGGAGATACTTCTATTACTGTAGATAATAGCAGTTTAAATACTAATTTTTCTGGAAACATCACAGCCGGGGATTTAATCATGATTATACAAGTTCAAGGGGTATCAATTATTGATATGGCTCACCCTGGTCAAACTATAGATTGGGGAAGAATTACAAATTATAACAATTGTGGTAATTATGAATTTGTCGAAATAAAAAATGTACCTAATTCTACTACATTAATTTCAACGTGTGGACTTACAAACAATTATACAGCATCAGATAAAGTGGTAATTGTTAGGGTTCCTCGATACAGCACTTTAGCAGTTAACTCAGGAGGTGTGCTAACTGCTGATGCATGGAATGGTAATACAGGAGGTATTTTGGCAATTGAAGTTCTAGACACAACAACCATAGATGGAAACATTGATGTGAGTAGTTTAGGCTTTAGAGGTGGTCAAATTAAAACTACTTCAGGATATGGAGGATTGAGATATGCTGATGCAAACCCACTAGAAGGTGCAGAAAAAGGGGAAGGAATTGCCGGTAGTCAAGCAGATTATGATTCTAAATTTAATGGAAGGTATGGAAGAGGTGCCGCAGCAAATGCTGGTGGTGGTGGAAATGGTCATAATTCAGGAGGTGCTGGTGGTGCAAATGGTGGAAACATAAATATTTGGAACAAAGGATTAGGTAATCCTGATGTTAGTACAGCAAACTATATTACTGCTTGGGGGTTGGATACCGGAATTATTTCTATTAATCCCAACCCTACTTTAGTGGTTTCTTCGGGTGGTGGAAGAGGTGGGTATTCTCATTGTGCTTCAAATCAAAACGAATTAACCCTTGCACCAAACAACCCCAACTGGGGTGGCGATTACAGAAGAGATAATGGAGGATTAGGAGGTCGTCCGTTAGATTATTCAACCAACAAAATTTTTATGGCAGGAGCTGGCGGTGCCGGAGAAGCTAACGATATTTACGGAGGAAATGGAGGAAATGGTGCAGGGATTGTTTATTTAAAATCATACAACAGTGTAACTGGAACAGGTTCTATTGATGCAAATGGTGAAAATGGAGGTAATTGTTCAGGACCATCTAGCCCTGGGTTTGGTCAATATTCCGGCAAAGATGCTGCAGGTGGTGGTGGTGCCGGAGGCTCCATAATAATTGAAACCACTGGTAGCATTTCAGGAGTTGCTATTAATGCGAATGGTGGTAGTGGAGGTAATCAAATAATGACTACAGGTCCAATTGCCACAATTCAAGAAGCTGAAGGTCCTGGTGGTGGAGGTGGCGGTGGCTACGTTGCTATTTCAAATGGCACACCTACAATAAACATTAATGGAGGTATTAATGGGACGACTAATTCGCCTTTAATAGCTAATTTTCCTCCAAACGGAGCAACTAAAGGTGGATTAGGGTCAACAGGAACAATTACTAGTTTTGATTTAGTGGCAAATGATGAAACAATTTGCCCAAACACTACTGCAACACTAACTGCATCTATTTCTGGAACAACCCCTGTTGGAGCTACTATTGAATGGTATGATGCCGAATTTGGAGGAAATTTATTACAAACAGGAAATTCTTTTACAACTCCTGTTTTAGCTGTTCAAACTACTTATTATGTAAAAATTTGTCCGGGAACTTTTAGCGTACCGGTAACTGTATTTATTGATGTTTGTGGCATTCCTCCTATTCCTAGCTTTAGTAGTTCCGACAGCACTATTTGTGCCGGTAGTTGTATTAATTTTAATGATTTAAGTACCAATACGCCTTCAGGTTGGTCTTGGTATTTCTTTGGGTCGGATACGCCGAATTCATCCAACCAAAATCCAACCAATATCTGCTACAGTGCTGCAGGAACTTTTGATGTGGCTTTAGTAGTATCAAACCCTTCCGGTTCCGATTCATTGTTTATGGCAGATTTTATTACTGTAAACGCTTTACCAAATGTTATTGCAAATGCAAACGACACATCTATTTGTATCGGAGATACACTTATTTTAAATGGTGGTGGAGCAACTAGTTATACTTGGGATAATGGCGTGATAAATAATATCGGATTTGTACCTTCAACTACTACTCTTTACACTGTAACAGGAATTGATACTGTTACTTCTTGTCAGAATACCGACACACTAACTGTTTTTGTAAACGCTCTTCCAAATGTTATTGCTAATGCCACGGATACGATAATTTGTTTAGGTGATTCAGTTAAATTATATGGTTCAGGTGCAACTAGCTATCTTTGGAATTTTGGAGTTACAGACAGTATTAATTTTTCTCCTGCTTCAACAAATACCTATACTGTTACTGGTACTGATATTAACGGATGTAATAATACTGATTCTATTAAGATTACTGTCGGTGTTTGCGGATTACCACCTGTTTCAAGTTTTAGTGCTTCAGATAGTAGCATTTGTATAGGTAGTTGTATAAGTTTTACCGATTTATCAGCAAACCTTCCAACAAGTTGGACATGGTATTTCTTTGGATCAGATTCTTTAAACTCAAGCAATCAAAACCCTTCAAACATTTGTTACAATACAGTTGGAACTTTTGATGTTTCATTAGTTACATCTAATGCAAATGGAGGTCCAGACTCTTTATTTATTCCCAACTTTATTACGGTAAATGCTTTACCAACCATTACAGCCAACACCGATACAGCAATATGCTTAGGAAGTAATGTTAACCTGTCGGCAAATGGTGCAGTTTCTTACGTTTGGGATAATGGTTTAGGAAACGGACAAACCCACTCTCCTACTCCAACGGTATTTACAACTTATTCAGTAACAGGAACTGACACTAACGGGTGTATAAATACTGCTCAAGTAAATGTTGACATTAATGCTTTGCCAATTATTATAACGAGTGATAACGATACTGCAATTTGTATTGGAGATACTGTTAAATTAAGAGCTGATGGGGCTTTTACATATCTCTGGGATAATGGTTTAGGAAACATACAAAATCCAAATGCAACACCAACGGTTCAAACTTTTTATACCGTTATAGGTACAGATACTAATGGTTGTTCTTCTTCTGCCACAGTTGAAGTTAATATTTATGGGTTACCTAATATTGTTGCCAGTAATGATGACACAATCTGTTCGGGAGATACCATTACTATTTCTGCATCAGGTGGATTTGCTTACAGTTGGGACAATGGACTAAGTCCTACCCCAAGTATTAATCCAAACGAAATTGTTTTTCCAACCATTACCACAACATATACTGTTACTGCTGCTGATATGAATGGATGTAGAAATACCGATCAAGTTACTGTTAGTGTAATAAGTTGTAATCCTCCAATAGCAAATTTAATTGCTTCAGATACGCTAATATGTATAAATGATTGTATAGATTTTACCGATTTAACAACCAACTCTCCAACTAATTGGACGTGGTATTTCTTTGGTTCAAATACAGTAAATTCAAACAATCAAAATCCAACTAATATTTGTTACAATTCAGTTGGTAGTTTTGATGTAGCTCTTTTTGTAAGTAATGCTTTTGGCTCAGATACATTGTTTTTTGCAAATTATATTACCGTTGATTCTTGTATTATCCCCTCCGTTCCTCCAATCGTAACTCCGGTAGTGGTTGTGCCAAATATATTTTCACCAAATGGTGATGGGCAAAATGATTTATTTAAAGTTGATGGTATTGCTATAAAAAATGTTAGCATGAAAATATACAACCGTTGGGGGCAAATTGTTTATGAAGCTTCTCAAACAAACACAGGATGGAATGGTAGAACAAATTCAGGTAATGAAGTTCCTGATGGCACTTATTTCTATGTGATAGATGTAGAAACAACGGAAAAAACAGAAACCTTTACAGGTACTTTAACTTTGGTTCGATAACAATAAAAAAACTCCGATTTTCATCGGAGTTTTTTTATTTATTTTTTTGCTGGAGTTTTTTTGGTTGTTTCTTTTTTAACCGATGGAGCTTTCTTTGCAGGAGCTTTTTTCTCAACAACTGGAGCTTTAGCTACCACTTCTTTTTTTGGTTTAGGCTTCACAACAATTGTAGCACTATCTTTTCTTTTTCTGGTAACACCATAACTTCCGTTAGTAATTTTACCTTTTTTAGTTTTTATATCACCTTTACCCATAATATGTAATTATTAAATGTTCGTATTCAAGCAAATATAAATAAAAAGACGACTATTAAGAAATTTTTTTTCTAAGAACTTTATTTCAGTTCAGAAATAGCTAACCAAGCCATTAAACCTATACTTAATTCCAAGGCACTTTCATCAATATTAAATTCAGAAGTATGCAATCCTGCGTTAATACCTTTTTGGTCGTTTCTTGTTCCTAAACGATAAAAACAGGCTGGTTTAACTTGCGAATAATAAGCAAAATCTTCGGAT
>JACPDX010000077.1:20284-32769 GCA_016183805.1 Bacteroidota bacterium
TAATAAGCAAAATCTTCGGCAGTCATTCGTATTTGTAATTCTTCTACATTTTCTTTCCCTAAATATGCTATTGCTGCTTGTTTGGCTTTTTCTGTTGTTGCTTCATCATTGACCAAAAAAGGATAACCTATTTCTATATTAAAATCAATGGTTGCATGATGAAGTTTTGCAATTTCAGCAGCAATTTTTTTCATTTTTTCATGAGCCTTGTTTCTCCATTCTTCATTCATGGTTCGAAAAGTTCCTTCAATTCGAACTTCGTCAGGAATTACGTTAGTTGCACCGTTTCCAATGATTTTTCCGAATGCCAAAACGGTGGGTATGTATTCATTATCGGCTTCTATCAAAGAATATGCAGGAACTTGTACCATAAAAGCTCTGTTTAATTCTAACAACAATGCAGCAGCAATCAACAATGGATTATTGTATTCTGCCGGAATTGCTGCATGACCACCTTTGCCTTTTACCGTAACATAAATTTCATCGGTACTTGCCATGTACATTCCTTTTCTAAACCCAACTTTACCAACTTGCATATTCGGAAATACGTGCTGCCCAATAATAGTTTCTACCTTAGGGTTTTCTAAAACGCCTTCTTTTATCATTAAAGAAGCTCCACCAGGTAACTTTTCTTCTCCGGGTTGAAAAATAAGTTTTATGGTTCCTTCAAACTCACCTCTTAACTCTTGTAATATTTTTGCCGTTCCAAGCAACGATGAAGTATGTACATCGTGCCCACAGGCATGCATTATACCGTCGTTTGACGATTTATAACTTACCTCGTTGGTTTCTTGTATAGGTAATGCATCCAAATCAGCTCTTAAGGCAATTACTTTTTTAGTTGGATTTATTCCTTCAATTAATGCAACAACACCAGTATTCATTAATCTTGAAACTTTTTGAATACCAAATTCTTTTAATTTTAACTCTACAAAGTTGGCAGTTTCAAACTCTTTAAACGATAATTCCGGATGTTGATGCAAATGCCTCCTGATGGCAATAACATCATTTTTATAAGCTGAGGCGTTATTTTTTATAAGATTTTTAATATCCATTGTTATATATCCAAACTTAATGATAAATAAAATATTGGTTTTTCAGCAGAAACTCCGTTTTCTACACCCCAAGCCCAATCTGCTCTTAAAAAATAACCTAAAAGCGTTGTTCTTGCTCCAAAACCATATCCTCCAACAATCGGAAAAGAATCTTTAAAAACAACTACCGTTAAAGGACCATCATTAATAATTTCTCTAGTAATTCTATTTTCATCGCTAAAAGGGTCTAAACCATCCCAAGCCATACCTGCATCAGTAAATCCTATGATTTGGAAATTTTTTATAAAGCTGGAACGTATTGGTCGGCGAATAAAATACGAAAACACTGGGAATCGAACTTCACTATTTACTACAGCAAAATTTGAACCTCTTCGTATGTTTTGTGGAAATCCTCTTAAGTTTGCTGCCAAAGCTTGGTACCGATAATTAATGGTGTTATTGATATCTTCTTGATTGATAAAGCGATCTGCATTACTAAATTGGTCAAACCAGTTGTCAACACTTCCTAAATAATAAATTAATTTCTCTTTACCTAGCGAAGAGCTTGCAGCAACACGATTTACCCAAATTAATTCTCTGCTTAATTTTAACGAATGACGTAAATCGAAACCAACGATTTGAGTATTTCCATTTTCACCATCTTTGTTATCAAAAGCCTCTTGATAATATTCGGCAAACACTTTAAATTTTGTTCCGTAATAGATGTTTAACATTTTAGGTAACGAATTATCAAATACGTATGCTGCTTTTATAACTCCTCTATATTCGTTTAAGTTTTCAGCTAATAATGACACCCTATCTATTGATTTTACTACAATAACATCGTTTCGTATGCCAGAGGAAAATTGTAAAGCAGCAACTTCACTAAATGGATATTTAATAGAGTATTTTAACACATTACTGGTTACACCATAGATATCAAATCCATCAGTCGCATCGGCAGTATTTCTGGCAAAAGTATATTCTTTGTCTCTTCGCTGAGAATAATTTTGTAAAGTCATAAAATATTCTCTAGAATTAGACGAGACTCTAGCTCCGCCAAAAACTTTATAATCCTCAAATAAATCTACCACTCCTAACTTTATTACACCGCCAATATCCGGGCCGGTAAAAGGTCCTCCTGTAAATAGTTGATACTCCTGATTGACAAATGAATTCGATAATTTTAATGACGAGTTATCGTTAAAAAATGATAAATTATAGTTACGTTGATTGGGTAATTTAAAAGTCTTAAATAAAGTGTCTTTGGTATTGTTTTTATCTTCCCCAATAACAATGGTTCTTTTGGTTATTTTATCTTTTTCTTTTTCAAACACATATTTATCAATATTTACTGTTTCAACTACGGTATCTTTCGTTAAAGGTTTTTTGCTAAACAAAACAACTGGTACCGACATATTTTGTATGTTAATTGTATTTAACGTATCTATCTCTTCTTTTTGAGTTAAAACGGTATCAATTTTAGGATAAGGAGTTAAAATGTTACTATAATCTTTATTCAACAAATGATATTTATAGTTATCTAAAATTATTTCGGTGAAATTTCCTAATGGATTAATGCTTTGTTCACTTATTCCTCTGCTGTTGTTTTGTTCACTAGGCTTTGCTTCATAAAAACGATGATAATGAATGGTAGTATCAATATTGGTAATAAAACTATCCTTAACAGCATGATAACGATTATAAATACCATTTTTTACACCTAAATAATAAATTGCCGAATCAACACTATAAGGTTGAAATTCAGAATCTTTGGTTGTTGTAACCTGAAACAATGTTTTTTCTTCGGAAGTATAATCCAACACCCAGATATCGAACTGTTTGCTAACTCCAAACTCCTGATTTTTAACCTTCGTATCTAACGAATCATTAGTTCGGTTTGATGAAAAAACAATTTTTGATGAATTATCAATGAACTGAGGATTTAGATCATCATAAATATCTTGGGTTAAATTTTTGTGCGAATTAGCAGCAACATTGTATAAAAATAAATCAGATTGACCTTTGTAAACCCCGGAAAATATCATTTGTTTTCCGTCGGAAGAATACCCCATATCAGTTACTTTTTCCAAATTAAATAATGCCTTTACTTCTATTCCACCTGAATTGATATCAAAAAAATGCATCATCAATAAACCTTTTTCTTCGGTTACAAAAGCTAATATTTCGCTAGATGGATGCCATGCTAAAACTGGATATGTTTTATCGTTGATACGATACATTTTGTACTCACGTTTGTAAATTTTATATTTCTTTTTTGTTGATGATAAATAGGTTACATAAATTTTATACTGTCCTAATTGGTCTGTTACATAAGCAAAAGCTTGCCCATCCGGACTCACTTTAAACTGTTTGTATTCTCTACGTTTTCTAACTTTAAGTTTTTCGTATTCCTTGTATACCAACGAATTATCGGGTAAGTTTATGTAATCATGTTTGTAATATTCTATCCAATCTTTTCGCAAGGTTTTTAAGGAAACTCCTAAAACATACAAAAAACCTCTATCTACACTCTGTGTTAAACGAGTCATATATAAAATATTCGGAATTACATTATCACCATAAGTGTTTGCAATGTATACCCACATAGAATGTCCAGCTACGTTAGCCTCCTGAGGATTTAATCGATTAAATTTCTGATAACGACCCGATTGGATTCCGTCTCTAACTTGGTTTTCTATTTCAGGATTCCATGGTTCTGAAATATAAGAAGTCAACCCGTCAATATACCATTCAGGAAGGTTTAATAAACTAGAATTTTTTACTACTTGCCCCCAACTTGCCCCATAAACTTGTTGGTTAATCAAAACTTGTGCAATTCCTGCTTTTATTTGTTTATCAAAATCGGCATGGTTTCCATTAAAATAAAGAAACACTTTTGAACCCATAATTTGGGTTATTCCTCCTATTTCTCCATTTTCTAAACTTAAACCAATGTTACTCTGCTTAAAATCAGATTGTTTGTTATAGATAATAAATTGAATTTTTTCTTTCAAATCAAAATCAAAAAAATCTTCTTGATCGGCTATAAAATCTTTAGCAATTTTAGAAGTGTAAACGGCCAATTCATTACCTCCTGTATAAAAATAGGTTTCGTAATTATCAAATCGATAATATTTCCATTCATACGTCTTAAACTGAACCCTGTTTTTACCAAAACCAGTATTGGTTCCATTGTAAAACTGTGCAATAGCAATTGGGTTATTTGAAACAAATAACACTAATAGCAGCGAAAGGATTCTATATCTACGAAGTTGTTTAATAATTTTATAAAAAAGTAGTTGTAAAAATAATCAATTTTAGCTCAAATTAAATGGCAAAAATTAATTGCAACGGGTTTATTTTTTATAAAACATTACTTTTACCAAATAAATTAATTTTACAATATGATTAAAATACAAACATTTGTTTTTAATGGATTTCAAGAAAATACTTACTTGTTGTATGACGAAACAAATGAAGCCGTAATTATTGACCCTGGCTGTTATTCGAGTTCTGAACAAACCGAATTGATTGATTTTGTTACTAAAAACAACCTTAACGTACTTAAATTGTTAAACACCCATTGCCACATCGATCATGTTTTGGGTAATAACTTTGTTTGCAAAAAATTTAATGCCGATTTATATATACACGAGTTAGATTTAGCTACTTTACACGCCACCACCGAATATGGCCATTTATATGGATTTAACGTAGATAAATCGCCAGAGCCAACCCATTTTTTAAACGATGGCGATAAAATAACTTTTGGAAACTCGACGTTAGATGTTTTGTTCACTCCGGGTCATGCTCCAGGCCATGTAGTTTTTGTAAATCACGAACAAAAATTTGTAATTAATGGCGACGTGTTGTTTAAGGGTAGTATTGGTAGAACAGATTTACCGGGTGGCAACCACAACACATTAATCGACAGTATTAAAACTAAAATGTTTGCTTTGCCTGATGATTTTATTGTACATACCGGTCACGGGCCGACAACGACAATTGGTTACGAAAAAAAATACAACCCATTTTTAAATTAAATTTTAGTTGAAACCGATTTTAAATAATAATACAGAAACTCCTTACCAGCCTATTAAAGATCGTAGCAAAAAGGTAATGACCATCTCTGTTTTTGCTTTTTTTATTGGTTTTGCTTTAATAATAGTTCTTTACCCCTATATTTTAATCAACTTTTTTACACTTACTAAAATAATTATTGGATTTACGGTTGTTGGTTTTATTATTCCTTTAAAGCTTTATCGAAAATGGTTTCAATTTATAAAATACGAAATGATTTTGTTTAACATACTTGGTGCAGGGCCTTTGTTAACCGGTTTGTTTTTAACATTTAACTTATTGTTTACCAGCAATGCTCAAACCATTAATTATGAAATTATTGGGTGTAAAATAAATGGAAACAGCGTCGATTTAGAATTACGCTCTGAAATTCAACACATTGACCCAAAAATTACCAATATTAGTGATGTAGATATAGAGGCTTTTAGTAAAGCTAAAACTATTGATATTACTATAGCTGACGGGATTTTTGGATTTAAAGTCATTAAGAATAGAACTTTTAAACCGTAATACGTTACTATAATTATTGGATTAGATTAGCTTCGTGTGAGGTAATCAACATATTCTATTTCTATTATTTTAACCATTTGTAGAGACCAAAATCATCTAAAATTTGTTATTACAATCTATATAAATTAGATATTTTTATGTTACATTTACCTTGTTATAAATACTAACTAAATAAAAAAAATATGGAAACTAGAAAAATTATTATTACTTCAATCCTTACTACATTATCTACATTACTAGTTGTTGCAATAATTATGCACTTATGTTGTGGTCATTGTGGAGGAAGATCATCATGTTCAAAAGCTAAAATGGAATGTAGGATGACCAGTTCAGACTGTAAAAAATCTTCTTCTTGTGCTGACAAATCGAAATGTGATAAAGAAAAATCTTGTGTTGATAAATCGAAATGTGATAAAGATAAAAAATGTTGTAAATCAATGGCAGAAGGCAAAGAAATGGTGATGGAAAAAGAAGTTGTAAAAGAAGAAGTTAAAAAATAAAATTTATTATTAGATGGTAATTAAAGCCTTAGCATAAAATTGCTAAGGCTTTTATTTTTTACTAAATTTGTCCTTAATGGCAATATTAAACGGATATTTATTAGGATTAAGTTTTATAATTTTTTTAGGACCTGTGTTCTTCTATTTACTTAAATGTACTTTAGATGCTGGTTTTTGGTCGGGTGTTTCGGTTGCTTTAGGAATTGTATTTGCCGATTTTTCATGTATAATTATTTGTTCTTTTGGAGCAATTCCATTTTTTAAAAATGCACAAAATCAATTTTTGCTCGGTATTTTCGGTGGATTAATATTGTTGTTTTTAGGATTAAAATTTATTTTTAAGCCTAAAATTTTACCTCAGTCAACCGAAAAACTTAAGCTTTCTAAACGAAATTATGTTTCTTATTTTACACAAGGTTTTTTAATCAATTTCATTAATCCTTTTGTATTTGTAGTTTGGATAGGTATTATTGGTATTGCAGAAACCCAATATTCAGGATCAATTAATTTCTTTTTCTTTTTAGGAGCTGCATTAATAGGTATTCTTACTATAGAATTTTTGAAAGTTGTTTTAGCTCATCGTTTAAAAACAATTCTTAACCCTATTTATTTAATTAAAATATATCGGGTATTTGGTATTATTTTAATCATATCGGGGATTTGGGTTCTTTTTTATGCCTTTACCAATCAATAAAAAAGGGAAACTTAAAAGTTTCCCTTTTCTAAATAAAGTTATTTTAGCCTTTAAATAATTCTTAGCCCTAAGTTCTTACTGATACTTAGCTTTTAATACTTTAGCTTTTTCGTACTGTTCTGTTTGGGTATATACTTTAATCAGCATGTTTGCAGTATCAACATCTTGTGGATTTAAGGCATTGGCTTTTTCTATTGAAGGAATTGCTTTTTCGAATAAAATTTTTGCTTCTGCTTTTAAAGCCTCAAATTTTTTCGATTCACTATATGGTAAAGCATTTGCATCATTTATTTTTTCAGCACCTTTATTAAAATAATATGCTCCTAAATTAAAATGGGCATCATAATAATCAGGTTTTATTTCTATCGCTTTTTTATAATCAGCAACAGCCTTATCTTCATTTTTTAAATTTTCGTGAACTGTTCCTCTGGCAAAATATAATACCTCATTGTTTGCGTTGTTACCAATTGCTAAGTTCAAATTTTCTAATGCCTCCTGATGTTTTCCGGCAGCTAAATAACCATCTAGTTCAGTAACAATTAAATTGTAATCGTTAGGGTAAGCAGCCCTACCTTTTTTAATGTATTCCTGAGCTTTTTCATCGTTACCTTCTTTTTTGTAAATACTAGCCATAGAACGATACAAGCTAGGACCGTTACCATCGATATTATACTTAAGCATAATCAAACCATCATACACTTGTTTTGCAGTTTCATTATCCCCGGCTAAGTCAGAAGCTAAAGCGGTATTATACATCATCATGGTATCCATTTTACCGGTAAATTGGCTTAACATCATTGATTTTCCAAAGCTCTCTTGAGCACCTTTGTAATTTTTGTTTTGAAACTCAGTAATACCTTTATTGCCATATTCTCCTGCTAGCCCGGGCATTTTTCGTCCAATAATATCCATGGTGTATGTTTCATCATCTACTTTAGACTGACTTTGTAATGCCATAAAAAATTTCATTACATCTTCATCCTTTTCAAGGTTAAGTTTTTTCAAATCAGGGTCTTGAAAGTTCAATACCATTGCTTTCATGTAAGAATCGGTACATTTTTCTAATGCATCAATATCCAGATTGATACATGATTCTTTACTTGTTTTACTTGCCAGAACATTAAAGTATAAATTTCCCCTATAATACCATGTTTTTGCCCATTCTTTGGTAGTAGCATCCTCTGTTGCTTTATTTATAGATGCTAATCCATTTTGTAACTCGCTGCATTTTAATGAACGTTCAAATGCTTTGTTGTAATTAAAAGCACTTACCACTTCTGCTTTTTGAGCAAATCCGATGGAAGCTACAACAATAGTGGTTATTGTTAAAACTATTTTTTTCATAATTATTCGTTTAGTAAATTTTTATTCTTCTATTGCATTATCTTCATCAGTATTATCAACATCCTTGCCATTGTCCAATGAATCGTCAATTGTATCGGGAGAAATTTCTTTTGCTATTACATTTCCTTCCTCATCAATTTGGTCAACTTCTTCACCTTCGTTATGCTCAACTCTTGTAACTGCAGCAATAGAATCGCCATTTCGTAAGTTAATTAAACGAACCCCTTGAGTAGCTCTTCCCATTACTCGTAAGTTTTTAACCGCTAAACGAATTACAATGCCCGATTTATTAATAATCATTAAATCATCATCATCAGTTACGCATTTAATAGCAATTAAACTACCTGTTTTATCGGTAACATTAATTGTTTTAACTCCTTTTCCTCCTCTATTAGTAACTCTATAATCTTCTACATCCGAACGTTTTCCGTATCCATTTTCTGAAACTACTAAAATATGTTGGATTGTAGGATCTGTAATGGTTATCATTCCTATTACTTCTCCATTTTCAGGCAATGAGACCCCTCTAACACCCGATGCGTTTCTTCCCATTGGTCGAACTTTTGATTCGTTAAAACGAATGGCACGTCCAGTTTTAATAGCCATAATAATTTCATCTTCACCAGAGGTTAGTTTAGCTTCTAATAAACGGTCACCTTCTCTAACCGTGATGGCATTAATACCATTAGCCCTAGGTCTAGAATATGCTTCTAATGTGGTTTTTTTGATGATACCTTTTTTAGTACACATAATAATAAAGTTATTATTAATGTATTCTTCATCCTTGATATCTTTAACATTTATAAATGTTAAAATTTTATCATCAGGTTCAATGTTTATAAGGTTTTGAATGGCTCTACCTTTCGATTGTTTTGTTCCTTCCGGAATTTCAAATACCCTCATCCAATAACATTTACCTTTTTCGGTAAATACTAATAAATAGTTATGGGTAGTAGCAACAAATAAATGTTCAAGAAAATCTTCATCTCTGGTAGCAGTACCTTTTGATCCCACTCCACCTCTATTCTGTAATTTGTATTCAGATAATGAAGTGCGTTTCATGTAGCCTAAATGAGAAATTGTTACAACTACCTCTTCATCTGGAATCATGTCTTCAATACTAAAATCGCCACCGGCATATTCAATTATACTTCTACGCTCATCACCATATTTAGCTTTTACTTCAAGTAATTCGTCAACAATAATTTGCATTCTTCTTGCTTCATTTGCCAAAATATCTTTCAAATCTTCAATTAATTTCATGATTTGTTCGAATTCGGCTCTTAACTTATCTTGTTCTAGTCCAGTTAACTGTCTTAAACGCATTTCAACAATTGCACGAGATTGTAGATCCGACAAGCTAAAACGAACCATCAAACTTTCTCTGGCTTCATCAGGACTATTTGATGCTCTAATTATTTTAATTACTTCGTCAATATTATCTGAAGCAATAATTAAACCTTCTAAAATATGTGCTCTTTCTTCGGCTTTTCTTAAATCGTATTGAGCTCTTTTTACAACAACTTCGTGTCTGAATTCAACAAATTCAATAATAATGTCTTTTAAGTTTAACATTACAGGTCTTCCTTTAACCAATGCAATGTTATTTACACTAAATGAGGTTTGTAACCCTGTGTACTTATATAAATTATTTAATACAACATTAGCAATTGCTTCACGTTTTAATTCGTAAACGATACGCATCCCATTTCTATCAGATTCATCTCTAATAGCAGAAATACATTCAATTTTTTTATCATTAATTAAATCAGCAGTTTTTTTAATCATTTCTGCTTTATTCACTTGGTAAGGAATTTCGGTAACAATAATTTGCATTCTACCGGAACCTACTTCTTCAAGTTCTGCTTTTGCACGCATTACTATTCGTCCTCTTCCTGTTTCAAAGGCCTCTTTAACTCCACCATATCCATAAATAATACCTCCTGTCGGAAAATCGGGTGCTTTAATGTAATGCATCAAACCTTCAATATCAATATCTTTATTATCGATATAAGCAACAATACCATCAATTACCTCCGTTAAATTGTGAGGTGCCATATTTGTTGCCATACCTACAGCAATACCTGATGCACCATTAACTAATAATGCAGGAATTCTTGTTGGTAGTACAGTGGGTTCTTGTAACGAATCATCAAAGTTCAATTTAAAATCAACCGTTTCTTTGTCGATGTCAATCAACATATCTTCAGCAATTTTACGAAGACGTGCCTCGGTATATCGCATTGCAGCAGGGCTATCACCATCTACAGAGCCAAAGTTACCTTGTCCATCAACCAACATGTATCGTAACGACCACTCCTGAGCCATACGAACCATCGAATCGTAAACAGCAGTATCACCATGAGGGTGATACTTACCCAAAACTTCCCCTACAATTCTTGCAGATTTTTTGTGAGCACTGTTTGATCGAACACCCAAATCCATCATTCCGTAAAGAATTCTTCTGTGTACAGGTTTCAAACCGTCTCTAACATCCGGAAGAGCTCTAGAAACAATAACCGACATCGAATAATCGATGTAAGCCGATTTCATTTCATCATCAATATTTATCTGAATTATTTTTTCACCTTCAGCCATAATTTTTCGTTATTTAAATCCATTAAAAATATCTTTTTTTAAGACCCTCGAAAGTACACATTTAAAAAAGGTTAACGCCTTAAAAATTATACTTACTTACTAACAAATTTTTGTTGAAAAATGAACACGTTTGTCGTTGCTGTAATAATTGAGTTATATTTACTTTTGAATTAAAGCAATAAGTCTTAACTTTATGCTATCTTATTTTTTAGATTAAAAAGATATATCATGGATGCAAATTTTTCGATTAAAGTAAAAGATGTTATTACTTACAGTAAAGAAGAGGCTCTGAGGCTCGGTCACGACCATATCGGCGTTGAACATCTTTTATTAGGTATCATTAGAGAAGGTAACGGATTGGCAATAAAAATATTGAAATCGTTAGGTGTAGATATTAAAGAATTAAGAGATAAGTTGGAGCATTCAACCAAGTCTGGTGATACTACCTCTCATTTAATGGCAAATATTCCGCTGATTAAACAAGCTGAAAAGGTATTGAAAATAACCTATTTAGAAGCTAAAATGTTTAAAAATAACATTATTGGAACTGAACATTTATTACTTTCCATTTTAAAAGAAGAGGATAACGTTGCCTCAAAGGTATTGAATCAGCTAAACGTTAATTACAATGATGTAAAAGAAGAAATTATGATATTAAATCTTGTGGAAGAAGACCAATTCCCAAAAGCTGAATTTCCTTCAGATAATGATGATGATGATGATGGTAAAGGTTTTATGGGGAATCCCGGATCTAATCCCACAAAAACTTCTGATTCAAAATCAAAAACCCCGGTATTAGACAATTTCGGAAGGGATTTAACTAGATATGCAGAAGAAGGTAAATTAGACCCAATCGTTGGTAGGGAAAAGGAAATTGAACGGGTTTCGCAAATTCTTTCAAGAAGAAAAAAGAACAACCCTATTTTACTTGGAGAGCCGGGTGTTGGTAAATCTGCCATAGCTGAAGGTTTAGCATTAAGAATTATTCAAAAGAAAGTATCAAGAGTTTTATTCGGAAAACGAATTGTAACGCTTGATTTAGCTTCATTAGTTGCCGGGACAAAATACAGAGGACAATTTGAAGAGCGAATGAAAGCCGTGATGAATGAATTGGAAAAATCGCCTGACATTATTTTGTTTATTGATGAAATTCATACCATTATTGGTGCAGGTGGAGCTTCGGGTTCTTTAGATGCTTCCAACATGTTTAAACCAGCCTTGGCAAGAGGTGAAATTCAATGTATAGGTGCTACAACTTTAGATGAATACCGTCAATATATTGAAAAAGATGGAGCTTTAGAACGTCGTTTTCAAAAGGTAATTATTGAACCTACTTCGGTAGAAGAAACCATTACCATTTTACATAATGTAAAAGATAAATACGAGACTCATCATAATGTAGTATATACCGATGAAGCTATTGAAGCTTGTGTGAAGTTAACCGATAGATATATTACTGATAGACACTTACCTGATAAAGCTTTAGATGCTTTAGATGAAGCCGGTTCTAGAGTTCATATTACAAACATTAAGGTGCCTAAAAATATCTTAGAAATTGAAAAAAAAATAGAAGATATTAAAGAACAAAAAAGTAATGTAGTTAGAAGTCAGAAATATGAAGAAGCGGCTCAGTTAAGAGATACCGAGCGTAATTTGTTGAGAGATTTAGAAAATGCAAAACATGCTTGGGATGAGGAAACAAAAACACATAAAGAAACTGTA
>JACPDX010000086.1 GCA_016183805.1 Bacteroidota bacterium
CCATTGTTGCCTGCAATGGCTTCAGTAAGTGCGGATGGAATTTACGATACCGTTTCTGAGCATTTATTGGCGGGTGTAGAAAAATTAAGAGTTCCAATTCGTTATTTGTCTTCATTATTTACTGCTGGAAACGACCAAAAAGTAATCGATGTGTTTAAAAAACTTCACGCAGTTAGAGTTTCTAGAAGAGATACTACTGTAAAAGACGTTACTGAAAAACAATTAAATACAGTAATGAATGAGGCTGGAATAGATGTTCATACTGCAAATGCCATATTTAGATTAACCTCTTTAGCAACATTTGAAGAACGATTTGTTATTCCTGCTGCCCACCGTGAAGAAGCGATTGAAATGCTTGAAAACACAGGTGATTACAAAGGAAGTACAGGGTTTGGTTTTAAAGAAAAACCAGCCAGAGGATTGTAAAACGTTTAAGGGTTCATGTTTCGAGTTCCAAGTTAATAGAACCCGAAACAAGGAACATTAAACTCGAAACTTAAATAGTATGAAAAATTTAGAACATTATACACTACTTGCCGAGTTGTTTCGGTATCCCAACCAGGATATAAAAGCAACGGTAATTAAAATTCAGGATTTTTTGGATAAGAATTATCCGAATGCTGGAATGGAGTTTAATCGATTTTCTGAATTTATCGCTAATTCTACGTATCCTCAAATTGAAGAAATTTTTCAAAAAACTTTTCATATTCAAGCCATCTGCTTTTTAGATTTAGGTTACGTAATTTTTGCTGAAGACTACAAAAGAGGCGAGTTTTTGGTAAACATGAAAGCTGAGCAAGATAAATATAAAAACGATTGCGAACATGAATTAGCAGATAATTTGCCTTATGTGATGAGGTTACTACCGATGCACAAGGACGAAAGTTTCGTCAACGAATTGGTGGTGATGATAATGATTCCTGCTCTTGAAAAAATGCTTTCGGAATTTGATGCTGCAAAAACTCAGATTAGAGAAAAAGTGTTGAATAAAAAGCAAAAAGTAATAATAATGGAAGGCATCAAAGATGGAAACATTTATAAAAATGCTATCAGTTCATTAATCATGGTGTTCAAAAAAGATTTTGAAGATGTCGTATTTGAAAAACAAGTTGAAATTATTCCAGCTTATGCAAAAGCATTTTTACACAGCGATTGCGAAGATGGTTGTAGTGTTTCAACACCTACACCGGAGCAAGTAAAACAACGAGCTATGGAACAAATGGGAATTCATAGTTAAATTGAAGATTAGAAAATAGAGATTAAAAACAAAAAAAATAAATTATAAATCAACAGACCTCTAGCCTTAACATGAGTAAAAATGTTGGAGGACTTAAAAACTTAAAACTATGTTAGATTATTTATTATTCGGAGCCTTACCTTATGTTGCACTGGCAGTATTTTTAATAGGTTCAATTTACAGGTACATGAAAAAAGGATTTCAAGTGTCTTCATTATCTTCCCAATTTTTAGAAGGAAGACAATTGTTTTTTGGTAGCCAGTTTTTTCACTGGGGTATTGTAATGTTGTTTTTAGGTCACTTAATTGGGTTTTTAGTACCAAGTGCTGTAATGGCTTGGAATGGCTCTCCTGTTCGGTTGTTAATTTTAGAATTTTCTGCTTTTGGATTTGCTATTTCTTCACTAATTGGTCTTTTATTACTCATAAAAAGAAGAGCAACTACTAAAAGAATTCAAATGGTTTCGAACACTATGGATTATGTAGTTTACTTTGTTTTGTTTGTGCAAATTGCAAGTGGTATGTTAATGGCTTACTACGGGAGATGGGGTTCCAACTGGTTCGCATCTGTAATGACTCCTTATCTACGTTCAGTTTTTGCTTTTAACCCCAACGTAGATTTAATTGCACAACTTTCTACCAGTAATGCCATGGCTTTATTGATGGTAAAAACACACATCGCATCAGCTTTTTTAATTATCGGAATTATTCCTTTTACTCGATTTGTTCACTTCTTAGTAGCCCCAATCGACTACATTTGGAGAAAATACCAATTGGTTATTTGGAATTGGGATAACAAAGAAATTAGAAACTCTAGAAATTATTTTCCCGGAAAAAGTAGAGATTTTAAGAATAATTAATCTAACAGTTATTTTAATAAAAAGAGCCGTCCAGAGTAATCGGGGCGGCTCTTTTTGTTAAAACTAATACCATAAATTGTAGTGCAAGGTTCATTTTAATACTTTTGTTCAACTAAAAAAATTAAAATCATGAAAAAAATACTTTTAATATTCTTATTGCTGTCCAGTTTTATTGTGTTTTCACAGCAAAAAGAATTAACCTTAAATGATGCGATTTTAACTAAAACTGCTGGCTTAGATCCCCAAACCTTAGAGTCTGTACAATGGGTAAGTGGAACGAATAATTACATTTATTTGGATAATGAAAAGTACATTATTAAAGATTTTAATGGGAAAAAAATTGAAGAATTTGGTTTAGATAAATTTTCAAAAGCATTTCCGGAGTTGAAAAAAATCCCAAATTTAATTTCAATTTCATCAACTGATTTGGTATTTGAAAACGAAAATCAACTCGTACATTTTGATTATAAAAATGGACAAATATTGAGTAAAATAGCTTTTGATGAAAAAGCCGAAAATAAAGATTATAACAATAACAAAACTGCTTTAGCTTTTACCATCGACAATAATCTTTACGTTGCTAATAAAGATAATAAGAAGTTAGCTGTTACTGCTATTGACGATAAAAATATCGTTTCTGGACAATCCATTCACCGACAAGAATTTGGAATTTTTAAAGGTACTTTTTGGAGTCCAAATAATACCTATTTAGCATTTTACCAAAAAGATGAAAGCAATGTTACCGATTACCCTTTGGTGGATGTTACTACCTATCCTGCAACACTAAACAGCATAAAATACCCCATGGCTGGGCAAGGCAGCGAAATGGCAAAAATTGGGATTTTTAATACTTCCACTCAAAAAACAATCTACTTAAATATTGATACTAAAGACGAACATTATTTAACCAACTTATCATGGGCACCTGATGAAAAATATGTTTTGGTAGCTGAAGTAAACAGAGGGCAAAATCATTTTTTTTATAATCGATACGATGTTGCAACAGGAGAAAAAGTAAACACCATTTTTGAAGAAAAAAACGATAGATGGGTGGAGCCCGAACATGATGCAGTTTTTTTACCAAACAGCTCAACTGATTTTTTATGGTTGAGCGAGCGTGATGGGTTTATGAATATCTATCAATACAATACTTCAGGCAAATTAATTAAACAAGTCACCAATTTTAAATTTGTTATTAAATCAATTTTGGGTTTTGATGAAAAAGGAACAACAGTTTTTGTTGATGCAACAGGAATTGATGCACGTAATTCTCATGTTTTTAAAATTGATTTAAAAACGGGAAAATCGACCAACATTACACCAATTAGTGGGGTTCATCAGGCACAATTAAATAAAAATGGAACTTATTTATTAGATGACTTTAGTAGTATAACCATTCCACGACAAGTAGACGTTGTAAATACTTCAACTGCAAAAGCTACAACTATTCTAAAAGCCGAAAATCCTTTAAAAGAGTATAAATTAGGAAGTACAGAATTAGTAACCTTAAAATCGAAAGATGGATTTAATTTGTATGGACGTATAATTAAACCAGCAAATTTTGATGCTACCAAAAAATATCCGGTTTTAGTTTATGTATATGGTGGGTCTCATGCTCAATTGGTAACGAACAATTGGTTAGGAGGAGCAAGCATGTGGATGGATTGGTTTGCTACGCAAAAGGACTATATTGTTTTTACATTGGATAATCGAGGTTCAGAAAACAGAGGTTTTGATTTTGAGAGCATCATCCATCGAAATTTGGGCGAAGCTGCCATGGAAGATCAATTGATTGGGGTGGATTATTTAAAATCGTTATCGTTTGTTGATGCAAATAAAATTGCAGTTCATGGTTGGAGTTATGGAGGTTTTATGGCAAGTTCGTTAATACTTCGCCATCCGGGAGTTTTTACAACTGCTGTAGCTGGTGGTCCGGTTATCGATTGGAAATACTACGAAGTAATGTATGGCGAACGCTACATGGATACTCCTCAAGAAAATCCTGAGGGATATGAAAACTCAAGGGTTCCAAAATACATCGAAAATTTAAATGGTAAACTCTTAATCATTCACGGAAGTGTTGATCCAACAGTAGTGCCACAACACAGCATGACTTTATTAAAAGAAGCAGTCGATAAAAAAGTGCAACTTGATTTTTTTACCTACCCCATGCACCCACACAATGTTAGAGGCAAAGACCGAGTACATTTAATGACCAAAGTGTTGGATTATGTTGTTGAGAACAATAAATAAATTGGAGAAAAAAATTGAATATTCGTAATTTGTCATCATCCTGAAATATTGGCAATAAAATCTTTCCATATTCTGATATTAAACTCACATTTATTAGTGTGAATTTTACCAAAAACATACGAAAATTACACAAAAACACCTCAAAACATACCGTTAAAAAGAAAAATCGATACACTCGAGATATTGCATTTTATATTTAATTACATTCGTAGAACATTAATTCATTGTTTTTATGAAAACAAAGCTACTTTTTATATTTCTTGTATTTTTTACATCCACAAGCTTAAAACTTTACGGTCAAAATAGTTTTGTTACAGAAGGTAAAGAATTCTGGATAGGTTTTTTACAAAACTGGGATGTATCACCGAATGATAGATTGACAATTTTTGTTACTTCTAAGTATAATACAACCGGAGTATTGTCTATCCCTGCTACAGGTTATACACAAAATTTTACGGTTACTGCAAATCAAACTACCCAGTTAATTATTCCAAATAACATCGCCGAGCATTACACTTCTGAAATTGTTGAAAATAAAGGGGTATTGATTCAAACAAATGATAATGTAAGTGTTTTTTATCTAAATTATGATGCTTATACTGCCGATGGTGCAAAAGTATTACCCATCCAAAGTTTGGGAACTAACTATAGAGTTAACACGATACATGGACTAGTAGGGGGAAATTTTTCGTATTCAGAGTTTTTAATTGTTGCAACAGAAAATAATACCCAAATTGTGATTACACCTTCTGTAAATACTGTTGGTGGAAATGCTGCCAATATTCCATACACCATTAATCTAAACAGGGGTCAGTCTTATCAGGTAAAATCACCAGTGCCTTCTGATTTGTCAGGCACTACAATAAAGGCGACTCAAAATAGCGGTGAATGCCGACCTTTTGCTATTTTTTCGGGTAGTCAATGTACCAATATTCCGGTTGGTTGTGCAGCATGTGACCATGTATGTGACCAAAACATTCCTATTGAAAGTTGGGGAAATGAATATTTAGTAGTTCCTTTTCTTGGTCCGACACAATATTTTATTAAAGTTTTGGCAAATGAACCAAATAGTATTATTAATATCAATGGTACAGTAGTTGCCACCTTAAATACTGGTCAATATTTCCAACAAACTTACAGTTCCTCTACTCCATTATTTATTAATTCCAATAAAAATGTTTCAGCAGTTCAATTTATGACTGGTGGTGATTGTTCCGGTAGTTATGGTGATCCTGCGATGGTAGTACTTAACTCTAGTAAACAATTAATCGATAATGTAACTTTTAGTACTGTGGTATCTCCAAATATCACTGTACAAAAGTTAAATATTGTAAGCAGCTCTCCTTTTACTAACCAAATTTCTCTTGATGGAGTACCATTGAATTCATCCATTTTTACTCCTTTTCCTTCTAACCCAACTTATTCTTATGCACAAGTTAATCTTATACAAGGAAGTCATACGATACTTGCCCCTAACGGAGTACAAGCATATATTTATGGCTATGGCACTTCAACTTGGGAAACGTATGCTTATTCTTTGGGCTCAACCATGATGAAAGAATTCATCAACATTGATACTGTTTTATGTTCTAACGATACCATTACAATAGGAACTAATGATGTGATTTATAATAGTTGGTGGACAACCGTATCAAATCCCACAGATACATTAGCTGTTGGTACTAATTATTACACCTTAGTACCTAGTTCTCCTGAAATTTATGTATTAAACGGTACACTACTAGTTTCAGGTTGTCCGTATGAATTTTTATTTAATGTTGAAGCTGATATCAATCCAACTTTAAACGTTACATCTTCTGTTGATACTACTTGCCTACTCCAACCTGTTCAACTAAATGTAATGGTTAATCCCCCCGGTCAATATAATTATCTATGGACACCTTCTACGGGATTGTCTGACCCTACTATTCCTAACCCTGTTGCTTCTCCACCTTTTTCAATTCAATACACCGTACAGGTAAACTCGGTTGGAGGGTGTTCCAATGCTACAGATTCAACATCTGTTTATGTAACTTCAGGTTCTATTTCAAAATTTGAAATTTTATCTTTAGACAATACTTTTTGTACCGGTGATTCGGCAAATATGGAAATATTGTTAGAATCTATTTATCAATCAGAACAATTTGATACTGTTGTGTTTGGGCCTTTAATAGGAATAAATGCCGGCGTTAGTTTTTCTAACAATTGTGTTCCAACAATAGGAAATGCACTGGCATTTAATGGTGCAGGAACCAGGTCTGTTGCTACCAACTCTTTAAATTTAAGCACCGGTGGTAGTTTACGATTTAGCATGATTGCCTCCGATACCTCTTCATTTTGTGACGAAACTGAATTTGGTGATAATTTAATAGTTGAATATTCGATAAATAATGGCGTATCGTGGACTACTATTGCGACTTATTATGAATACTTAACACATAACTGGACTGATGTTAATATTCCTATACCTTTAATTGCACAGACAAGTGCTACATTATTTAGATGGAGACAGACGAATCATGATGGTGCTAATACAGATGTTTGGTTAATTGACAATATATTTATAAGTACCATACAAACTTCAGGATTCAATATTAATTGGTCACCAAATAGTAACATTATTACTTCTAATCAGGGAATGAATGCTACTGTATATCCTGATTCTACAACTACTTATGTAGCAAGTTTTTTTGATGTTAATTCAGGATGTTTATTTACTGATTCTATTACTGTTAATGTTGGGCAACCTTTTACGTTAACTACCACAAATGATGTTAATCAATGTTCTATTCAACCCGTTCAGCTTAGCACTCAACCTTCTATTCCGGGTAACTATACTTATACTTGGACTCCTTCAGTTTATTTATCAAACCCTAATATTTCAAATCCCATAGTTTCAACTACGCAAACTCTTACCTATAATGTGTTGGTAGAAAATGAATATGGTTGTATAAATTCTGACAGTGTAAGAATTAATATAAATGCGTTAAATACATTTATCGTAAATCCTGATTTTGAGACCATTTGTTTGGGAGATACTATACAAAGTTCTTTAATTTTCGAGCCAACTAGTTGCTTTTTAGCTGCCAACAATTGTAGTTCTACCCAAACTGTTACTGCTGGTGTAGCTACCACAACAAGTTCAGTTTATTCTTATACTCCATTTCCTTCCTATAGTAGTTCTAAAAGACAATACATTTTTACACAAACAGAATTGAATGCTTTAGGTTTGAATGGTATCACTCAAATACAAAACTTGGCATTTAATATTTATTCGGTTGGAGGTACCGGGCAATATCAGAATTTTACCATCAAAGTAGCGTGTACCAATTTAAGTACTTTGACCAATCAGTTTGTTCCCAACTTATCGGAGGTA
>JACPDX010000078.1 GCA_016183805.1 Bacteroidota bacterium
AAATCAGAGAAAATTATAAAGCGGCAAAACGTGCATTTGAAACTCGTTATCCAAAAGTTCAATTTGCGTGGTCGTACAAAACATGTTATTTAAATGCTGTATGTGATGTATTTCATCAAGAAGGCTCTTGGGCAGAAGTAGTTTCTATTTTTGAATACAACAAAGCTTTAATGAATGGTGTTCCTGGTGATAAAATCATTTTTAATGGCCCTGATAAAACCAACGAAGATTTAGAAATTGCTATTAAAAACAATTCGCCCATACACATCGACCATTTAGATGAATTGTATCGGTTGAACGAATTGGCTAAAGGCTTGAGTAAAAAACCAAAAGTAGCCATCAGAGTAAACATGGATACCGGTATTTATCCAATGTGGGACAGATTTGGTTTTAATTACGAAAACGGTCAGGCTTGGGATGCCATCAATAAAATTATGGCTACTAACCTACTCGATTTGGTTGGTTTGCATACCCATATCGGTACGTTTATGTTAACACCTTCGGCATATTCGATAGCTGCAAGTAAAATGGCTGATTTAGCCATTAACTTTAAAACAAAATTCAAAAAAAGTATCACTTACATTGATATGGGTGGAGGATTTGCTTCGAAAAATACCTTAAAAGGTTCGTATTACATGGGAAGCGATACAGTTCCGGATATTGCAGAATATGCCGAAGCCATTTCAACATCGTTATTAAATGCTGGTTTTGAACAAAATGACTTGCCTTATTTGTACTTAGAAACAGGAAGAGCATTAATTGATGATGCAGGGTTTTTATTAGGGACTGTTATTGCCAACAAAAGACTATCCGACGGAAGAAGAGCAACAATATTAGATTTTGGTGTTAATCTAATGTTTACCTCATTTTGGTATGATCATAAAATCACTCCTGTTGAGGAATTAGGCTACCATACCGAAGACACTACGTTGTACGGCCCAATGTGTATGAATATTGATGTGGTGCGTGAAAACATTTCTATGCCACCATTAAAAGCAGGAAACCATGTAGTCGCTCATTGTGTTGGAGCATATAACGTTACCCAATCGATGCAGTTTATTTCGTTACGTCCGGCTATTGTGCTGATTGATACACTCGGAAAACCTCATTTAATCAAATCAAAAGAAACGGTCGAATCTGTCCAAAAAGACGAAAAAGTTCCCTCACACTTGGCTAAGTTTAAATTGTAAAAAAGCTGGAAGTCCGAAGTTGGAAGACAAATAACTAATAACTGTGAACACCACAACACTAAAATATTATTTTAAACTCCTGTTTGAAGGCTTATTAAACAGCTTTACTCAGATTTATTTTAGCAACAACAAAATTTTTGCTGTAATTCTGCTACTCGTTACATTTTTCGACTTCGGTGGTGGATTTGCAGCCATTTTAGCGGTATTAATAAGTCAAACAACAGCTCTGTTTTTTAATTTCGATCACAAGAATATAAGAAACGGTACTTATACTTATAACTCTGCAATGGTTGGGGTGGCTATTGGTATTTTTTATCAATTCAATGCCTCTTTACTTATTTTAATAGTTATCACGTCTATTCTTACTTTTTTCTTAACCATATGGTTTTTTAACCAACTTGCTGTTAAAGGGTTGCCGTTTTTGAGTATTCCATTTTTATTGGTAACCTGGCTGGTTATTTTAGGAGGAAGAAATTTTTCTGCTTTGGAACTTCACGAAAAAACAGCTTTATCTCTGGTAACTTATCTCCCTTTTATTTTTAATAACGTTACCGAATATATTGCTTATTTACCATTTGCAGATGTATTCTATCTTTACTTTAGGTCGTTGGGTGCTATTTTGTTTCAATACAACGATTTAGCAGGAATAATAATTGCTTTTGGATTATTATTAAATTCCAGAATATCGTTTGTACTATCACTGTATGGATTTATCCTCGGGTTTATTTTTTACAGAGTGATGGAAGCCGATTTTTCACAACTCATCTATTCTTATATTGGTTTTAATTTTATTTTAACAGCAATTGCTTTGGGTGGTTTTTTTATTATCGCTTCACGAAGGTCGTTTGTTTTATTGCTTTTTTGCATTCCAATGATTGCCATTATAATAAGCGGAACTCATGGTTTGTTTCAATATTTTAATCTACCACTCTATTCCCTTCCTTTTAATATTGTTGTGTTAATGGTATTATATGCTATTAACCAGCGACTTTATGCATCCAAACTATACAAAGTATTTATACAACATTTTTCGCCTGAAAAAAACCATTACAAGCATTTTAATAGCTTAGAACGATTTAGTAATCAATCTTACGTTAATATTTCTCTGCCAATTATAGGTTTTTGGAGGGTATCGCAAGGTAATAACGGCAGTATTACACACAAAGACGATTACAAATATGCATTAGATTTTGATGTAATTAACGAAAACGGTAAAACGTATGAGAATAATGGCTTAGAAAAAAATAATTATTATTGTTTTAATCTCCCTGTTGTGGCACCTGCTTCTGGAATTATTGCAACAGCGTTAGACGGCATTGACGATAATCAGATTGGAGATGTTGATATTGCCAACAATTGGGGAAACACCGTAGTAATAAAACACACCGAATATTTGTACTCGAAATTAAGCCACCTCAAAAAAGGCAGTCTATTGGTAAAACCAGGTGATTTTGTTTACAAAGGTCAAGTTATTGCCAATTGCGGAAGCTCGGGGCGTTCGCCTGAACCCCATTTACATTTTCAACTACAATCGTTACCTTACATCGCTTCTAAAACATTACTTCATCCCATTGATTATTATTTAACCATTGAAAATAACATACATCAATTCCATTCCTTTGATATTCCAAAAGAAAATGAATTGGTTAGCAATGTGACACCAACGAAATTGCTCTCTAATTTTTTTAATCTGATACCCGGAAAAATATTAACATGGAATTACACTGTTGCAAATAAAACCGAACAAGTTAAATGGGAGGTTTTTGTTGATTCGGGTAATTTAAGTTACTTGTATTGCCACAAAACGGGAGCAACAGCCTATTTTGTAAATAATGGAACTGTTTTCTTTTTTACCGATTTCTATGGTAAAACAAATTCATTGTTGCACCATTTTTATAAAGGAGTTCACAAAGTGATATTGGGTTATTACCCTAATATTGAAATTAAAGATCAATTACTTATTACAGATTGTTTTAATAAAGGATTGAACTTTATTCACGATTTTACAGCTCCCTTCTTTCATTATTTAAAGTCGGAATACCATTTTAGTTTTACATTGGCAGAAAACCCACACCAACCAACAGACATTACTTTTAATACAACCTGTTCCGGTGTAGCTTTTAATAAAGAAATTTCTAAAAACAATTATGAGTTTATTATTTCTGAAGAACAAGAAAATTCTTTTTCTTTAAAAAATACATCTAAACCATTTAAAGCTGTATTATGTACAAAGGATTAGTCATATTTCTGTTGGCTTTTCAACTCCAAGTAAATGGTCAGGAACAAATCAGTTTTCAAAAAATTGACAGCTTGAGTTTTTACCAATTTACGAATGCAAAATGGAACAATTTAATTGAAACAAAACAACTTGCCGAAAAAAATAATATCGATTACTTCTACTTAAATTTAAGAGTGGGTATAGCTTATTACCACAAAAAAATGTTTTACCGTGCCGAAAAATATTTAAGCAAAGCAAACCGACAAAATTCGCTCGATGAAACCACTTTATCTTATTTGTATTATGCGGCTTTAGAGAACAGTAACTACTTTCAAATGAGTAAAATTCATCAAGACGTATTTGGTGATTCTACTAAAATTACTAAAGCTATTGGCTCCATAAACTTCGATGCCGGAATAAAAATTTCAAGTAATAGCGACAAAGCCGGTCACCTTAGTAATTTCTCTGTGGGTCTATCACATTTACCGCTTAAAAATCTAATCTTATATCAAAGCTTTACCTCAATACATCAACCCAACAATATTTGGGGCGACGGAAAACAGTTACAGTATTATTTGGGTAGTTCGATAAAATTAAATTCCAATTGGAAGCTTGATGTTGCTAGTCATTTTTATCAATACAGTGCAACCATTGATTATCATTATGCCAGTTCTTCTGTAAAAACAACTCCTCCTTCTTTTTCAGGTGATTACAGAATAGATTCAACATTTAATCAACACCATTTATTAACAGGTAATTATTCTCAAACCGGTGCTATTATCCATTTAGGAATAACTAAATATGCTAAAATTTTTAAATTTTCTCCTTTTGTTCAATTAAATTTAGAAAAAAGCACTAGCGATATTACCGAATTAACATGGAAAGAGGTTAAAGAAGAAAAATTTCGCCCGAATTCAATGACAATTAAAACCATTGAAAATAAGGACTCTATAAAAAAAGACGTGTATGTACCATCTTCAAATAAAATAGTACTAGGAACCTCGATTGTTTACTCACTACCCTATTTTAACGAAAAATTCTCTATAGGATTAAACATTTATCAACCCATTGGAAAAGGGAAAGTAAAAGGAACTATTTCTCCATTTTTAACAATGAGAATGGGAAAATCATCCTTATTTATGTCGTACTTTTATAAAAATAATTTTGCTTTGGCTGAGTTTAATGCTACTGTATTAATTAATACTTATGATGTAATACACAACAGAATAAATGCACAATGGAGTTTGCCCATTAATCGGAAAAATACTATCGGTTTGTTGTACCAATGGGAAGACAAGACTGATTCTTTTTCTTATAGTCGTTATCAATCCAATATGTTTTTAGTTTCATATTATTTAAAATTTTAATACCAAAACACATGAAAAAATTAATTGTTCTAGGTTCAGCATTCGTTATCCTACAATTTTCTATTAATGCACAAGACGTATTTAACAACAAACTAGCTGCATTTTCGACCAGTTATGAAAAAGAATACACCCAAAATTATGATGAAGCCATTAAGCCACTAGAAAATATTTATTCTAAAGATGATTACGAAATTAATTTACGGTTGGGATGGTTGTATTATTCTAAAGGAGACCACAATAAATCGGTAGCTTTTTATAAAAAAGCAGTAGTATTAAAACCCAGTTCGGTAGAGGCTAAATTGGCTTTGGTAAATCCATTATCTTATTTAGGCAATTGGGATGAAATTGTAACCACTTACGAAGAACTGTTAAAAGTTGACCCTAAGAATTACACTGTAAATTACCGTCTTTCAATGATTTGGTACAACAGAAAAAAATATGCTCAAGCACTAATTTACATTAAAACAATACAACCATTATATCCCTTTGATTATGAAGCGAACTTATTAGCCGGTAAAATAAACATTGCTTTAGGAAACATTACAGACGCAAAAAGTGCATTACAAAAAGCCATCATCTATAATCCATTATCCACAGAGCCTGTTGATATTTTAAAGGGATTATAAATTATTAACTTAATAATTATATGTAGCAACATATAAAATATTAATTTTACGTCTTTAATTTAATTTTTTATATGTTAAATGAGTACAACTATTAAAAGTGCAGAAGGTAAATTAGGTATTTTATTACCAGGTTTAGGTGCTGTTGCCACAACATTAATCGCAGGTGTTTATGCCGTAAATAAAGGAATTTCTAAACCTATTGGTTCAACCACACAAATGGGAACCATCAGAGTTGGCAAAAGAACCGAAAACAACACTCCTCTTATTAAAGATTTTATTCCATTAGCAGACATTAAAAATGTTGTTTTTGGTGGATGGGATTTATTCGAAGACAATGTGTACCAATCAGCAGTAAATGCAGGTGTATTAGACCGATACACGTTGGAACTGTTAAAGCCTGAGTTGGAAGCGATAAAACCAATGAAGGCAGTTTTCGATAAAAAATATGTTACCAAACTTGATGGATCAAATGTAAAAAAAGCAGCTACTAAAATGGAATTGGCTGACCAATTACGACAAGATATTCGTGATTTTAAAACAAAAAATAATTGCGACAGATTGGTAATGGTATGGACAGGTTCTACCGAAATATACATTCAAGAAAGTGAAGTTCACCAAACTATCGAAAAACTAGAAGAAGGTTTAAGAAACAACGATGATAACATTCCATCAAGTATGATTTATGCTTATGCAGCAATTAAAGAAGGCATACCTTATGCAAATGGGGCTCCTAACCTATCAGCAGATATTCCTGCATTAGTTAGTTTGGCAAAACAAAATAATGTGCCGATTTGTGGTAAAGATTTTAAAACCGGTCAAACTTTAATGAAAACAATTGTTGCTCCGGGTTTAAAAACCCGTTCATTAGGTATTGCCGGTTGGTTTTCTACTAATATTTTAGGAAATAGAGATGGTGCAGTATTAGACGACCCTGCTAGTTTTAAAACTAAAGAAGTATCTAAATTAAGTGTGTTAGAAGATATTTTAGAACCCGAAAAACATCCTGATTTATACAAAGATTTATACCATAAAGTAAGAATTGACTATTACCCACCAAGGGGTGATAACAAAGAAGGTTGGGATAACATTGATATTTTTGGATGGATGGGTTATCCAATGCAAATTAAAATCGATTTCTTGTGTAGAGATTCCATTTTAGCAGCTCCTTTGGTGTTAGATTTAGCCATATTTTTAGATTTAGCACAGCGTTCAAACATGTCCGGAATACAAGAATGGCTCTCTTTTTTCTTTAAATCACCTCAAACAAAAAAAGGAGTACACCCCATTCACGATATCTTTAAACAAGAAATGAAATTGCAAAATACGCTACGTCATTTGCAAGGTGTAGAACTTATCACTTTTTTGGGTTTAGATTACGAAGATTGACCTAAAAATTTTAACAAATACAACTTCGACCTTTGATGAACTTATCAGGGGTCGAAGCATTTAGAGCAAAGCAATTTGATTATTTTTACTTTTGTTATTTTTGCACTAAAATGATTTTTTTTTATAAAACCATAGCTACATTTTTTGGCACAGGTTACTCTCCCTTTGCACCTGGAACTGCCGGAGCTTTATTGGCTGCTCTGATTTTAATTTTATTTCATTATTTTCAAATTGTTTTAGCGTATCCTTTTTTATTTTTTTTACTCATTTTAATTACAAGTTTAATTGGTATTTATTCCACCAACAAACTTTTATATGTTTGGGGAAAAGACCCTTCAAAAATAGTGATTGACGAGGCAGTAGGAATGTGGATTTCGATGTTTTTCGTTCCGTTTAGTTTATTAAATTTGTTTCTTGCTTTTGGTTTATTTCGGTTGTTTGATATTTACAAACCTTTTGGAATTAAAAAATTAGAACAACTACCCGGTGGTATTGGGGTAATGGCTGACGACATTTTGGCGGGTATTTATGCTAATATTGTTTTACAACTCATTATCTGGTTATTATGAAAAAAAAGAAAAAATTATTACAAAATTCTTTTTTTAAATATCAAATAGCTGCAATATTAGCTACAATTGTCGATTTTATTGTATTAGTATTACTTACTGAAGTTCTAGAAATTTGGTATGTATATTCTACTACACTTGGTGCTTTAACGGGTGCGATAATAAATTTTAACTTATGCCGATTTTGGGCTTTTAGTAATTCTAAAAATAAATTTAACCATCAGGTATTCAGGTATTTTTTAGTTTCGTCGGGAAGTTTAGTATTAAACACATTATTCGTGTATGTTTTAACCGATTTTGCTCATATCAACTATTCTATCTCAAAGGTTATTACAGTTCTATCCATTGCTATTTTTTACAACTATACCCTCCAAAAACATTTTGTTTTCAAAAAATAAACTATACTGTTAAAAAGAGTGTTGAAAACAACAATTAAAACATCGAAAAATCAGCACCACAATTCATTAACATTACAATACCTAAAATTTAATGTTATGAACTATTCAAAAATCCTGTTAGCATCAATCATTTCTTTATATTTTATTTCGTGTGGAAATCATTCGAAGTCTGATAAAACTGCCGGTAAAAAAATATTTCGTTACAACGAATCGGCGGGTATTACATCATTAGACCCTGCTTTTTCTAGAAATATTGAAAACATCTGGGCGTGTAATCAACTGTACAACGGTTTGGTTCAAATGGATGATAATTTAAAAATTGAACCTTGTTTAGCCAATCGTTGGGAAATTTCGGAAGATGGTACAACATACACTTTTTACATCAAAAATGATGTTTATTTTCACGACCACGAGTTGTTTGAAAATAAAAAGGGCAGAAAAGTGGTTGCTTCCGATTTTGTATATAGTTTTAATCGGATTATTGATTCAAAGGTTGCTTCGCCAGGTGCATGGGTATTTAACAATCTGGCATTTGACGAACAACACAACTATTCGCCTTTTGAAGCTGTAAACGATACTACTTTAAAAATTCACTTAAGTACTCCATTCCCTCCGTTTTTAGGAGTTTTAACTATGCAATATTGTGCTGTTGTTCCTCACGAAATTGTTGAATATTATAAAAACGATTATTCAAGCAATCCAATTGGTACCGGTCCATTTAAGTTTAAAATGTGGGACGAGGGAAACAAAATGGTTTTTATAAAAAATGAGAACTATTTTGAAAAAGATGAAAAAGGCAATCCCTTGCCATATATAGATGCTGTTGCTATTACTTTTATTAAAGATGAAGAAGTTGAATTTTTGAAATTTTTAAATGGTGATTTAGATTTTGTTTCAGGAAGAGAAGGAAGTTATAAAGAAGAAATTTTTACAGCAGATGGTAACCTAAAAGAAAAATATCAGGAGCAAATTACCATGTTAACTCATCCCTACTTAAATACCGAATATTTAGGTATTTTGGTAAATGATGAATTGGATATTGTAGCTAACAGTCCATTAAAAAAGAAATTGGTTCGACAGGCCATTAACTACGGTTTTGACCGCGATCAAATGATAGCTTATTTAAGAAAAAACATTGGAACTCCTGCTCATTCAGGCTTCGTTCCTAAAGGTTTGCCTTCATATAACGAAGAAGAAGTAAAAGGTTACACTTATAATCCTGAAAAAGCAAAGGAATTATTGTATGCAGCAGGTTTTACTAACGGGAAAAATTTACCCGAGATTACTTTATTTACTACTATGGGATATGTTGATTTGTGTGAATTTATTCAACATCAATTGGGCGAAATTGGTATAAAAGTAAAAGTTGAGATATTACAAGCAACCACTCATCGTGAATTAGTTGCTCGTTCTAAATTAAACTTTTTTAGAAAATCCTGGATTGCAGATTATCCCGATGCAGAAAATTATTTGGCTTTGTTTTACAGTAAAAACTTCACTCCACACGGACCAAACTACACTCAATTTAAAAATTTCGAGTTTGACAAATTGTATGAAAAAGCACAATCAGAAATCAACGATTCTATTCGATATACGCTTTATCGCAGCATGGATAAAATATTAATTGAGGAAGCTCCTGTTGTAACATTGTACTACGACGAAGTAGTTCGTTTGATTCAAGCTAATGTGGATGATTTAGGTATTAATCCTATCAACTTGTTAACGCTAAAACATGTGAAGATAGATAAAAAATAGTCCACAGTCTTCAATTCCCAATCAGCAAAAAATATTGAAAATTGTAAATTTGTGAACTGAGGACTCACTTTAAGGTGCTACCCTATAAATTTTCCAATCGTTTTCAATTTTACTGTAAACTAATCTGTCGTGTAACCGGTTGGGGCGACCTTGCCAAAATTCAAATTTTACCGGATTAACAACATATCCACCCCAATGAGGAGGGCGAGGCACTTCTATATTTTTAAATTTTTCATTGTAAAATTCAACCTGTTTTTCTAACTCTTCCCTACTGCTAATGGTTTCACTTTGATTCGATGCCCAAGCTCCCAGTTGACTTTCTCTGGGTCGGGCTGCAAAATATTGGTCAGATAATTCATCGTTTACCTTTTTAACCGTACCTTCAATCCGAATTTGACGTTCTAATTCCACCCAAAAAAAAGTAAGTGCAATTTTATTTGAAGCACTAATGTTTTTGCCTTTTTCACTATTGTAATTGGTATAAAACACCATTCCTTCTTCGCTTATACTTCTTAAATAAACCACTCTTGAATGAGGTTGTCCTTTTTCATCAACAGTAGCAATAACCATCGCGTAAGGATCTAATAATTGAGCATTTACAGCTTCTTCAAACCAATGTGAGAATTGCAAAAAAGGATTTTTATGTACAGCATCTTCGTTTAAAGGTTTATTTGCAAAATCTCTTCTTATACCGTTCAAATAATTTCTTAAATCCTCCATTTTAATGGTTTAATATTCTGCAAAACTAAATAATTAACGTAATTTTTTAGCATACTATTTTTTTTAATTAAATTTATTGAATAAAATCAAGTGTATGGAATTAAACCCATTAGATTATTCTGTTTCTATGCTTAATAAACTTAACTTAAAAAAAGGACGATTGTTAATTGCTGAGCCGTTTATGAACGACCCTTATTTTAAACGTTCTGTTGTTCTTTTAACCGAGCACAAAAAAGAAGGTTCGTTAGGTTTTATTTTAAACCAGCCATTAAACATTACTATTAATGATACCATAAGGGATTTCCCTGTTTTTGACGCTCAAATTTTTATGGGTGGACCGGTACAAACCGATAGTTTGTTTTACATCCATACTCAAGGTAAAATAATTACAGAAAGTGAGCACATTGTAGATAATTTGTACTGGTCGGGTAACTTTGACCAACTCAAAGAAATGATTATCAATCAACAAATATTTCCAAATGAAATTATGTTTTTTGTAGGTTATTCGGGTTGGGATTATAAACAAATCAACAACGAGGTTAAAAACAATTCATGGATTATTTCAGATTTAAACAACTTTTCGGTTGCCGATTTTCAACAACAATATTTATGGAAAGCAGCTCTTCAAAAAATGGGCTCAAAATTTTCAATGTTATCAAATTTCCCGGAAGACCCTAGCTTAAACTAATTATGAATGTAAAAGTTTTTTTAGCATTTATTTTAAGTTTTATATTATTCCAATTTTGTATTGCTCAAGATGATGATGAATATGTTTTTAAAAATAAAGGCAAAACAAATAAAAAATCCATTTCCAATAAAAGTATTTATGACATTCCCAATCCTGATTATACTAGCTACTTTTTAAGTCCTACGGCATTTACCATTACCAAACGCGATTTTAGACTTGCCAGCAACGACATTATATTTTTTAAAGCAACGTATGGTTTAACCGATAAAACCAATATATCGTTAAATACCACTCTTTTTGGTTCTGTAATCGGGTCATTAAAACATAGTATTGATATTGATGAAAATCAAACCTTATCTTTTTCTGGTTCTTTTGGTGATTTTACAGCTTCTATAAAAGATACCAATATTTTATTTACGGGTGCTGACGCTTGTTTTACTTTTGGAGATCATCAAAATAACATTTCAGTAGGTACCGGTTTTTATTACATCAAAAGCTCCATTGACATTTTTTACGACCGCAAAGAATTTTATGCTCATGTTATCAGTTTTGGGCTACAAAACCAAATTGCAAAAAAAACCTACATCATGGTTGATGGCTATTATTTTACGAACTACAGCATTTTAACCGCTGCAGCAGGGTTTAAGTTTGTTATAAGAACCCGTTACACCTTAAATGCAGGTATTATGCCTGTTTTATGGAACGACATTAGGAGTTCTCGGTACAATGTTAAACCCACCATGATTCCTGTAATTTCGTTTAGAATGTTGATTGAACGGTTTTAGTTTTATTTTTTAAATCCATAATCTCATCACTTGTAACAAAAAGGTATCTGCCCAAACGGTATTGTCAGTCTGATAATTGAATGTTTGGGCGGAAAATACACAAAGAATACAATGTGTTGATTTTTTAATCATCGAGATAAAGACTAACTCACATCACTAAAACTAACTGATAGATTGGCAAAATGCTTAAACCCGTTTCGTATATTTGTTAGCGTAAGTGGTTCGGCACTTTACCAATCTGCCGTGACGTTAGTGATAAGTTATGAAAAAGAAAATATTCATTAGTTATTCCGATACCGACAGAAATAAAATGTGTTCTGTAGAAAGACTTATAAACGGTACTGAAATATTTTCACCAATAATAATCGCAGACAATAGACAAAGTTTACTGCAACTTTTCGTTGAATTTTCAGAACTATTTTTTAAATTCCAAAATAGTTTTTCTGATAATGCCCACACAATCCAACAATTGTTCTTTGTTCATTACCAAAGGTGGAGCAAAACGAATGATATTACCATGAGTAGGTTTTGCCAATAAACCGTTATCTCTTAGTTTAATACAAATGTCCCAAGCCGTTGAACTGTCTTCGGTATCGTTTATTACAATAGCATTCAACAATCCTTTTCCTCTAACCAACTTTACCAATGGCGATTCTCCAACTAATTTTTGTATTTCTGAACGGAACAACTCCCCTAAAACTTGAGCATTCTCAGCTAATTTTTCGTCTTTTATTACTTCTAAAGCAGCAATAGCCACTTTTGCAGCAATAGGATTTCCACCAAAAGTAGAACCATGTTCACCCGGCTTAATTACATTCATGATGTTATCGTTAGCTAAAACTGCCGATACCGGATAAACGCCACCCGACAATGCTTTACCTAATATTAAAACATCCGGAACAACATTTTCATGGTCGCAAGCCAACAACTGTCCGGTCCGCCCAATACCTGTTTGTATTTCATCCGCCAAAAACAACACTCCTGCTGCTTTACACAATTCATAAGCTTCTTCTAAATAACCATCATTAGGGACAACAACGCCTGCTTCTCCTTGAATAGGTTCAACTAAAAAACCGGCAACATTATCATCTTTTAAAACTTCTTCCAACGCATCAATATCGTTGTACGGAATTTTTATAAAACCGGGAGTGTACGGTCCAAAATTAGTATAAGAAGTTGGGTCGCTACTAAACGAAACTATTGTAGTTGTTCTACCATGAAAATTACCTTCACAAACAATAATTTTGGCTTCGTTTTCGTCAATTCCTTTTACCTCATAAGCCCATTTCCTGGTCAACTTCAAAGCAGTTTCTACCGCTTCTGCCCCACTGTTCATAGGCAACACTTTATCATAACCAAAATATTCAGTAATATATTTTTCATAAATTCCCAACACATTGTTGTAAAAAGCTCTTGATGTAAGAGTTAATGCATTGGCTTGTTCTGTTAATGCTTTAATAATTTTTGGATGACCATGTCCTTGGTTTACTGCCGAGTATGCCGATAAAAAATCGTAATATTTTTTATCATCTACATCCCACACAAAAACACCCTCTCCCTTTGCTAATACAACAGGTAGCGGATGATAATTATGAGCACCATATTTTTTTTCTAAATCTATTAATTGTTGTGAAGTTGATTTTTCTTTTACCATTGTTTCCATAAAAATTGGTTTATAATATTTATGGCTCATCACGGAGAGCTCCTATCCTTTCCTCGTTCAAATAAGAGAAACTGTTCTCATTTGGAGAGAAATCATCCAACGCAAAGTTAAGAAAAGATAACTAAATTTGCCGCCTATTATTTTTTATATGTCGTTAAAAAGAGGAGAAATCATTGAAGTTGGCATTATTGATGTTGCTTTTGGAGGAAACGGAATTGCAAAAGTTGCCACCGAGCAAGGCGACTTTGTAGTATTTGTTCCGAATACATTTACCGGTCAGCGAGTTAAAGCCAGAATTACCAACAAGCGTAAAAAACACGCTGAATGTAAATTGGTTGAAGTAATTGATAAATCCGCTTTAGAACACGATGTTCCTTATCAACCCATTTCAGGAGCTCCATACATTACCTTACCTTTAGATGTTCAAAAATCGTTTAAATACGATTCGTGTATTAACATTTATAAACGTATTGGAAAAGTTGAAAATGTGGAACAGATTTTTGATGAATACATTGAATCACCGGAGTTTTACCATTACCGAAACAAAATGGAATACTCGTTTAGTGCCATTGGTTACAACCTAGAAACAAAAGAGGAATTTGATGGTTTTGCTTTAGGATTCAAAAAACGTGGAACCTGGTGGATAGTGGAGAATTTAGAGAAAGACTCTGGAATGTTTGATGCCGAATTTGAAAACAAACTAAAAGAAATACGTGCATTTTGCCAAAACAGTGGTTTACCGGCTTGGCATCCACCAAAAAAAGAAGGCTTTTTTAGGTATTTAGTGGTTCGAAAAAGTTATAAAACCAATCAATTTTTAATTAAATTGGTTACCAGTGATACTGGTATCGGTAACTTTAATTTTAAAGCCTTTACCGATTTAATTATAGATTTGTTTGGCGATAGAGTTGCTGGGATATTACACACCATAAATAACGATATTGGAGATAATGCTCAGTCCAGAATTGGAGATGAAACGACACTTTACGGAAGCCCTGTAATTTCTGAAAACTTACTTGGATTATCGTTTGATATTAGCATGCAAAGCTTCTTTCAAACCAATCCAAAATGTGCTGAATTGTTATACAGTAAAACCATTGCTTATGCCATGGAAAACAACGAAAGTATTTCTAATGGTTTAGTCATGGATTTGTTTTGTGGAACTGGAACCATTGGTCAAATTATTGCTTCAAAAACCAATGCAAAAGTAATTGGAGTTGATATTGTTGAAGATGCCATTGAAAATGCCAAAGAAAACGCCATAAAAAATAACATCAAAAATGTGGAGTTTTTTGCTGCCGATGTCAACAAGTTTTTGTTTGAATACCCTCAATACAAAAACCAAATTAGCACTATAATTTTAGACCCTCCACGTGCAGGAATTGCACGTAAAGCGTTACTCAAAGTAATTGAACTAAACGCCAACCAAATTGTTTACGTAAGTTGCAATCCATCCACGCAAGCTCGCGACATGGAAGATTTATTTGCTGCTGGTTACGAATTAAAAAAAATAAGTTTAGTCGATCAGTTTCCACACACAGCTCATGTGGAGGCGGTTGCGTTGTTTATAAAAAATTTAGACTAACATGATTAACGAAATCAACAAATGTATCGAAGTGCTTAAATCGGGTGGATTAATTCTTTATCCTACCGATACTGTTTGGGGTATAGGTTGTGATGCGACTAATGAAGAAGCAGTAAAAAAAATATACGAACTCAAACAACGAAACGATAGTAAAAGCATGATTGTAATTATCGCTAACGATGCCATGCTCAATAAACATGTTGTAGAAGTACCTGATTTAGCTTGGGATATCATTGATATTTCGGACAAACCCACCACCATTATTTACCCTAAAGCAAAAAACCTAGCTAAAAATGTAATAGCTGAGGATGGAAGTATTGGTATTCGAATGGTAAAAGAAGGTTTCTGCAATCAACTGGTTTATAAATTTAACAAACCCATTGTTTCTACTTCTGCAAATGTTAGCGACTTTCCAACTCCATTGTATTTTCAAGAAATTTCTAATAAAATAATAGATAGTGTTGATTATGTTGTCGACCAAAAATTTGATAGCGGGAACCATCAGTCATCCTCTATTATACAGCTAGGTCTTTCCGGTGAGATTAGAATCATCAGGAAATAATTCATGATTTGTAACATATTTTAAATAGCTACGTAGCATATGTGGGTATTTTTACTTATACTTGTATTAAGTATTATTACAATATGTTTATTAGCATAAATCATTACATGTTATCAATATATGTTATTATCTATTATAATGGATTGTTGAAATTTGTTTGGTAAAACAGGGAGTTTATGAATAAAAAATTACTTTTTTTAATTTTTATTTTTTGTATAGTGAATGTCGTTTACAGTCAACCTGTAAATGATAATGTTGCAGGAGCCACTATTATAACCCATAGTTCAAATAATTGTTCTGCTAATGCAGCATATACTACTGTAAATGCTACTGCAGATGGTTTAACTGGAAGTTGTTGGGAAAATGGTCCTAACTACAATGTGTGGTTTTCTTTTGTTGCCACAACAGCCGAAGTAACTTTAGATTTAAAAGTTGGAGGAGCAGAAGGTTCTATGCAACACCCAAACATGGCATTATGGCAAGCCGATGGTACTACCGAAATTAAGTGTGTAAGAAGAATTAATGCTACAACTGATGTTCAAATCAGCACTTCTGGTTTAACCATTGGTAATACGTATTATGTTTCTGTGGATAATTATGTGGGGTTAGGCTATCGAGGAACTTTTACACTTTGTATTGATAATACCGTAACTTATGATGATGTTGCCGGTGCAATTACAATTGTTCATTCAAGTAACAATTGTTCAGCAGATGCTGCATACTCTACTGTATTTGCTACCGCTGATGGAAATATTGGCAGCTGCTGGGAAAATGGGCCAAACTATACCCGTTGGTTTAAGTTTATTGCAACAACCACTAATGTTACACTTGATTTAAAAGTTGGCGGAGCAGAAGGTTCTATGCAACATCCAAACATGGCTCTTTGGGAAAATGATGCAACTACAGAAATAAAATGTGTTAGACGAATAAATGCAACAACTGATGTTCAAATTAGTACTTCTGGTTTAACCATTGGTAATACGTATTATGTTTCAGTAGATAATTATGTCGGTTTAGGTTATCGGGGAACTTTTACACTTTGTATAGATAATACCGTAACTTACGATGATATTGCCGGTGCGATTACTTTAGTTCATACTACCAACAACTGTTCAGCAAATGCTGCATATTCAACTGTAAATGCTACTGCTGATGGAAATATTGGAAGTTGTTGGGAAAACGGACCAAATTATACCCGTTGGTTTAAGTTTGTTGCTACCTCTTCGGAAGTAACACTCGACTTAAAAGTTGGTGGCGCAGAAGGTTCTATGCAACATCCAAATATGGCTCTTTGGGAAGCTGATGGAACAACAGAGATAAATTGTGTTAGGAGAATAAATGCTACCACCGATGTTCAGATTGTAAGTTCCAGTTTAGTAATAGGAAATACCTATTATGTTTCGGTTGATAATTATGTCGGTTTAGGATATAGAGGCACATTTACTATTTGTATTTCTGATCAATCCAATTACGACAATATTTCTGGTGCACTAACATTGATACACACCGCAAATAATTGTTCTTCAAATGCCGCTTATACTACTATTAATGCTACTGCTGATGGTTTAAAAGGAAGTTGTTGGGAAAATGGTCCAAATTATACCCGTTGGTTTAAATTTTTAGCAACAACAAATTACCTGACGTTAGATTTAAAAGTTGGTGGTGTTGAGGGTTCCATGCAACATCCAAACATGGCTCTTTGGGAAAGTGATGCATTAACAGAGGTAAAATGTGTACGAAGAATTAATGCAACTACAGATGTACAAATTAGTTACCCAAGTTTAACTATAGGTAACACCTATTATGTTTCTGTTGATAATTATGTTGGTTTGGGTTATCGAGGAACTTTTACACTCTGTATTGATAATCAATTGACTTACGACTATGTAGCCGGAGCTATAGAATTAACCAACTTAAACAATTGGTGTTCTGCAAACGCTGCTTACACCACAGTAAATGCTACAGCAGATGGAAACATGGGGAGTTGTTGGGAAAATGGACCCAATTATACCCGTTGGTTTAAATTTACAGCAATATCTCCAAATGTAACTTTACAAATGAAAGTTGCTGGTGCAGAAGGAACTCTTCAACATCCAAATATTGCACTATGGCAAGCTGATGCTGTTTGAGTTCTGCTGCTTTAGTAGTTGGAAATACCTATTACATTTCCTGCGATAACTATGTAGGCACAGGATACCGAGGAACTTTTACTCTTTGCATTGATAATATAGACGGCACATATTATTCAATTGCTGATGGTCTTTGGAACAATGGAAACAATTGGTCTATTGTTAGCCATACCGGGCCTGCTGCCGCATCGTATCCAAATGTTGGTGATGTTGCTTATATTGAAGACAATACTATCAGTGTTGCAGGTGCAGAAGTTTGTGCAGAACTTAACATGAATGTAAATGCAGCTACAACACTTTTAGATGTTAACGGGGGTTCTTTAACTATAGGGGGAGAATTAAACTTAACCAACTCTGGAAATAATTTTGATGGTTCTATCCTTGTTCAAGGAACCGGAAGTATGACTGTAAATGATGCTGCAACATTTACACGAAACGGTGGAACAAATGCTTTTGGATTAACAGTTGAGACAGGTTCTTCAGTTACAATCAATAAGAATTTCGAGTGGATTTCAACAGCAGGTACTGTTACCAATAGCACTCTTACTTTAAATGGTTCCGGTGCATTAATTGTTGGTCAGGATTTGATTTTCAATCACACGGGAGGAATGAAAATATTTACACAATTGAACAATACTTCTACCCTAACTGCAAGTCGTGATATTTCATTTATTGCCGGAGCTGATAATCTGGTTGAGATGGAGCTAAACAACACCTCAAGTTTAAGAATTAAAAGAAATGTATTAAGAGGAACTCCGGCTTATGGGAAATTAACTTGTAACAATAATACAACTGTTATTTATAATGGAACAGCTAACTCTCAACTAGTTGGTGCTGGTGGTTCAGGCACTGGTGATACTTTTACCTATCAAAATTTAACTTTCGATAACACCCACATTACAGTACCTCAATTAACCTTACAAGGTGGAAATTTAAACGTACAAAAACAACTGGTTTTTGCAAATGGAATCGTTAAAACTACCAGTAGTAATCTACTTATTGTAAATGATATTACTACTACTCTACTAGGCTCATCAACATCTTATGTCGAAGGACCATTAAGAAAAATTGGTACAAGTGCTTATACTTTTCATATTGGGAAGTCCGGTGAATATGCCCCTGTAAGTATCTCTGCACCATCTGTTGCAACAGATTATTTTACTGCCGAATATTTTAATACCAACCCCAC
>JACPDX010000006.1:0-33679 GCA_016183805.1 Bacteroidota bacterium
CCAAATGTAACTTAGCCACTTTTTCGTCTAAATGTTTTGGCAACATGTACACTTCATTTTTGTAAGCAGCACTGTTTGTCCACAATTCAATTTGAGCCAATGTTTGGTTAGTAAACGAGTTGCTCATTACAAACGATGGATGACCGGTAGCACAACCTAAGTTAACCAATCTTCCTTCAGCTAAAATAATAACATCGTTACCTTTTATATTGTAAATATCAACTTGTGGTTTAACAGTATCTTTGGTGTGACCATAGTTTTTATTTAACCAAGCCATGTCAATTTCATTGTCGAAGTGACCAATGTTACAAACAATAGTTTTGTCTTTCATGGCTTCAAAATGATGTCCTTGAACAATGTCTTTGTTACCTGTAGTAGTTACAATAATATCAGCAGTAGCAATAGCATTTTCTAATGTTTTAACAGCAAATCCGTCCATTGCAGCTTGTAAAGCACAAATGGGGTCAATTTCTGTAACCACCACTCTTGCTCCGGCTCCTTTTAACGAAGCAGCCGAACCTTTACCAACATCACCATAACCACAAACCACAGCCACTTTACCTGCCATCATAATATCTGTAGCTCTCCTGATAGAGTCAACCAACGATTCTTTACAACCGTATTTGTTATCGAATTTCGATTTAGTTACCGAATCATTTACATTAATTGCAGGCATCACTAAAGTTCCGTTTAAAACTCTTTCGTAAAGTCTGTGAACACCGGTAGTTGTTTCTTCCGATAAACCCTTAATGTCTTTAGTTAATTCAGGATAACGGTCAAATACCATGTTGGTTAAATCGCCACCATCATCTAAAATCATGTTTAATGCTTTACCACCTTTAAATGCAAACAAAGTTTGTTCGATACACCAGTCAAATTCTTCCTCATTTAAACCTTTCCAGGCATATACAGGAATTCCTGCAGCAGCAATTGCAGCAGCAGCCTGATCTTGTGTCGAGAAAATGTTACAAGATGACCATGATACCTCAGCACCTAATTCAATTAATGTTTCAATTAAAACAGCAGTTTGAATAGTCATGTGTAAACAACCGGCAATTCTGGCACCTGCAAGAGGTTTCGATTTACCAAATTCTTCTCTTAAACTCATTAACCCCGGCATTTCTGCTTCGGCTAATCTTATTTCTTTACGTCCCCATTCAGCAAGGGTGATGTCTTTTACTTTGTAAGGTAATTTTTCTACCATTGTGTTACTCATTGTATTTAGTTTTTATAAATTTGGAATCCAAAGTTAACCAATTACTTTATAACATTTGTAAAATGCCTATACTTAACAAAAAAAACATTAACAATTCATTATCCATAGGCATTTGGCACATTGTTGAGAGTAAAGAAAATTTGCTTGAAACGTATATTGATAGAGGATTTGATGTAAATAAAGTTATTGATACCAAAAGTGAACTACGATTAAAACAATGGTTGGCAATACGATTGCTTTTGCACGAATTTTATCAAGAGGCAAAAATTAGTTACAACGGATTTGGGAAACCTTTTTTATCGAATAAGGTGGAAATATCTATTTCTCACGCAGGTGATTTTGCGGTAATTGCATTAAATACTTCAAAAAAATGCGGAATTGATATAGAAAAAATTTCTTCAAAAGTAGAGCGAATCAAATACAAATTTTTAAATGTACAGGAATTAGAAATTGCCAAAACATTAGAAGAACTTACGCTGTTTTGGTGTGCCAAAGAGGCTTTGTATAAATTGTATGGCGACAAAGAATTGATTTTTAACGAACAGCTTTTTGTAAGTTACAAAAACGAACCAAAAACGATAAAGGGACGTATTAAAACAAGTGCAACTGATGAGCAACACGAACTGATTGCTGAAAAAATTGACGACTACCTTCTTGTATATACCATCTAATCGTTAATATTGCAACTGAATGATGACGAATAAAATATACGATACTTTAAAGGCTAAAAGTGCTGAAAACAAAAAAATGTTCTCGGTATTGATTGACCCTGATAAACAAAATTTTGCCGACTTGCACAAAACGGTTACCAAATGCAACGAAGCCAAAATCGATTTTTTTTTAGTGGGAGGAAGTATCATTACCAAAGGCGATATTAATACCACCGTTCGTTTTATTAAAGAAAATTCAACCATCCCAGTAGTGTTGTTCCCTGGAAATCATCAACACGTAAGCCAACATGCCGATGGTATTTTGTTTTTGTCATTAATTTCGGGAAGAAATCCTAATTTTTTAATTGGAAATCATGTGTTGGCAGCACCCATCATACAAAAAACTGATTTAGAAGTACTTTCAACAGGTTATCTATTAGTCGATTGTGGTACAACAACCACAGCCATTTACATGAGCGAAACAGCTCCATTACCATATCATAAACCAGATATTGCCGCTGCAACAGCATTGGCAGGAGAATATTTAGGATTAAAAATGATTTATATTGATGGTGGGAGTGGAGCTCAAAAAAATATTTCTGCAGAAATGATTAAACAAGTAAAGTCGGTGTTGAGCATTCCGTTAATCATTGGTGGAGGAATAAAATCAGCTATGCAAGCTCAAGAAATATATCAGGCAGGTGCCGACATCATCATTATTGGTAATGGAGCTGAGGAAAACCGTAATTTAATTCAGGAAATTGCTGGTGCAAAAGATTCTTTTAATTTGTTGACGGTAAAAAATTAATAATTTCAATACTTCTCGATAAACCTCCTTTGTGGCAGTCGAAGTGACAGTTTTTTTATAAGCGTATAACGGGTAAATTCCTCTTCGGAAACCAAAACCGTTTGTAGGGAAATTCACATTAGTTTTTAAGGTTAACCAGGAATAATTTTATGTTAGATTTAACTTCATTTAACATGAGTAAAATATTAGTAATAGAAGATGAAAAAAACATTAGAGACACTATTGCTGATATTTTGGTTTTAAGTGGCTACGAAGTTGAATGTGTTGCTAATGGTAAACACGGTTTAAATAAAGCCATCCAAATAAAACCTGATTTGGTGCTTTGCGATGTAATGATGCCTGAATGGGATGGATGGGAAACAGTAAAAGAATTCAGGTTAAATCCTGAATTGTATGCCACTCCTTTTGTTTTTTTAAGTGCATTGTCAACCATGCAAGATTTTCGGAAAGGAATGAATCTTGGAGCCGACGATTACCTTGCTAAACCATTTGATATTAATGAATTACTAAATATTATTTCTAGCCAATTGAATAAAGTGGTGCTAAGAAAAAAACTAAACCATATTGATAGTAATAAAAACACGCAAAATGCCCTTAACGACTTTAAAATAAAAATAAAAGAAAAAACCAAAGATTTTTTCGACAGCTTGGAACGGGCAAAAATGGTTCAAAAAGTAATTCTTCCAAGTCATTCGGAAATGAATGAACTGTTTCCCGAACATTTTATTTTTTATTTACCCAAAGACACCATTTCGGGTGATTTTTATTGGGCTAGAAATTTTAATGGAATTAAATTAATTGCAGTAGCCGATTGTACCGGACATGGTATTCCGGCTGCATTAATATCAATGATTTGCTACAACATGTTAAACATTACCGTCGATCAATATGGTTTTAGAAGTCCTGCCGACATTTTAACCAAAGTCAATGAATTGCTCGTTGAATTTATGTCGGCTCACCATAAAAATTACATTGGCGATGGAATGGATATTTCGTTATGTGCTATACTCCCCTCTCGAGAGGGGTCAGGGGGTGTGTTACAATATGCAGCTGCAAAACGCCCGATATATATCAATACGGAACAATTTAAACAAATTAGTATTAATGAAAAAAACCTCAGACTTCATGAAAATTTGAATGGACAAATACTATATGAGATTAAAGGAAGTAATTCTTCGATTGGTGGTATTGATTCAAATTTTGAAATTCAAGAGCAGGTTTTTGAATTTCAAAATGGCGATACCATTTATTTAACTTCTGATGGTTATGCCGATCAGTTTGGAGGAAATAATGATAAAAAATATAGAACCAAAAATTTGAAGAACTTACTTTTATCCATCCAAAATATGGAAATAAAAAATCAAGGACAAATCATGATAAACGAATTTGAAAACTGGAGAGGAGAAACAAAACAAACCGATGATGTAACAGTTCTTGGTGTTAAATTATAAAAAACTACTAAAAAGTAATCAACTATTGTCAACTAATAATTTAACTTATGAATAACGAAACTACACTTCAAAAAGATAAAGTGCTTGTTGTTGAAGACGATAAAGCCATAAGAGAATCGTTGCAAGATATTTTAGAATTAAAAGGGTATGAAGTGTTTACTTCAGTTAATGGAAGAAAAGGTCTCGTTGCTGTTATTAAAGAAAAACCCGACTTGGTAATATGCGATATTAACATGCCGTTAATGAATGGCTTTGAGTTATTACAAAGTTTAAACGAGTGTATGGAAAAAGAAATTGTTCCTCCATTTTTGTTTTTAACCGCCCGGGCAACCAACTCAGATATCAGAAAAGGGATGGAATTAGGTGCCGATGATTACATTACCAAACCATTTAATCCATTAGAATTATTGGAAATAGTAAAATCGAAAATAAGCAAACGTAAAAAAATTATTTCGTATGCAGCCTTTGGTGAAAAGAACAGGATTTCGAGCGAATTGCACGATGGTATACAACAACTATTAGTGGCCTCACAAATGGGTTTTAAAACAATTAAAGAAGAAGTAACAAAACAAGTGGATTACGACACCCAAAATATATTTGAAAGGTCGCTCGATTTTTTAATAGAAGCATCTAACGAGGTACGAAATATTTCCCATGAAATTGTAGAGAAAAAAGAGATTGACTTAAAAGCTAAAATTGAATTGTTATTTAAACATTTAAAAGATACCGGAGAAATTGATACCTATTTTATTTATAATGTGAACAAAGAATTAGATAATTTTAAAAAAATGCAAAAAGCTTAGTTGTAAATATTGAAAACTCTCATAATGGCGGTAAAATTCAAATTAAAGATGATGGGGTTGGGTTTGACATTGAAAAGGTTAAACAAGGAAATGGAATAGAAAACATGAAGAAAAGAGCTGAAAAAATAGGAGCAAATTTTGATTTAGAAAGCAAATTAAAAAAAGGTACTATAATTACTATAGATTGGTAAATATTTGCAGGCAAAAACTTTCTGTTTTTCATAAATTATTAGCCCGACACATATTAAATGTGTCGGGCTTTTTTTATACCTTTAGCTGCTAAATTTGAACTGATGAGCTACAATAAAATAAACGAGAAACATCTTCAACAACTTAAAGAAATTGTAGGAGAACAATATGTTTTTATCGACCATGAAAACCTTGAAAAATACGGTCAGGATGAAACAGAAAATTTGATTTATTACCCTGAAGTTGTGGTTAAACCAAGAACTCCGGAAGAAATTTCACAGTTGTTAAAATTCTGTAATCAGGAAAATATTCCCATCACCCCGCGAGGAGCAGGTACAGGTTTGAGTGGCGGAGCACTACCAATTAATAAAGGAATTTTGCTTTCGATGGAACGATTTAATTTAATTTTAGAAATTGATGAACGGAATCTTCAGGCAACGGTCGAGCCTGGAGTAATTAATGAAGTGTTCCAAAATGCAGTTAAGGAAAAAGGATTGTTTTACCCGCCCGATCCGGCAAGTAAAGGCAGTTGTTATATTGGTGGAAATTTAGCCGAAAATTCAGGCGGCCCAAAAGCTGTAAAATATGGTGTTACCAAAGATTACGTATTGAATTTGGAAGTAGTTTTGCCTAATGGAGAGATTGTTTGGACTGGTGCGAACACTTTAAAAAACTCAACAGGCTACAATTTAACTCAATTAATGGTAGGCAGCGAGGGTACACTTGGTATTATTACAAAAGCGGTATTTAAACTGTTACCCTTCCCAAAATATAATTTATTAATGTTGGTACCTTTTTTAAATATGGAACAAGCATGCGATGCCGTTTCTGAAATATTTAGAGCAGGAGTAATTCCTTCAGGAATGGAATTTATGGAAAGAGATGCTATTTTATTGGGAGCAAAATATGTTGGAGACTATGCTTTTACTATTCCGGATAATGTTCAAGCACATTTATTAATTGAGGTGGATGGTAACAATTTAGAAGTTTTGTATAGCGATTGTGAGCTGATTACGGAGCTACTCCAGAAATATGATTGTGATGAAATTTTCTTTGCTGAAGATAGTACTCAAAAAGAACGGCTATGGAAAATTAGAAGGGTAGTGGGGGAAGCGGTTAAATCTAAATCTATATACAAAGAAGAAGACACTGTTGTGCCAAGAGCGGAATTAACTACCTTATTAAAAGGAGTAAAAGAAATTGGAAAAAAATATGGATTTTCATCTATTTGTTATGGTCATGCAGGTGATGGTAATTTGCATGTAAACATTCTAAAAGAAAAAATGAGCGACGAAGATTGGAAGATGCAACTACCAATAGCAATAAGAGAAATTTTCACCCTTTGTGTTCAGCTTAAAGGTACCTTATCGGGCGAACACGGTATAGGTTTGGTTCAAAAAGACTACATGGATATTGCTTTTACTCCGGGTTTAATAGAAATGCAAAAAAACATAAAACTCCTTTTTGACAAAAACAACATTTTAAATCCTAATAAAATTTTTAAATAGAAAAACCCTGATGGGGAGCAGGGTTTTTCTTTTTCTTAGGAGAGTGAAAAATTTTTAAGACCTATCTATATTAACTTTAAAAAACTCCTAACACCAAGACGTTTATTCTTTAAAAAGGTTGCTTTTGCCATTAAAATTTTAGGATTCATCGAATAATGGAATACTATTGTTGTTTTTTAAACCTAAATAGCTAATTTTAGTTGCTAATTTAAAACTAAACTAAATTTTATAAAACATGAAAAAAAGTACTTTATTAATTTCATCATTGGTGTTGAGTACAGTATTGGTGTTCGGGCAATCTACTAGAAAAGCGGCTCCTATTACTAAATTAACTCAACTAAATGCAATAATAGATGAACAAACGAATCAGGATATGATTCAAAATGCAAAAAAATCTCCTGATGGTCATATCAGATGTTTTACTACAGAAGTAAATCAAATGAAAAAAATGACAGACCCAAGTGTTAAAACTCCAGAAGAATTTGAAAACTGGATGTCTCAAATTATGAAGGCAAATCAAAACAATCCTTCTACACAAAAAGCGTCAAGAAATATACCTGTGGTTGTTCACGTTTTACACAACGGTGATGCTATTGGTTCTGGGGAAAATATTTCTAACGCTCAGGTTATTTCTCAAATTACTGTATTAAACCAGGATTTTTCTGCAACAAATTCTGATTTTGGAAATACTCCCGCCGTATTTACTAGTATAGCTACTAATATGGACATACAATTTTGTTTAGCTCAAACCGATCCAAATGGTCAGCCTACTACAGGTATTGATAGGGTTAATACAGGTGTTGCATCATACACTACTTCTACTATTGAGGCTGCAAAACCAGCTACTCAATGGGATCCAACCAAATATTTTAATATCTGGGTTTGTAATTTAGGTGGTGGAATATTAGGTTATGCTCAGTTTCCTAACAGTGGTGCTGCTAATACTGATGGTGTGGTAATTGGTTATAACTATTTTGGCAATACAGGAGCTGTTTCCGCTCCTTATAACAAAGGTAGAACAGCCACTCACGAAATAGGTCACTGCTTAGGTTTATATCATATTTGGGGTGATGACGGTACAGCATGTACAGGATCAGATCAAGTTTCAGATACCCCTAATCAAGCTGATGAAAATTATGGCTGTCCAAATTTTGCGACAAATATTTCCTGTAGTAATGGTGGCGATATGGCGATGAACTACATGGATTATACAGATGATCAATGTATGTACATGTTTACGAATGGTCAAAAAGCAAGAGTGGATGCTGTATTGGCAAGTGCACCAAGAAGAGCTTCTCTTTTAACTTCTACGGTTTGTAACACAGCTGCTATAACTGCTAATTTTACAGCTTCCTCAACTGTTATTAACGAAACACAATCTGTTACGTTTACTGATGCTTCTTCCAGCCCAGCAACACTAAATTCATGGTCGTGGACATTTACAGGTGGTACTCCTGCTTCGTCTAATGTGCAAACACCACCTGCTATAACTTATAATACTGCTGGAACTTATACCGTTACTTTAACTGTTGGTGATAATGCTGCCGGTAATGATACTGAGACTAAAGTTGCATATATTACTGTAAATGCTGCTGGTACTGTAACTTGTGATTCAACTGCTGCAGGTTGGGATTGGAATACGGAAGCTTTTGGCGGTGCTTATTGGACACAAGATGCAGCTGCATGTAATTTACCGTTAGAAGGTTATATTATTGGAAACAACTGTTACGATGATAATGGTTGGGCTACAAAAGTTACTTCTCCTGTAGGTCTTAAAGAATTGGTTGAGGTTAGATATGTATTTGTTCAATCATCAGGAACAGGTGGTGCCAAATTAAAAATATGGAATGCTAATGGTGCTGGTGGTAAACCAAATACAGTTCTTGCATCTGTTGCAATTACAACTGGTCAATTTTCAGCTAATTTAAATCAATTTATATCAGTTCCAATTACTCCTGCTATACCAATGAGTGCTACTGCTGGTAGCTTCTTTATTGGTTATGACCATGATGTTACTCCACTAGACGGAGATACAATTGTAATGGGTGTAGCTGACGCAACAACTAATACTACGTGGGCAAATGAAGTAGGTGGTTGGTTAGATTTAACTGCTTATGGGGTTCTATACAAAGCTACCGCTGTGGCAATTATTTGTGATATTTCTACAGGTGTTCAGTCGCATATTGGTGATTTAAAATCAATTGTAGCATATCCTAATCCTACTACAGGTATTTTAGAAGTAATGCTACCTAAAAATAATGGTGTTGTTAAAGTTTATAATATGATAGGAGAAGAAGTAGCAAATTCTTCTACAAATTCAAACCTATTAAAAATAGATTTAAGCAATCAACCAAATGGAGTTTACTTTGTTAATGTAACCTCAAATGGTGAGGTAACCACTAAAAAAATTATCTTATCTAAGTAATATAGATTTATTTGGTAAAATACAAGAGAGTCCCGATTTAATCGGGACTCTTTTTTTCTTAATAACTTGTGTTTGAACTAAGCAATTATTCTATCGATTTTTGCTTAATAATCTTATCTTTGTCGGAAATATTTTTCTCATGACAAATCATAGCATTTCTTCATTGTTAGATCTAACAATTAAAGATTCCAAGCTGTTAACATTATCTAAAAAAGTAATTGAAAGCAATCGTTTATCTCCTCAAGAAGGTCTTTATCTTTATCAAAATGCCGATTTGAGTTTATTGGCAATGCTTGCCAATTATATTAGAGAAAACCGCCACGGTAACAAAACCTATTTTAATAAAAACTTCCATATAGAACCTACTAATATTTGTGTGTTCGATTGCAAGTTTTGTTCGTACTCTAAAATGTTAAGAGATAAAGAAGATTTTGATGCCTGGGAAATGTCGGAAGAAGAAATTTATTCGGCTATTAAATCATATAATAATATTGACATTACTGAGGTGCATATTGTTGGAGGAGTTCATCCAAAAATGGGATTGGAATATTTCAAAAACCTAATTCAAAACATTAAAGCAATCAGACCCGAATTACATGTAAAAGCTTTTACCGCTGTGGAGCTAGATTATATGTGTAGAAAGGCCAAGGTGAGTTATAAAGAAGGATTACAAATCTTAAAAGATGCTGGTCAAGGCTCCTTGCCTGGTGGTGGTGCTGAAATCTTTGATGAAAAAATTAGAGAACAAATTTGTAAAGATAAATGTACTTCTGCCGAATGGTTAGAAATGCATGAAGCTGCTCATAGTGTAGGTATGCCTTCCAATGCAACGATGCTTTACGGTCATATTGAAACGTATGAGCATTTAATCGACCACATGAACCGGTTAAGAGATTTACAAGACAAGACGGGTGGGTTTAATGCGTTTATTCCATTAAAATTCAGAAACAAAAATAACCAGATGTCAGGCATTGAAGAGGTAAACATTATTGAAGATTTGAAAGTTTTTGCAATGAGTAGAATTTATTTAGATAACTTCAATCACATAAAAGCTTACTGGCCAATGATTGGTAGAAAAACTACACAGCTTTTACTTGCTTTTGGGGTAAATGATATTGATGGTACTGTCGACGATTCAACCAAAATCTATTCGATGGCTGGGTCAGAGGAGCAAAATCCAGCAATGACAACAGAACAAATGGTTGCTTTAATTAAAGAGGTTGGAAGACAACCCATTGAAAGAGATAGTGTTTATAATGAGTTGCATGATTATTCGTTAATTGAATTGGTGTAAATGAGAAAGCCTTTAATTATTACCGGACACAGAGGTGCAGGAGGATTAGCACCAGAGAATACGTTGGCATCCATTCAATTAGCTTTAGATTTAGGAGTTGATAGAATTGAAATTGATGTGCAACAAACCAACGATAATGTAATTATTGTTTTGCATGATAGAACACTAAAAAGAACAACAAATGGTTTTGGTTTTATTAAAAGCATGAACTATGCTGATTTGTTGAAATATAGTGCCGGAATAAAATTTAATAAAGTTTATGCTGAAGAAAAAATTCCTACATTAGAACAAGTTATAGACTTAATCAATGGAAAAGTTGAACTATTGATAGAAACAAAGTATAGCTATTTATATTATCCAAACATCGAACGCCACATCTTGAATGTTATTAAAAATAAAAATGCATTTGGTTGGTGTAAAATAATTTCATTTAACGACAGAGCACTTTTTAGGATAAATAAATTGAATAAGGAAATAAGGATTGGTAAATTATTTGTCGGTAAATCTGCAACTTTACCTCTTTCGTATGATACAACCATTAACTTCAAACCATTAGAACGTTATCATTTTGTTGATGAAATTATTGTACAACATAAATATGCTTCAAAAGCCTTTATAGACAAGGTTCACCAATTTGGAAAAGAATTACATGTGTGGACGGTAAACGACCCCGAAACCATCGAAAAATTAATAGAACGAGGGGTGGATGGAATTATTTCTGATTATCCAAATTTATTACTTAAATACAAGTGATTTTTTTATCTACTTTTGTGTCCTGAAACATAAAATTAAAAACCATGAACAACTATTTTTTTACAATTCTTTTAGCTTCAACGATTATTATCAGCTCTTGTGGCAGTGAGAAAGCCTCAGAAAATACTGAAACAACTTGTTTTTACGAATATGAAAAAACCGATTCAATTAGTTTGAAATGGACAGCTTATAAAACGTCTGAAAAAGTTGCTGTTGCTGGTACTTTTAATGAAATAATAGTTTCTGGTGGTGAAAAATCTACTAAATTAACAGAGGTATTAAATACTATAAAATTCACAATTTCTACCAAATCCACCAATACTACTAATCCTGAACGAGATGCAACAATAGTGAATGGATTTTTTGGAGCAATGTTAAATACTGATTTAATTTTAGGACAGGTAAGTGGGGTAGAAGGTGATAATGAAAAAGGCAAATGTAGTTTTTTTGTTACCATCAATGATGTAGAGAAAGAAATAACAATGGACTATTCCGTTTCTGATAATGTAGTTAAATTGGTTGGTGAATTAGACTTAAACAATTGGAATGCGAAAGATGCCATTACCTCGCTAAATAAAGTTTGTGACGAAAAACACAAAGGGGCAGATGGTGTAAGTGTATTATGGCCAAATGTAGGTTTGGAAATAAGTGTAGCACTTACTAAAAGATGTCATTAAGGATAGTTTCTTTCTCCAAAAATTAAACTTCCAACTCTAATCATAGTAGAACCTTCTTCGATAGCAATTTTATAATCGCTGCTCATTCCTATCGACAGTGTGGTGAGTGATAGGTGATGAATGTTGAGCATTGAAAACAAGGTTTTTAGTGATTTAAATTCATTACGAATTTGTTGTTCGTTTGCTGTGTTAGTTGCCATCCCCATTAATCCAACCACTTCAATATTAGTAAGTTGTTTAATTTTTTCGGAATTTAATAAATCAATAACTTCTTCTTTTGAAAAACCAAATTTGGTTTCTTCTTTGGCAATGTAAATTTGCAACAATACTTTTTGAATTCTATGGCAATTTTTAGCTCTTTTGTTGATTTCTTCGAGTAAGTTAAAACTATCTACACCATGAATTAAATGCACAAATGGAGCAATGTATTTTACTTTGTTGGTTTGTAAATGACCAATCATGTGCCATTCAATATCTTTTGGCAGGCTTTCGTATTTTGTTACCAACTCCTGAACTTTGTTTTCCCCAAAAATTCGTTGTCCGGCTTGGTAAGCTTCTAAAATAGCTTCGTTAGGGTAGGTTTTAGAAACCGCAACCAAAGTCACGGTTTCTGGTAGGTTATTTTTTATTTTTTGAATATTTTCTGCTATACTCATAGCTCATAAACGAACATCCCGCTTCTTAATTTTGGCTCAAACCAGGTAACTTTTGGAGGCATAATTAAATCGTTATCAGAAATATCCATCAATTGTTTCATACTTACCGGATACATTGCAAAAGCCACTTTCATTTCACCGCTGTCAACTCTTTTTTCTAATTCGCCTAAACCTCTGATTCCACCAACAAAATCAATTCTTTTGTCGGTTCTTAAATCTACAATATTTAATAATGGCTCTAATACTTGTTTTGAAAGAATAGTAACATCTAAAACTCCAACAGGATCATTATCATTGTAAGTTCCTTTTTTAGCAACCAGTTTGTACCATTTTTTATTCAAGTACATTCCAATGTGGTGTAAGCCTTCTGGTTTGTATAAGCTAGATTTTTCTTCAACATCAAAACTGTTTGAAAGTTTAGTCAAGAAAGTTGCTTCATCTAAACCATTCAAATCTTTCGCAACTCTGTTATAGTCAATAATTTTCAACTGATTATCAGGAAAAAGAACAGCCATAAAGTAATTGTATCCTTTTCCATCGGTTGAATTACCGTTTGCAGCATCTCTAAATTCCCTACCAACCAAAGCACCGGCAGCAGTTCTGTGGTGTCCGTCGGCAACATAAATACTAGGAACTTGTTTTTCAAATAATTCTTTAATGGCAGTAACTTTTGTTACATCATTTACTACCCATAAGGTATGTTGAATTCCATCATTAGTAGTGATATCATATACCGGTGTTCCTTTTTGAATATCTGCAACCAAAACATCAATAGAATTTACATGTGGATAAGCAAAAAATACAGGTTCATAATTTAGTTTACTGTAACGAACGTGGTTTTTTCGGTCTTCTTCTTTATCAGGTCTGGTTAATTCGTGTTTTTTAATTACATTATTAAAATAATCATCAATAGCACAACAACCAACTAATCCGGTTTGTTTGTGACCATTCATGATGATTTGATACACATAATAGTTTGCAGTTTCATCTTGAATCATTAAACCTTTTTGAACCAGTTTATCAAAATTTTCTTTCCCTTTTTTATAAATTTCGGGGGCATAATGATCAAAATCATCAGCAAAATCAATCTCAGGTTTAATTACATGATAATAACTGTCAGGATTGTTTAAACATGCTTCTCGAGCTTCTTTGGTGTCTAACACATCGTATGGACGACAAGCAATGTCAGTTACTTTTTCTTTTGTTGGGCGATATGCTTTGAATGGTATTAAAACAGACATATTTTTATTTATTTAACAGTGATTGAACTAAAATAAGTGATTATTTGACTTGCTAATTCTTCGCCAATTCGATCTTGAGCTTCTTCTGTAGCTGCACCTGTGTGAGGAGTTAATGAGATTTTTGGATGTTTTAATAAATCTTCCCGTGGAGTAGGTTCGTTGGTAAAAACATCTAAACAGGCGTGAGCTACTTTTCCAGAATTTAAATTTTCAATCAAAATAGTTTCATCAACAACACCACCTCTGGCAGCATTGGCAATAATAACTCCGTTTTTCATTTTAGCAAATTCGTTTTTACCTAAAACAGCTGAACCATCTTTAGGAGCAGGGACATGTAAAGAAATGAAATCAGCATTTGCTAATAATTCATCTAACGAAATAGTTTTTATTTCGACATGAACAGTTTGTTGAGCAACTTCTACACTAACAGTAGCTTTATCTAAAAATGGATCAAAAGCAACCACGTCCATTCCACAGCCCAAAGCATATTTTGCAACCGATTGACCTATTCTTCCGAAACCAATAATCCCCATGGTTTTTCCTCTTAATTCGATTCCTTTACCGTATTTTTTCTTTAAACCGTTAAAGTCGGTTAAGCCATTAATTGGCATTTGTCGGTTGGCATCGTATAAAAAACGTACAGCACCAAATAAATGAGCCATAACCAACTCGGCTACAGATTGAGATGAAGACGCTGGAGTATTGATAACTTGTAATCCTTTTTCACGAGCATAAGCAACATCAATATTATCCATTCCAACACCACCACGACCAATTAATTTTAAGCCGGGACAAGCATCAATAATATCTTTTCTAACTTTAGTTGCACTTCTAACCACTATTCCAACATAATTATTGTCGTTGATGGCTTCTATTAATTTATCTTGAGGAACAGTTTCTGTAATTACAGTAAAACCTGCTTTTTCTAAAATTGTTTTACCTATTGGTGCTATTCCGTCGTTTGCTAATATTTTCATTTTTAATTTAGTTTATAAGGTTGGTTGGATATGAGGTTAAAAGTTTATAAGGTTAATAGTTTTGGTATTTTGATTCTAACCACATAAACTACTAAACTCATCAACTTCTTCTAACCTTGTTTTTTCTCAAATGCTTTCATAACATCTACTAGTACTTGTACACTTTCTAAAGGTAAAGCATTGTACATCGAAGCTCTATAACCACCTACATCTCTATGCCCCACAATTCCACTAATATTTGCAGCTTTCCACATGTTGTCAAATTCTTCTTTTAAATTTTCGTCCTTAAGCACAAAAGTAGCGTTCATGTTTGAGCGGTCAGTTTTGTTTGCAGTACCTTCAAATAGTGGGTTTCTATCAATTTCGCCATACATTAAATCAGCTTTTTGTTGATTAGTTTTTTCCATCCACTCAACTCCACCATTATCTTTTAACCATTGTAAAGTTAACATTGAAACATATACAGCAAATACCGGAGGAGTATTAAACATTGATTCTCCTTTAATGTGCGATCTAAAATCAAGCATGGTAGGAATTTCTCTTCCTGTTTTTCCCAAAGAACTGTCTTTAACAATAAAAAGAATAGTTCCGGCAGGTCCCATATTTTTTTGAGCTCCGGCATAAATCATATCAAATTGGCTCACATCAATTTTTCTACTAAAAATATCTGATGACATATCCGCAATCATTGGGATTCTGCTTACCGGAAAATTTTTAAATTGCGTTCCAAAAATGGTGTTGTTACTAGTAATATGTAGGTAATCAGCATCACCTGGTATTTGATAGCTTTTTGGAATGTAACTAAAGTTTTTATCTTTTGATGAAGCAATTTCTAGAACTTCACCAAAACCTTTTGCTTCTTTTTGTGCTTTTGTAGCCCAAACTCCAGTGTTTACATATGCTGCTTTTCCATTTACTTTCATGTAATTGAAAGGCACTTGTAAAAATCCTAAACTAGCTCCACCTTGTAAAAAAAGTATGGAATAACCATCCGGCACATTCAATAATTCTTTAACCAAGGCTTTTGCTTTATCCATTACAGCAATAAAGTCTTTACTTCTGTGCGAAATTTCGATTAAAGATAAATTAAGATTGTTAAAATTAAGTACTGCTTCTGAAGCTTGTTTGATTACTTCTGGTGGTAAAATACTTGGCCCGGCACTGAAATTGTGAACTTTTGACATGAGATTTTTTATTTTCGGTTTAAATTTTGAGCAAAAGTAAGCTATAAATTAGCTGCATAAAAAACTATTCCTATTATTTTTATATAATTTTTTCCACATGATGACTTCCAATAATAAAGTGATTATTTACTGAAATTTTGAAGTCAATATACTTGCTATTCGCTATATTCATACTCTGTATAATATCTTTATAGGTAATGTCAGTTGATGAAAATATGACTTCGTTGGCATTGTATATTTCAGCAATATCTGCCACTTGATTTTGTTTGGAAATAAAATATTCTTCGTCGTTTTCAACATAAATATTATCATGTTTTGCATGTAAAATATCTATTTCAGGATTTTTTAATTTGATGATAGAAGAAATAGATGTAATAAAATTCTTTTTACCTGCAACTAAGATTACTTTCTTACTGCTCCGTTTAATTTTTAGTTTATCGAAGTAAAATAAAACAATCCGGCTTAAAGGAATAAATATAAAAACTCCGACTAAAATACTAGTAATGAACTTATTTGAAAAGGATGAATTTGTCGGAAAAGAACTATTAAGTAATAGGAGAATGATGGAGCCGATGATTAATCCTAAAAAAGTTCTAGAAATGTTCACTGTTTTGGTATATGATTTTGTTAGTGTTAATCCTACTATAATCGAAAATAAAGCAGTTAACACATTCAACAACCCATATTCATCGGTTATTGCAATTTGATTGGGAAAACCAATAAATGGTTTAAATAAAGTTAATAAAGAAAGTATGATTAAAATAATAAAAGTATCTAAAATCGGTAATCGAATAACTGTTAAAAATCGAACAATTATAGCCATAAAAGCCCTTAAATAAATAGCAATATTGATAAAAAACGAAAAAGCTTTTGCTTTTTGTGCGAAGTGTTTTTTTGAAAAAATAATCATGGCATTGTAAAAGACAAACACATAATTGAGACTCCCTTTTTTAGTGCTTTCACCTTTGTAATGAATAATTTTTGATTCTGGAAAATAATAATTTTTATAACCTGCTTTTAAAATCCGATAGGACAAATCAATGTCTTCTCCATACATAAAAAAGCTTTCATCGAGGTAACCAATTTTATCTAAAACTGATTTTCTCATCCACATAAAAGCGCCCGATAAAATTTCAATTTCGTTGGTTTGATTAGTATCTAAATAGCCCAAATGATATTTTGAAAATACTTTTGACTTTGGAAACAAACCGGATAAACCGAATATTTTATAAAAAGATACCGACGGAGTGGGTAAACCTCTTTTCGATTCAGGTAAAAACACACCGTTTCCGTCAATCATTTTTACTCCCAATCCACCAGCATCTGGATGTTTATCCATAAAATCGATACATTTTTCAAACGTATCTTCTTCAACAACTGTATCGGGGTTTAGCAATAAAATATACTCGCCTTTTGCAATAGAAATGGCTTGATTGTTGGCTTTTGAAAAACCTACATTTTTTTTGTTTGCGATAACAAGCACTTCAGGGAAAAGAGTGTTCACCATTTCTACCGAACCATCTTTTGATTCGTTATCTACCACAAAAATTTGGGCATCAATGGTTGTTGTAGCTCTTAAAACAGAAGTTAAACATTGCTCTAAAAAATACCTTACATTATAATTTACGATGATGATGGATAACTTCATGTTTTATAGCGATAAAGTGTTTTCAAAAGGTATTCTATTTAAAATTGAACGACCCAGTGTTAATTCATCAGTATATTCTAATTCATCGCCAACACCAATTCCTCTAGCAATGGTAGTTATTTTAACATCAAACTCTTTTAATTTTTTGTAAATATAAAAATTGGTAGCATCGCCTTCCATGGTGGTACTCAGTGCCATAATTAGTTCTGTAATATTTTCTTCTTTAACACGATGAATTAATTCTGCCACTTTAATATCATTCGGACCTATTCCTTCCATGGGAGAAATTATACCACCTAGAACATGATACTTTCCCTTAAACTGATTAGTGTTTTCAATAGCAATAACATCTAATACATTTTCTACCACACAAATCAGCTGATTGTTTCTGTTTAAATTAGAACAAACCGAACAAAGTTGGTGTTCTGAAATGTTGTAACAAGAACTGCAATAATTAATTTCATCAGCTAAATATACAAACGAGTTTCCAAAGTCTTTGACATCATCTTTACTTCTGTTTAAAAGATGTAGTACTAACCGAAGAGCCGTTTTTTTACCAATACCCGGTAAAGACGACAACTGGTCAACAGCTTGATTGAAAGATGATGATGAAATTTGCATAAGTTTTAGTCTGTCAACATTTAATTGTTATCAAAAATACGTTCTTAGTGCTTATAAAACCCAAAAATACATCATTTTTGTTATAGAAATCTCAAATCTCAAATCTCAAATCTCAAATCTCAAACCATGAGTCCATTATTAATAAGTTCTTTTGTATTAGGTTATTTTTTATTGTTGATTCTGGTTTCTTACTTTACCTCTAAAGGAGCCGATAACGAAACATTTTTCTCAGGTAAAAAACAATCACACTGGTTTTTAGTCGCTTTTGGTATGATTGGAGCTTCACTTTCTGGAGTAACTTTTATTTCAATTCCGGGCTGGGTGGGAGCCACTCAGTTTTCATACATGCAAGTGGTGATGGGATATTTTTTCGGATATATTGTTATTGCAACAGTTTTGATGCCACTTTATTATAGATTAAATTTAGTATCTATTTATTCCTATTTAAACGAGCGTTTTGGATTCTATTCCTACAAAACAGGCGCTTCATTTTTTATTTTATCGAGAATAATAGGCTCGGCGTTCAGGTTGTTTTTAGTAGCCAATGTATTACAAATATTAGTATTTAATCAGTGGAATGTGCCGTTTTTTGTTACCGTTGCTATTACTATATTGTTGATTTGGCTTTATACTTTTAAAGGAGGTATTAAAACAATTGTGTGGACAGATACCTTACAAACTTTATTTATGCTTATCTCGGTTGGTATTACCATTTATATTATCAGTACAAAATTAGGTTTAGGAATAGGCGATTTGTATCACGAAGTAAAAAGTAGCAAATATTCTCAAGTTTTCTTTTTTGATGATTGGAACGACAAGCGACATTTTGTAAAACAGTTTTTTAGCGGAATGTTTATTACCATTGTAATGACAGGCTTAGATCAGGACATGATGCAAAAAAATCTTACTTGTAAAAACATTAACGATGCTAAAAAAAATATGTTCACGTTTAGCATTGTATTGATTTTTGTAAATCTGGCTTTCCTTGTTTTAGGAGCTTTATTGTTTATTTATGCCGATAAAATAGGTTTGCAAATTCCTGCCCGAACGGACGATTTATTTCCACTAATTGCATCAACACATTTAAATATGTTTGCAGGAGTATTATTTGTTTTGGGTCTAATTGCAGCAGCTTATTCAAGTGCCGATTCCGCATTAACAGCATTAACAACATCAGTTTGTGTCGATTTTCTTTCGATTGACTTAAAAACCAACGATAAAAAAGAAAGCACTAGAAAAAGAGTTCATGTGTTGATTTCTTTTGTGATGTTTATCACCATTCTTTTATTTAGCTTAATAAGCGATGAAAGCGTAATAAGTTCTGTTTTTAAAGCAGCAGGATATACTTACGGTCCACTATTAGGGCTTTATGCTTTTGGTTTATTTACCAAATTAAATGTTAAGGATAATTGGGTGCCTTTAATTTGTATAATTTCACCCATTATAAGTTATATTTTAAACATGTATTCAGTCGAATTATTTAATGGTTATCAGTTTAATTTTGAGATATTAATTGTAAATGGATTACTAACTTTTGTAGGTTTATTGCTTATTTCTAAAAAATAATTTTTACAGAATACAATAATTTATATCTTTATCAAATAATTTTATTGAGATTAAACTAAAATATTTATACTTTTGACAAAAGCAAATTTTTAATATTATGATTAAAAAATCAAAATTAGCAGTTTCATTATTAATTGGGCTGCCAATGATATTCTTAACTTCATGCGGAGGTGAAGATAAAGTAGAAGAAACAAATGATGACATCGTTGAAGAAGTAATCGAAGGATTAAAAAACGAAAGTTATTACCAAATTCCATCGCCCGATGAAATGTTTGGATTTATTAAAGAAAGTGGTTTAAAATACAATAAAGCAGTTTTAAACCCCATTCAAAACGTAACTTCTTATACCGACCCCAAACAACAAACATTAAATTTTGGTATCTATTCAGCTGATTTAGCTTATACTGCTGCTTTTGAAGAATATCAGGAGTCAATTAAATATTTTGGCAGCGTACAAAAATTGGCCGACCAAATTGGTTTGTCATCTGCTTTTGATAAAGCTTTAATCGAAAGGGTTCAAAATAATTTAGATAATGCCGACTCTTTAGTAGCTATTACAAATACCTCTTATTTTGCTGTTGTTGAGTATCTAGAACAAAACGAACAAGGTGGTAAATTAGGTTTAGTGGCTTCTGCCGGATGGTTAGAAACCGTTTATATTGTGTGTAACTCTGCTAGTTATACAAAAAACAAAGCAGCCATTGAACGGTTAGCCGACCAAAAATTAACTTTAGACAACCTTTTAGCTTATTTAGAAAAATATAAAGCCGAAGCAGATGTTGCAGAAGCTTTAGGATGGTTTACAGAATTAAAAGTTGCTTTTGATGATTTAGAAGAAAAATCATCAGCTTCTGGTATTTCGTTAAAGAAAAAAGAGGGTGCTAAAAAAATGGTGCTTGGTGGTGGAGAAAACATTAAAATTACCGAAGCACAGTTTAATGCAATTAAAAATAAAGTAAATGAAATAAGAAACAATATTGTTAAAGCTCAGGCTTAAACTATTGTGTCAATCCCGATAGCTATCGGGACAAAAAATAAAAAATAATAATTATGAAAGGTAAAATAAATATATTTTTAGTTGCTCTATCACTTCTGGTTTTACCAACTATATCAAAAGCTCAATATTGTAATTATTTTCATACAGAATTCTGTTCTCCATCAGAAAATGAAATGTATAAACCTAACGGACAATCTAAAAGTGCATTGTTTTCAAAAGGTCAAACATCAGAATTAAGTGTGATTGTGTACAAAGGTCAGGATTATAGAATATCATTGTGTAACGATGAAAATCTTGGGAGCCAATTAACTTTTAAAGTGTATGAAACCAAAAGAGTTAAAGTTGAAAAAGTGGTAGAGAAAAAAGAGAAAGAGGATCTTTATGATGCCGATGGTAATCCAACAGGTGAACAAAAAGATGTAATTACTAAAGAGACTAGAATAGTAGAAGAAATGCAAAAAGAGTTATTGTATGATAATTCTACCGATAACTATGCTTCTGAACTTGAGTTTACTGTTGAAACAACTAGAAGATTAATTTTAGAGATATCAATACCTGATGCTGGTGGTGAAGGAAAAGCTAAAGGAGTATCTCAAGGTAAAGGAAAATTAATGAAATCGAGCGAAATGGGTTGCGTTGGAATTTTAATCGAACATATGACAACTGCTAAACAAGGATTTTACGGGACAGGTTTTTAATCCATCAAATAATATTAATTTAGCCTCGCTATTGCGGGGCTTTTTAATTTATAATAAACAAGGTAAATGCAAGATATAAAACAACTCATCACCAATTCAAAAGGTATTGTAATTACTACTCATAAATCGCCTGATGGAGATGCTATTGGTTCGTCATTAGGATTATACTTGTTTTTAAAAAAAATAAACAAAAATGTTACCGTAATTGTACCTGATGGATTTCCAACATTTTTAAACTGGATGTCGAAAGTAGAAGAAATTATTTATTTTGATTCAAACAACGAAAAGGCAAAAGACATCATTCAGAAAAGCGATTTAATATTTTCGTTAGACTACAACAGTTTAAAACGAATTGATGAAATGGGTGATTTTATTGCTCAAACAAATTCCTATAAAGTGGTTATCGACCATCATCAAGATCCACAGGATTTTGCTAATTATTATTTTGTTGATACCAATTGTTGCTCAACTTCTCAACTGATTTATGAATTTATTGATAAACTGGGTGAATTGGATAAAATGGACAAAGAAATTTCGGAATGTTTGTATTGTGGTATTATGACTGATACAGGTTCATTCCGATATCCGTCAACCACAGCAAAAACGCATCAAATTATTGCCGAATTTTTAAAATTGGGTGCTGACGGTGCTAAAATTCATCAGGAAGTTTATGATACGTATTCAGAAAAAAGATTAAGGTTATTGGGTTATGCATTGACCAATAAAATGAAGGTATTTGAAGAGTTAAATGCAGCATACATTTCTTTGAGTCAGGAAGAATTAAAACAATTTGATTTTAAAAAGGGCGATACCGAAGGTTTGGTCAACTATCCATTATCCATAAACGGCATCAAATTTTCGGCATTAATTACCGAAAAAGAAAAAGATATCAGCATGTCGTTCCGTTCAAAAGACGATTGCTATGTAAACGAATTTGCCAATAAATATTTTAACGGCGGAGGGCATATTTATGCTGCCGGCGGAAAAAGTGATTTAACTTTAGAAGAAACCATACAAAAATTTGAAGAATTAATAAAGGTTATGGGCTAGGTAACAGGCGTTAGGAACAAGTCAACAAGAAACTAGAAAAGGAACAATAATAAAAACATGGCATTTTAGCAACTCTGCCTCTAGATAGCTATCGAGTTCGGTTACTAACAAATTGTGTGTAATGCATAAAAACCGAAGCACAAGCAAATTAGTACCTGAAAAAGGTACTAATTTGCTTTTTTTCCAACGCTCAAAAAAAATGGTAAAACAAATTTTTGAAACAACAAGAATTGAAAAAATAACTTTAATTCTGTTCGTAATATGTAATTTTACCCTGTAATAAGTTTAAAACATGATTGAGGTAAAAGATATAAGTTTCTCTTATAAGAAGAATGAACAGATAATTAAAAATGTAACGTTTTCTGTTCCAAAAGGAGCAATTTATGGTTTTTTAGGTAAAAATGGCTCGGGAAAAACTACTATCATTAGGTTATTATTAGATTTATGTAAGGTTGATAGTGGAAAGATTTATATTAAGGGAGAAGGTATAAATCGTAACACAACATATTTATATAAAAACATCGGGACATTGATTGAATCCCCTTCATTGTATAAAAATTTAAGTGGAAAAGAGAATCTTGAACTTTTTGCCTTATATTATGGAGTTCAAAAAGAAAGGATTAATGATGTTTTAGATATAGTTGGTTTACAAAATTCTTCAACAAAGAAAGTACGGAACTATTCGTTAGGAATGAAACAACGACTAGGGATAGGACTAAGTATCTTACATGACCCAGAATTGTTGATTTTAGATGAACCATTAAATGGATTAGACCCTCAAGGAATAGCTGAAATTAGGGCGTTGTTACTTAAATTAAATAAAGAAGAGGGTAAAACAATATTTATCTCAAGTCATTTGTTAGGAGAAATAGAGAATACTTGCTCAGATGTAGGAATAATAAACAATGGGGGTATATTATTTGATGGCAAGATTTCCGATTTAAGAAAAAGCCTGATAAATAAGTCTGAATATTTTATGTATTGTGATTCTCCTGAAAAGGCATCAACAATGATAAATGATGAATTAAATATCTGTAATAGAGTAGAAAATAATCGATTAATTATTGAGGTCACTAACAAAGAAGAAATTCCATATATTGTAAACCTCTTAATCAATAATGATATTAAATTATATGAATTCTCAAAACAAGAAAACAGTCTTGAAACCCTTTTTTTAAAACTTACTAAATAAATATGCTTATTAAATCTTTTTTAGTTGAAATCAAAAAAACCAAGAATTCATTCACTTTATGGTTTACATTGATAGGCTCAGCATTAATACCTTTAGTATATTTTTTTGTTTATCTTTTTAGGTTTCATAACTTCATTCCAGAATTAAATACTAATCCTTGGGACGATTTAATTAAGACTAACTTTAAAGCTATTGGATTTCTTTTATTCCCATTGTTTATTATTATTACTATTGGATTAAATATACAAATCGAGCACACCTCAAACAGTTGGAAAAAGTTGTTTGTGTTGCCTATGAGAAAGGAATTTTTATTTTTCAGCAAACTACTTTTTTTACTAACTCAGATATTATTCTCATTAATCTTATTTGGCACTTGTGTGATATTCTCAGGATTAATATTAGGCATAATACACAAAGAACTCGGTTTTCTTATGTATTCACCTGATTTTTATCATATAGCTAAATTAACATTTCAATTGTATGTGAGTGTTTTTGGAATTATTTCAATACAATATTTACTAGGTTTATTTTTTGAAAACTTGGTTATCCCTATCTCTATTGGAACATTTCTTAGTATTCTAGGTTTAATAATAGCTCAAGGTTGGGATAAATCTATTTATTACCCTTATGCTTTCCCTATGATTTTCACCTTAAATATAGATAACCTTGTTAATATTAACCACTGGATGGGAATTTCCACTTCTGAAATTGTAAGCATTTCAATATTTGTAGTTGTTATTACGTTATCTTTTTTTCTTTTTAAGAAAAAGGCAATAAAATAATTGTTTATGTTAGCAGTATTAATAAGATTTCTAAAAAAAATGAACGTAGTGTTTGTTTTTTATCTGAGCTTCTTTCTTTTATCATCTGTTATTTCTCTTGGATGTTTGTTCTTATATTGGATTTTTGGGATAAAAACTTTTTTTATTTTGTTCTGGTTTAAAGTATTCTCTCTTTTTTTGATTTATTATTTTGTAAATATTAGAAAGGAAAATGAGTATTATTATTATCTTAATTTTGGGGTTTCTAAAACTGTTTTATGGAGTGTCTTATTAATATTTGATTTTATTCTTTTTTTAGTTACAATTATTTTAGTACATAACTATAGATGAAACACCAGTTAGATATTGATAGTATAAGATTAGAGTTTCAAAATCGCAAAATTCTATCTGATATTTATGTTAAATCAGAAACAGGTAAAATAACTGGGCTTTTAGGTCGTAATGGGCAAGGTAAATCATGTCTATTAAAAATAATTTATGGTAGTCTAAAATGTGAGAGTAAATCTACACGTATAGACAATAAATCGTTTTTTTCTTTGTACAAAAGACCTGATTTATTAACCTACTTACCTCAAACAAACTTTATTCCTTCCTCAATAAATTTAAAAAAAGTATTTTATCATTATGAAATTGATTTTGAACAATTTCATAATGTTTTTCCAGAATTTAAAACAAGATATAAATCCAGTATGTATAAATTTTCGGAAGGACAAAGAAGATTAATTGAAGTCTTTTTAGCTATAAAAATGAATTCGAAATTCACACTATTAGATGAACCATTTTCCCAATTAATGCCCCTCCATATTGAAAAAGTGATATCTTTAATTAATATTGAAAAATCAATCAAAGGATTTATAATAACAGACCATTCTTATAGAACTTATATAGACCTTTGTGATTACTTATTTGTTTTAAAAGATGGAAAGACATACTCAGTAAATAATTTAAAGGAATTGGAGTTATTAGGCTATATAAATCCATCAGAATAAATGTTTATTATACATAATTCACTGTTCATTACGGTATTTATACATAGCAAAATAGGTATGTTTACGTAATTTATTTTTAAACAAAAAGTAAATACATACACTAAACAAAAAATATTTTTACATCATTTTTTTTATGAAAAATAAATCTTACTATTGTTGCGTTAAATCCTAAAAGGGATATTTATTAATTCAAAAAACTTTAAAAATGAAAAAAGTAAAAAAAGAAGATAAATTTGAAAAATTTATTGAAAAAGTAGAGATAAATGAAGAATTACTTACTAATGCGAGAGGTGGTCAAGGTAGTGGTTGGATTTTTACAATTAGTGGAGAATGTTCTCCAACAAACCCACCAACAAATTGTAGAAGATTAAGTACATGGTTAAGTCCATTAGGTTAATATCTTACCCTCTAAAAATTTATTATAGGCTACTTTTAAAGTAGCCTATTTTATTAAATAAGAACATTTAGCATGAGAGAGCTTATTATTAGTGAATTAAGAAATGTAGTTATTCACCATAAAGTAAATGAAGAAAATCACGATATAAGTTTTGAAAGTGAAACAATATATTCAGAATGGAAAGAACAATTATTTGTTAATGAAATTGATTTTTTTTCAGAAAAACTAAGAAAAGAAAATCTACAACCAAGTCAATTCAAAAATCTCATAAAATTTTACCTAACAAAAAAACAAAAAAAAATTCCTAATGAATTTGTAAAAGATATTACTTTATTAGGTCTGACAAATAATGAATTAGGATACTTAACTTTATTTGAAGATATTATAAATACTCATCTAAATGAAATAGATATTTTTTTTTCACATACTAAATTTAAAGTAATATTAGATAAAAATAAAAAAAATATTATTAATTCTTTTATAAAATATCTATGTGATAATTTGGAGAAACTTTCAGAAAAAACCATTTTTTATGAATTTAAGGTTTGGGAATCTACATTTGATAATGAGGGAGTAATTAATAGAAAAGAAAAAACAAACTTATTTTATGAAAAATTACGTGAAATAGAGTTTAAACTCCATTTTTATAATGAATATCCTGTTTTATATAGATTAATAAAAGATGAGATTGTTAGATTAAAGTGTAATTTAATAGAACTTTTTAATCGTTTATTGGATGATTTTAATGAAATTCATAATCAATTTTCTTTAAAAGAAAAAGATAGTGTATTATCTATAGACTTTGGATTAGGAGATCGCCATAATAAAGGAAAAACAGTATCAATAATAAATTTTGAATCAGGAAAAAAAATTGTATATAAGCCACATTCGTTAGAATTAGATGTGAAATTTAATTTTTTTATTAAACATCTTTCCTCTGAACTGAAACACGAAATAATTTCACCAAAAACAATAAGTAAATTAGATTATGGTTGGCAGGAGTTTATAATTCATGAAAAGACTAATGATACTAAATTACTTCAGGAGTTTTATTACAAGATAGGTGTTCATTTGAGTGTATTTTATTTATTAAATGGTGGGGATTTACATTTTGAAAATATAATTAGTTCTCTATCTAATCCCATGGTAATTGACATTGAAACTTTATTTCAGCCTAAATTTAATGAAAAAAAGGACGATCGTTTATTATCTTTTGATAACGTTTCTAAAGTTACTCTTTTACCATTTATGATGGATGTAGGAGATGGGTATCTTGAGTTGGGAGGGCTTGCTGACCCAAGTGGGCAAAAATCTCCACTAAAAAAAACGAAGTTTAACACTGAAACTGGGAAATTAGATAGTGAAGATATCTATTTTAAAGATAATAGAAATATACCTTTTACGAAAGAATCAAAACATAGGTTATTAGATTTTGCAGATTTTATAGTTGAGGGTTTTTCTAATTGTTATAATATCTTTTTGAATTCAAAAGACGAAAAAACAAACCTGATAAATGAGTTGTTTGAAGGTTGTAAAATAAGAGTATTAGTTCGAGACACATTAATATATAGTCATTTACTGAAAGAAGAAACACATCCTTCATTATTAACAAATGGATTTAAAATAGATATGCACTTTGATTGGTTGTGGGGTCACGTAGCTCATTTTAAATATTTAGAACCTGTTATTGAAATTGAGAAAAATAGCTTAATTAATTTTGATATACCTTATTTCTTTACTGAATTTAGTTCAAAAAAACTACATACAGTAAATGATGGTGAAATCGATGATTTTTTTCTTTATTCCTCAAAAAAATGTCTTAATGATTCTTTTAAAAATATTTCAAAAGAAGATTTGAAACGCCAAGAATGGGTTATTAGAGCTTCGATATTGGGATATGAAAGAAGTAATAAAAAGATAATGCACAATATCAACCCTTCAGAAATAATAGAGAAGGAAATTAATCTTTTTGAAGAAACTAAAAGAATTGCTGATGAGTTAATGAATATTTCTTTTCAAAATAATCAATATGCTTCGTGGTTAAATATCGAGTTTTCTGGAGTAAATAATGAGGTTTATTCAATAGAAGAAACTGATTATAGTTTTCATAATGGGCTGTTAGGGGATTTAATCTTTTTTCAAACACTAGCATTTATAAGTAAAGAAAAGAAATACGTATTATTTGCTGATAAAATATATAATTACCTTATAGAAAGTATAAAAAAAGATATTCACAACACCACAAATATTGGAGTTCATACAGGATTAGGAGGCTTACTGTATTCATTAACAATATTATATGAAATTACAAAAGACATAACTTTCATTTCTGACTTAGAAGATATAATAGAAACTTTAGATTTTAAAAAATTAATAGACGAAAGTAAAGCTAATTCTCTTGTAAAAGGACGTGCAGGTTTTTTAATATCATTATGTAAATATTACCCCTATGCAAAAGATAAGAGTATCATTTTAGACAGTATAAATTATTGTTGTGATAAGTTGATAGAAGATGCTATATTTGAAGATAATTTTGTCAGTTGGCTTCCAGAGTATAATAAAAAACCATTAACTGGACTAGCTCATGGTTCGTCTGGATATGCTTTAGCATTTCTTAAAGCATTCAATCTTACAAATAATATTAATTATCAAGAGATTATTCAGAAGATAATAAATTTTGAAAATACTTTTTATGATTCTCAATTTAAGAATTGGTTAGATAGAAGAGATTTTATTGTAAATGATAACGATAGATATAAAAGTTATGGGTGGTCTCATGGAGCTCCTGGTATAGGTTTAGTAAGAGTTAAGTTGTTAGAAAATAAAAAAATTTCAAACTCTTTTAAGAAGGTGTTAGAAAAAGACTTGAAAATATCTATAGAGTCCACTATTAAAAATGGTTTTATTAAAAATAACGATAATTTAGTCTATGGAAAAATGGGCAATATTGACCTTCTGATAGAATCATCGAAATATAAAAATGAAATAAATTATTTAAGAATATTAAGAACTATTCTTTCACAAAAAGAAGACTTAGGTTGGCGTTTCGGTTTTAATCCATCATTATTTTATAAACCTGGTTTAATGACAGGATGCTCAGGAATAGGATACCAATTATTAAGATGTATAGATCATGACTTACCTTCATTGTTAGCTTTAGATTAAAAATAAAAAATTATTATGAAATCTTGCTTTTCTAAAAAATGATTCTATTTCCTTTCTATAAACAACCTGATAAGATGGACTGCGGAGCAACATGCTTACGTATTATTGCCAAATATTATGGTAGGAATGTTTCATTATCAAAACTTAGACAATTATCAGAAACAACTCGAGAAGGAGCAGCTTTAAAAGGGTTAGCAAAAGCAGCGGAGCAGATAGGTTTTAGGACATTGGGCGTAAAAATCAATTATCAGAAATTAATTAGTGAAGCCCCCCTTCCTTGTATAGTTTATTGGAATCAGAAACATTTTGTAGTTGTTTATAAAGTTAAAAAAGATAAAATTTTCGTTTCTGATCCTGCTCATGGATTATTAAAATACAATAAATATGAATTTATAAAGAAGTGGATTGGAAATAATGCCTCTGAATTAACTGAGGAAGGAGTCGTACTGTTATTAAACCACACTTCAAAACTAAAAAAATCTGAAATTGACGATAATGTGGAATCAAAAAAAGGGTTCTCTTTTTTGATTAAATATTTATTTCAATACAAAAAATTTCTTATTCAGCTCATTGTAGGTCTTTTAGCAGGAAGTATGCTACAATTGATTTTTCCATTCCTAACTCAAAGTATAGTAGATGTCGGTATTCAAAATCAGGATATTAATTTTATTTACCTTATTTTAGCTGCTCAACTTTTTTTGTTTATTGGAAGAATCAGTATAGAACTTATTAGGGGGTGGATATTATTACACTTAAGTACCCGAATTAATATCTCTTTAATTTCTGATTTCATTATTAAATTGATGCACCTACCCATTGCTTTTTTTGATGTTAAACTAACAGGAGATATTCTTCAACGGATTAATGATCATAAACGTATAGAAAAGTTATTAACAACCTCTTCTATTAATGTTCTTTTTTCCGCATTCAATCTTTTTATTTTTGGAGGGGTATTAGCTTGGTATAGTCTTCAAATATTTACTATATTTCTAATAGGAAGCATTTTATATTTTGCTTGGATAATGATTTTTTTAAAAAAAAGAAAAGACTTGGATTATAAACGATTTTCGCAAGTAAGTAGTGAACAAAGTAAAGTTTTAGAGTTAATTAATGGTATGCAGGAGATAAAGCTTTACAATGCTGAACAACAAAAGCGATGGAGTTGGGAATATCTCCAAGCCCAATTGTTTAAAATTGAGATGAAAAGTTTGACCTTAAACCAAACTGAAACTTTGGGTTCTAATTTTATTAATGAGGTAAAAAACACACTCATCACTATATTTTCTGCAAAATTGGTAATAGACGGACAGCTTACCTTAGGTATGATGCTTTCTATCTCTTATATTATTGGACAACTTAACTCCCCTATTTTACAGTTAATCGGTTTTATTCATTCGGCACAAGACGCAAAAATAGCTTTAGAACGATTATCAGAAATTCATAATCGGGAAGATGAGGAAAAAGTTGGAGATGAAAAAATTCAAGAGATACCAACCAATGCTGATTTATTGTTAAAAGATGTTCATTTTCGTTATACAGGAAGTCCAGAAGAAGTATTAAAAGGATTGGGTTTAACCATTCCTGCCAACAAAGTTACTGCCATAGTTGGAGCAAGCGGAAGCGGAAAAACCACTTTAATGAAATTGTTGCTAAAATTTTACGAACCCAATCAGGGCGAAGTTCATTTAGGGCAACATCATTTAGCTAATATTTCGCACCATGCTTGGCGAGAACACATTGGCGTGGTTATGCAAGACGGCTATATTTTTAACGATACCATTGCCAACAACATAGCCATCGGATCCGAAATTATCGACAAAGAACGATTAAAAAAAGCCGTTAAAGTAGCCAATATTAAAGAATATATTGAACAATTGCCTTTAGGTTACAACACAAAAATTGGTATAGAAGGCGTTGGTATGAGTGGCGGACAAAAGCAACGCTTGTTTATTGCCCGAGCAGTTTATAAAAATCCAAAATATATTTTTTTTGATGAAGCTACTAGTTCGCTGGATGCCAACAACGAAAAGGTGATTATGGAAAACTTGAATCAATTTTTCAAAGATAAAACAGCCGTTGTTGTTGCACATCGTTTAAGCACGGTAAAAAATGCCGACCAAATTGTGGTTTTAGACAAAGGTAAAATCATTGAAAAAGGAACACATCAAGAATTAATCAATCTAAAAGGTAGTTATTATAATTTGATAAAAAATCAGTTGGAATTAGAAAAGATAAATGCCTGAAACTACCGAAATAGCAAAAGATACTTTAAACACACCAGTACTTGATACAGGGCAAAACGGTATTGCTAAAAAAGTTGCTGTTCCGAAAATTGAGCAAATCCGCTCCGATGAAGTTCAAGAAATTATTTCAGCCGTTCCTAGTTGGATGATACGTTGGGGTATTACATTAATTTTTGGGTTAATCGTTATGCTTGTTACACTATCGTGGTTTATTAAGTACCCCGATATTATTTTTGGAAATGCAACATTAACAACTTTAGAACCTCCTGTAAAATTGGTAGTTAAAAGCTCTGGCAAACTGACTAATATTTTACTTGCAGATGGCTCAACAGTTGAGAAAAACCAAATCATTGCCGAAATGGAAAATCCTGTAACGCAAGATGGAATTGAATTTTTAAAAAATTATACATTAGAGATTAGAGAATATTTGAAGTCAAGTAAAAATGAATTCCCTTTAGTTACCGAAAACCATGTTTTTGGTGCAATACAAACCTCTTTTAACGACTTACAGAAAAACTTAAAAGATTTACAAGAACTGAAACAGAACAATTTTTCCATTCAAAAAATTAATAACCTAAGAAGCAAAATTGTTCAATATAAAAAGTTAGTGCAAATTTCGTCTTTTCAACTTGAACTTTTAAAACAAGAGTTAAAAAATGCAGAGGACAAATACAAAGCTGAAAAACAATTGCATGAAAAGGGTTACATCGCCAAAATGGAATTTTATAAAGAAGAAACTTTGCTCCGTCAGAAACAAATGGACTTTGAAAATTTAAAGAAAGCAGCAACAGAACAACAAATAGCTTTAATCAATTTACAGCAAGAGTTAAACGATGCAGCATTTCAATACCGAGAAAGTGAGCGTACATTAACCAATAATATTCAAGCAAACTTATTAGAAATCGAAAACGGAATTGAAAACTGGCAGCAAAATTATTCGTTTATCGCTCCAACTTCGGGTAAGTTGGTTTGGTTGGAGAAAATTCATCAGCAACCATTCCTGTTACTGGTTTTGGTAAAATAAAAACAGGACAAAAAGCAAGAATAAAACTCAGCAATTATCCTTCTTATGAATTTGGACATTTGGAAGGTGTCGTTTCTAAATTGACTGAAATTCCTAACGAAAACAGTTATCAGATAGAAATAACGTTGAACAACGGCATGACCAGTTCGTACAACAAATTGCTGACTTTTACGCCAGAAATGACTGGTACGGCAGAAATTGTTACAGACGACTTGAGAGTGATGCAGCGTATTTTTAACCAATTTAACAAACTATTTGATAGAAATACCAATGCAAACACTTCTGTGCCAAGTACATCCCAATTAAAATAGGGATAACCTTTCCACCCTACCGCACCACGAAATAATGCACGTACACACACATGGGCTAAAATCAAATGGGTGTTTGTAGGTTATTATACTTTGATGCTTTTTATTTACTTTTGTAGTGGTGGACAATGAAGTAGTGTTAATTACTCACTAGCTTTTAGTCCAAAACCGAAACCAATAACCATGAAACAACTGATTTTTCTTTATATTTTACTTGGACTATTTTCTTGTCAAGAAGATGAAAAAAACGACAATACTTTTTTAAACGAACAACAAGTAAAAGAAGTGTTGATTAATGCCAATAAAGCTGCTGCTGAAGAAGAATCGTTGCAAATTGATGCTTATGTAAAGCGTAGAAATCTTGATGTAATAGTTACAGGTACAGGGTTAAGATACCAAATTTACAAAAAAGGACATGGCGAAAAAGCAACCATCGGAAAACGTGCGGTGGTATCGTACGAAGTTTCGCTAATTGATGGTACCGTTTGTTATTCTACAAAAGAGTTTGGACCCGAAGAATTTAAAATTGGTAGCGACAGAGTTGAAAGTGGTTTGCACGAAGCGATATGTTACATGAGTGTTGGCGACAAAGCTAAAATCATTATCCCATCGCATTTGGCACATGGTTTAATGGGTGATTCTAAAAAAATACCAATACGCTCTACCATCATTTATGATATTGAATTAATCAAGTTAAAGTAAAATGAAAAGGGTTGTTTTATTTTTTACAATACTTTCTTTTTTAGCTTGTAAACGCGAAAAAAAAGAGTTTACAGTTATTGATGAAAATTTCAGTTACAAATTACTGGCATTCGACGAACACGATATGCCTTTTGAAAAAGACAACTTTGTAAGAGCTTCCATAAAGTTGGTAGCCGGAATTGATACCGTTTTTAATAAGTACGAACTAGTGCCTTTTAATCCAAAAAACACCCCTTTTTACGCTTTAATAGCCGATTTGAAGGAAGGCGATAGTGTATATTTTAAATTAAATGCCAGAATTTTAAAACAACAACATTTTAATGTTAAATTACCTAACGATACTATGCTTTTAGATGGCTACATTAAAATTTATGAATTTTTAACAATTGATAAAAACAGCGAGTTTGAAGCTAAAAACGACCCTGAATTAATCGAACAAATGATGCTGAATAAATATGTAAAAAT
>JACPDX010000006.1:33692-100915 GCA_016183805.1 Bacteroidota bacterium
AATGTTTAAAAATATCAAAAAAAGAAATGGAATTTATGTGAGCACCATTCAAAACGGACAAGGAAATTCGGTAGAATTAGGCAAAACAATCATTATAAAATATAAGGCAAACTTTATCGATGGAATTGAGTTTGACAATACCTATTATCAGCATTATTTTGAATATACCTACGGAACACCAAACCAAGTAATTGAAGGTTTAGATGTTGCATTATTAGGAATGAAAAATAAAGAAAAATCAAAAATTATCATACCTTCGCAGCTCGCTTTTGGAGATAAGGGTTCGTCCACCGGAATTGTGCCTCCTTTTACTCCTTTGGTGTATGAATTAGAAATTATTGATATAAAATAACAAAAAACAATTAAAAAGAACTATGAAAAAAATCATTCTACCTGCAATAATTGCAGTTTCAATCATGTCGTGCGATAAAGGTGAATCATCTGCTGACCTTACTTTAACCAACGAAATCGATTCAGTAAGTTATGCTTTAGGGGCAAATATGGCTAACAATATTGCTAAAGATTTTTCTGAAGCCAATAGCGACGCTTTTATCAAAGGATTTAAAGATGTGTTAGATTCTGCTGTACTTAACATTCCTATTGAAAATTTACAAGGTGTTTTACAACCATTCTTCCAAAGAAAACAACAGGAAGCCATGATTAAACAACAAGCAGAAGCTGAAAAAGCTGCTAATGAACAATTTGGTGATGTTAAAGTTCAGGGAGAGAAATTTTTAGAAGAAAACAAAACTAAACCGGGTGTTAAAGTTACCGCTTCCGGTTTACAATATATTGTAATGAAAGAAGGTAAAGGAAAACAACCAACAGCTGAATCTAATGTTGAAGTACATTACCATGGTACAACTACTGATGGAACAGTATTTGATAGTTCGGTAGAAAGAGGAAAATCCATTACATTTAATGCAAGTCAAGTTATACCGGGTTGGACTGAAGGTTTACAGTTAATGAAAGAAGGTGCTAAATATAAATTTTTCATCCCTCAGGAATTGGCTTATGGTGCAAATCCTCAACCAGGAAGCCCTATTAAACCATTTATGCCATTGGTTTTTGAAGTAGAATTAATTAAAATAGTTAAATAAAAAAATAAATGATGCGTATTTCAATGATTAAATCTTCGCTTTTAACTTTTGTGTTAATAGCTTCTGTTACTACAGTTTCTGCTCAAAAAAGCAAAAAGGATAAAAATGCTGCTCCGGCAGCAGTAGCTCCAAAAAACTTTGTTTTAACCAACGAAGTAGATAGTGTAAGTTATGGTATTGGTGTAAACATGGCTCAAAGCATTAAAAAAGAATTCCCTGAAGCTAATGTAGATGCCATTGTTGCAGGTATAAAAGAAGGCTTAAAAGGTGAAAACAGCATTTCGGCAGAAATGCTTCAACAAGCTGTAGCTGTTTATTTTAAACGAAAATCAGATGCAGCAAGCAACGAACGTTTGGCTGAAACCCAAAAAGTATTAAAAGAAGGGGTAGCATTTTTAGAAGCTAACAAAGCCAAAGAAGGTGTAAAAGTTACTGAAAGTGGTTTGCAATATTTGGTAATGCAAGAAGGTACAGGAAAACAACCAACTGCAACTTCAAGTGTTACGGTACATTATCACGGAACAACTCCTGACGGAACTGTTTTTGATAGCTCTGTAAACAGAGGCGAACCTGCTACTTTTGGTTTAAACCAAGTAATTAAAGGTTGGACAGAAGGTTTACAATTGATGAAAGAAGGTGCAAAATATAAATTCTTTTTACCTAATCAATTGGCTTATGGCTCTAATCCTCCTCCGGGTGGTGTTATTAAATCGTTAATGCCATTGGTGTTTGAGGTAGAACTGATAAAAGTAAATGACTAAAAAACATACCTATAAATTTTGGACAGGAATACTGTTAGCCATCGTGCTAATGTATTCCTGTTCTGCATTAAACAAAAAACGAACAATAGTGGGAAAAGAATTTAAAACCGAATCAGGATTAATTTATACAATTACCCAAGAAGGAACCGGAAGACGTGCTCAGGCAGGCGACAAAGTAGAAGTACATTATACTGGTAAACTAAAAAACGATTCTATTTTTGATAGCTCTGTATTTAGAGGACAACCTTTTAGCTTTAAATTAGGTGAAGGACAAGTGATTAAAGGTTGGGATGAAGGCATTGCTTTATTAAATGTTGGCGACAAAGCTACTTTTACCATTCCACCTCAATTGGCTTATGGCTCGCAAGGTGCAGGCGGTGTAATTGGACCAAACGAAACCTTAATTTTTGAAGTTGAGTTGCTTAATATTATTGAAGCACCTAAACCTTTTGATGTAACCGGAAAAGATACTGTTACTACTGCTACCGGTTTAAAAGTTATTAAACTAAACAAAACAGAAGGCAAACAAGCCGAAGCCAATAAAATGGTTCAAGTACATTACTCGGGTTATTTACAAGATGGCAAAATGTTCGATTCTTCTGTAGAACGTGGACAACCACTTGATTTCCCATTGGGGCAAGGAAAAGTAATAAAAGGTTGGGACGAAGGCATTGCTTTACTAAAAGTAGGCGAAAAAGCCCGTTTAATTATACCACAAGAGCTGGGCTATGGCGAACGTGGTTATCCACCCATTATACCTGCAAAAGCTACATTAATTTTTGATGTAGAATTGATAGATGTTAAATAAAAAAATCCCTCGAAAGAGGGATTTTTTTGTTCATAGAAATTATTAACGGTTTCGGGCTTTGCGTTGGTTGGCTTTTGAAACCGAAAACTGTCTGCCAGCACCAACGTTTATTAATTGCTCAAATTTTTTTATTCGCACTGTCCGCCCACTAACGCAAAACCCGTGTTAGTGGCTGTTGTTTTTACAGGATTGTTTATGAAACCAAGTTAAAGCAAGTTTTTCGGTCTCTTTTATAAAGCTATCCTTTGCAGCAGAATATTCAAATTGGTGTTTGAATTCCTGTTCTGATAAGTTCTTTTTTAATTTGTAATATTTGTCTTTAATTTCAGGATATGTATTTAAAAAGTCACGAAATGCTATATGTCTGGTCCAATCATATGTGTCTTTAACTATAATATGGATGTTTGCTAATGATTTAAAATCTTTCCCACCAATATATTCCTCTCCAATACCAATTATTTTAGGTGGGACTAAGTTCTTTAATGGTGTTAATTTTACGAAAAGTCGTCTGGACGGCCAAGACGGTTCATAAAGTTTAAAATATGTGTAGCCACAATTTATCATTGGGTTTATAACTTCGTCTAAATGGCTTTTATCTTTCAGTCCAACAAGAATGTCAATTGTAGGTTTTGCACCAAGCCCCACAACTGACGTGCTTCCAATATGTTCAATTGTTGGGGAAAAATTAAGAAGTGCATTATTAATTGCCAGTTGTTCTTCGGAAAATTTATTGGGCCAATCATTATTATATTCTTCAACTGTGATTTTCATGGGTTCTTACAATTGCCACTAACTTGTTTATACCCTCAACTAAAGTACAAAAAAAATGAGTATATCTATATCAATTTGGGTAGATATACTCAGCTTGAATTGAGGTTTATTCATTTTCAAATGTAACTAATTTTTTAGAAGATACTTGGTATATTTCTACGTATCAGTTTTAAATCTTGCAACATGGCAGATTTTACTTTTATGGTAAAGGTATAGCTTTGCCGTGGTCCGAGTGGTATCCATTGGATGTCCATTTCCCAACAATGTAAATCACGGTAAATATTTAAACTGGTGTACGATAAATCGTGTTGTTGAAAATCGTAACCTGAAGCAAAACCAATTTTCCATTTTTGAGTTAAACTAACATCGCCTGTTACACCTATGGTTTGCACCACACTTTTAGAGCTTTCAAAAACCGGTTTACTGTAATACACATTGTAAGCAAAGTTTAGTGTCCATGGCACATCAAAATCAATGTAATCGTCGAGGTGCGAGTTTACATAAGCCAACTCTTGTTCGGTAGCAAATTTGCTGGTTTTTTGTACTTTTTTGGCCACTTTGCTTTTTAGCATAAAACCTAAATTTACCGAGGCACTGGTTAACCGCCCTAAACCACCGGTTTCGCTGTAATGCGATTTGTTTATTCTAGTTCCACCAGTATCCAATGCATAAGGATCAAGAGTTCCATTAAAATTTAAATTAAACTTGTTAAACAGGTAGGTACGGGCACCAATGCTAATATTGCTCCAGTTAAACGAATCGGCTAAAAGGTTGTAACTTGTGGCAAGGCTTAAATTTTCCAGTAAAGTAACTTTTTTAAGGGTATTGTCGGTATCGTTTTTTGTTTTGTATTTCATGTCGAAACTTTGCAACAAATTAAAGTTTAACAAACCTGCTTTTGCCGTGTGGGTAGTTCCATAAACACCTTCCTGAAAAATAGAATATTTAGTTGAAATATTGTTGGTATCGGTATAGGTTCTTATTCCACTGTTATTTTCAGGAGTATAGCTCAATCCAACACCCGGTGTAATTACATGCCGTATGGCTTTAATACCATTGCCTCTAAAGTTGTACATGCCATAAAGTTTGGTGGTTAAATTGGCAGAAGTACTGTACGTGTTTCCTCTTTCAAATTTATTGATGGTATCCGTTCTAACATTTCCTGTAGCCGATGTATCCCATGTTTTGTTGATTGTTTTTAAATACCACAATTCCGTATAATTTACAGCAGGGTTTAACGTAAAGTATTTCAGTACTTTAAAAGAGGTACTGACAGGGATGGTATGTTGAATACCGTTTTTTAATTTTCTAGTCACCAATTCAGGTGTATTTCTTGCCAACGGGTAAATACGAGCCACATTAAAAGCTATTTCAGGCAATCGCACGGTTACTTGTTTCGATAAAGTATTTTGGTTGTGTGATGCATTGATGTTTAACGTAAAGGGTTTATTGTCCCAACGTCTGGTGTAAGAAATATTAGAGCTAAAATTGGTTGATAAATAATCGGTTGCATTCGTATTAAAGTTGTTGGTAAAGTTGGTACTGGTACCCAAGTTTACATTCGCCGAAAAAATGCTCGTTGGTCGTGCTTTAGGGTCTTGATTGTGTCTCCACCTAAAAAAGAAGTCTCTTTTTTCGCTGTAATCAGGAAATTCTTCTTCACTATTTTTAAATACCGAATAATTGGTTTCCACTCTTCCGTTAAACTTGTACCTGTTGTTATAATTGGAGTTAAACTTAGTTCCCCAACTTCCTTTAGAATAAAAATCGGCAGTAAATTCAGCATCTAAATGGTCGTTCACAAACAAGTAGTAACCACCATTTAACATAAAAAAACCAAGTTGTTCACTTTCGCCGGGTAACGGAATAATGATTCCCGACTTTTGTTTTGGTGTATTTGGGAAAAAACCAAAAGGAATAGCAAAAGGATTAGGAGCACTTTCAATAAATAAATCGGCAGGACCGGTAATTATTTTATCGTTAGGTATAATTTTTAACTTATTCGCTCCAAAATGATAATGAGGTTCTGCTAAATTGCAAGTGGTGTATTTTCCGTTTCTAATGTAAAGAATGTTATCGGGGTTTTTATAAATTTTTTGACCATGAATGTATCCTTCTCCTTCCTGAGTTTTTACATCAGAAATCAACCCTTTTTTAGAGTTAAAGTTGTACTTTATCTGGTTAGCATAAAATTCTTTTGTGCCTTGTTTAAAATAAGGCTCTCCAAAATATTTTTGTGTAGAATCTTGTTTTCCTCTTGCGGTAACAATATTCGAATCTAAATCCGATTCAATTTCTTCGGCTTTTAGCTCTAAATCTTCGTAATGCACTTCCGATTCGCCAAATAAAAATATTTGTTGCGATTTCATGTCAAAGCGTATTGAATCTTTTGCTTTGTATTCAACTTTCGATTTCATGGCATCTTTAGAAATAAAAGAATCGATAGACAAAACAATGACACTATCGGTTTGAAGGGTATCTTGTTGGGCAACTAACAAATTTGGGGTTATACCAAATAGTAATACAAGAAGTGTATTAAAGGTGCAAAAAAGCTTGGTATAGTTGTTGTCTTTCATTTAAACTAAATTCTTCACAAATTAAGTGCTTATAAACTTAAAAGCTTAGAATTATTAACATTGGTGTTGTGATAAAATACTCCATCCTTTTATAGGTCTCAAAATTAAAAAAATAAATTTGACATCAGTTATGTTTAAAACCAATAGCAATAATAATAACAAGTCTGCCATAAAACGCACGATTGGCTTGTTTCTTGTTTTCTCCGCCTCATTTTTTTTTAAGGGATATGCCAATGGCTCAAAAGATTTTTTTGGTATAAAAACGGTAGTTATTGATGCCGGGCATGGTGGAAAAGATGGTGGTTGTGTGGGCTCTATTGCCAATGAAAAAAATATTGCTCTTTCCATTTCTTTAAAATTAGGAAAGTACATCGAAGAGAACTTTAAAGATGTTAAAGTTGTTTACACCAGAAGTACAGATGTTTTTATAGAATTGGCAGAACGGGCTAGAATTGCAAACAAGGCGAATGCCGATTTATTTATTTGTATTCATGTAAATTCAGGAACAGTAACAAATGCAATTGGAACTGAAACTTATGTAATGGGTTTGCATAAAACAGAATCAAACCTTAAAGTAGCACAACGTGAAAATGCTTCCATTTTATATGAAGATGATTATAAATCGAAATACGAAAATTTTGACCCAAATTCTCCTGAATCATACATCGTATTAACATTAACTCAAAGTGCACATTTAGAGCAAAGTTTAATTTTTGCCGCCAAAGTTCAAAAAGAATTTACTGAAAAAGTTGGACGATACAATAGAGGAGTTAAACAGGCAGGGTTTTTAGTGTTACACCAAACTGCCATGCCAAGTGTTTTAATAGAAACAGGATTTATAACCAACAAAGAAGAAGAAAAATTTTTAGCTTCTGATATTGGGCAAGATTATATGGCTTCAGCTATTTTTAGAGCATTTAAAGAATATAAATACGAAATTGAAAGCAAAGGAATAAAAGAAGAACCCAAGAAGCTAGAAGCAGGAAGTCAGAAGACTGAAGTAGTTGAAGTGCCCAAAGTTGTTGACGATAAAAATAATAGAAAAGACAAAAAGAAGCTGGAAGACGGAAGTACGAAGTTAGAAGAAGGTGTCGTGTTTAAAATTCAAATTGCAACATCATCTGTAAAAACAGAATTGAAACCTGAAAATTTTAGTGGTTTAGAAGGTGTGGATTTATATGAAGCCGGAGGCTTATATCGATATACTTATGGCAAAGAAAAAAATATGGGCGATGCCAATAGCCTTCAATTGCAATTAAAAGACAAAGGGTTTAAAGATGCTTTTATTGTTGCATTTAAAGATGGAATTCGAATTCCAATCAGTGAAGCCATAAAACTTCAAGAAAAATAACTTCGATTCACTATTCATTTTTTTGTTATGTAAATTGCTTTAACGATATTTGTGAACAATTGAATGTATTCATGAAAATTTCAAAAGAAGTAAGGGTTGGTTTTTTTTCATTATTAGCAATAGCATTGCTTGTTTGGGGATATAATTATTTAAAAGGAACCAACATATTATACAAACACAAAACGATTTATACGGTATATCCTTCGGTTGCCGGATTGGCAAAATCTTCTCCTGTTTTAATTAATGGGTTTCAAGTTGGAGTGGTTCAATCCATTTATTTTCACCCTAACAATTCAGGTCAAATTGTGGTGGAAATGGTTTTTTCTGAAACCGATTTTTTAATACCAAACAATTCTATTGCAAGTTTGGTGAGCATGGATTTTTTAGGTTCTAAAGCCATTGCCATAAAGTTAGGCTCAAGTAAAAAGGATATTGCTTCAAAAGATACGTTAATTGCCGATTTAGAAAAGTCGATGCTTGATGATGTTTCTGAGCAAGTATTACCGTTAAAGGATAAAGCTGAAAAATTAATGGTATCACTAGATAAAACGGTGTCTCAGTTGGATGTGGTGCTAAAAGATGTAGAGGAGGTGTTAAACGACAGAAATAAACAACGTTTTTCTGAAGCTTTACAAAATTTGAGTATTACCATTAATTCGTACAAAGAGGTTGCTGAAACCATGAATCAATCCATGAAAAATTTGCAACCTACGTTAAAAAACTTTAGAACATTCAGCGATTCTCTAGCTGCACTTCAAATGAATACCACCTTAACTAAAGCTCAAGCTACTTTTGATGATTTGTCGTTTATAATGGCTAAAATTAAAAATGGAGAAGGTTCTATGGGACAATTAATAAATAACGATAGTTTATACCTTAATTTACAAGCTGCCACCAAAGATATGGACAAATTGTTAATTGATATGAAAGAGAATCCAAAACGATATGTTCATTTTTCTGTTTTTGGTAGAAAAGATAAAGATTAAGTAACACTTTAACATGATGATATCCTCGATAATTTTTATTGCACTTGTTATAGCTGCATCAGCATTATTTGCTAAAAATGTTAAAACTATAATTAGAAACATTAAGCTTGGGAAAGATATTGATCGTTCCGACAGGAAAAAAGAACGATATCTGTTAATGGCAAAAGTGGCTTTAGGTCAATCAAAAATGGTAGTTCGACCTGTTGCAGGTTTGCTTCATATTATTGTTTATGCAGGTTTTATCATCATTAATATTGAGGTATTAGAAATTGTTTTGGACGGAATTTTTGGTACTCACCGTTTGTTTTCATTTTTAGGAAGTTTTTATTATGGTTTAATTGCGAGTTTTGAGGTTTTAGCTTTGTTGGTGTTGGTTTCTTGTTTAATCTTTTTAATCAGAAGAAATGTATTACGATTAAAACGTTTCTCTGGGGTAGAAATGACCAGTTGGCCTAGATCTGATGCCAATTATATTCTAATTACCGAAGTGTTGTTAATGTCAGCTTTCTTGATTATGAATGCTGCAGATTCTTCTTTGCAAAATTTAAATTCATTTCATTATACACAAGTAGGTTCATTTCCTATAAGTGGATTATTTGTTTCAAGCTTAAGTAGTATAAGCGAAAGTGGTTTAATAATGCTGGAACGTTCGCTTTGGTGGTTTCATATTGTAGGCATTTTTGCATTTTTAAATTACTTACCTTATTCAAAACATTTTCACATTTTATTGGCATTTCCAAACGTATTTTATTCGAAACTAGAACCAAAAGGTCAGTTTGAAAATATGGCAGCTGTTAAAAAGGAAGTAGCATTAATGTTCGACCCGGCAGCCGACCCTTATGCAGCTCCAGTCGAACCACAAGGAGAACCTTTACGTTTTGGAGCTAAAGATGTTACCGATTTAACTTGGAAACAATTAATGGATAGTTACACGTGTACCGAATGCGGTAGATGTACATCTGTTTGTCCTGCAAACATAACCGGTAAATTGTTATCGCCACGTAAAATAATGATGGATACTAGAGACAGATTGGTTGAGGTAGGTAATGGGATTGATAAAAATGGTAAAGATTTTAATGATGGTAAATCGCTCATCAGAGATTACATTACCGAAGAAGAAATATTGGCTTGTACCAGTTGTAACGCTTGTACAGAAGCTTGTCCGGTAAATAACGACCCACTTTCAGTAATTATAGATTTACGAAGATATTTAATTATGGAAGAGTCGAAAGCTCCTTCGGAATGGACCGGTATTTTTACCAACATTGAAAACAACGGGGCCCCTTGGCAGTTTGCTCAGGCAGATAGATTAAAATGGAAAGATGAGTAAGAAAGTTATCAGTCAACAAGAAAACCAAAAACCAGTAACGTTGAACTTTAAATTAACAAAATATGAGTGAATTAAAAGTGCCAACAATGGCAGAAATGATGGCTTCAGAGCAAAACCCTGATGTGTTGTTTTGGGTAGGATGTGCAGGTAGTTTCGACGATAGAGCAAAAAAAATAACACGTGCGCTTGTTAAGATTTTAAACAATGTGGGAGTAAATTTTGCTGTTTTGGGAAGCGAAGAAAGTTGTACAGGAGATCCTGCAAAACGTGCCGGAAACGAATTTTTGTTTCAGATGCAAGCCATGGGAAATATTCAAGTATTGAATGGGTATGAAATTAAAAAAATTGTAACCACTTGTCCTCACTGCTTTAATACGTTAAAAAACGAATACCCAGAATTGGGCGGAAATTATGAAGTGTTGCATCATTCGGAGTTTTTACAAAACTTAATCAACGAAGGTAAATTAACCATTCAAGGCGGAGCATTTAAAGGACAAAAAATTACTTTTCACGACCCTTGTTACTTAGGTCGTGCAAATGATGTTTATGAAGCACCGCGAGTTTTGATTGAAAAATTAGATGCCGAATTGGTGGAAATGAAACGTTGCAAAACCAATGGATTTTGTTGTGGAGCAGGAGGTGGTCAAATGTTTAAAGAAGCAGAAAAAGGAAATAAAGAAGTAAACATTGAGCGTACTGAAGAAGCCATCGAATTAAAACCGGATATTATTGCCACTGGTTGTCCGTTTTGTATGACCATGATGACTGATGGCGTAAAACTAAAAGACAAAGAAACAGAAATTAAAATTTTTGATTTAGCAGAATTAATTGCCAAGGCGAACGATTTATAACTAATTTTGTTTTGAGTTCAAGGTTAAAAACCTCAAACCTCAAATGTTGAACATTAAACCGAACACCATGAACGAAGCATATAAAAATTTCCCTGATAACAGTAAAGTTTGGATTTACCAATCATCGAAACCATTAGATGAAGATGATGTAAATTTTATAAAAGTAAGAGTTGACGAATTTGTATCAACTTGGGAATCGCACGGAAGTTTGTTAAAAGCAGATTTTGATGTGCTACATAACTTGTTTATTGTCTTTTTTGTAGATGAGCAAGGTGATAGAATGTGTGGTTCTGCTCAAGATAGAGCCGTTCGTTTAATGAAAGATTTGGAGCAAGAATTAGAAGTAGAGTTGGTAAACAGAATGAATTTGGCTTATCTCAAAAATGGTAAAGCAACAGGGGTAAAAATGAATGATTTTGCTACGTTGTACGAAAAAGGTGAATTAACAGATGATACCATTGTTTTTAACAACACCATTACCACTAAAAAAGAGTTTGACACCATCTGGAAAACACCCTTAAAAAATAGCTGGCACAAACAGTTGTTGGAAAAAGTTTAATAGTTTTTATTCTTAACGAAATAATTATGTAGGTACAAACTCTTTATGTGTACTTCTTAATTGTTTGCTGACCGCTTCATAATCCTGATTTTTTATAAACTCAATCATTAAATGACTTTCTATCAAAATTTTAGGATTTATTTTTTTAAGTGGTTGATGAGGTCATAGAAATCAAAGTGACAGTTTTTTTGTTCACCATGCTAAGAGTGTGGTGCGAATAGACAAATTTTATTACCGATGCATAATGAGGTTTAATAACTTGACGGCACAAAAAAGAATTACTAACTTAGCCGTCCTAAAAATAAAGTTATGGAATACATCAAAAATTACCACTCAACAGTAGCAAATCGTTTTATAAAATATGTTCAGATAGACACCGAATCTGACCCGAAATCGGAATCTTTTCCATCGAGCATGAAACAAAAAGATTTAGGGCAACTTTTAGTTCAAGAATTGCTAGCTATTGGAGTCTCTGATGCCGCTATGGATGATTGGGGGTATGTTTATGCAACCATTCCAAGTAACTCATCAAAAAAAATCCCTACCATCTGTTTTTGTGCACACATGGATACTGCTCCTGATTGCAGCGGAAAAGATGTAAAACCAATTTTACATAAAAATTATACTGGAGCTCCCATTGTTTTGCCCGATGTAGATGACCAAATTATTACTACCGATAAACATCCGTATTTAAAAGAAAAAATTGGCGACGATATTATTACAGCTAGTGGACACACCTTGTTGGGTGCTGATGATAAGGCAGGAATAGCCATTATTATGGATTTTGCAAATTATGTGATAAACAATCCTGAATTTGAGCATGGTTCAATTAGGATTTTATTTACTCCAGATGAAGAGGTTGGTAGAGGAGTGGAACACATTGACATGAAACGTTTAAATGCTGATTATGGATATACGTTAGATGGTGGACTTTTGGGTTCAATTGAAGATGAAAGCTTTTCGGCAGATGGAGTTGATATTGTCATCAATGGAGTTTCTACACACCCCGGTTATGCAAAAAATAAGTTGGTGAATGCCATTAAAGTGGCTTCAGAATTTATTGATGCACTTCCAAAAGATTCGTGGTCGCCGGAGACTACAGAACATAGAGAAGGTTTTGTGCATCCTACTTATTTTAATGGCGGTTTAGAGCAAGCAAAATTAGGATTTATCATTCGTGACCATGATACTTCTAAACTCGCAGAATATGAAAATAGGCTTAAAAATTTATTGGATACAGTAGTTTCTAAACATAAAGGTGTTACCTCAGCATTTAAGGTAAAAGAACAATACCGAAACATGAAAGAAGTATTAACTACAGTACCTTTTGTTACCGATAATGCAATAGAGGCAATGAAAAGAGCAGGAATAGAACCTAAACCGGTTATCATACGTGGTGGAACTGATGGTTCACGACTTTCGTTTATGGGTTTGCCTTGCCCTAATTTATTTACCGGAGAAATGGGTATTCATTCACGACAAGAATACGTGAGTGTACAAGACATGGAAAAAGCAGTAATGACCATGATTCATTTAATTACTATTTGGAAAGAAAGAGCTTAATTTATACCGCTTGGACAAATTGGACAAACAAAAAGGCTTCCGTTATGAATGGAAGCCTTTTTTTATAGATAGGTATGTCGTGAGTTATCTTACTACGTTAATTTTATTGGTGTAAACAACATCATTATTGTTCATTACCTGATAAATATAAAGACCTACAGGTAATTCTTCAACGTTAACATTAACAACATTACTCATAACACTTACTGATTTTACAGTTTTACCAGTGATATTGGTAATTTTAATACTAGTAGCTTTTGTATTGTTTAATGCAATTTTAATAGATGAAGACGCCGGATTAGGGTAAGCAGCAATTCTTTCGGTATTAGTTATTACATTAACACCTACCGGGTTGTTAATTACTAAACCATCTAACCAAAATGTAGAGCCTGGTTGTGGTAAACCGGTGGTAATAGTACCTCCTGCACTTGATGCAGCAAAAATGATTAAAGTGTCAGGAGTATCTGTAGTAAAATAGTTAAAAGGAATATTAAAAGATGTCCAAACAGGAACGGTAATATTAATCATAAAAACCGCTTGACCGTCAACAACTGTACTTGATGAACCAACATCATAATGTTGTAATTGTGCAAATAACACACAAGTATCACCACCCACCGGAGCCGATTTAAACAATAAATCCATTGAAATAGGTTTTTGTGTGTATGCAACTCCACCAATTAGATTACCACCTAATAAATCACCATTTAATGCTAATAATCCAGCGATAGTATCAGCACCACCGGTTAAAGCTCCAAATCCTGTCATGGTTACCATTTTTGCAGAAATGCTTCCTGCTCCGGGATCTGCTGTTTCTTGTGTGGTACCATTTGGACCGCCAAAGTTACCAGTGTTAAAAGTTTCCCATCCAGTTGGATTGTTGGGGCTTGCAGTTGTTGGTCCCCATGTTTCAAATCCCATGTTGGTTTGTGCAACAATTGTTGTTGCAGTTAGTGCTACTATAGCACTTAAAGAGAGTAATTTTTTAATCATAATAATAAGTTTTTAAGTTTACGTAAAATAAAGATTAAAAACTTATTTAAAAACATGATTGTTAAATTTGATACACAATCAAAAATTTATTAACAAAATATAACATTATATTTAGTTTTGAATTACCGTCATTTCAACACGTCTGTTTTTTTGCCTTCCTTCAGGAGTTTTGTTAGAATCAATAGGTTTGGTGTGGCCGAACCATTTTACATCAAAACGAGAAGCATCAACTCCTTTTTGTTGTAAGAAATTTTTAACCGATTCAGCACGTTTTTTTGAAAGCAGTAGATTTTTAGCCGGTTTACCTACATTATCAGTATGCCCTTCAATTTTTAAACCCCAATCAGGTTTTTTCTCCAGTAATAAAGCTAATTCTGTTAATGAAGGTAATGAACTCTCTTTAATAATGTCTTTTCCGGTTTCAAATTCCAGATTACTAAAAGCAGTGTTTAACACTTCTTGCTCTTCGGCAGAAAGTACAAGAGCTTCACCTTTAACTACAGATGCGTAAGTGCATTTAGTCGAATCGGTTTTAAATGCTCTAATGGTTGTAATGGAATCGTTATTAAATACATCTATATCAATATAATCAGGACAACTATCATCGGAGTTGCTTAACTCAAACAAATAACTTTTATCTGTAGGTAATTGATTAAACCTAAATTTCTCCTGACCAAAAAATAACGTATCGGTGAGGTATATTTCGTTTAAGCTATCTAAAATAGAGAGTAATTTTAACGGACAACCTTTGTTGGAGATGGGTCCGGGGTATGTGGGGCATCTATCTTCACTATCTTTTATACCATCACCATCAGTATCGGGGCAACCTTTAAATTCGTGTAATCCACTATCTAATGGGCAATCGTCTTCTTTGTCCATAATACCATCCATATCAGTGTCCGGACAACCACTAAATTCAGGAAGACCAGGTTCAGTTACGCAGCTGTCTAATTTATCCATGATGCCATCACTATCAGTATCAGGGCATCCTTTAAACTGAACTAATCCACTATCTAACGGGCAATCATCTTCTGAATCTTGAATACCATCTTTATCCGTATCCGGGCAACCCATAAATGCCCAAACACCATAAACATCTTTACATTTATCTTTTTTATCGGAAACTTTGTCTTTATCCTTATCTTTTGGTTTTGGATTTAAGATAGGGATTTTAATAGCAAAATAAAAATCACCACCATTTACCTTTGTGCTGCTGCTGTTTATTGCAAACAAAGGTACTAAATCGCCGGTACCAATAACAAAAGGGCCTGTTCTTAAACCTAATCCAAACCTAAATCCGGTAACATTGTTGTATGAAAGAGGTAATGATACTCCAAACCAACGTTTTTCCCAACGAGGGGTTAAAGCAAAATTATTGGGATAGTGAACTATGTTTTTATCTTTCATAATTAAAAGATTTAAACGCATATAATAGTTTACATAAATATTTCGCCAAATGTTGTAATCTACATCAATGTTTGCGTGGGTTGGCAGGTTCATAAAAAACTCACCTTCATCACTTCTAAAAGCTACATCGCCTGTTTTTTCTAATCGAATTAAAGCCGAATCTAAAGAACGAAATCCTTCAACACCATCAAATTGTTGCAAATCAAATACTCCTGTTTGAAAACTAAAGTTTCTGCTTAAATTTCCTTTTTTGTAGGTCATTCCACCTATATCGTTGATGGCAGCACCAACACGGAGTTTGTATTTGTTTTGGTCTTTTCTCCACAAGTCAGTTTTATTGTCCATGTCGTATTTAAAACTCTTGTAATTAGGTCGATATTCGTAAGTTATACCAATATCAAAACCAAATCCAAGGTTCGAATATTTTTTAAAAAGTTCTCCAGCAGAAAAAGATTCATTGCTGTTATCTTTGGGTTCAATGTATCCACCCAAATTATCAGAATAACCATAATCAAAATCACCTTTAATAAAATTGGCAGTGGTATCGTTTTGGATATTAAAATCAACGTTTTCGGTGTTTAAATAAAACGAGCCTATCCCTTGCAACAATTTAAGTTTACCACCTATTTTCCAAAAATGTTGATTGTCCTCTTTTAATATTTGAGCATAGGCAAAATTGTACTCGTTCCATGTGTTCATGGACAAGTTCATGTTTTGGTCTTTTAAATTCAAATTAAACAGTTGCATGTAATTCCATTCGTTACTTGCTAAACGAATCAATTCTGGCGAAACATTATCAATATTTAAAAAGGTCCTGTTTTTTACTTGAAAACCAATGGATCTTTTATGATTGATGGAAACCATAAAATTTAGTACATCAATTTCTGTTTGAATAAAGGCTGACCTTGCTTTATTTCCTCTATTGTTGTATTCGTAGAACTGTGCATTGGTATATTGATTTACAGAATCGACAGTTACAAATTTTGATAAACCGTTATTATTTAACCAGTAAGCGTGGTTGTTGTATGCAGAAAGATGAGCTCCAAATAAAAGAACATCCACCTTCATTCGATTATCGGCAATTGAGGAAGGGTTAAAATCCAAGCCCATTACACCCGAATAATTACTTTGTCGGATACCTAAAAACTCTTGAGATTTAAGGTTTGAAAATAACAAAATAAGAGTTGAAAAGAAGATTATTTTTTTTGTCATGGGTATAAATTAACTGATGGGTTTAGAACGATTTTTTTTAAATATTAGTTGCATCAAAAATTAGCGGTACTATGTAATTATTAATTTCTTTTCCAGAAATATGGAGTAAAAAGAATGACAATGGTAAAAAGTTCCAACCTTCCAACTATCATTAATAGCGAAAGTATCCATTTTGCTGTATCGGGAAGTAGAAAGAAATTTTTAGACGGGCTAACATTCTCTATTCCTGGACCAATGTTAGCCATACTTGTAGCTACCGCACTTATTGAAGTCATAAAATCAACTCCGGTGACAGTAAGAGCAAGAGACCCAATGGTAAAAATAAAAATATATAAGAATACAAAAGCCATTAGGTTATAAATGATTTTATTTGGCACAGCCATATTATTAAGATGAACAGGTATAATTGCGTTTGGATGAATACGTCTTTTAAATTCTAAATATCCATTTTTAATCAATAAAACAATCCTCACTATTTTCATTCCTCCGCTTGTTGACCCTGCACTTGCTCCAGAAAAAAGCATTAAAAAAAACATAAAAGTTGGAAATACTCCCCAAAATGTATAATCTGCTGTAGCGTAACCAGTAGAAGATACTATGCTGGAAATTTGAAACAACGAGTCTCTTATTGATTTTTCAAAACCTCCTCCATTGTATTTGTATGCAAATGGAGTTATTAATACAAGTAACAATAGAATCCAACCTATGTACCACTTAAATTCATCATTTTCCCAAAACTTTCTAAATTTGAGTTTTATTCCGAAATAAATTAAATTAAAATTAATACCTGCAATAATCATAAAAACAATAATGATATACTCTATTAGGGGAGAGTTAAAATAAGCAATACTATCTTGTTTGGTCGAAAATCCACCTGTTGGAAGAGTTGTTAATGAGTGATTAATGGCATCAAAAAAATTCATCCCTGCCCACATTAATGCAACAGTTTCGAGAAGAGTGAGCAATAAGTAAATTCCCCAAAGTCTTTTTGCAGTTTCTTTAATTCGGGGATGAATTTTATCTTTTGTCGGACCCGGAGCTTCTGAAGCAAACAATTCCATTCCTCCAACGCCCAATAAAGGTAAAATGGCAATGGTTAAAACAATAATTCCCATACCACCAATCCATTGGGTCATGCTTCTCCAAAAAAGTATGCTACGAGGTATTTCCTCAATGTTATTTAAAATAGAAGCACCGGTAGTTGTGAATCCAGAGGCAGATTCGAAAAAAGCATTTGTTATATTAGGAATGGAATTACTTAATAGATAAGGTAATGTTCCGAACGAAACCATTAATAACCAACCAAAGGTTACAATAATAAAACCGTCTCGTTTTTTTATTTCAGCATTTTCGCTATTTCTGGAATATAGTTTAAAACCAAATCCAAATGCTAATGTAATTAAAGATGAAATTATTAATGGATATAAGCCACCTTCGTTATAATAAATAGAAAAAGGTATGGCAAATGCCATTAAAATACCCGATATGACAATTAAAGTACCAACAACGTTAGCTACAACTTTTATATTAATTAAGCTTTTTGGCATATTGGTTTAATGAAAAAATTCTTCAACATCTTCTATGTCACTGTTTTGAACAAAAACAACAGCTTTGTCGCCTTCTTGTATCTGAAAATCACCAAAAGGAATAAAACCTTTATTGTTTCTAATAATACCAGCTACATTCATAGATTTAGGTAATTTAAGTTCACGAAGTGGCTTGCGTGTTATTTTGGTGTTTGCCTTTACGTTAAACTCTATAATTTCCGCATCAACCCCATGTAGGTTGGCAATGGCTTGAACTTCTCCTTTTCTGATGTATTTTATTATTTCGTTTGCTGCAATAATTTTTTTATTGATTAATGTATCAATACCTATGTTTTGTGAAAGATTGATATAATCCATGTTCTCTACCCGTGCAATAGTTTTTCGAACACCATGCGATTTGGCTACCAAAGAAGTGATGATGTTGGTCTCAGAATTACCTGTTAAAGCAATAAAAGCATCCATATCATCAATATTTTCTTCTTCTAAAATGGAGACATCTCTGCCGTCGGCATTAATTACCAGTGTTTTTTTAAGTTTTTCAGCTACTTCTTCAGCCCTTATTTTGTTCTCTTCAATAAGCGTTACATTGTATTTTTTTTCTAACAATTCGGCAGTTAAAACTGCTATTCTGCTTGCTCCGAGTATCATTATGTTTTTTATTTCATAACAATCCTGACCACAAATATTTGTAACTTCTTTTATACCATCCGGGGTAGCAATAAAATAAACGATGTCATTTTCTTTAAGCACCGAATCAGCTTGAACCATTAGAGTTTTACCCTGACGGAGAAATACCAGCGGTTTAAACGATTGGTGTGGGTTTAGGTAGGAGGTATCAACTATAGATTTATTAATTAATTGTGAATTGTTACCTATCGCGATACCAAAAACAGAAAGTTTTCCGTTTTCAAATTCATAATCATCTGTAAATAACGATTGGTTAACCAATCGTTGAATTTCTTTTGAAGCCAATTCTACAGGAGAAATAATAGTATCAACCCCCATTTCTTTAAAAAAGGTTTCCAGTTCATTTAACGAAGTTTCGTAGTTGGTTAGTCGGGCAATGGTTTGTTTTGCACCTAATTTTTTTCCAATCATGCAAATAAGCATGTTTATTTCTTCAATGGAGGTAGCTGCAATTAACAAATCGCAAGAGCTGATTTTAGCCTCTTTTAACACCCCTAAACTGGTTGCATCCCCTTTAATACCAATAACATCAATATGGTTTTGAACATACTGTAAACGTTCAATATTTTGATCAATAATATAAAGGTCTTGAGCTTCATTGGTGAGCATTTTTGCTAAATGAAAACCAACTTCCCCTGCTCCTGCAATAATTATTTTCATATGTAAATATCTATTGTTTTTTATATGTCATATGGAATAGCCTATCTTCATTTGTGTTTGTTTACAATTTGTGTTTGTTTACAACAAACTTTTTGTTAATGGCTATTTCATAGTTTACCGAGAATTTTTTCAAATGTAAGAATCAAATGTGTTAATCTCTAAAAATTTATTAATGACCCATTTTTATTCAATTCAAAGTTGCTATTTTTACGGTATGATAACTTCATCTGTCGAAAATAATAGATTAGCTCTAGCCTCCAAATTTATCAACAATACCAATCGGCATGTTTTTTTAACCGGAAAAGCGGGTACCGGAAAAACCACATTCTTAAAATACATCATTCATCATACCTTTAAAAATGTGGTGGTTGCTGCACCAACTGGCATTGCAGCAATAAATGCAGGAGCAACAATAAAAATTCTTTACTCAAAGAAATGAAAATGAACAGAGTAAAGCGAAAATTGTTGCAAGAAATGGAGTTGTTGATTATTGATGAGGTAAGTATGTTGCGTTCCGATTTATTGGATGCTATTGATACCATTTTGCAATCGGTACGGAGAAACAGAAGAGCTTTTGGAGGTGTTCAGCTTTTATTTATTGGCGATTTGTTGCAATTGCCTCCAGTGGTAAAAGATGCCGAATGGCGAATTTTAAAACAATATTACAAAAGCCAGTTTTTTTTTGATGCTTATGCTTTAGCTGATAACCCACCTTTATACATTGAGTTAGAAAAAATTTATCGTCAAACCGATAACACTTTTATTTCCATTTTAAATAATTTAAGAAATAATACGGTTAACGAACACGATGTGGAAGTATTAAACCAGCATTATCAGCCCGATTTTAAACCAAAACCTACAGAAAATTATATTAAACTTACCACACATAACAACAGTGCCGATTTATTAAACAATACCGAATTAACAAAAATTAAAAATCCATCCTATTTTTTTAAGGCAGAGATTAAAGATGATTTTAACGAAAATGCTTATCCGTTGGAGTTAACACTTGAGCTAAAAAAAGGAGCTCAAATTATGTTTGTTAAAAACGATCCATCGGGAGGTCAGCGTTTTTTTAATGGCAAAATAGGAGTTGTTTCTTCCATAAATGATGATGAAATTGAAGTAGAATTTGAAGACAAAACCAAACCAATAACGGTAGATAAATATGTTTGGGAAAACATAAAATACAAAGTAAACGATGTTACCAACGAAATTGTTGAAGATGTTGTTGGTACGTTTACTCAGTACCCTATAAAATTAGCTTGGGCAATTACGGTACATAAAAGTCAAGGGTTAACGTTTGATAAAGCAATTATTGATGTAGAACATGCTTTTGCACCTGGTCAGGTTTATGTGGCATTGTCGAGATTAACATCATTAGATGGTTTGGTGTTGAGTTCTAAAATCAACTTTAAAAATTTAACGAGCGATGAAACCGTTGCAAATTTTGGGAAAACCAAACCAACAGAAGATACCTTAACCAATCTTTTAACCGACGAGTCGCAGCAGTTTTTAAAAAACTACATTGTTGCCGGTTTTGATTTTAATTTTTTACAACAGCAATTGTTTATGCATGTAAATAGTTATGGCAAAGATGAAAAAAGGTCGGAAAAACAACAGTATTTCGATTGGGCGAATCAATTGATGAAAGATGTTGATGTAGTTAAGGAAACAGCTGATAAATTTATCAATCAAGTCAATCAAATTTTTGCACATCAAAAAACTGATTACCAAACTATTTTGTTAGCCAGAGTAAATTCAGCAAAAGAGTATTTTTTACCCATTTTAAAAACACATTCGAAAGCTATTTTAGCTAAGATTGAAGAGGTAGGTACCAAAAAGAAAGTAAAAGCTTATTTGCAAGAATTGGTTGATTTGGATGGTGTTTTTTACAAACAAATTCAATCTATTCAAAAAGTAGAGGCTTTGTTAAAATCGTCGTTAAATAATGTGGAGTTTACTAAAGAAAACATAGGGATAAGTCATGCAGATAGAATAAAAGAGGTTACTTCTATTATTCCTGATAAAGTGGAGAAGACCGAAGTCGGAAGACCGAAGGCCGAAGTTAGAAGGAAGGATACGAAAGAGAAAAAAGAAAAAATTGATACTAAAAAAGTAACTTTTGACTTATACAAAGCAGGAAAAAGTATTGCTGAAATTGCCAAAGAAAGGGGTTTCGCAACAACCACCATCGAAGGGCATTTGGCTCACTATATTGGACTTGGTTTAATCAATATCAAAGAATTTGTTGAGGAGGAAAAAATGAAAATAATTATGGATACCATTAAAAAATTAGACACCAATTTATTAAGTGAAATAAAACACCATTTGGGAGAAGATTTTTCTTACCCGGAAATAAAATGTACGTTAGCTTATTATCAAAATGCGAGTAAAGTAACAATGTGAAAATGTAACAATGTAACAATGTGAAAATTTGTCTAATGAATAAAACCCACCTCATATTAAACTATTTAAACTACTTTTTTAAAGCTAGGAATCAACATGGCATTCACTCTCCTTTTGTGTATGAATTGTACAACAATGTAATAAAAGACCAAACACCATTTTATGTTTTTAGTGATATTGAATCGATACGAGCAAAATTACTGCTATCTAATATCGAAATTGAAATCAACGATTTTGGTGCCGGGTCAACCATCAATAAATCAAACAAACGACGAATCAGCGACATCGCGAAAAATTCGTTGAAAGCTTCAAAATATGCACAATTGTTGTTTAGATTGGTGAACAGGTTTAAACCAACCAACGTGTTGGAATTAGGTACAAGTTTGGGCATCAGTACTATGTATTTGGCTGCTTCAAGTTCAAAAACACATGTAACCACCGTTGAAGGCTGTTCGAACATATCAAAAGTGGCTCAAATCAATTTTTATAAATTGGGATTGAAAAATATAAAACTGATTAATCAATCTTTTGAGGATTTTTTGCCCGATTATTTAAAAACGATACCAACATTAGATTTTGTGTTTTTTGATGGAAATCACACCAAAGAAGCTACGCTTAATTATTTTAATTTATGTGTAGAAAAAATCAACCAGCATACCATTTTTGTGTTTGACGATATTTATTGGAGTAAAGGCATGAATGAAGCTTGGAATGAAATAAAACATCATCCAAAAATTACCACCACTATTGATTTATTTACTGTGGGCATCATATTTTTTAACCCCGATTTAAGTAAAGAACATTTTGTGTTGAGGTATTAGAAGTTGGAAGATGGAAGGTCGAGGTTGGAAGGCAGTATTATTATCGGTTTCCCTCCGTTAGCTGACGGAAGGGGTAGGGCATATTTCTCAGCTTTCTATTGAATCTTCCTTCCGAACAATATTTCTCAACCACACCAAACATAAGATGGAAATCAATAGCAAAGCTCCCATAATATACCAAGTTACTTCATAACTCAAATGGGCAACAAGCTGCATACCAGAGTTATGTCCAAAAATATGGGCAATAGAAAAGGTCATGGTAAACAATGCCATGTAATCGCCTTGGTTATTAAACTTGGCAGCCCTGCCCATAGCAAACGAGTTAGAAAAGGGAAAATTTAGCATCTCACCTACCGACATCAATACCATACCAATAACCAACACACCCATCCATGCACTCGTGTTTAAAATAAAAAAACTCAAGGCAAAAATCAAGGTGCTTATGGTCAATATCCTATATTTCGAAAAACGACCTTTCTCAAAATAAGTTACCAAAGGCATTTCCAATATAAAAATTAACAGTCCGTTTAACGACATTAGCCAACCTATTTCTTTTTCTGTTAATCGATGTACATCATGATAATAGAGCGGAATAGTTGAAAAATACTGCATAAAAGTAAACCCTACCAACAACAATGCTCCCAGAAAGACCAAATAAGCTTTATCCTTATAAGGAGAACCTTTTATACCTACTTCCTCTTCTTTAATTTTATTGTTGGCATGACGTTCGTTTAATACATACACAAAAAGTAAACCTGCCAAAATACAAGTAACTCCATCTACCCAAAACAATCCTGCATAACCTATACTGTAAATAATAATACCTCCAACTGCAGGTCCCATAGAAAAACCTAAGTTTATTGCTAATCGAATTAAGGTAACTGCACGGGTTCGGTTTTCAGGTTTGGCATAAGCTGCTACGGCAACAAACAAAGCCGGTCTAAAAGTATCTGCGATTAACATCAAAAAGAAAATGGCAATACAGATTCCGGCAAAAGAAGTAATAAATTGAAGTCCGATAAACATGAATCCTGATATCAGCAAACTCCAAAACATTACTTTATAAAACCCAAACTTGTTGGTAAGTTTTCCTCCCAGCCATGCACCACAAACTTAACCGAAACCAAAAGCGGTCATTATCCAACCCACGTTACCCAATGTAAATTTTAAGTTTTCGGTAAGGTATTGATATAATTATTACTTTTTTTTAATTAGTTAATGGGTCAAAATTAGTTAATTGAGTTTAACTGAAAGTGAACAGGTAATAAAATCAAGCCAATTAAAAAAACTAAATAAATAAGTTTACGTATTGATAAATAGACACTAACTTTGATTTATAAATCAAATGAGACAATTACTTTATTTCTTCGCTTTTTTTCTTTTGCTGGCATGCAACGACTTGACCAATACTGATTTTTTTGATAACAAAAAAGACAGTGATTTAAAAAAAATTTCGGAGACTATAACCACATCAGAAGATAGTGTAGTTTATGCGGAGAATGTAAGCCCGGATGGTAGTTGGCAAGTTAATATCAATCTAAAGGAAGGTTATTTTTGGGGCTATACGGTTGTTTATAATATCGGGAAAATTATCACAAAAAAAATAAACTCTGGTATTGAATTGACTGGTAAAATGAATGATCCAAAGGCAAAATGGATGAATGATACCACCTATAAAATTCAAAATATTGGAGCAACTACAACTGGACACTACGAATTAATTATTTATAAAAGTGCCGCATGTAAATACATCGAGCATTTTAAAGAAGAAAAAGATACCACAGAAGTTGTTGAATTAATGGAAGGAGATTCGGCTACTTTAACTCATGAAAACAATGATAAAAAAGAGCCCGAAATAATTAACTCATACAGCCAAACGGATAATTATATCGTATTTACACAAACCTTAAAAAATTACAATAATTCCTCAACTGGTTCTAATTCTAGCGAAACCAATTTGTCAATAGTTATTCAAAATTATACCGATTCGTTTGAATATAATAATGAAGAGTTAAATGTTGTTAAACTTAATTATAGTTTTACTGATGGTTTGAATGATATCAGCGGTGACAAACCTTTTAAAGGTTATTTAAAAGGTAAACTTTTACCTGATAACACTTGGGAAATAGAGTTGGATTTGTGGATTTCAATTTTTAGTTACGTGGACAACGAAAAAGGAAAAAAACAGATTAAAACATCGGGCATTTTTAAACCATAAATATCCGCAGATGAAAAATATTTTTTTGTTGCTTGTTATACTTTTCTTAATTTCTTGTAAAACACCCGAAACAACTAGTACCCCATTAAAAGTTAAAGACCCGAATTCGCCTTACACTACATGTGTATTAGTCGAAAAAGAATTTGTAAACAAAGGGGGGTATGCAACCGATTATAAAGAATTGTATTTACAGTGTTCTGTACAGGATTATTTTATCAAAATTTGTGAAAGTAATGTTACTCTTGAAGAATTAAAATCCTACATCAATTCTAGCATCAAAATTAAAATGGAAATTAAAGATGGCAGATGGGATATTTGTAGCGGCGACCCTGCTTATGCTCAAAGCCGTATAGGAACTTATGTAGTTATTAAAGAAATCGTAAAATAACTGTGGCTAATTTTTTCGAACTGCATAAATAAGTTCATCAAGGTATTCGCCATTTTTTAAAATGGTTTTTTCTAATCTGGCTTCTAAATTAAAACCGGCTTTTTCTAATACTTTTTGAGAGCCAATGTTAGTTCCAAAAGGTCGGGCAAAAATTCGTTCAATATCCAGCTCCATAAATCCTTTTTCCACTATTTGTTTTATGGCAGAAGTTATAATTCCGTTACCCCAAAAAGGTTCGGCAAGCCAATAACCTAATTCAGCATTTTTAATATGAATGTCGGTTTGAGGATGTAATCCAATTCCACCAATAGCCTCTCCATTTATATCAATAGCTAAAATTAGGTGAGCATTACTTGAATTTGCTTTTTCAATAAAAACTTTACCATGCTCAATAGTATAAGGATATGGAAATAAATTGGTTAAATTTTTGGCAATGTTATAATTGTTGGCATACTTTACCAAACTGCTTAAATCATCGCTATTCCAATTTCTTAAAATAAAATTCATCGGTTTATTAATTTTTAACCAATTTAAACACTTTGTTTCCTACTTTATTGTTAAATTTTATCAAATAAATTCCTTGAGAAATGGCTAATAAATTAATATTTTCAATAGGTTTACGAACTTCTTGATGGAGAAGTGTTTTACCCACTAAATCAATCAATTCTATTGTTGCATTATTAATTAAATTATTACCTAAATCGATAGAAACACTATTTTTTGCTGGGTTGGGATAAATACTGATGTTCGACCATAAATTAATTTCTTCGACAGAAATAACAGCTTGTTTTCCTTCAAAAAAAGCAACGCCACCTGCTTGATTACCAATTACCATATCTAAATATGAGCTACCATTAACATTTGCTATGGTTACCGATGAATTAGTGCCTTCGTTGATGTTTAAAAAATTAGTATCTAATCTGGTAAATGTTCCTGATAAATTACCATCAATATTTCCAAATCTAAAAATATTTCCACTTGACGAACCTGCAAACATTTTGTAAGAACCAGCATCATCAATAACACAAGGAACACTATTCCCTTGGTAAAACATAGGATGTTTAGTAGAAACTCTTCCGAGTGAATCAGTAATTTTTGCAAAAGTTGGTACAGTTAACGTACCAGTATTTTCGTAATAAGAAAAATAACCGTTTTCTTTGCCTATAACCATATCTAACTTTCCATCTCTGTTTAAATCAACCAATTGTGGTGTAGCAAAATTTCCAACATCAATCGATTGATATTTGGGTTGATTTAATACAAAATTCGCTGGGTTACTTGCTCCTGCATTATTGGTGAAATAATGTAAATTTCCAAAATAATCGCCAATCATCATATCTTCATCACCATCATTATCTAAATCACCAAAAGTTGGATGAATTCCTAAAACAGGTTTGTTTCCAACCAAATCTAAATTTATTGTTGATAATCCTGCAAAATCTTCATCGAGTAATTTATAAATTGGAGTTATGGTAGTTCCGATATTATGGTAAAGGGACAAGCCTGAGGTATAAAGTAACGAAACCGATTTGTCGTATTTACCATAATTACTAACGATTAAATCTTGTAAACCATCACCATCATAATCAAAAAAAACAGGATGAGTCCGTTCTCCCAATTCTATCATATCTTCTTGTAAAAAGTTGGTTTGTTGGAGATTAAAAACAGGCAAAGAGGTTGTTCCGCTATTTAAATACAGCCAAAAACTTTTTGAATTTTCGCAGCCGGCATAACAATTATTAGTTACTAATAAATCTTTTGCATTATCATTATTTACATCCAAATAATATCCGGCAGGAAAAACATCCATATCAACTGCAATAGTTGAACTGTTGTTGGATGGAAAATTCTGGTCTTCAACATTTATATAAGATGCCGTAAAGTTTGGCGTATTGTCGGCATTGTAAAGAGCAGTTAAATTAGTAAACGAAACATCTCCTAAAACAAGTTCTTTTGAATTATTATTGTCTAAATCTAGGGTTAATAAGGTCGATCCACTGTGTTTTTTTTCGATATTTCCCTCTTGCTTAAGTTGATTGGTTATATATGCCAAACGTTGTGGATTTGAAACGTTGTAGTCGCAGGTATCATTTAACGTTACACTATTATTAGATAAATTTTCGGCAAAATAGCCCCAACATTTGTTGGTCAATTTAAAAACCAAACTATCACAAGTTCCAAAATTTTCTACCGACAAATTTTTGTGATATTCCACGTAAGTTCCTAAAATAGAAAAGGTTAAAATATGTAGAACTCACGTATAAATTTATCGGATTATTTAATCCATCATCGGGCAAAAAATCGGAATATATCAAATTAGTAACTAATTCAAAGCTTAGCTGAGTTTGAGAACTATTTTTATAAACTGCTGCTCCACCTGATGAATATGTAAAAATATCTATTTTACCATCACAATTAAAATCTCTAAGCAATACCCAGTCGTGCAATTCCGGAAAACTATCTTTGTATTGCGGGGCAAAGGTATAGGCTATGGTAGAAGGAATGCCTTGATTAATAAATGTCGAAATTTTATTTCCTGCTCTATCAAAAGTAAATAAATCATTTATTCCATCCAGATTTAAATCGATTTCTGAAACTTGTATATGATTAAATCCGCCAATCCATGGATAAATATATGGATTGCTCAATTTGTCAAAAACCTGAACATTAATATTTCTTTCAAAATTCTCTTGAGCCAATATTGGTTTTAAGAATAATGCTATTAAAAATAATAATAAAAATAGTTTACGAAACATAAGAAAAAACCTTTTAAACAACCCAAAGATATCGAATTTATTAGCTTTAGCGTATTTATTAAAGTAATTAAAATTTATATTGATTAATATCTTTTGAAATTCTATATTTGCAGGCTTATAAAATTAAGATATTATATAATTAGAGAACATGCAAAACAAAGGATTATTAACAACTTTCACGGTACTGTTTGCTATTGCAGCAATATTTTCATTATCGTTAACATTTGTTGCAAACAGTGTTGAAAGCGACGCAAAAGAGTTCGCAAATGGAAATTCTGATGTAGAATTTGCTTATTTAGATTCCATGGCATCTGAAGAAGTATATCCAATTATTGGATATACATATGGTGAGTTAAGAACTAAAATGTTAAATCTTGGTTTGGACTTAAAAGGCGGTATGAACGTTACTTTAGAAGTTCAAATTGATGAGGTGGTAAGAGCTTTATCATCGTTTAGCAAAGACAACGCTTTTAATCAAGCCATTATTGATGCTAAAAAAGAACAAACAAAAACTCAAGCCGATTTTGTAACTTTATTTGGTGAAGAATACCAAAAGAAAAACCCAAATGGTAAGTTATCTTCGGTTTTTTACACGTTAGATAACAAAGAAAAATTATCGCCAAATGCTACCAATGAAGATGTTTTAGCTTTTATTAAAACCGAAGCTGATGATGCCATTGAGCGTTCTTTTAATGTACTAAGAACAAGAATTGGTTTATTTGGTGCGGCTCAACCAAACATTCAAAAACTAACCGGTTCAGATAGAATTTTAGTTGAATTACCCGGTGTAAAAAACAAAGAAAGAGTTCGCCAGTTGTTACAAGGTACAGCAAAATTAGAATTTTGGTTAACTTACGAAAACCAAGAAATCTACCCCATGTTGGCACAAGCTGATGAATTGTTGGGTACTGCAAATAAAATTACTTCTTCAACAGATTCAACAATTACAGATTCAACAGTTGTAGATACAGCTGACACTAAAACTGAAGTTGCAGATACTACCAAAGAAGAAAAAACAGCTTCTTTATTAGATAAAATTGAATCGGGCGATAAAACAAAAGATACCTCGGCTACTTCTGCAGAAGCAGAAAAATCATTTGAAGAATATGCCAAAGAACACCCATTGTTTGCTGTAATGCGTCCTGCCATTTTTCAAGATGAAAAAGGTCAATATTTTCCTGGACAAGGACCAGTTGTTGGTTATGTTGCTATAAAAGATACAGGTAAAGTAAATGCCTATTTAGCTAAATCTGAAATTAAAGGTTTGTTTCCTCCTAGAATTAAATTTTTATGGACAGCTAAACCTTATGATGATGAGAAAAAATTCTTACAATTACTAGCCATTAAGGTTGATAACCGAGAAGGTCTGGCTGTTTTAGAAGGAGATGTAATTGTAGATGCTTCTCAACAGTTTGATCAATTTAGTGGTGCTCCACGAATTGACATGACAATGAATGGTGAAGGTGCTAGCAAATGGAAAAGAATTACTGCTGATAATATTGGCAAATCGGTAGTTATTGCTCTTGATAATTTGGTGTATTCTTATCCAACAGTTCAAAGTGAAATTGCCGGTGGTCAATCAAACATCTCCGGTAATTTTGATATTGAAGAAGCAAAATTAATTGCTAACATTTTAAAAGCAGGTAAATTACCAGCTCCAGCAAAAATTATTGAAGAAAATGTGGTTGGTCCAACCTTAGGACATGAATCTATCAATAAAGGAATGTCTTCATTTCTTATAGCATTAATGGTTGTATTAGCTTACATGGTATTTTATTACTCAAAAGCTGGTCTTGCTTCAGTGGTTGCTTTAATGGCTAACATGTTTTTTATCTTTGGAATATTAGCTTCCATGCCACAATTAATTGCTTTAACATTACCAGGTATTGCAGGTATCATTTTAACTATTGGAATGTCGGTAGATGCTAACGTTCTTATTTTCGAACGTATTCGGGAGGAAATTAGAGCCGGAAAAGGAATGCGTTTGGCTGTTTCTGATGGTTATAAATTTGCTTACTCATCAATTATCGACTCGAACGTAACAACTTTACTTACCGGTTTTGTATTGTGGTTTTTCGGAACAGGCCCTGTTGAGGGCTTTGCTAAAACATTGGTAATTGGTATTTTAACCTCATTATTTACTGCTATTTTTATTACTCGATTGATTTTTGAATATCAATTAAATAAAAATAAAGTGTTGAAATTTTCAACTAAATTTACTGAAGGTGCTTTTAAAAACACCAAATTTGATTTTATTGCCAACCGTAAAAAATTCTATATTTTATCGGGAATAATAGTAGTTATTGGTATTGGTTCTCTTGCAACAAGAGGTTTGCAGCAAGGTATCGACTTTAAAGGTGGTCGCTCTTATGTAGTAAGATTCGATGCTCCTGTTTCTACCGTTGAAGCATCTAAAAGTTTAGAAAAACTATTTGGAGTTTCACCCGAAACTAAAACTTATGGTGATGACAATCAGGTAAAAATTACTACCACTTATTTAATTGACAGTGATGATGAAAATGTCGATGAAATTGTAGAAGGTAAATTGAACGAAGGATTAAATTCGTTGAATGTTAAATACGAAGTAATGAGTTCGCAAAAAGTTGGACCTACTATTGCAAACGACATTAAAACTTCATCGTTCTGGTCAATTTTATTCTCCTTATTCATTATCTTCCTATACATTGTATTTAGATTTAAAAAATGGCAGTTTGGTTTAGGTGCATTAGTAGCTTTATTCCATGATGTTCTCATTACTTTAGCTGTCTTCTCTATTTTTTATGGTATTTTACCTTTCTCATTAGAAATTGATCAGGCATTTATTGCCGCTATATTAACCGTTGTTGGGTATTCTATTAATGATACTGTAGTTGTTTTTGATAGAATTAGAGAATATTTAGGAGCATTTAAAAAACGCCCTGAAAATGAACTTGTAAATGATGCTATAAATAGTACATTAAGTAGAACCATCAACACCTCATTAACGACCATTTTTGTATTGTTAATGATCTTTATTTTTGGTGGTGAAGTAATTAGAGGATTCTGTTTTGCTTTATTAGTTGGTATTGTGGTTGGGACTTATTCATCTATATTTGTGGCTTCACCAATTATGTATGATTTATCTAAAAAAGATAAATCAGAAAACTAGATTAAAAAAAAAATAAAAAAAACCCTTTCTATGTCATAGAAAGGGTTTTTTTTTAATCACAAAATATTACCTTTAGAAAAAATATATAATCGATGAAAATTCCATCAAATAATTTAGAAAATATTGCTAAACTTCTCAATTGTGAGTTTATTGGCGATTCAAATCACACCATCACTGGAATAAATGAAATACATTTAGTAGAACATGGTGATATTGTTTTTGTGGATCATCCTAAATATTATGATAAAGCATTAAATTCAAAGGCAACTACCATTATTATTAACCAACAAGTAGATTGCCCAAAAGGAAAGGGGTTAATTTTTTCTGAAGATCCTTTCAGAGATTTTAATTTTCTCATCAATTTCTTTTCCCCATTTGATTTTAATAAAAATTTGGTTTCCGATACCATAGAAATTGGAAGAAATTGTCAAATACATTCAACGGTTACCATCGGTAATAATGTTAAAATTGGTGATAACTGCCTACTATTTCCAAATGTAGTGATATACGATAATTGTGTTATTGGTAACAATGTAATTATACAAGCCAATAGTGTAATTGGCGGTCATGCATTTTATTATAAAAACAGAGGCGACCATCGTGAGCGATTAAATTCTGGTGGAAAAGTAATTTTACACGACCATGTTGAAATTGGAGTTTGCACCACTATTGACAAAGGAGTTACAGGAGCTACAACGATAGGAAAACACACTAAAATTGATAATCATGTTCAAGTTGGACATGACACATTAATCGGAGAAATGTGTATCATAGCATCACAGGTAGGAATTGCAGGTTGTTCGGTAATTGGTAACAATGTTACTTTGTGGGGTCAAGCTGGTATTCCGAGCGACATCCACATTGGAGATAATGTAGTGGTAATGGCTCAATCCGGTATAACTAAATCATTAGAAGCAGGCAAATCATATTTTGGAAGCCCGGCTGAAGAATCACGAAAAAAATTCAAAGAACTAGCTTACATTAGACAAATACCTGATATTATAGAACAACTTAAAAAGAATGGATAAATCTTCAAAAAGTTTAAAAAAGAGGTTACAACTTGGTAATTTTAAAATAAACAAGTTGCTGGAAGTAACAAAAGGAATAAATAATAATATTCCTCAAGCCGATTTATTTAGAATTTACGAAGAAGTTTTAATTGATGAGTTGAATATCGGGAAACTTCTTTTATATAGCTATAACAATAATGAATGGATTCAGGAGCTATGTATAGGAACATCTTGTTCAATAATAAATGCGGAAAGAGATTTATTGCCGATTAACGAAATTGTCGGTACTCATACCATTTCCAACCCCAATTTACAAGATTTTGATGTTATCATTCCGGTTTTTCATAAATCAAATCCTTTAGCCTATTTACTTATTGGTGATTTTGCCGATGAAAAAATAGAAGTTAGCCCCATTATTAAGCATCTTACTTTTATCCAAACCTTTACCAACATAATTATTGTTGCTATTGAAAACAAAAGGTTATACAAACAAAGTATTCAGCAAATAGCCATTCAAAAAGAAATGGAATTAGCATCAGAAATGCAAACGATGCTTTTTCCAAGTGAATTACCCAATAATGATGATATTGAAGTAAGTGCAAAGTATCAACCTCATCACATGGTTGGTGGTGATTATTATGATTTTATCCGGTTAAATAGAGATGAAATAGCTTTTTGTATTGCTGATGTCTCTGGGAAGGGGGTTCCGGCAGCATTAATTATGTCAAATTTTCAGGCTAGTTTTAGGGCATTGGTAAAACGGACATCCTCTTTAACCGAACTTATTACTGAACTTAATGAGAATATTTTATCTACTGCAAAAAGAGAAAAATTTATCACAGCTTTTATTGGTAAATACAATATTCAAACCCAAAACCTTCAGTTCATCAATGCCGGTCATAATCCACCACTTCTGCTTATCGGACACAAATTTCTTGAATTGGAAGATGGTTGTACCATTTTAGGGATGTTTCATAAATTACCTACAATAACAGAGAAAAACATTTATATACCTTCCGGCTCAATTTTGATGTGTTACACTGACGGAATTAATGAACAGATAAACGATAATAATTATGAGTTTGGTATTGAACCATTAAAACAAACCATTTTACTCCATAAAGAAGAAAATGTAGAATCTATTATTTCAGAATTATTTAAACGGTTAGAAGAATTTAAAGGAAATGAAGATTTTGCTGATGATATTGCTCTACTCGGAATCCGGTTCAAGTAATATTTTATCCTTATGATAAACATCTATTGCCACAATTAAAGCAATAAATCCCCAAAAAGGAACTGAAGCCTTATCTGTATCTAAATAGTTGTTTAAAAATCCATGAACTACGTAGGTAAATAATCCTAGCAGAGTAAATAAAACTACTCTTTTTAATTTGCCTTTCGGTAATTTGTGATAGAGGTTGGAGCCCTTATAAAACACCATTCCAAAAAGGAAAATAACGGTTAACATCCCAATAAACCCCGATTCTGCTAAAGGACCAATATATTCACTATGAGCATTACCGTTGTTACCAACATTTGTGCTTATAATAGTTTTATCTTTTGATGATTGAAACGGAGCATATTGAAAAACATAAGTTCCAGGTCCCCAGCCAAAAAATGGGCGTTCCTGAAACATTCTAAATGCCGAATTCCATCGGTTTAAACGTTCTTTGTTCGAAGCATCACTCGATACATTTGAAATAGACTGAACATGTTCGGTAAGTTCAGCTGATGAATCCTGATTATTACGTTCTAAATTTAAAATTATGGTATTCCAATTAAGAGCTATAAGTACAATTGCAATAATTACTATGTTTAATAAGTATTTAAATTTTACCTTATACTTGTAAATAAAATATAAAACTAACGCAGCTAAAAGGCTCACCCATGCAGCTCTTGTATAAGATAATATTGTTCCAAGAATAACAATACCCATTACACCGAATGAAATAAGTCGAAAATAAAATTTCTCCGATTTATCTATAAAAATAAATACAATGGGTAAAAACATTGCCAAAACAGCACCATAAGAGGTGTGGTCTTTGTAAAAGGGTTCCATTACCCAATGTGCGGCCTTTTCATCAAAATTAAGACTTGCTAATCGAATAGAGGCATATACAATTACTCCAACAAAAGGAATTAAGTACGCCCAATAAAATGCTCTATAATTATTTACTTTTAAAAATAGTTGAGTTCCGATAAAATAAAAACATACCACAAACCACAATCGTGATACTAAAAATTTTAACGAAATAATAGGCATTTCGCTGGTAAAAGTGGTTATCAATAACCATGCAAGATGAATAAAAATAGCTATTGAAACGGGGTGTCTTAAAATGCGTTGGTCAAACCCTTTATCATAAACTACTTTGAGAAAAAAAAGTATCATTACGCCAAACATTAATGGTTCGGTAGGTAAATACATTCCTATTCCTCCCAATTCCAATTCTTCAAGATTAAGTGAAAGTGGCGTGGCAAAAACAATAAACCACATGAGTTTTTCCACATTAAAAAAGGCTAAAAAAACTATCGCCAATACAAATGGTAGAATGGCTAAGTAATAAAATTCGTATATGATTAGTACACTGTTTAAAGCTATAAATAGAAAGCTTAATAAGTAAATGTAATATGGTTTAATGGCACTTAACAAGTATTATTTTTTAATTTTTTGTTGAAATAAAATAATAATAAAAGCAAAGAATACAGCACCAAAAGTGGCTAATGAAACGATTAACCAACGGATTGGATATACTTTTTTATAAGAAATGGCTGGTTCAGATACTAAGTTGGTATAAGTCATCACTCTGTTTACGTTGCTGGTAGCTTTAAAAAATTCATTTTCCCAAAACTTGTAAGCATCTAATAAATGATAAACACGTTGGTCTAAAGTGATAAAATCACCTCCTTTTTCTTCAATATTTTTTTTCAGTTTTATTATTTCTTCATTGTTTGAAGAAGTTTTACTTGCCCCATCAAAAGTCCTCAAATAACCTTTAGTTACTTCTTCAGCCTGAGTTGCATAGTCAATAATATTAAAATCCTTTCTTATCTTTTTTAATTCATTAGAAACAGAATCTAATTCAACTTTTATCTTATTAAATTGTGTTTCAACTGTTTTAAATTCTTCTAAGGCTCTTTTTCGATGTTCTTCTCTAATCACTTTGTTTAAATTATCAATAATGCTATTAACCATTTTAAAAGCAAGTTCAGGATCGGTATCTGTAACTATAATCTGAGCAGACTCATATTTCGTTTCACTAATAACTACATTTTCATCATATTCTAACAACAAATAGTAATCTGCTAATTTATCTTCCGGCTTAATATCATAATGTTCCGCAAGATTAAATTCATTAATGATATTTTCCTTAATAGCTCTAGATTCAAACCATTGCATCATTTGCTCAATTGGACTTTCTTCTGAATATTCTCCCAAATTTGACGGATAAACTATTGCTTGCGATTTAAACTTCGGTTTGATAAATGTTGGGGATGAAAAAACAACAGATAAGATAGCTGCTGCAATACCAACAATTAGTAACGTTTTTTTATTTTTTAATGCAATCTGAAAGAGATTACTATTCATGTTTGCTAAATCTGACATAGGAATTTAGATTAGTTTTTTAAATTTTTTGAAGCAGCTAAAATAAAAATAGTTAATACAACGGATGAAAGAGTAGAAATTAGTACAATTAACCAACGAATTGGATAAAATTTTTTTTCAGCCGGGAAAGCATTGTTTACTATAAATTTGTGTTGCAACAAATTCTCTGCATCAACTTTTGCTTCTTCATATTTAGAATGAATTACTGTAAGTTGTTTTTTTTCATACTCTAATTGGTCGCGAATAGAAACATAAGCTCCACCATATTTCGATAATGTTTTTAATCGCTCTTCCAGTTGGTTTGCTGCAACTACTTTTCCCTGTACAATCGCAATACCCAGTTGTTCTGTAAGTCTTTCTGCCTGAGATTCATAATCAATTACTCCTAATATTCTTAATGCAGTTAAAGAATCTTCTAATGCTTGAATAAACGCTGCCTGTGCATTATACCTTTGTTCAACAATTTTTAGAGCAGGAAGAGATATTTCTTTTTGCATCCTGTTTTTAACCGAATCCATAAATATGGCAATATCATTAGCTATAAATGCTGCGGTATCGGCATTATAATCTAAAACAGAAATTTCAACTGCCAAGTATTTGGTTAATTTAAAGGTAATGTTGTCGTTAAATTCTTCATACAATTTGGTGAATTTATATTCTTCGTTTTTAGCAATATCATAATGCTCTAACAAATTATATTTTTCAATGATACGGTATTTAATTTCATCCGAATTAAGAATTTGTAACAATTGTTCAGCTTCCTCTACTTCTCCAAATTTTAAAACATCTTCTTTATTTGAATTGTTTTCAGAAATTAACGCTTTAGAAATAGAGCTTGTAGTGGTCGGATAGAGAATAACAGTAGATTTAAACCTGTCTTTTATAAACAACGAAATAATTAAAGATACAATAGCTGCCGTTAAACCTACAATTAACAGTACCTTCTTACTTGAGCTAATCAGGTGAATTAAATTTAAATTGTTAATCTCTTTTGTCACTTAAAATGATGTTTTTCTTAATTTATCAAGCCGGACAAAAGTACAATTTTTATTAAAGATATTGTTTTATCTGTTTTTAACTAATTGTAATAAATCTTTAAAACTAATAATTTTAAAAAGAAAGATAAAAGCCCCTGAAAAAATGACTGTAGTTAGTAAAGCAAATTTAATAGATATGTTATATTGTTTTAATACCAATATTGACAAAATGATTAGAACCAACAATAAGATAACTTTTAATAAATATGAATAATTGATGGAAAAATTAAAAATTTTATTACAAATTAATATCTGCACAACAAGCACTATAAATTGTGTAACTAAACTAGCAATGGCAGAACCTTCTGCTTTGTAAACAGGAATTAAAATTAAATTCAATAATAAGTTTAAAAACAAACCAACAACTGCAATAATATTTAACTGCTTTAAACTTCCGTTCGAAGTTAAAAGTGTTCCGTAAATATATGTACCGGCTATTGCTACAAAACAAAACATTAAAATACTTAAAACATTTGATGATGACTGAGAATAATTATCATACAATAAATCAATGATATTATCTCCATAAAAAAAACAAAATATAGCTAAAATTGAAGCAGGAACAAAGAGTAAACTAAACGACAATTTTACCAAATCGTCTAATTTTTGTTTTTTAGCTATCATCATTGCAAACATTGGTAGCAGTAATCCTGCAAACAAAACACCAATTTGAGATGAGGCATCGAGTAATCGATAAGCTTGTGCGTATATCGCCGCCTGATGTTCTCCATCAACAAGCATTAAATCGAGCATAATGGCATCCAAACGATAATAAAAAGTCATGGTTAAAACTAAAAAAGCATAAGGTAAAGTTTGCTTCAGCGTTACCAATAGGAATGGAAAATTCAGTTGAAACGAAAATACTTTTGTTTTAAAAAAGATAATTGAGAAAACAACCATTGCTGTTATTATGTACGCAAATGTTTGGGCGTAAACAAAATGAATGATAGAAAAAGATTCGGTTATCACATTACCCCATAACAAAATACTACAAAAAACAATCATCAATACTTTGTCTAAAACAGAAAGTAAACTATCTGTTCTGAACAGTTGAAGCCCTGATATATTTGATCTCATAAATAATATCATGGAAATAAGAAATTGATTTACTGATAAAAATAATAACAAAACAAACCTATCTGAATCGTATCCCACAACATAACCAACAACAAATGTTATAACAAAATAAATGATTGAAAGTAAAAACTTGAAAGTAAGTAATCCAGAAAAATATTTCGATAAAATATGGTTGTTTTGAGCTATATTTTTGTTGTTGTAGTTGGTTAATCCTAAGTCTAAGAGTATGCTAAACAACATCGAAAAATTAAACATAGCAAAATAAATTCCATAATCTTGACTTGGAACTATGTTTTGAACTGTTCGGTCTATGCCGAAAATCCAAAAAGGCTTAATTAAAAAATTAAGCAACAACAATAAAGCAAGATTTACAATGAATTTTCGTTGCATCAGGAATTGATTTTTTCGCAATAAAAGTAATATTATTAAACTAAAGTACTTATATCTAAATCAAGATTATTACTTTCGTAGCCTTAAAACAATTCTCATCATTTATTTTGATAGCTAGGCTTAAAAATATAATACGTAATACTTTAAATTTTTTGCATTTAGACATAACAAAAAACTTAAAATACGACAGACTTACTATTCAAATAATGAAAAAAGTCATCCAACACAACTCCAATTGTATTGATGTCGGTTGCCATAAAGGAGAAATATTAACTAAAATAATTGAGTTATCACCTGATGGAACCCATTTCGCTTTTGAACCAATTCCTTCTTTCTATAAAAAACTAATTGATAATTTTAATGAACAAGTTACCATTTTACCTTTTGCTCTTTCCAATTCTAATGGATCAACAAGTTTTCAATTTGTAAAAAATGCCCCGGCGTACAGTGGAATAAAAAAGAGAAAATACGCAATTAGTAATCCGGAAATTGAAGAAATAGATGTTGAATTAAAAAAATTAGACGATGTAATTCCTGAATCTGTTGTCATTAATTTTATTAAAATAGACGTTGAGGGAGCAGAATTTGATGTGTTGAAAGGTGCTAAAGAACTTATTTTAAGATGTAAGCCCGTTATTATATTTGAATTTGGATTAGGAGCAAATGATTTTTACAACAGTAGTCCGGAAAACCTTTTCGACTTTTTAACCACAGAAACTAATTTAAAAATCTTTTCACTTGAGAATTGGATAAACAATAAAAACTCATATTCAAAAACTGAATTTGTTGATTGTTTTAATAAAGGTTTTGAATATTATTTCATTGCTTGCCCCTAACTTTTTCTTTTACAAAGTTGATTGAAATGAAAAAAATAGCGTTCAATACCAGATTATTGATTAAAGATAAAATGGATGGTATTGGATTGTTTACCCTCGAAACTTTAAAAATACTTGTTAAGAGTTATCCTGAAATTGAATTCTATTTCATTTTCGATAGAACACCAAATCCTGAATTTATTTTCAGTAAAAATATCATTCCTGTAATAATAAAGCCTCCTACACGACACATCTATTTATTTAATTATTGGTATCAGTACGCACTAAAAAAACAATTATCAAAAATTAACCCAGATATCTTTGTTGCTACAGATGGAATGTTTCCTTTAAAAACCAAAACCAAAACTTTAGCAGTAATTCATGATATATATTTTGAGCATCATCCTGAACAATTGCCTAAAAGTGTACTAAATTTTTACCTTACTAACTTCCCAAAATTTGCAAAACAAGCAACCAGAATTGCAACGGTTTCTGAATTTTCGAAAAAAGATATTTGTACCACTTATAAAATTGATGAAAATAAAATTGATGTGGTTTACAACGGTTCCAACGAAAATTTTATACCAATTCCAACAAGTGAACAAACAAAAGTTAAAGAACAATACACCGATGGCTACGACTACTTTTTATTTGTCGGCACACTTCACCCACGAAAAAACTTAATCAATTTGTTTAAAGCATTTGAACAATTTAAAATAACCACAAAATCGCCTAAAAAATTACTTGTAGTGGGGCGTAAAATGTGGTGGACTCCGGAAATTGAGGCAGCATTAAACAGTCTTTCTTTTAAAAACGACATTATTTTAGCTGGAAGAGTTACTGAACATGAACTTTATAAAATTACTGCTTCGGCTTATGCTTTAACTTATACTCCTATTTTCGAAGGTTTTGGAATTCCTTTGGTAGAGGCTATGAGCTGCGGAACTCCTGTTATATCATCAAACATTACCTCAATGCCCGAAGTGGTTGAAGAAGCAGGAATTTTAGTTGACCCATTTTCGGTTGAAGATATTGCCAATGCTATGATTAGAATGAATGATGAACATTGTTTAAGGGGCAATTTATCGGAAAAAAGTATAATTCAAGCTAAAAAATTTAGCTGGCAAAAAACTGCCGATTTACTTTGGGATTCGATTCAAAAAACAATAAATGCTTAAAAGTTGTTTTCAAAAAAAATTGATTGAAGCTGGCTGCGATGAAGCTGGTCGAGGTTGTTTAGCTGGGCCGGTCTATGCTGCTGCAGTAATTCTTCCGCGAGATTATAAAAATAACATCCTAAACGACTCCAAGCAACTTTCCGAAACCAAAAGAAAACTACTCAGAATAGAAATTGAAAAAGAAGCTATTTCCTATGCAGTTGGTGTTGTAGATAATATCGAAATTGATAAAATAAACATTTTAAATGCTTCCTTTTTAGCTATGCATCGAGCCATTGAGCAACTTACTATTAAACCCGAATTGTTGCTTATTGATGGAAATCGCTTTAAACCCTACAAAAAAATTCTGCACGAATGTATCATTAAAGGCGACGGTAAATTTTTATCTATTGCTGCTGCTTCCATTTTAGCCAAAACTTATCGTGATGAATTTATGGAAGAAGCCGATATTCAATTTCCTGATTACGACTGGAAAACCAACAAAGGTTATCCAACAAAATTCCATCGAGAGGCAATACGACAAGTAGGAATTACTCCTTTACACCGTAAAACATTTCGGTTGTTACCCGAACAATTGGCCTTAAAATTCTAACATTTTATATTAAACAACATAAAAAAACAAAAGAACCCCTATTGTTTTTTGTGGAGTATGTATATTTACACTCCGAAAAAATTCAACTGAATGGATTATCAAAATATACTAGCTTTTGCTCAACAATTAGACGAGCAGGATGAATTAAAAACCTATAGAAACAAATTTCATATTCCTGTAATTAACGGAATTGAAACCTTATATTTTACAGGTAATTCATTAGGATTACAGCCTAAATCTACCGTAGCTTATATTAACCAAGAACTAGAAGATTGGGCAAAATGGGGTGTTGAAGGTCATTTTCATGCAAAAAATCCTTGGTTTTCGTACCACGAACAATTTGCCGAGCCAATAGCTAAAATTGTTGGTGCTTTACCAAAAGAAGTGGTGGTAATGAACAATCTTACCGTTAACCTTAACTTGTTAATGGTTTCATTTTATCGACCTACCAAACAACGCTACAAAATTGTGTGCGAAGCAAAAGCATTCCCGTCTGACCAATATGCCCTTGAAATGCAAGTACGAAGTGCAGGTTTTAATCCTGACGAAGCATTGATTGAGGTTGCTCCTAGAGATGGTGAGAAAACAATACGAAACGAAGATTTTATAAAAGCCATTGAAGAAGCTGGTAGTTCATTAGCTTGTGTGATGATTGGTGGTGTAAACTACTTTACCGGACAAGTGTTTGATATGAAAACCATTACCGAAGCTGCACACAAAGTAGGTGCTTATTGTGGTTTCGATCTAGCTCATGCTGCAGGAAATATTGAACTTAAATTGCACGAATGGAAAGTCGATTTTGCTTGTTGGTGTTCCTATAAGTATTTAAACTCCGGGCCTGGCGGAGTTTCCGGAATCTATGTTAACGAAAAACATTGTAACAATACCGAATTACCTCGTTTTGCAGGGTGGTGGGGACACGAAAAAGAAACCCGTTTTTTAATGGAGAAAGGGTTTAAACCCATGAAATCTGCCGAAGCATGGCAAATGAGCAATGCTCCTGTTTTAACAATGGCAGCACACAAAGCTTCTGTTGATATTTTCAATGAAGTGGGCATGGAAAAATTGCTAAAAAAACAACGCTTATTATCAGGTTATTTAGAATTCATCATCGACGACATCAACTCGAAACTCGAAACTCAAAACTCAAAACTAGAGAACATCACTCCACGCAGTTGGAACGAACGTGGCTGTCAGATTTCGATAGTTGCTCACGGATATGGAAAAGATTTATTTAACAAATTATTAGACAGAGGTGTTATTACCGATTGGAGAGAACCAAACGTAATTCGTTTAGCTCCTGTTCCGCTATACAACAGTTTTGAAGACATTTATAAATTTGGAGAAACCCTTAAAAACTCATTATGAAAACAGCAACAATTGTAGGCGCAGGATTAGTTGGCTCATTATGGGCTGTATATCTTTCAAAAGCAGGTTATAAAGTAACTATGGTCGAAAGACGTCCTGATATCAGAAAAGCAGATATCTCGGCAGGAAAATCAATCAACTTGGCTTTATCTACCAGGGGATGGAAAGCCTTAGATACTGTTGGTGTGGGCGATGAAATCAGAAAAATTGCCATTCCAATGTCGGGTCGTTTGATGCACGATTTACAAGGAAATTTAACTTACCAGCCTTATGGAAAAGAAGGTCAGGCAATTTATTCGGTTTCGAGAGGTGGTGTAAATGCAAAAATGATGGACATTGCTGAAGAATTTGGCAATGCTCAAATCAACTACAACGAACGTTGCATTGATGTAAATTTAGAAAAAGGTATTGTTTACACCGAAACAGAAAATGGAGAACGAAAAGAATACCAATCGGATGTTGTTTTTGCTGCCGATGGTGCTTTTTCGGCTGCTCGTTACAATGCTTTTCAGAAATTAGACCGATTTCAATACAGCCAAAATTATATTGATGACGGCTATCGTGAAATTTTACTTCCTGCCAATGCCGACGGAAGTTACCGATTAGAAAAAAATGCTCTACACATTTGGCCAAGAGGGCAATTTATGTTGATTGCATTACCCAACGAAGATGGTTCTTTTACTTGTACCCTTTTTATGCCAATGAAAGGAGCTAACTCGTTTGAGAGTTTAAAATCAAAAGCTGCTGTTCAAGAATTTTTTAAATCTACTTTCCCCGATTTTTACACCATGATGCCCGAAATAGCTGATGCTTGGGAAGATCACCCTTTATCGTCGTTGGCAATTATCCGTTGTTACCCTTGGACACATGGAAAAACTGCCTTGATGGGCGATGCTGCACACGCTACTGTTCCGTTTTACGGACAAGGCATGAACTGTGGTTTTGAAGATTGTACCGTAATGTGGGATTTAATGAAAAAACACAACGAAAATTGGGACTTAATTTTTGAAGAATACCAACAACTGCGTAAACCTGATGGCGATGGTGTTCAGGATTTATCGTTGCACAATTACCATGTGATGCGTGATTTTGTTGCCGACCCCATGTTTTTATTACAAAAGAAAATTGAAGCCCATTTTTCTGAAAAATACCCCGACAAATGGATGCCGTTGTACAGCCAGGTAACTTTTAGCCACATTCGTTATTCTGACGCATGGAAAACCGGGCAGAAACAAGATGCTATCATGAAAAAAGTGATGGCAGATTTTCCGGATATTGAGCAAGTTTGGAACAGTAAAAATGTGGAAGATGCTATTTTGGAGGAGTTAGGCGTAAGGGAAAAGGCATAAGTATAATTTTTGGTGGTAAAAAAGTAAACCACCAAGAAAATTATAAAAAATTAACAACTCGATAAGTTGATTTATACCACTTGTTATTTATCTAAGGCGTAACTTTGTGTTGAAAAACTACTAACCCCTTACGACTATCGCCTAATAATGTATTTAAAATTTATTCTTTCCTCCATCCTTGTCATCATTGTGTTAGATTGGTATTTTTTCCGTTCGTTCCGTTCGATTATCAAAAATTACAACAAAAAATTAAGGCTAACGATAACTATAAGTTATTGGGTGTTCACCTTATTTACAGTAGTTTTCATGTTTTTTGTCGCTTCTTATTTTGTCGATAAAACCGCTGCACCCAAAATATTCAGGGTTTATGTAATGGGGTTGATTTTTATGATTTTTATTTCAAAAATGATTGGTTCGCTGTTTATTTTTGCTCACGATATAAAATCGCTTGTACTTTTTGTTAAAAAGAAACTTTATCCGAAAGTAATTCCTATTCATCCCAATACCATTACCCGTAAAGATTTTTTGAAAAAAGCAGGAGTAGTTGCTGCTGCCATTCCTTTTGGCACATTATTTTTTGGCATGGTAAAAACAGCTTACGATTACACCATTAAACGTGAAAAACTAAGCATCAACAACCTACCCAATGCTTTTAAAGGGTTAAAAATTGTTCAAATTTCCGATTTACACGTAGGAAGTTTTTTAACCGACGAACCATTAAAAAAAGCCATCCAATTGATTGATGACCAAAAACCTGACATCATTTTTTTTACCGGCGATTTGGTGAACGATATTACCGAAGAAGCCCTTCCGTTTATGGATACTTTAAAAAAATTATCTGCTCCAATGGGTGTTTATTCTATTTTGGGCAACCACGATTATGGCGACTATTTTTATCAAAAGGACGACCACGAAGGCAAACAACACAATTATAATTTAATGAAAGAAGTACATCAAAAATTGGGTTGGAAACTGTTGTTAAATGAACATGTGGTGTTAGAAAAAGACAACGAACGTTTAGCTGTTTTGGGTGTGGAGAATTGGGGGGCCGGTGGGCGTTTTCCAAAATATGGCGATTTAGACCTAGCCAAAAACGGGCTACTTTCCACCGACATAAAATTGCTGTTGAGCCACGACCCATCGCATTGGGAAGCTAAAATATTGCCCGAACACAGCGATATTGCTGCAACATTTTCGGGGCATACACACGGTATGCAGTTTGGTATAGAAATACCCAACTTTAAATGGAGCCCTTCGCAATACCTTTACAACCAATGGGCTGGGCTTTACACCACTAACCAACAACATTTGTACGTAAACCGAGGCTTGGGTTTTATTGGCTACCCTGGCAGAGTGGGCATTTTACCCGAAATTACCGTTTTTGAATTGGCGTAGAGTCGCACGATTGTGCGTCTTTATTTATTTTATTACATTTGGTAGATATTATGTGACTAGAATTACGTATATCTACCCTATATCAGGCAGATATATGTAGTTTTATCACACATATAAACAAGTTATCGGAAATAATTTTATGTATTTGCATAACTATTAAATTTTTATATGTCCTACATTTTTATACCTATGAATATTGATTGCTTAGAAATAATGGAAAAATGGAAATTCAATCAATATTTTCCAAAATTAGACATGTCAGCATATCGCAAATCATACGAAGATGGTAATAGAATTCTATCTGGTCCTTCAGGTTGTGAAGGTTTTGCTGTGATGGATAGAGAGAGTTTAATAGGTCTCTTTGAATATTATCCTGATATTGACGGGAAACCTGAGATTGGATTAGCATTAAGCCCGGATTTAATTTACCAAGGTTTAGGAAAAAAAGTTATGGATGCAGGCATTATACACCTTCTAAAGTACAATCAGTATGATGAAAGCTATATATATCTTACCGTTTCTGCCGAAAATATTCCTGGAATAAAATTTTATATGAAATATGGTTTCTCTAAGTATAAAGAGGTTAAAAATGGAGAAGAAGAGATTACAGATTACAAAATGAAATACAAATTATGAATCGATAACAAAAGGAATATTCATAAAAATAACATCCGATAACACGGGTTTTGCGTTAGCGGGCGGACAGTGCGAGTATAAACATTTGAGCAATTAATAAACTTTAGTGCGAGCAGACAGTTTGGTGTTCCAAAAGCCCATTAACGCAAAGCCCGAAAACGTTAGCAAACATAAAACAAGAATTATGAAGAAATTATTTTTGATAAGTTTATTAGTTAGCGGCTCTTTCAGCTATAGCTATTCACAGGACATGGTTTTTGACTGGGCGAAAATGTATGAAACTGTATCGGGGGAAAATGAAATTTACAACCAGTTTTTTCAGGCCGATAGCAATCATCTTTTTATAGCAGGAAAAGTATTCTCTGCTGTCAATGACTTCGACCCTGACACCGGCAGCTATATGCTACCTGCTCTATACAACGGAAATTATCACATTTCCATGTTTGACCTTGATGGACACCATATTTGGTCGACTATACTGGGGAGTACGCTGGGACAATCAGGTTCTCTTAAAACTGAAATTCAGGACATGGCACTAAGCAATAATGGGAGCTTATACGTAACAGGATCGTTTCTAGACACACTCTATTACGAAACGACCTCCGGTTTGCAATACATAACATCTAAGGGATATACGGATATCTTTTTTGGGAAAATGGATACACTGGGAAATTGGCTATGGATGAAATCGTATGGCGGAATTTATGATGATGCCGGAGGAGCCCTTTCAATAGCCGGCAATGACGAAATATATTTAAGTGGATCTTATTCTGATTCCGTAAGATTTATCCCTGGCAATACACCAAACTATGCACCCGTATATGCATTATTTACCTTAAAGTTTAATTCACAGGAACAAGAGCAATGGGTTTATTCGACTGATAATCCTGTTACCTTCCCCGTTTTTGAGGTAAATTCCATGTGTATCGACAACGATAACGGAATATATATCGGAGGTAATTATTTCGACTTTTCTGGTGATTCAGTTAATTTCCAATCAGCAGGAAATTCCTCGTTGGTAGCAAATAATAACGATTACGATGGATTTTTATTAAAGCTGGACACTGCCGGAACTTTTGAGTGGGTAAAATCATATTCCTCAAGTGGGACAGACTATGTTGACAAGATTACATTTAATGCTGCCAATAACAGTGTCATTGTATCCGGCCGGGCGGGTAATAGCAACCTGGATTTTGATCCGGGTACTGTGGCTGATAGTTTAAATTTTTCATCCGGCGTGTTTGGCAATTACCTCTTATGCCTTACGCCAACCGGACAATTCAGCTGGTTAAAACAACTTTTTGCAGATAATGTACCCGGCACCGATTTAGTAATGCATATAGTAACTGACCGAAAAGGCAATATTCATGGACTAAGCACATTTAATAATCCTTTAGATGCCGACCCGGGTTCCGGTGTGGTGAGTTATTCCATAAATCCAGGCGGTGCAAGTTTCAATACATATAGCCTAAAGTTAGATAGTTTGGGGAATTACCTTTGGAGCTATCACTACACAACAGCATTCAATGGAGATATTGCTTATGGAATCGGAAAGGATGCTTTTGACAATATTTATGTTGGCCTGTTCGATGGTGTTGGGCCTGATCCGGACACGCTTACTCTTGGTAACATAAATTTGGTACATTCAAATAATGCAAGGCATTTTGCTAAGCTAAGAGAATGTAGTGTTCCTGTCTCTTCTGTAAGTCAAATCAATGACAGTACGCTGACCGCAACATTTTTCTATCAAAACATCAATTATCAATGGGTCAATTGTGATAGTGGGTATGTGGTTGTTTCAGGAGCAACACAACAAGAGTTCATTCCGCCCGTCTCAGGAAACTATGCACTTATATCAACTTCATACGCTTGTTCGGCAGATACATCAGTTTGCTTTCTCTTGAATTTAGGTGGATTAACCGGAATTACGAATAATGAATTAAACAGTTTTATTTCAATATTTCCAAATCCTACTCCAGACAACGTTAGCGTTAAATTATCAGAAATAAATCAAACCATTGAATACACCATCTTCAATATCATGGGGCAAACTGTTTATAAGAAGTACTTTAAAAATAGTTCACAATTTCAAATTGAACTTCCAGATAGAAAAGGAATATATTTTATCAAAATAAAACTGGATAATAATCGGGAAGCCATAAAAAAGATAATAAAGGAATGACGTTTATCACGTTTCTAAAAGTCATTAAAGAATAACATTTACTAACACTTTGTATAAGTAATGGCAGTCAATTAAGTAATGGCAGTCAATGTGGTAAGTTTAAGGATTTTTAGTCTGCTCAAACTACATGCGGTTTGACAGGAAAACACCACGCAATCTGCCACTACTCATACAATTTATCGTTAGCGGTAAGTTTATGCCGACACAACGGGGAAGCAGAAAACCGATTAGAGTAAGCATAAATTACAACAAAAAACAAATGAAACATCTGACAACCTCCGCACCTTGCCAAATGCCAACTAAGGACTAAAAAGCAGCTTGTCATTTTAGATTTTTTCCGCAAAAATGCGGAATTAAAATCTTAATCGCACAGCCTTATAGAAAAAGGATTTAGTAAATTTATCCCCTTCCTGTTCGTAGCTTGAAGTGAGGGCAATAGCCCAGATAGTTATCGGGGAAACTACGAACATATAACTACAAAATCAAAAAGTGTTCTTTTTAGTAAAAGAAATTAAGATATTAGCCCGTAGTTGCTCTCTTTATTTTATATTTTTTGTATTACATTTGGTAAATATTGTGTGATTGTCTTCATACATATAACTAAGGCATGCTGCATGTTAAAAAACAAACACATATGAAACAATCGTATTCTAAAGTTTATCGAATATTCCATTGGGCAATTGCCATTTCATTTATCCTTTTATTAATTACCATTTTTTTGAGGTTAACATGGATGAATAAGGATAACATGGCTGGTATAATTGAAAGTTATCTTAGTGAAACTGACCAAGTTTTATCTCAAGATCAATTAATTGTTTTAGCAAAACAAATCAGGGAACCGATGTGGCAATGGCATATTTATATTGGTTATGTTTTAGTTGGTTTATTTTGTTTGCGTTTCATGCTTCCATTGTTCGGGAAAATGAAGATACCAAACCCATTAGATAAAAGTTTAAATATCAAAGAAAAACTCCAAAAATGGATATATATTATCTTCTATTTAGGTGTTGTGATTTCTTTAGTTACTGGTCTTATGATTGAATTAGGACCAAAGGATTTAAAGAAACCAATGGAAGAGATACATATACTTTCTATCTACTATTTAGTTTCATTTATTATAATTCATTTGGCAGGTGTGTTATTAGCTGAATTTACTGACCAAAAAGGAATTGTATCAAGAATTGTGAGCGGAGAAAATAGTGACTAATTAACTCATGTTACTCATAAAAGTAAATAACCGCAGAGAAATAAATTTAGGAATATGACGACTAATGAATCAAAAAAAATAGAAGATGGCGACCAATGTAAGGTTGTAGGAGGAACACATATAGGAAAATCTGGTATTGTGCGTGATATAAATACAAGTAAGACAGGCCACATCACGATTACGGTTGTACAAAAAAATGGCCGCTACTTGGAGTTTAAAAAGTTAAATCTGGGTTCATTTACATAAAAAGAGATTGTGGGTTAAGCATGCAATGATGATCTAAGCATAAAAAGTTAACCTTTCTCAGCGAGATTTACTACAAGGTTTTGGCTCTGTTCCAATACACATCCATTTCGTCTAAAGTCATTTCTCCGCACCTTTCCAAATGCCAACTAAGAACTAAAAAGCAGCTTGTCATTTTAGATTTTATCCCGATAGTTATCGGGAATTAAAATCTTAATGGCACAGCGTAATAAAAAAAACATTTAGTAAATTTATCGCTATGCCATTAATCCCCATCTCAGCTTAGTTTATTCGAATACAACTATAAAACAGTTACTACAAATCATCATCAGGGCTTTTATATACTCTATACTTTTGGTAATCACTCATTAATACATAAATATAAAAACGTACTAAAACTACTGTTTCAGTTTTGGGTCTAATGCATCACGTAAACCTTCGCCAATAAGGTTGTAAACGGTAATGGTAATAAAAATGGCTATACCCGGAAACATTACCAGCCACCACGCTTCAAATTCTTGCCGGCCCAAGCTGAGTAACGAACCCCAAGTTACCGATTCGTCAGGCACACCAATACCCAAAAACGATAAACCGCTTTCTACTAAAATGGCAGAAGCAATACCAAAAGCAATGGAAACAAATACCGGAGCCAAACCGTTGGGTAACGCATGTTTTAGCATGGTTCGTTTATCGGAATAGCCCAATGCTTTCGCAGCTTGTAAAAATTCCAATTCTCTTATTTTTAAAAATTCGGCTCGGGTAAATCTGGCTATGCCTGTCCATGAGGTAATACCAATAATGACCATTAAAATAACCAAACTACGTTCTTTCATAATAGCCGAAATGGTAATGATTAACAACAAATTGGGCATCGAATTTAAAATTTCTATTCCACGCGATACGATAGAATCAACCGGAACAGTTACTTTTTTACTCATAAACCCCGGTAAATTTAATCGCCCCACGCTGTTGCAAATAAAAACAACCACAAAAAACACCACTAAACTAATCAATAACCCAAGTATGCCACTACCCATACCGTCGTTAAAACTTTCAGCTAAAGCGGTGTTTCGGGCAATAAAAGCGTAGAAAAAACCTAAAACAACTCCTAAAATGGTCATGTAATACCTAAAACGGGTGGCAATTAAGTTTTTATCGCCATAAAAACCTGCCAAAGCCCCTAAAATAATACCAATAGTTGCAGCAATACCCATGGATAAAATACCCACCAGCAACGAAACTTTGGTGCCGTGAATTAACCCGGCGGCAACATCTCTGCCAATGGCATCGGTACCTAAATGGTGGCGGAATTTTTTTGGTGCGGGAACAATTTCACCTTTTACGTTTTTATAATATTGAACATCGGTTGGAGCAACATACTCGCGGTTGTAACGGTCTGGTTTTTCGGGCGAGTAGGGGATGGGAGCCCAAATTACACGTTCCAATTCCAGTTGTTTCCAATCGGTAATGTCAAATTGCAGTTGTTCCCAGTTTCCTGTTAAAGGATTTTTCGTAGAATCGGTAAGCGTAGCGTTAAAATAGGTTTGAAATGCCGGATAATAGGAGTTGCCTCTGTATTTTGCATACAAGGGTTGGTCGTTGGCAATAAAATGAGCTGACAGGGCAGTAAAAATTAAAAAAACCAAAATATACAACGACACCATTGCAGCTTTGTTTTTTTTAAACTGCTTCCAAGCGTATTGTTTAAAGGAGAAATCTTTATTTTCTGACATAATGAACAATTAATGGTACGAAATACGTATATCAACAACGGCATATAAAATATCAGCAACCAAATATCCGATAACCGTTAAAAATCCTGAAATGGTAAAAATGGCAACAATCATGGGATAATCGTAATTTAAAATAGCACTAAAGGTTTCGAAACCCATGCCCGGTAAGGAGAAAATAACCTCAATAATTACCGAGCCACCAATAGCCACCGGAAAAATGTTGGCAAAAACGGTAATAATGGGCAACAAGGAGTTCCGAAAGGCATGTTTCAATACTACCGTTTTTTCGTTTAATCCTTTTGCCCGTGCGGTTCGTATAAAATCTTGTCCCATTACATCAATCATCCCCACTCGCATAATTCTGCTCAAAAAAGCAAACGAACCATACGTGTAAGCAATTAGCGGTAAAACCATGTAAGGCCAGTGGTGAGCCATTTTTTCGAAAATTCCCCAATCTTCTTTGTATAAAGAGGGGTCTTGAAAACCCGATTCCGGAAACCAAACCAACACATCAGGATTTGCAAAGGTGTAAAGCAATAAAGTACCTATAAAAAAGGAAGGCATGGAATACATCACAAACAATACAATGGATGATATTCGGTCGAATTTAGAACCTTTTTTGTAAGCAGCATATATTCCAATAGGAATACTGATGATGTATGCAAACAGGATGGAAAGAAAAATAAATACAAACGATACTTTAAATTTTTCCCAGATTTTATCGGAAACAGGTTGGTTGTCGATGTAGGAAATACCAAAATCGCCACGCAACACGCCTTTTAATTGTCCCGCTTGTGCTTCGCCAAACCACGGAGCATTACCAAATAACCAACGGTGGTATTGGTTGTTGCCGTAAAAAATAAGTTTAGGAAGGTATGTTTTCCAAGGTGTTGCGGTTGTTTTTAAGTGTTCGAAAGCTTTTTTTACCTCTATAAATTCAGGATTTAAGTGGGCTAAATAAGGAGCTTTTTTGTAATCGTTTTCTAAGGTATCGAGTTTAGAAACAATGGCTTTTTCGTTGTAAGTTTCCAGTAAACTTAATATAGCAAAACTGGTGTTGTTTTTTGCGTCGGTTATTTCATTTTTACTGAATTTTTCAGCAAAAGAGGTATCCATTCTAATGCTGTCGCCTTCTTTTATTTCGTTTAAAACAAACGACGAATGCTGGAGATAAATTTGATCCACATTTAACGAATCATAAGCTGCAAGTAAACCCAATAACGTATGGTAGTAATTGGAAACGGCACTCCAGTTTCCGTATTGCCTCGACAGTTTTAACAGGTTTTCCTGTTGGGCTTTATCGGCAATTTTGTACAACGTATCGCAATCGGACCAGGTGCTTAAACTGATATAAAAAACAGGTAAATCCAATCCCAATCTTGCCCTTATTTCTTCTTTAATTTTTTTGGTGGAGCCCGATTGTTCGCTGGCAGTTCCTTCTTTGTTGGCTGATTTTGATAAACGTTCTACCGGGTCGCCGGGAGCATTTATGCTGATTACAAACGCCAGTAATGAAATCATTATTAACGTTGGAATAAAAAGGGTGAGTCGTTTTAAAATATATTTAAACATGCGGTTATTCTGGTTTTAATGTGGAACCTCCATATTCCGGTTTTAACGATAAATTACCTAAAATAACACCGGGGCGTTCGTTGTACATGTTGGCGTTATCAAAACGTTTGTGAATGGCTATTTTTCGGTTTATACTGTACATAAAAACGTAAGGTTGTTCGTCGTAAATTTTAGCTTGTAAGGCTTTAATGGCAGCAAGATGTTTTTCGGGGTCTAACGAAGTATTTCCTAATAAAATTAAAGAGTCGCTTTCTGCATCGCCAAAACCTGTAAAATTTGAACCTTTGTTTGCCCACGATTCGGTATGCCACAATTGAACAGGGTCGGAATATGCTGCTGAACCTCCCCAACCTCCAGCCATGGCATCAAATTTATGGTCGTAAGCATTTTTGAAAAACAAGGTAAAATCCATTGGAGTAGGTATGGCTTCAATTCCTGCTTTATACATGCTTTCTTTAGTCATTAAAATTAATTCTTTAGTTGAAGAAGCTCCACTTATGTAGCTCAATTTGAACGAAAAAGGTATTTTTTTTCCATTAATTACTTTGTCCCTGATGTTGTCGCCGTCGGTATCTTTCCAGCCAGCTTCGTCCAACAATTTTTTTGCTTTTTCAACATCTAAATCAATCAATTTTAAATCGGTGTTGTACGCTTTTTGTAAAGGCGAAATGTGCGAAACCTGCCGAATGGCTTTTCCTTTAGCAATCACATCAATAATTTCCTGAACAGGTACTAAATGAGCCATAGCTCTTCTTACTCGTTTGTCGATAAAAAATGGTTTAAATTCGGTACCGTCAGGCTTCATGTTTAGGCCAATGTAGGCATAAGAATATTGTGGTAAAAATTCGGCATGATAGTTTTTATTAAAATAATCTAACTCTTTTAGTTTAATCAATTTAGTGGTTCCAATATAAGTGGAAACATCTATCTGTTGGTTTTTAATGGCCAAATAGGCAGCAGCATCATCACTTATTATTTTAAAAATTATTTTATCAGGATAGGCTTTGTCGTATATGTTGGCAGAACTTGCACCATACCAGTTTTTCTTTTTTGTAAGTGTAATATAACTACCCACCACAAATTCGGTAATTTGATAAGGACCCAATCCAACCAATTTTTCGGGTTTGTAACTGTTGTCGCCACTGTTAAAATCGTTAAACCAATTTACCATGTCTTCTGATGGCTGGTAGTTGGGGTCGTTTATTTGTTCAAAAGTATAGTGGTCTAACACTCCTTTTGGATCCCAAAATTTCTTTTGCTGAATGTAAATTTCTGCGTAAATGTCTAAGTTGTTAACATGCAGAATTTTTGTGCGGACAATAAACTTATTGCTGTTTTCGGGATGTTTCCTCACACTTTCAATGATGGCAGAATAAACACCTTTAACCTGAGTGTTATTGGTAAGTGGAGCAATTGTTAATTTTGTAGTAAAGATAATGTCGTCAACAGTTAAAGGGCTTCCATCGTCCCACTTTACTCCATCAACAAGTTCGTAAGTGTATTCCAAACCATCGGCAGAAGGAATGGGCATTTCTTTAATCAAAAAAGGAATAGGTTCTAATTTTACCAAGTCCATTTTTACCAATGTTTTTTGAGTATATTGGAAAATATAAGTGCGGTCGGAAGCATTGTCGTTAAAAGGATGTAAACCATTGGGACTTGATGAAATATGAGCTATTACGGTATTGGTAGTTAAATCGCGTTTATCAACACATGAGGTTATAAATATTAAACTAATCAGGAAGATTATTGTTTTTAAAATACTCATTAGATTTTTTTTGATAGTCACAAATATAATATTACCTGATGATACAAGGAACGATTTAAATAAATTATAAGTTGCACAGATATACTTTTATCGCCGTTTTACGTTGCGAATAGCTGAGCAGATAAAATGATATTTTCTTTACAAGTACTTAGTGCATTTGGCAGTTAAAACAAAAAATGTAAAGTAGTTTATCTTTTTTTTTGTTTTAAAACGAAAATTATTGTAATTTTCTAAATCTTTATAGCAATTTATGGTGGAGCCTCATGTAATATTGGTTGATGAAAAGGATAATGTTTTAGGTACATTGCCTAAGTTAGAAGCTCATGCTAAAGGCTTGTTGCATCGTGCTATTTCTGTTTTTCTATTTGATTATGAAGGGAATTGGATTATTCAGCAACGAGCTTTAAATAAATATCATTCAGCCGGCTTATGGACGAACACCTGCTGCTCGCACCCTTATTATAACGAAACAGTAATAGAAGCTGCCAATCGCAGATTAATGGAAGAAATGGGAATGAATTGTGAGTTGAATTTTGTGTTTAAATTGTTGTACAGGGCTGAATTGGATAATGAGTTGGTCGAGCATGAATTAGACCATGTTTTTGTTGGCTTTACTACTCAACTGCCGGTGTTAAATCGTGATGAAGTATCAGAATGGCGAAAGCTTTCGTTTTTTGATATTGACAAGGAAATACAATTATACCCCGAAAGATATACCGAATGGTTTAAATTGATGTATAAAAAAGTGAATTTACATTTGGTATTAGAAACCACTAATCGAAAAAACTAGTGTTAAGTGTGGTCTGCTAAAAAATGATAAAAAATGTTGTCATTACAGGTGGTACAGGTCTAGTGGGAAAAGCACTAACCAACTTATTACTCTCAAATGGTTATGAGGTTTTTGTACTTACTCGTAATCAAAAACAAGCTACTCAAAAAAATAATTATAGTTTTTGGGATGTTGAAAATGAAATTATTGATGAACAAATCATAAAAACTGCTGATTACATTGTTCATTTGGCAGGTGATGGAATTGCAGATAAACGTTGGACTTCATCAAGAAAAATAAGTATTTTAGAAAGTAGAACAAAACCCTTAGAACTTATTTTTAAAGTATTAAAAAACAATTCTAATCAACTAAAAGCATTGATTTCTGCTTCTGGTGTTGGTTATTATGGAGCAATTACTTCGGATAAAGTATTTATTGAAGAAGATGTTGCTGCATCTGATTTTTTAGGTAAAACTTGTGTTGCATGGGAAAAAGAAGTAGATAAATTCAATGAATTAGGTATTCGTACAGTAAAACTCCGCACCGGAATTGTATTAGCAAAAGAGGGTGGAGTCTTACCTAAAATGACTTTGCCTTTTAAATATAGTTTTGGAAGTGTTTTGGGCAGTGGAAAACAATACATGCCTTGGATTTCGTTAACAGATTTATGTCAAGCGTATTTGTTTGCTATCGAAAATAATCAACTATTTGGTGCTTATAATACTGCTGTTGAAGATGATACCAACAATGCAAGTTTTAGTAAATCTGTTGCTAGAGTTTTAAATAAAAGAATATTCTTACCAAATGTTCCCACCTTTGTTTTGAAAATACTTTTAGGCGAAATGGCTGGTATTATTCTAAATGGGAGTAGGGTAAGTAATTCAAAAATTAAAGCTGAAGGTTTTCAGTTTTTACACGAAGATTTAGATAAATGTTTAGAGCAGGAATTAGTTGAGTAATCATTTACCATTTGGATCAGTCCATCTCCTGTCTTTTGAATTTTTGTCCAATTTAACGTCTATATTTTTTTGAAACTTCCAATGATTTTTTTCTAAAATAAAAGCATCAAAACTGTCTAAAGAAGGTCCGTAATATTCAAACACTCCATTCAGGTTAGAATTTGGAGGTACTAAATAATCAAAAATAATCATGTTTTCTTTTGGATGGTATTTTAACGACATTACAGCCGTTTCGGAATAAGTAAAAATAACTCTTTTTTGTGGCTTCTTGTCAACTTTAAAAAGTGCTGAACCAAATTTGATTGCCCCACTTTTGCTAATGGTCATCACCTCAATTATTTTTTTATTGGTGAGGTTGTAATCGCCGTCCCAGCCTAATAAAGTGTAAGTGTCGGAGCCTAATTTTTTATCGTAAATAATTTCGTAATACAATGCACCAAACCAGGTTTTGTCGGTTAAGGTTTGTGTTTCAGGTTTTGTAATCTCGCTCGATTTATCAATCAATTCAATCAGTTTATATTGTTCGTTGGCTAATTTTAGCTGAACAATAGCAAAATATTGATAGGTTTCATCATTAAAAGGAAGTGTCCAATTGTAAATTTTTACTTTATCGTTCGATTTTAAAATGCTTATAGCACGGATATTTTTAAAAGGAAAATCAAACGAACCTTTTTTAGAAAGAGCTTCATTTAATAAACTCTTAAATTCTTCGTTTACTTTTAATTTGCTTTCATCATTGGCTTCGCTAATGAGGTCAATGCTCAATTGATTTAATGCAACCTCGTAATCAGCCAAACTTTTTTCTTGCGAAAAAGCATGAACAACTATTAAGGTAAGCAGAAATGAAAAAAATGTTTTAAGCATGGGTTAAAAGTAAAAAAAAACCGTCAGTCAGTTGACGAACGGTTTTTTGTAAGCGAATATTGTACCACTTCAATTAAACATGAAGTTTGTCTTTTTTAGCTAAAAGTTCTGCTTCCGACTCTCTAACATCAGGGTCGTCCACACAACAATCAACAGGACAAACGGCAGCACACTGGGGAGTATCATGAAAACCTTTACATTCGGTACACTTATCGGCAACGATGTAATAAAAATCATTGCTAACAGGTTCTTGTGTAGCATCAGCATCCACTTCATCACCATTTCGTAGTTTGAATTTTCCGCCAACGGTTGTTCCATCACTTACTCTCCATTCATCACCACCTTCATAAATTGCATTATTTGGGCATTCCGGTTCACAGGCTCCACAATTAATACATTCGTCAGTTATTATTATTGCCATCGTATTTTAAGTTTAATGTTTGTAATTTTACTGCAAATGTAAGAAAATGAGTTTAGATAAAAAGATAAATGCCTTTGTAGAATTAGGAAGTTTTTTAACACAATATGGTTCAAATCATAAAAATGAAAAGCTAACATACTTAAACCAAAAGTTTTACAACGATTTTGAAATTTTGATGAACAACCAAAAACCTTTTAATGGTTGGTTTACACCCGAAAATGTTGCTTTGGCAGTTGATGCTGTAACTAAAATGCTTACTAAAGAAAGCTTGGAAAAATGGTTGAATAATTATGATATAAAACAGCATCTAACGCCAAAAAGAGTAGGGGTGGTAATGGCAGGAAATATTCCTTTGGTGGGTTTTCATGATTTTTTATCGGTTTTAATTACCGGCAACATTTTGGTGGCAAAAACCTCTAAAGAAGATAATTTATTGATTAAAAAAATTGCAGAAATTTTAATTGAAATAGAACCCGGTTTTAAAGATAACATCATTTTTACTGAACGGCTGGAAAATTTTGATGCAGTAATTGCAACAGGTAGCAACAATACAGCACGTTATTTTGAGTTTTATTTTGGAAAATATCCTAACATTATTCGTAAAAACAGAAATTCGGTGGCAGTATTAACAGGTAATGAAACTGCAGCCGATTTTGTGAATTTGGGTAAAGATATTTTTCAGTATTTTGGATTGGGATGCAGAAATGTATCGAAACTTTATGTGCCAAAAGGCTACAGTTTTAACTTGTTTTTTGAATCTATTTTAAACGATTATCAACATGTAGTGAACAACAACAAATATGCAAACAACTATGATTACAACAAAGCGGTTTATTTATTGGGGAATAACCAATTGCTAGACAATAATTTTGTGATGTTGAAAGAAGATAAATCCTTGTCTTCGCCTGTTGCAGTGCTACATTACGAATATTACCATTCTATAGAAGAACTTAAAATTACTTTAGATGAATTGAAAGAAAATATACAATGTGTGATTTCGGAAGCAGAGGAATTAAACACCTTTAAACTCGGACAAGCTCAACAACCAGCACTGTGGGATTATGCTGATGGAGTGGACACTATTCAGTTTTTATTGGGGTTGAATTAAGAGTATTAAACTTTAACACCAATGATGCACACATCGTCAATTTGATCTAAATTTCCTTTCCAATCTTCAAACACTTTATCAATAATTTGCTTTTGCTCTAACATATCTTTATCCTGAACAGACAAAATCAATTCTTTTAATGATTTTAATTTAAATTTTTTACCCTTTTCCCCACCAAATTGGTCGGCATATCCATCAGAAAAAATGTAAATGGAATCTCCTTTTTGCAATTCTATGGTATGAGTGATAAAAGGTTGTGACACTAGATATTTACCAATGGGTTGTTTGTTGGGTTTGATTTCTATAAGTTCAAAGTTTCCGTCATTGCGAGTACCCAAAGGAAGTGAAGTAATCTGCTCCTTTTTTAGAGATTGCTCCATTGCACTCGCAATGAGGGGACGGATAACCCATAATGGGTTATTGGCTCCTGCGTATTTTAGTTCATAACTTTTAACTTTAAACTCTAAACTACATAGTGCTATGTCCATCCCGTCTTTTACTTCCTCATCACTTTTTTCAAATTCCTGAATAACAATTTCACGAGTTTTGTCCAAAATTTCTCCAGGATTGGTTAATCCATATTCTCTTACACTTCTGTTTAAAGCATTGTTACAAACTACACTAACCATGGCTCCTGGAACTCCATGGCCTGTGCAATCGGCAGCAGCAAATAAAACAAGTGGTGAGTTTTTGGTATTGAGTGATGGGTCCTCACCACTCAACACTCTCGACTCATCACTATTAATAGTTTCCATCCAATAAAAATCTCCTGCAACAATGTCTTTGGGTTTGTAAATTATAAAGCTATCTTTTAAATGTTCTTTAACTAATTTATCTGAGGGTAATATGGCGGCTTGTATTCTTTTGGCATAGTGAATACTATCGGTTATTTCTTTATTTTTTTCTTCTACGAGTTGTTTTTGTTGGTCGGTAATTATTTGTTGTTCTTCAATTTGTTTTTTTTGTTTTTGAGTAACTCTATATCTGTTCGACATAAAAACTGAAAATACAATAACCAAAAGTAAAACAACAACTATAAATAATAAAATTCGAGTGGACATTTCTATGGTTTTCTCTAAACTTTCTTCATTAAATATGGAATCGTTAAATTGTTTGTATAATTTATAAAATGCTAAAGAACCTTTCCAGTTTCCTGATAACGAATCACACATGGCAAGTGCTTCATACATTCTCATGATGTCGTTTTTCGAGCCAATTTCTTTAGATAAATTCAAACTTATCAACAAATGTTTTTTAGCCTCTGTAAGATTGTTTTGAGTAAGTTACCTATGTTGCCATACGAATTAGCTACACCAATTTTATCACCTTTTTCTTCTCTAAGTTTAAGTGAGGTAAAATATTTAGCGAGAGCTAAATCATGTTTACCTTGATTTTTATAAACAACACCCTCGTTACTTAATATAGAAGAAAGACCTTGTTTATCATTGATTTCTGTATAATATTTCTTAGCAATCGCATAGTTTTCTAATGCTTTGTCGTAATTTAATTGGTTATAATAAATAACACCAATGTTGTTATAGGTGTTTGCTATTCCTTGTCTATCCTGAATTTCATCCTGAATTTTGAGTGAAAGAGAATAATTTTCTATGGCTTTTTCGTATTTATTTTGAGTTTCGAATACAAGTCCAATGTTGTTATATGAAGCTGCGAGTCCTTTTTTTGAATAGTTAACGTGTAGATTGTTCTTGATTTGTTTTGCTTTTTCCAAAACTTCCTCTCTAATTTTTATTGAAGCAAAATGATTTTCTAGTGCTTTGTCATAATTTCCTTGATTCCAATAAATTATACCAACATTGTTATAAGAATCAGCAATATAATTTTTTGTAACCAAAACTACATCAACAGTTGGGTTTTGGTTTATAATTTTTTTTCCTAAAGCTATTGCTGAATTTCCAAATTGAAATGCTTTTTCAAATTCGCCAATTTTTCTATTTTCCCTACATAGTTCTTTTAAAAGAGCTACTTGACTTGTATCTTCATTATTAATTTTAATTAACTTTTTTAACGAGTCAATTTTATCGTTTTGTGCAAAGCAATTGAAAATAAATACTTGAATAAGAATGAGGAGAAGGATTATTCTTGTTTTTAGCATCTTTTATAAATTAAATTCTAACGCCTATAACACAAATATCGTCAACTTGTTCTAAATCGCCTTTCCATTTTTCAAAAATAGTATGGAGTGTTTCTTTCTGTTCTTCCATGGTTTGTTCTTGTATTGAAAGCAACAATTCTTTCAAGGATTTGTATTTGAATTTTTTGCCTTTTTCACCACCAAATTGGTCGGCATAACCATCTGTAAAAACATAAATGGTGTCACCTTTTTGCAATTCAATAGTGTGGGTGGTAAATGGTTGTGGATTTTCTACTTTTCCAATAGGTTGTTTGTTGGGTTTAAATTCAATAAGTTCAAAGTTTCCGTCATTGCGAACGCCCAAAGGAAGTGAAGCAATCTGCTCCTTTTGTAGAGATTGCTTCGTTGCACTCGCAATGACGGGTGGACGAATAATCCACAACGGATTGTTTGCTCCAGCATATTGCAGCAAAGCAATCGTATCTTTATTTTTCAACCTCAAACCTTGAACATCATACCTTAAACTACAAAGTGCTATATCCATTCCATCTTTCACATCTTCTTCGCTTTTAGCAAAACGTTCAATCACCAATTTTCGGGTTCTGTCGAGTAATTTACCGGGGTCTGTTTCGCCTTCTTCCAGCAAGGCTTTTGATAAGGCGTTGCTACAAACTAAACTTACCATAGCTCCAGGAACACCATGTCCGGTACAATCAGCTGCTGCGAAAAAAATCAGTTGTGAGTGATGGGTATTGAGTGATGGGCTCTCATCACTCATCACACTTGACTCATCACTCTGTATGGTTTCTAACCAATAAAAATCACCACTAACCACATCTTTGGGCTTAAAAAAAACAAAACCATTGCTTAAATTTTCTGTCAATGAATAACGCGAGGGTAAAATGGCTTCCTGAATACGTTTGGCATAATTGATGGAATCGGTAATTTCTTTGTTTTTTTCATGAATAATATCACGTTGTTTTTCAACATCATGTTTTTGTTGTTCAATAATAATATTTGCTTTTTTTGTTTTTTGATAACCTTTATAAATGAAGATGGAGAGTAAAAGGGTTATTAAAAAACTGATACTGAATAAAAAGGTTAATTTTTGTTGTGAAGCAGTTTTAATTTTTTCTTTTTCGAGAGTTTGTTGGGTAATAAAATCTTTTTTTACTTGCTCTAAGGAGTCTTTGTATTGTTTGGATTGAAATTCAAAATTTAGTTCGTTTTTAATGTCTTTTTTCTGATTTTCTTCATTAAATAAAGAATCTCGTAAAGAAATAAAGGCTTTATAATTTTGATAGGCTTTTTTGGTATCACCAACTTTTTCGTAAGATTTATAGAGTGCTTCATAAGCCGATTTTTCATTATCTTTTGCTCCAATTTCTTTTGCAATTTTCAGAGATTTTTCACCAAAAAAAAGTGCCTTATTATAATTTCTAAGCTCGCAATAATCCTTACCAATTTCATTTAAAGCTAAAGAAATACCTTGTTTATCACCCATTTTCTCTGTTATATCTAATGCATTTTGATGGTAAATCAAAGCTGAATCGTATTGCTGTTTCTGAAAAAAAATAGCTCCAATATTACTGTAACATATAGAAACACCCTCTAAATCCTCAATTTGTTGAGAGATTTGAAGTGACTTGTTAAAATTATGGTAAGCCTCATCATATCTTTTTTGTTGATGATACACACTGCCAATATTGTTTAGTAACAACGATTGCCCAAAAACATTATTTAAAGCAATGGCTAATTGATAGGCTTCCATATATTTTTCCAAAGCTTTTTCATTTAAACCTTGATCAAAATATACACTACCAATGTTGGTTATTGCTCTGGCAATTTGCAACGTATCATTTTCTTTTTTAGATACGAACAAGTTTTGATAATACATTTCTAAAGCCTGAGAATAGTTACCTTGTTCCCAATAAACTAAAGCAATGGATGAAAGTGCATTTTGTTGCTGATAAGATGAATTTCCTTTGTATTTTAAGGCAAAATTCAATGCTAATTTTTGATGATTTATTGATAATTCATAATCTCCTCTATCTTTATCTATAATTCCTAAGGTATTATAAGAGTCAGAAATGTAGAGTAAATGATTTGCTTTTAAGGCATGATTCAACCCTAGTTTAGCCAATTGGTATGCCGTATCAATGTTTGAAAATTTATAATTTCGGGCAGCAATATCATAACTGTACGCCAATAGCGTATCAATTTGATGTTTTTTTCCATAAACAATAAGCGAATCAATGTTTTCATTATTTCTTGCATTTCCAAGAAACGAAAAAAGTATGAATATTAATGTTATTAAACGTTTCAACATCTTTTGTTAAACCAACATAATTAATAATGTTATCCCGAAAGTTTTCGGGAGTAAATGTAGATAAATATTGTTTTATTCTTAAATTTAAGCTAGTTGATAATAACAATTTTATTAGTTTTGTCGCATATTTACAGAATATCATGGAGAATATCATGGAGCAAGTTTTATCCAACAGAATAAATAGCTTAAGCGAATCTCAAACTTTGGCCATGGCCAGAATAAGCAGGGAATTAATTGCTCAAGGAAAAGATATTATTAGTTTAAGTATTGGTGAACCCGATTTTGCAACCCCCGATTTTATAAAAGAAGCTGCAAAAAAAGCCATCGACGAAAATTATACGCATTATACGCCAGTACCGGGATATTTAGAATTACGAAAAGCAATTTCATTAAAATTTAAACGCGATAATAATTTAGATTATTCGCCCGAACAAATTGTGGTTTCTACAGGAGCTAAACATGCATTGACCAATCTGGCATTAACTATTTTAAATCCGGGCGACGAGGTTTTATTGCCAACCCCATATTGGGTAAGCTATCACGACATGATTAAAATTGCTGAAGCTAAACCAATCACTATTCATTCAGGCATTGAAGCCGATTTTAAAGTTACTCCACAACAAATTGAGGCAGCAATTACATCAAAAACACGAATGTTTTGGTTTAGTTCACCTTGTAATCCGAGTGGTTCGGTTTATTCTAAAGACGAACTTTTTGCCATTGCTCAATTATTATCCAAACATCCCAATATTTTAATTGTTGCAGATGAAATATACGAACACATCAATTTTTTAGATAAACACCAAAGTATTGCACAATTCGATTTTATTAAAGACCAAGTAATTACAGTGAATGGTGTTTCTAAAGGTTTTGCCATGACGGGTTGGAGAATTGGTTACATTGGTGCCCCAAAATGGATTGCCGATGCTTGTACTAAAATGCAAGGACAATTTACTTCCGGAACTTGTAGTATTGCTCAAAAAGCAGCTCAGGCTGCTTTAGAAGCTGATCCAATTTCGATAACTCCAATGCAAGAAGCTTTTAGGAAACGTAGAGATTTGGTGCTTAAATTAATGAGCGAAATACCGGGCTTAAAACTAAATGTGCCAAAAGGTGCTTTTTATGTTTTTCCTGATGTTTCTTACTTTTTTGGTAAAACCGATGGTGAAACGGTAATTAAAAACGCTGATGATTTATCCATGTTTTTATTGCACAAAGGATTGATTGCTATGGTTTCTGGCGATGCATTTGGAAACCCTGATTGTTTACGTTTATCGTACGCTACTTCTGAAGAAATATTAACTGAAGCAATTAAACGTATGAAAAACACGTTGGCGTTGCTAAAGTAGGAATTAGAGATTAGAAATTAGAGATTTACGATTAATAAATAACGAATAGCCTTCTCCCCCTTTGGGAGGGTCGGGGAGGGAACAAGTAACTAGAAAAAATATGACTAAAGAAGAAATCACATCACTTTTCAATAACTTCAACAAGCTCAATGTGTTGATTATTGGTGATGTGATGATTGATGCTTATTACTTTGGTAAAGTTGACAGGATTTCTCCTGAAGCTCCAGTTCCGGTTGTTTCTGTTCAACGAAAAGAAAATCGTTTAGGTGGTGCTGCAAATGTAGCTTTAAATATTCAGGAATTAGGCGCTAATCCTATACTTTGCTCGGTAATTGGCAATGATGATGATGCTATAATTTTTGATAAGCTTTTGGCTTCAAAAAAGTTATCGAACCAAGGAATTATAAATAGCAGCAATAGAATTACAACTGTTAAAACCCGAATAATTGGCAACAACCATCAGATGCTGCGAGTTGATGCTGAAATAGATAACGATTTAATTGACCAAGATAAAGCAGAATTGATTGCTAAAATTATCGCCATAATTAACCAACAAAAAATTGACGCTGTTGTATTCGAAGATTACGACAAAGGAATTATTTCTTCAGTTGTTATTGAGGAAGTGGTGAACATTTGTAACGAAAAAAACATTCCAACCACTGTTGACCCAAAAAAGCGTAATTTTTTACATTACCACAACGTCTCACTGTTCAAACCCAACTTAAAAGAGTTGAAAGAAGGTTTAAACATCGAAATCAATCCTAAAGAATTAGAAAATATTAGCACTGCCGTTGCTCAATTAAATAATCAATTAAACAACAAAATAACCTTCATCACACTTTCTGAATACGGCGTTTATATTGCCAAACAAAACAAACAACATCTCGAAAAAGCTCATGTTAGAAATATTTCTGATGTTTCTGGTGCTGGAGATACTGTAATTAGTGTTGCTACCTTGTGTTTAGCATTAAAACAACCCATTGAAATTATTGCAGCTTTAAGCAATTTAGCTGGCGGTATTGTGTGCGAAAAAGTGGGTGTAGTTCCTATTCAAAAAGATGAACTTTTAGCGGAGGCTTTAATAAAATTAATATAAAGGGCAGGAAGCCCGAAGTCCGAAGACGGAAGCATTTTTAACTTCGGTCTTCAGATTTCCGACTTCCAGCAAAAAAATTACAACTAAGCATGACGGTTATTCCATACAAAGAACAAACAAGCGGAAAAAAAGAACAGGTTGCAACGATGTTCAACAACATCTCAAAAAAATATGATTTTCTAAATCATTTTTTGTCGTTAGGAATTGATATTCTTTGGAGAAAAAAAGCCATTAAATTATTAAAAGAATTACAACCCAAAATTATTCTTGACATTGCTACCGGGACAGGAGATTTTGCTATCGAAGCTTTATCTTTAAAACCGACAAAAATTATTGGAATTGACATTTCAGAAGGAATGTTGGCTGTTGGAAAAGAAAAAATAAAATCGAAAGGTTTAGATAATGTTATTGAACTTCAATTAGGTGATTCTGAAAATTTATTGTTTGATGACAATTATTTTGATGCTTATACGGTAGGTTTTGGAGTCCGTAATTTTGAACATCTCGAAAAAGGGTTAGCAGAAATGTTAAGGGTTTTAAAACCTAATGGAAGAGCAGTTATTTTGGAGTTTTCAAAACCAAAAACATTCCCTGTAAAACAACTTTACAACTTTTATTTCAATCATATTTTACCAACCATTGGTAAATTGGTGTCTAAAGATAATGCAGCATACACTTATCTTCCCGAATCGGTAAATGCTTTTCCGGAAGGTGATGAATTTGTTAATATATTAAATAAATTAGGTTATAAAAATGTTCAAGCCATTCCATTAATGTTCGGAATATCATCTATTTATACTGCAACTAAATAAAATTACATTAATTTCGTTTAGCTTTCATGTTAAAACAAAAATCCATATTATTTTTTCTTCTCATTATTTTAGGGTTTTCTGTTTTTGGACAAGAAAAAACAACATTGAATTTACCAAAATTCGAACATCGTTTTATGCATTTTGGTTTTTTAATTGGTATCAATTCGGCCGATTTTAGGTTGGTAAGATACCCTCCAACCGTTTATGGTGCTGACACACTACTGGTTCTTGAGCCCCAAAGTACTACAGGATTTAATTTGGGTATTATTTCAGAAATGCATTTGGGTGAATATTTTGGATTGCGGTTTACACCAAATCTAGCATTTTCTCAACGTAAGCTCAATTATGCTTTCCAAACTTTTGAAGGAGAAAAAAAATATACAAAAGATATTGAGTCAACGCTTATTAACTTTCCGTTAAACCTTAAAATTAAATCGGCACGATTGAATAATTTTAGTGCTTACATTATTGGTGGAGCATCTTATAGCTATGATTTAGCTTCTAATGCATCAGCACAAAACAACTCTACTAATTTAAATGATATTTTTATAAAATTAGGACCTCACGATTTTATGGGCGATATTGGTTTTGGCACCGATTTTTATTTAGAGTATTTTAAATTTGGAATTGAATTCAAGATGTCGTACGGTTTAAACAATATTCACATCAGAGAAAGTAATGCTTTTTCTGACCCAATAGATAAACTAAAAACAAAAATGTTTTTACTTTCTTTTACTTTTGAAGGATAGGTTAATTTGAAAATTTGAAAATGAAACCATATACAAATCTCCAATCTCCAATCGGTAATAGATTATCTTTATGCAAGTAATCGAAATTTCTGTTTTACCCGAAGAAGCTGCAAACGAAGCTTTACTCAAACCGATTATTGGTAACATTATTCATACAAAAGAATTTGATTTTAGAATTGTAAAACGTTCGATAGATGCCCGTAAGCGAACCGTTAAAATTAATTTAAAGATTGAAATTTATATTCACGAAGAAATTCCTTCACCAATTGAAAAAACCGTTTACCAAAATGTTGAGAACGGCACTAAAGTTAATATTATAGGTTTCGGTCCGGCAGGAATGTTTGCGGCTCTTAAACTGATTGAAAAAGGCTTTAAACCCATTGTTTTAGAACGAGGTAAAGATGTGAGAAGCAGACGAAGAGATTTAGCAGCAATTACAAAGGAACAAGTAGTTAATCCTGACTCCAATTATTGTTTCGGAGAAGGTGGGGCAGGTACTTTTTCTGATGGGAAACTTTATACCCGTTCGAAAAAACGTGGTGATATCAATGAAATTTTAAACATTTTAGTTGAACATGGTGCCAATGAAAGTATTCTTGCAGATGCTCACCCGCACA
>JACPDX010000084.1 GCA_016183805.1 Bacteroidota bacterium
TGTTCTCCGATATGGTAATTTGAAGTACCTGCAGAATCGACAATAATATTAAGATTTAGTTCTTTTACTTTTTGCTCTAAAATACCTTGAGCCATTGCCGAACGACAAATGTTACCTAAACAAACAAATAATACTTTAATCATAAATAAAAAGATAAGATGTAAATGGTTGTGGCAACTATAATGGCAATCATTAAATAAAATAAAAAATGTTGCCCTTTTTTTGAGATGGGTTTATAATGTTGTGGTGTTTCGTATTTTCTATTAAAACTCATTGTAAATGAAAACAGGAATCGAATGGATTCCTGTTTAGTAAGTTATAGTTTCACTTATATATAATTATTGTAAGCTAATTTTTTTCTTTAAATCTTCAATGTAACCTCTAAAACGTTTGTCGGTATCCATTAAGTTGTTTACGGTTTTACAAGCATGTAACACAGTAGCGTGGTCTTTTCCACCGCAATGCATACCAATGGTTGCCAAACTCGATTTAGTCATTTGTTTAGAAAAGTACATGGCTATTTGACGGGCCTGAACCACTTCTCTTTTTCTGGTTTTCGATTTTAAATTTTCTATTTGCATCTCAAAATAATCGCAAACTACTTTTTGTATGTAATCAATAGATACTTCTCTAGCGGTATTTTTAACAAATTTGTCAACCATTTGTCGAGCCAAGTCAAGGTTAATGGCTTTTTTGTTTAATGATGATTGAGCCAATAAAGAAATTAAAGCACCTTCTAGTTCTCTAACATTACTGGTAATGCTGTAAGCAATATATTCTACAACGTCTTTTGGTAATTCCAAACCTTCATTGTACATTTTCATTTCTAAAATTGCGATACGAGTTTCTAATTCAGGGGCTTGTAAATCGGCTGCTAATCCCCATTTAAAACGAGACAATAAACGTTGCTCCATTCCAATAATTTCAACCGGAGCTTTATCGGCGGTTAAAATAATTTGTTTTCCTGATTGGTGTAAATGATTGAAGATGTGGAAAAAAACATCTTGTGTTTTTGCTTTTCCTGCAAAGAACTGAACATCGTCGATAATCAACACGTCAATCATTTGATAGAAGTGGATAAAATCGTTTTGTTCGTTATTTCTTACTGCATCAATAAATTGGTGTGTAAATTTTTCTGATGAAACGTATAGAACTGTTTTATTTGGAAATTTATTTTTTACATCAATACCAATAGCATGAGCCAAGTGAGTTTTTCCTAAACCAACACCACCATAAATTAACAAAGGGTTAAAAGCAGTTCCTCCCGGATTTTTAGCAACAGCAAAACCGGCAGAACGAGCCAATCGGTTACAATCTCCTTCAACGAAATTTTTGAATGAGTAGTTCGGATTTAATTGTGAGTCAACATTAATTTTTTGTAAACCGGGAATAATAAAAGGGTTACGAATCGATTTGTCTTTATTCAAATCAATAGGCATGTTTACCGGGTTGTTTTTTAGTGCTTGTCTGTTGGTTGCCGGTATTTTAACGGTATAAGGTTTGTTAACACTGTTTTGGTTGTTTTCCATTACAATACTGTATTCTAATCTACCGTCAGCACCTAATTCTTTTTTTATGGTTTTCTTTAAAATGGTAACATAGTGTTCTTCCAGCCATTCGTAGAAAAACTGGCTAGGAACCTGAATAGTCAAAACTTTATCTTTCAACTTTACAGCTTTAATTGGCTCAAACCAAGTTTTGTAACTTTGTAAACTTACATTATCCTTAACTATTTGAAGGCAATTATCCCATACTGTCGTAAAATCTTTCTGCATTGTAAAACGCTCCTATTTTTTTTGGTTACTAAATCTATTTTTTCTACTAAAGATTTTAATAATTCGTTGTTGATAAAATTATCAACTGTTAAATTTACTAAAACTCTTTTAAAATCAAGTGTTTGATGAAAAAAATCACTTCATTTTTTCGTTCTAACAAATATTTGAATAAAAAAGTGAAAAAAAAGTCGAATAAAAAATCAAGTAAAAATCAATGCAAATAAAAAAGTAGTTACATAAAAATCTACTCTTCCTAAATTAATTCCTGCCCAACCAACTTGGTTAATTAATACCTTTTTTTTGCTTAAATTTTTTACTTTGGTGGGTTTTTCTAAAAAAGTATGGGTGTGTCCCCCTATTATTAAGTCAATATTATCGGTTTGTTCTGCCAATATTAAATCGCTTACTTGATTATCTTTATAAGTATAACCCAAATGCGAAAGACAAATCACTAGATCGCAATGTTCTTCGTTTTTTAAAAAAGTAGCTTTTTGATTGGCAATTTCAATAGGATTCAAATACTGAGTTTCTTTATAAAGATGTTTACTTACCAAACCATTCAATTCAACACCCAAACCAAAAATACCAATTTTTACATTTTCTTTTATAAAAATTT
>JACPDX010000087.1 GCA_016183805.1 Bacteroidota bacterium
CCTTCGGTAATGCGGTCGGCAACCATGTTCAGTTTTGTAGTTATTGGGAAAACGTTTCAACGGAATTCAAATTTTTTCAACACACTTTCGCTGTCAGCTTTGTTGATGTTGTTGTATAACCCTTTATTTATTTTCGATGTTGGATTTCAACTATCGTATGCCGCTGTTGCTGGAATTGTTTTGATGCAACCTTGGTTCGGTAGTTTTTATTCGCCAAACACGTGGTTAGGAAATTATATTTGGGAATTAATTACCGTTTCTATTGCTGCTCAAATTGCTACTTTTCCTTTGGGATTGTATTATTTTCATCAATTTCCTAACTATTTTTTACTGTCAAACCTTTTGGTGATACCTTTTGCTTTATTCATTTTAATTCTAGGACTAATTACCTTAGCATTTTCATTTGTACCAATACTTAATATTTATTTAGGAATTGGCTTAAAAGGATTGGTTTTTGCCTTAAATTGGACAGTAACCTATATCGACCAACTCCCCTTTGCTGTTACTAACAACATCAAATTTACTTTTGGTAATGTTGTAGCTGTTTATGCTATCATTACATGCATAATTTTACTGATTGCTTATCGTAAATTCAGGTACTTTATTGGATTCAGTTTGTTTACGTTGTTTTTACTTTTAAGTATTGCTTTCGATAAATATCAATTGCTCCACCAAAAGAAATTTATAGTTTACAACATCCCAAAACATACCGCTATTAATTTTATTGATGGTGATGATAACATTTTAGTTTCCGACATTATGCTGAGCAAGGATAAACTGAAGTTTCATGTCGAAAATAATTGGATTGACAAAGGAATAAAATCTGAAAAAGTAGTAAATCTGGAGCAACTTAAAAAAGAACATTTGGTTTCTAATATTTATAAAATTGATAATAAAAACCTGTTTACCAAACGCAACTATTTTCAATATTACGGTTATAAGATTGGTATTATTGATAAAAATTTTACACCTTTTAATCCAACCAAAAAAATTGCTGTAGATGTATTAATTTGGACTCAAAACTGTAAAATTCCTCTTGAAAAAATTACTAAACTTTACAATTTCGACTTGTTAATCATTGATTCGTCCAATTCAACTTATGTAAATGATAAATTAATTGCAACTTGCGATATGCTAAAACTAAATTGTTGGTCGGTTTTGAATGATGGTGCTTTTGGAATTGATTTATGAACTTTTAACCTTTTGCTAACCACAAAATGAATACATTTGTAGGATGAAAAACCTTCAAAAAACAGGCTTCTTTTTATTGTTGTCATTAACAGTAAACACACTATTTGCTCAATTTAATAAAGTAGAAATTAGTGCAAAAATTCTGAGCGAGAAGGATTCTTCAGCCATTGGTTTTGTTCACATCATTAATTTAACCACCAAACACGGTGTTATTAGCGATTATAATGGTCATTTTAATTTTACAGTAAATGAAACCGATACGTTAAAATTTTCTGTTTTAGGTTATGAACACCTCAAACTTGTTGGAAACATTATTCCAAAAACCATTTATTTAACTCCAAAAAATTACGAACTGGAAGAATTTACGGTAATTCCTTACAAAGATTACGAAGAATTTAAAGAAGCCTTCATCAACTTAATTTTAATCGATTCATCCCTACAAATCAATCAAAGTATTTTTATGTTTGATGAAGATTTATATTTGTATCGCAACAACGAGCGTTTTGGAATTGTAATTGAAGGAGGAATCTCAAAACTTTACGATTATTTTAGCAAACACGGAAAAAGTAAAATGCGTTACGAAGAGTTAATAGCTCGGGATCGTTATAAATCTTATTTAGCCACAAAATACAACAACCTTGTAGTTGCCAGTGCAACACCATTAACCGATAAATCAGAAATTGAGGCTTTTATGAAATATTGTGATTTCACTGATGAATTCATTAGTAAATCGAACGATTACGAAATCATCAAAGAAATTCAGGTAAAATATAAGGAATATACCGCCTCCAAATAAATTTTCAGCTCTCGTCCCGAGTACTCGGGACGATATTTATTTGTTTGTGAAGACACAAACAAAGGCTAAATACATTTAATCAGGAATAAACCTTTTTCAACTGCTCAAAAACATCAGCAACCGCAGGACATATCTCGGTATTTTTCACCGAAATATCTAATATTTGATAAAACCTTTTTCGGTCGGTATGTGGATATTCCCGGCAAGCAGTTGGTCGGCTTTCGTAAATGGTGCAATAGTTTTCGTAATCCAAAAACGGACAAGGAGCAACGTTCAACACATAATCGCCCACTTCGTCTTTATGTAAATAGTTAGCAATAACCACAGAAGGTTTTATTTTTAAATGCTTGGCAATTCTATCAATATCTCGTTCGTAAAAAGTTGGACTAGTGGTTTTGCAGCAATTTGCACAAGCTAAACAATCAATCTTTTTAAATGCTGATTCATGAGCTTGATGTGTAACATCATCTAAATTTTTAGGTTTAGATTTTTTTAATTTATTAGCAATCTTTAGAATCTCTGCTTTATTTTTTTCGGCTAAATCGAGTTTTTGTTTTAATTCGTTGGTCATTTTATTAGTTTACAGTTCTCAGTTTACAGTTCACAGTCTTCCAACTTCGTGTTTCGTACTTCTAATCATTTCTCTTTTTCCTGGAGGTCCTTCAAGCGTTTCTAATTCAAAACCAACTTCTTTAATGGTTCTTTTCACAACTCCTTTGGCACAATAGGTTACCAAAACTCCACCTATTTTTAAAAAATCGTGCATTTTTTCAAAAACAGATTTCATCCACATTTCTGGTTGAACATCTGGTGCAAAAGCATCAAAAAATATTACATCTATCTCTTTAAGAGAACTCACATCATCTAATTTTTGATGCAGTTTAGTCATTGTAAAATTATTATCTAAAACAATAGGTTTATTCCATGCGGCTTCGTGCAAATTCAAAAATTGCAATTGGTCGGAAGGTATTAATTCAGTAAAATTTAGCTGCTTAATAATTTCCATTTCTAATGGAAAAACTTCAACCGCAATATAATTTATATGAACATTATTTTCATTGGCAAAAAGTTGAGATAAATGTGCATTTAAACCTGTTCCAAATCCAACTTCAAACACGGTAATATCTTTTAAACCAGTTTTTTGAACATAATCGCATAACCCTTTTTGTATAAAAACATGGCGTGCTTCGTTTATCGAACCCTTCGTAGAATGGTAGGTTTCGTTAAGTTCTTTCACCAACAAAGTGTGCGAACAATCTCCTGTTATTTTAAATTCTAGGTTATACATAAAAAAATCATGACAAAAATCATATGTAATTATTTATATATGTGTATCTTTACACAAAATTAAATAGATTATGGTAACAAAAAAAGATATTGACCGAAGTATTTCGTTTAACGAATATTATGCTTTGATTGAAAGATTAGCAAATGAAGGCGGAACAACAGGTGATGACCAATCGCAAACTTATGTGGAACACACCAAGCTAAATTATTCCAGAATTAAACGAATTTTAAAAACAACCGAGCCTTTAGCTGAAGTAACTAACACTACAGACTGTTTTGACGATAAAATAACGTGGTTGGTTATTGCCGAAAGTTGGTGTGGAGATGCTGCTCAGAACGTTCCTGTAATGCAAAAAATGGCAGAAGTAAATCCGAACATTAATTTAAGAGTGATTTTACGTGATGAAAACCCCGATTTAATGAACCGATATTTAACCAATGGAGGAAAATCTATTCCAATATTAATCTGTTTGGATAAAAATTTAAACGAATTAGGTACGTGGGGTCCTCGCCCAAAAGTTTTACAAGATTGGTTAAAAAAAGAAAAAGCTAACCCAACCATGGAAATGAGTGTTTTGAAAGAACAATTTCAAGTATGGTACACCAAAGATAAAGGACAAACCTTGCAGCAAGAAATGTTGTTGTTAATGAAAGGATGGTTGCAGAAAGAGTGTTTCTAGTGTTTAGTGTTTAGTGTTTAGTATGAAAACGAACCAATTCTTCTATGGGTTGCTTAATTACTTTGCCCAATTTAACACGATAACGAGCAGCCACTTTTTCAATTTCGTCTTTAAAAATAAAACCTACGCTACCAACAATATTTAACGGATATTGTTGGTAGTTTTCGTATTTACAAATGTGTTTTTCGAAAAAAGCAGTAAAACAAACATCAATGATTGATGCTATTTCTGGCATACTTTTTTGTTCAAAAACAAACGGTGCAAACTGAGCTAAAAAACGATTTGGCAACGGTTTTTTATAAACGGCATCCAAAACATCGTTTAAATTATACTTAAATTGTTGTTGGTATTTTTGAACTACTTCTTGCGATAGTTCGTTATTAAACAAAGCTGTAATAAATGTTTTACCAATGTAAGAACCACTTCCTTCATCGCCCAAAATATAACCCAACGAAGAAACATTTTTAACAATGTTTTCGCCATCAAACAAACACGTATTTGAGCCGGTGCCCAAAATACCCACCATTCCTTTTTCATGTCCACATAAAGCTCTTGCAGCAGCCAATAAATCGTGGTTAACCTCCACTTTAGCATTGGTAAAAAATTGTTGTAATGCTAATTTTATTTCATTGCTTTTTTCGAGCGAAGAACAACCCGCACCGTAAAAAACCACTTGTTTAACCTCTAGTTTTATGATAGTTAATTTTGAAGAAGATAGCTCTGCCAAAATTTCTTTTTCTGAAATATGATACGGATTAAACCCAATGGTTTCAAACGATGTGATTTTTTGATTGGAATCAACCCCTCTCCAATCCGTTTTTGTTGAGCCACTATCAGCTATTAACATCATAATATTCTACTTTATTCCTGTAAAGATAAGGGAAGAAATCAAACAATTTTAATATATTTATGGTACTTTTGCCAAAAAAAATTAAAAAAAATGATTGAAACGAAACACAAAGCGATTTCAGTAGATTACAACTTGCACAAAGATACTGCTGAAGGAGAAATGATTGAAACAACTGTTGGAAATGCTCCACTAACTTTCTTAACCGGAATGGGTCAAATGATACCAGATTTTGAAAACAATATTGTAAACTTAGCGGTTGGCGATACCTTTTCTTTTGGTATTAAAGCTGAAAATGCTTATGGTTCAAAAAGCGATGATGCAATTATTGAATTGCCACACGATATGTTTATGCAAGAAGGGAAATTAGTTGATGAAGTTTTTGTTGGAAATATGCTTCCTTTACAAGATCAAAACGGACATGTTGTTCCTGCTACTGTGGTAAAAGTGAATGAAGCTACTATTACTATGGATATTAATCATCCGTTGGCTGACCAAAATTTACATTTTACTGGAACTGTTGTTGCCACAAGACCTGCAACAGAAGAAGAAATTAGTCATGGACACGTTCATGGCGAAGGTGGACATCATCACTAGTCAATCGGCAGTCTTCAAAAGAAAAACAAAAACAGTTCTCAGTATTCAGTTCACAGTCTGCAAAAGACAAACAAAAAAGGCTTTTTCAAAATCGAGAAAGCCTTTTTAATTTTTGCTAATAGCAATTGACGACTGTGAACTGAAGATTGTGGACTGAAGACTGAGAACAGTAGACTAATTCTCGTGTTCTCTTCCTTTAATTTTATTGGTTTCAAACAATTTATTCAATTCCACATCTTCTTCAACCAATTGTTGAGATGGTGTTTTTTCCATTAATTTGTTTAAATCTGGTTGCCCGGCATTTACCCATGCGGTGTACCAATAGCTTCCTACAGTAATAATTGATTTTGTTAATCTTCGTTCTACCATTCCATTTAACAAATCGTGGTAAGCATTGGAATAATCTTCCGAATAAGTTCTCATAATAACTGCTCCTCTATTTTCAAAAGCATATTTTCTATCGGTAGGAAATTCATCGTTTAATTTTTGTTCCAAATCTAACACAGAATCTTTTGCTCCAAAACTTTCTTTAACAGTTGCCCATTCATCCTCTAAAATATTTTCTACATAAACAGCTCTCCCAACAAAATAATCATAATCTTTTGCCTTAATTTCAGGAATTCTGGATTCCCAAAACCCATGTATTCCCTTTTGATTGGTTAATTGTCCGTTGTAGTTTTCTGTAGTATGTAAAGGCACATGCGAATCGCCAATGTAATGGCCTAAATCGGCAGAAACACGCAAAATTTTATCCACATCTTTTTCCTCAAATGCTTTGGTTAATCGCATCACCATTAAATTCACGTGCCAAGGAACAATTCCATAAGCCTGCAAGGTATCTTCGGTAAATTTTTCAATGGCTTTGTTCCATTGTTTGGGCATTATTTCAAATGGGTCGTTTCCATCATGCATGTAATGGTCAATGTCAATATAATGCCGGGCAGCTTCTCCCTCAGTAGAATATCTTCGTTTATCAGGGTCAACAGCATGTTCGGTAATGTATTCAATATTTTTTTTGTAAAAACCTATCATTTCTGGAGGCAAAGTAAAAACTGCCATCCGGTTAATTTTTTTATGCCCAAAAAAACCCCACGAATACATGGCTGGTTGAGTATAAAAAATCAACGTGATAAAAATTAATAAACCAATTATATATTTTTGAATGAAGTTCATTGGTAATTAGTTATTGGTCATTTTTCACATCTACACATTTATAAATCATCCTTTCACAATCTTCCCATCTTTTAAAACAGGAACGTTTGTGCTTTTATTGAGTTTAAGGCAATAAATAATATCTTCTTCTAAATTTAATCTACTCAATCGTTTTCTATGTGATGATTCTCCTAAGAATCCATACATATCATCTTTTGCAGCATTGTATAGTTTTATTGATGCTTGAGTTGAATCTGCTAAATCGGAAAAACGTAAATTTAAGGCCAATTTTTGAGCCAAAGCTCCGGCAAATAAAGTATCCTCCAAATTAAAACGGTCTTTCCAACCTGCACAAAGTAAAATTACATTTTTATCCAATCGTTCTACATAATCAGCAACTGCATCTAAATTGCTAAACGAACCAATCACCACTTTACTTGCTTCTTTAGCCATTTCAATGGCTTTTGTTCCGTTAGTAGTGGTTAAAACAATGGTTTTTCCTTTAAATTCTCCGTTTTTAAAAAACAATGGCGAATTACCAAAATCAAAGCCCTCAACCACTTCTGCCGAGCGTTCTGCACCAACAATAAATCCTTTTTGTTTGTAATCAGTGGCTTCTTCTAAAGTGGCTACAGGAATAACCGCTTCTACCCCATGATCAATGGCTGAACATATTGCGGTTGTTGCCCGAAATACATCTATTACCACAACAACCGTATCTTTATCTTGAAAATACACAGGAAATAAAACAGGAGAAAAACATACCTCAACCGTATTTGAAAATCCTGATGATTCTTCGCCCATTCTTTTTAGTTTAAAGTTTCGGGTTTAAAGTTTCGAGTTCCTTGTATATTCAACTTGAAACTTTAAACTTGAAACTAGGAACTTATATTACCCTTTATAAAATGGCATACTTACCACCTTTGCTTTAATTTTTTTATCACGGATAAGGATATAAATTTCCGAATCAACTTTAGAAAATTCGGTTTTTACATAACCCATTCCGATAGGAATATTTAATGAGGGTGATTGCGTTCCTGAAGTTACTACACCAATTTTATTTCCGTTGGCATCAACAATTTCGTAATCATGACGAGGAATACCTCTATCAATCAATTCAAAACCTACCAATTTTTTGGTAACGCCTTCTTCTTTTTGTTTTTTCAAATTGTCGGAATTCACAAAATCTTTCGAGAATTTGGTAATCCATCCTAAACCGGCTTCAATTGGAGAAGTGGTATCATTGATATCATTTCCGTACAAACAAAAACCCATTTCTAAACGTAAGGTATCTCTACAAGCTAGCCCGGCCATTTTTGCGTTAACTTTTTCACCAGCTTTCATAATGGCATTCCAAATGGTTTCTGCATCTTTATTATGGAAATAAACTTCATAACCACCTGCACCTGTATATCCGGTTGAAGAAACAATTACATTATCAACACCAGCAAAAATCCCTTGTTGTAAGGTGTAATAAGTCATTTCTAAATCCATGTTGGTTAAGGGTTGCAACATTTTTTGAGCATTTGGACCTTGTATAGCTAATAAGGAAATACTGTCCGAAATATTTTTAATATCTACACCGCTTGAATTATGTTTAACTACCCAATCCCAATCTTTGTCAACATTAGCACCATTTACAACTAACATGTAGTTATTTTCGCCTAACATATAAACCAACAAATCATCTACAATCCCACCTTGGGTGTTTGGAAAACAAGAATACTGAACTTTACCCGGAACCAATTTAGAAGCATCATTAGAAGTAATTCGCTGAATTAAATCCAAAGCACCTTCACCCTTAATCATGAACTCACCCATGTGCGAAACATCAAAAATTCCTACATTATTTCTTACGTTTAAATGTTCATCAATAAGTCCTGTATATTGCAAAGGCATGTTAAATCCTGCAAATTGAACCATTTTAGCACCTAAATCAATGTGTTTTTGTTTTAGTGCGATGTCTTTTATTTCTAATACTTCCATGATTATAAATTTTAAAGAAACAAATGTAGAAATAATAATTTTAAATTAGAGAATGAAGATTATAAATTAGTCAGAAGACAGAAGTCCGAAGTTGGCATTGAGCGATGGCTCTACCCATGAGGGGAGATACAGAGGGGTGATATGTCGGGAAAACTGCAAACTGTGAACTTTAAACTTTAAACTCGAAACTATATTTTGTAATTTAGCATCCTTAAAATTTATCATTCACACATAAAATATATTTATCATGTCAAATGCATTTTTTAACGTACCAAAAGCAATAAACGAACCTGTAAAATCTTATGCTCCGGGTAGTCCCGAAAGAAAAGAATTACAAGCTATGTATGCAGCTTTAAAAAACTCAACAACAGATGCTCCAATGATTATTGGAGGCAAAGAAATTAGAACCGGTAAAACAGTTAGTATGCATCCTCCACACGACAGGGCTCATGTGTTGGGAAATTATCATCAGGGAACTGCTGAACATGTTAATCAGGCTATTGCTGCTGCATTAGAAGCTCGTAAAACATGGGCAAACACACCTTGGCAAGATAGAGCCGCCATCTTTTTAAAAGCTGCTGAATTATTAGCCGGACCATTCCGAGCTAAAATGAACGCTGCCACTATGCTTTGCCAAAGTAAAAATGCTTTTCAGGCAGAAATTGATGCAGCATGCGAAATGATTGACTTTTTCAGATTCAACGTTCAGTTTATGACGGAGATTTATGCCGGACAACCGGAATCGGCTCCGGGCATTTGGAACAGGTTAGAGTACCGACCTTTAGAAGGTTTTGTATTTGCGATCACTCCATTTAACTTTACCTCTATTGCAGCCAACTTGTGTGCTGCACCGGCATTAATGGGCAACGTGGTGGTTTGGAAACCTTCCAACACACAAATTTATTCGGCTCATGTTATTATGGAATTGTTTAAGGAAGCTGGTTTGCCCGATGGTGTTATCAACTTGATTCACGTAAACAGCTCAGTTATTGCCGATACCATTTTTAAAAGCCCTGATTTTTCCGGTGTTCACTTTACAGGTTCGACCAACGTATTTAACCAATTGTGGAGAAACATTGGTGCCAATTTAGAAACGTACAAAGGTTACCCAAGAATAGTTGGAGAAACCGGTGGTAAAGATTTTATCATTGCTCACAAATCGGCTAATGCTAAAGAAGTAGCAACAGGTATGGTTAGAGGTGCTTTTGAATACCAAGGACAAAAATGTTCGGCAGCATCAAGAACATACCTTCCTTCAAACCTAGCTGATGAAATATTGGCATTGGTTAAAAAAGATGTGGAATCGTTTAAAGTAGGTTCGCCCGAAGATTTTAGCAACTTTGTAAATGCGGTAATTGACGAAAAAAGCTTTGATAAAATTGCCAATTACATTGAATACGTTAAAACTCGTGATGATGCCGAATTTGTTTGTGGTGGAACATACGACAAAAGCAAAGGATACTTTATTGCTCCAACTGTGGTTAAAACCACCAACCCTTTGTTTAGAACCATGTGTGAAGAAATTTTTGGACCATTTTTAACCGTTTATGTTTACGATGCTGATAAATTTGAAGAAGCTTTAGAAACTTTAGACAAATCATCGGAATATGCGTTGACTGGAGCTATTTTTAGCCAAGACCGAGCAGCCATAAATACGGCAACAAAAATGCTTGAAAACGCAGCAGGTAATTTCTACATCAACGACAAACCAACAGGTGCTGTGGTTGGGCAACAACCTTTTGGTGGAGCAAGAGCTTCTGGAACTAACGATAAAGCCGGTGCTCCTCAAAATTTAATGCGTTGGGTAAATACCAGAACAATTAAAGAAACTTTTGTTCCTCCAACAGATTACAGATACCCGTTTTTGGGGTAAAATAAAAAAAAGCCCGCACTTGCGAGGCTTTTTTGTTTAGCAATTTTAGTTATATTTGAAATTAAGTATGACAGTTTTCAGACATATCTATCCAAATTTGGTTGGATAGGTATGGTTTCATCATACATATAAACAAGTTAGTACCCATTTCAAAAAAGTAAGAATGAACGAAATAATAGACAATCAGATTAAAGGTTTTAAATGGTTCCTTCCTCTAGCATTTAAAGATAGTGTTGCTCAATGTAAATTTGAACAGGGTGATGTCATTTATCCTAATAAACTAAAAGGTAAAAATTGGGGCGAAAATATTGAGGAGTTTGACTTTTTAATTCAAATAAAAAGCCCTAGTCGTTCACAATTAAATGCAAATGACAATCTAGATGTATTTAGTTCAAATTGGAGTTCTAAGGTTGTTTTCGAAAAAATATACCCAAAAACACCAGAATTGAATAAAATAATTGAAACAACCCAAGGACGACTTTATATGTTCTTATGGAAAAATAACGAATCTGTATTAAGTACAAAGGAATTATTAGAGCCTGTTACTACCTCAATTTCAACAAAAAACATTAATCAGAAATTTATAAATAGCAGAACTCCTGAAAACTATACTGGGTTTGCAATGATTACTGATTATGTCAACAATATTAGCTTATCAAAACGAAACCTTGTTGAAAAAATCTTAAAGGAACATTACAAAATAAAAATAGAGAGGTACTCAATTGAAGAATCCATTATTTTAGATATTTTTCAAACTAACATTTCCCCAACACTTGGATTAGAATTATTCTTAATTGAGTCAAAGAATGATACCGAAATTCAAGAACATTTAAAAGTTGTTTTATTCAAGGGTATTAAAAATAAATTTAACATTAATTCTCACGGATTATTTATTGCTAATTACTAAAGAATGATAAATTTTAAAAATAAAAGTTTTTGTTTTACAGGAAAATTAGCTGAACTAAAAAGAACACAGGCTGAGAGAGAAGTTCGCTCAAGAGATGGGTTTTCTCAAAAAATAATCAATAAAGAATTAAATTATTTAGTGTTAGGTTCAATAGCTTCTAACGGCTGGAGATACGGGGACTACGGAAACAAAATAATAAAAGCCAAACAATTAATTGAAAGTGGAGCAGAATTAAAAATTATCTCAGAAAAAGATTTTATGCTAGGCTTAGAAACAATTATTCCAAGCGATAGCGGAGAAATTGACGAAAAATTACTTATCTGCCGTTACAAAGCTTTATTTGTCAATGGCAATGTTGACCTTAATGGTCTTGAAGACTTTTTAGAATTAATAAAAGACACTTCCAGTTCTCATATTTCTGCGACTATTGAAGAGCCATATATTTACCAAGATTTATACAATGAATTTAGTACTGAAGATCTTAATAATTTATTACTCTTTCAATGCAGAATTGTTAAACACTTTGACTTAGATGCAAACAGTCAAGAGTTTGTTGATACAATTGCTAAAGGGTTTGAATCAATTGAAGGACTTGATGGTGATATTTTCTGGACAGAGAAAAAAGAAGGTTCTGCAAGTTTTGCAAAATTACTTCAAGACATTCCTCTAAAAACAAAATTAACTAATTAATAAAAGACCCACCCTGTCCTTAGTCTGAAGCCCAGCAAAGAGCGAAAGCGACTAAGGGACTTTATATCACGAATTCAAACTACAGAAATTAGTCCGTAGTTGCTCACACACAAAGCTTGGCTGCAAACTACGGACAGTGTAAAAGGAATGAAAAATTTGCTAAACACTTTAATCTTATTAGGTTAAATCCAAACGAATGGTTAAATTTGGGTAAAACATTTTACAAGTAAATGTTACACTAAAAAATAAAACACAATGAATTTAAACCTAGCCGTACTTATTGACGGCGACAACATTCCATCGGCTCCAATAAAAGAAATGATGGAAGAAATAGCCAAATATGGCAACCCAACCATCAAAAGAATTTATGGCGATTGGACCAAGCCCAACTTATCGAAATGGAAAAACCTGTTGCTCGAAAATGCGATAACTCCCATTCAACAATACGGCTATACTTCCGGAAAAAACTCTACCGATTCTGCCATGATTATTGATGCTATGGACATTTTGTATTCGGAGAAAGTAAGTGGCTTTTGTTTGGTTTCGAGCGACAGCGATTTTACCCGGTTAGCCACCCGATTACGTGAAGCAGGAATGCAGGTAATTGGCATTGGCGAGAAAAAAACTCCCAACCCTTTTATTGTGGCTTGCGATAAATTTATTTATATCGAAATATTAAAAAGTCAAACCGATAAAAGAGACGACAATGTTGAAAAAGGTGCTGAAAAAAGCAACGTTGATAAAATTACCTGGAAAGAAATTAATTTAATTTCTACCACCATTTCCGATTCATCAGATGAAGATGGGTGGGCATTTTTGGGTGATGTGGGTAGTCTGTTGCAAAAAAAACAACCCAATTTCGATTCGAGAAATTACGGTTTTGAAAAACTCACCCCATTAATAAAATCCATCGGAAATTTTGAACTCGAACAACGTGAAAACCCGAAGAGCCGACATAAACTGATTTTTGTAAAAAACAAAGAAAAACAGGGAACCAAGGACAAAAAATAAATGTTGAAAATTAATTTTAGGATGAACCTGAAATAATATATCTTAGTAAAAAAATTAAACTAAAAAAATTATGAAAAAATTAATGTATTTGTTCTTAGTAGTTGGAATGGTAGCTTTTGCTAACACCACCAACGCACAAGAATTAAGAAAAGGCGGTTCGAGCTTTGGTAAAATTGAATCGAACGGCGATGTTCGTTTAAATGGAAGCGTTAAAGGCAAGTTTGAATCGAATGGCGATATTCGTGTAAACGGAAGCGTAAAAGGTAAAATTGAATCAAATGGCGACATCAGAAAAAATGGTAGTGTTGTCGGCAAAGTTGAATCAAATGGTGATGTTAGAATTAACGGAAGTGTGAAAGGTAAAATCGAATCGAACGGTGATGTTAGAAAAGATGGTAGTGTTATCGGCTCTGCTAAAGGTGTTGATCCCAAACAAGCGGCTGTAATGTTCTTTTTTGATTTCTTTTAAGTTCAAAAAAAATTATAAAAAAAGTCCCACGTTTTGCGTGGGACTTTTTTTTGTGCTAATTTTTGTGCTAAAAATTAGCAAAAACCTTATTGCTTAATTTTTATACTCAATACTGCTCTTTTCGAGTGATTTAGCAAATCTTCGGCAATACTTCCTTTAATTAAATGGGCTAACCCTCTTCTGCCATGAGTTCCCATTAATAATAAATCAGCATCAATTTCGTCGGCAAAATTTAAAACACCATCTTCTTCCGTTTGGTCGTTATAAATACTAAATGTGCAATTTGTTAATTTATTTCTATCGGCAAATTTTTGCATTTTCGCTTTGCTTTCAGGTGTTGTTTCAAAGTTTATAGGAGTATTAACCCTTAACAAATGAAGTTTAGCATTAAACAAAGAGGTAAATTGTTTGAATCCTTTAAACATTTCATTTGCTTCATCATTAAAATCGGATGCTACAACAATATTTTTTACATCAAATTTTGGATAATCTTGTTTAATGGTTAAAACCGGACAATCGGCGTACCGAACCACTCGTTCGGCATTAGAACCAAGCACAATTTCGTTAAATCCTTTAGCTCCATGAGAACCCATTACAATTAAATTGATATGATGGTTCTCTACATACTGATTAATTCGGGTATAAATAGCATCATACTCAATATTAGATTCAACAGATAATCCTTTTAAAAAAGGTTCTTTTAAAAGGCTTTTCATATTCTCATCAGCCATTTCTTTCATAAACATGGCCTGAGGTAAACTTTCAAAATTTACCATTCCAGCATCGTAAGCCACTACCGGAGTTTCAATTACGTGTAAGAAATGAATAGTAGCATCAAGTCTTTTTGCTAATTGAGCTGCGACCTTTACAGCACTAACAGAACATTTTGAAAAGTCTGTTGGAACTAATATATCTTTTATCATGGCGTTTAATTTTTCTACTAATTTACGACTAAAAAAATGCAAATGCAATGATTATTGTCACTGATAAAAATAAGTTAATTTTACCAGAACTGTTAATGGTTATCCGTTATCAGTTGACGAATGACTATTAACGAATAGCAATTAACGATTAACAATTACCTAATAACCAAAAAAATGGAAGAAGATTTTTTTAAAGGACTAAAACAAAAACTCGACGACCAGTGCGAGTGGCCTCATGTTTATATGTTTAAATTTATTATTCCTGCTGATAATCATAAATTGGCTTTGGTGGAGAGCCTGTTTGGTGAAGAAGCAGAAATAACCACTCGTCAATCGAGTTCAAACAAATTCATTAGTATCACCGCAAGGGAAATGATGCTTACTTCTGATGAAATTATCAATATTTATAAAGCAGCTGCTAAAATTGAAGGAATTATGTCGTTTTGAGAAGAAAAAAAAGTCGGAAGTCCGAAGACCGAAGTTACTTCTGGCTTCCGTCTTCGGTCTTCGGACTTTTAACATACTTCGGTGCTTGAGCCGGTCTGGTTAACACATTTCCTTTTTGGATGGTTAGTTTGTAATGAAACTCACCTATTTGTTGGTCGATTACCAAAGGCTCATTTTCATTAACTTTCCAGTTTTCTCGGTATTCATAGAATCCGTTTGGATTACAAATCATCATTAAATAATTATCGGGTGCATCCATTCCTGGTCTTCCGTTTGGTCTTCCGGGTTCACCTCTATTTATCCAAACTTGATAGGTTCCATACCAATATTCGTGACGATTGACAAAATATTCAAAATCGTATGTTCCCGGTGCAGTTCTGTAGTATTGACCTAAAACAGGGTTGTAAGGAAGTGAATTATTATTGTCCCAATAACTATAAGGTGGATATTGGTCGTAATCAATTCCATAATATGCTAAACCATCCCTACCACATGGGCCGGGAGAATTATCAACAATAACACAACTTGATAAAAAAAGTAGAGATAAAAATGCGGAGGTAAATATTAACTTTTTCATGGCGTTTAGTTTTGTTTGATAAAACCAAATGCCATGCCAAAAAATATCAATCGAAAATATTTGCTGTTCTAGTAAGTCCGGGAATGTTTAATAACTTGATGTTTCTACCATCAACATCAATCAATTTATCTTTTTTAAATTCAGACAATAAACGAATTACCGACTCAGTTGCAGTTCCAATAATGTTTGCTAATTCCTCTCTCGATAATTTTATTTGAATATTTTTATCATCATCTAATTCAAAAGTATCTTTTAACAATAAAAGAGATTCCGCAAGTCTTTCTCTAACTGGTTTTTGTGCTAAATCTGTTATAACTCTAGCTGCTTCGCCTAGCTCATGGCTCAACAACTTTAACATTTTAAAATTAAAATTAGGATTGTCCTGTAAAATTTTAAAAATTTGTGATTTTGGAATAAAGCACAAGGTAGATTCCTCTAAAGTTGCTGCAGATGCAGAAAGTGGTTCTTCACTTAACAACGCTCTGTAACCAATAATATCGCCCTCTTTAGCAAAACGAATAATTTGTTCTTTACCTTCTGAACCTATCTGGAAAATTTTAATTTTACCTTTATTAATGCAATAAATTCCACTAATTCTATTGCCTTCATGAAAAATTACTTGACCTTTGTTGTAAAAATTACAACCTTTTGACGCATCTATATCCTTGATTTCACCACTTGCTATACCACAGAATACTGACTTATCACGAGAACCGCATGTTTCACAGTGAGGCATTTCAGGTTTTTTCTTCATCTGTTTAATTTAGATATGATACAAAAATATGATAAATTTCATGTTTTCAACCCTTTTTTAGTATAAATTTTGTAACATTCTTTATGTTGAAAACTTCTATCCATTCTTCTTTAAATTGTTACCATTGTGGTGAGGTTTGCACCAATGAAACAATAGTTTTCGATAAAAAACAATTTTGTTGCGAAGGTTGTAAAACGGTTTATGAAATTTTAAACCAAAACAACCTCTGTAATTACTACAATTTAGAACAAACACCCGGTATTACACCTCCAAAAAACTTATCAAAAAAATTCGAATATTTAGAAAGCGAACCACTGATTGATAAATTACTCGATTTTAGAGATGAAAATACAAGTGTAGTAACATTTTATTTACCTCAAATCCACTGCAGCTCATGTATTTGGTTACTCGAAAATTTATATAAACTGAATGCTGATGTAAATTCATCCCGGGTAAATTTTTTAAAAAAAGAAGTGAAAATTGTTTTTTCACATCAAAATTTATCACTTCGACAATTGGTTGAATTATTAGCTTCGATTGGTTATGAACCTACAATAAACCTCAACGATTTAAACAATACCAAGAAAAAACCCATCGACCGTAGTTTGATTTTTAAGTTAGGAATTGCAGGATTTTGTTTTGGAAATATTATGCTCATCAGTTTACCAGAATATTTTGGACTGGATGGCATCAAAGAATCACACTTTGCAAAGTTTTTTGGCTACATCAACATTTTGCTTTCGTTACCTGTGCTTTTGTACAGTGCAAGTGGCTATATTCAGTCGGCATTTCAAGCAATAAAACACAAAACCATTAACATTGATATTCCTATTGCTTTAGGCATTTTTGCTTTGTTTTTTAGAAGTGTATTTGAAATTATTACCCACACCGGATCAGGATATTTAGATTCGTTGGCAGCCCTCATATTTTTTATGCTGATAGGAAGAATTTTTCAGCAAAAAACGTATGATATTCTTTCGTTTGAACGCGATTACAAATCGTATTTTCCAATAGCAACTACCATTATTTCGGAAGACAACATTGAAAAAAATATTGCTGTTGCCGAATTAAACGTTGGAGATACCATTTTAATCCGTAACAATGAATTGATACCTGTTGATGCCGTATTGGTAAAAGGCCCAGCAAACATCGATAACAGTTTTGTTACTGGCGAATCGAACCCTATTCGAAAAGAAGTTGATGATAAGATTTATGCAGGTGGAAAACAAATAGGGCAAGCCATTCAACTTAAAGTGATTAAAAAACTTTCGCACTCTTACCTCACTCAATTGTGGAACGATGAAGCTTTTACTAAAGCAGATGAAGACAAGTTTGAAGGTATCATGACCAAAATGAGCAAGTATTTTACCATTATCATTTTGTTTATAGCTTTTGGCAGTATGGCGTATTGGTGGAACATTGACATTAAAACTGCCTTTAATTCATTTACTGCTGTGCTTATTATTGCTTGTCCATGTGCGTTAGCATTGTCTGCTCCATTTACTTTTGGTAACGTTTTAAGAATTTTAGGGAGAAACAAGTTCTATTTAAAAAATGCCTCGGTCATCGAAAAAATTTCAAAAGCTACCACCATTGTTTTTGATAAAACAGGAACCATTACACAATCATCGAAAAGCAACATTACTTATCATGGCACAGCACTTACCAAAGAACAAAAAAACCAAATTGCTTCTGTTTTACGACAATCGTCTCACCCATTGAGCAAAATGGTTTTTAACTCCATTCCAACCGTTGAAATAATTGAAGTTGAAGAATATCAAGAGTTGATTGGTAAAGGGCTAATGGGCAAAATAAACCAATTTAGCATACAATTAGGTTCTGAGAAATTTGTAAAAAATGTAGCCGAAAGTTCATCGAAAGCAACACGTGTTCATGTAAAAATTAATGACGACTATTTAGGCTACTTTCAGCTGGAAAACAGCTACCGAAATGGGCTACGTTCAATCATCGTAAAACTTAGCCCCTTTTTTAAACTGAATTTGATTTCAGGCGACAACGACAGCGAATTAGATAATTTAAAAAGTTTTTTTGGAAATACAAGTGAGTTTTTATTCAACAAAAACCCTGAAGAAAAACTTGAATACATCAAATCATTACAACAAAAAGGCGAAGCCACCCTAATGATTGGCGATGGATTAAACGATGCCGGAGCTTTAAAACAAAGCGATGTGGGCATTTCTATTTCTGAAGATGTGAATACGTTTTCTCCTGCCTGCGATGCTATTTTAGATGCAAAAGTATTCGAGAAATTGCCCAATTTTATTGGATATTGCAAAAGTAGTATCACTATCATTATTACTAGTTTTACCATCTCATTTGCTTACAATATTGTTGGGCTTTTATTTGCCGTAAGCGGAATGCTTTCACCAGTATTTGCAGCTATTTTAATGCCTATAAGTTCTATTACGGTGGTAGTTTTTGTAACTCTTGCTACAAACATTGTGGCAAAAAAGTATCAATTGTAAAAGTTCGAAACAATATCTTTCCTTTAAAGCATATCAATTGGTAACTTTGTAAAAAATCTATTTGCATGGATATTTTAAAACAAGTAAAAGAAAAAGGTTTTGTTACCGCAGAACTTGAAAAAGAAAAAAATTTAATTGACGAAATTGCTCGATTAAAGAAGGAAAAAAATGCCATTATTCTTGCTCATTATTACCAACAAGAAGACATTCAAGATATTGCCGATTACATTGGCGACAGTTTAGGATTGGCTCAGGAAGCCGCCAAAACAACAGCTGATGTAATTGTGTTTGCAGGAGTTCATTTTATGGGTGAAACTGCTAAAATTTTAAATCCCACAAAAAAAGTAATCATTCCCGATTTGAATGCAGGCTGCTCATTAGCCGACTCTGCTCCTACTGATAAATTTGAAGCTTTTTTAAAAAATTATCCCAACCATACCGTAATTAGCTACATCAACTGTTCTGCCGAAATAAAAGCCTTGAGCGACATTATTTGTACCTCATCAAACGCCGTTAAAATTGTTGACAGTTTACCAAAAGACGAAAAAATAATTTTTGCCCCTGACATTAATTTGGGAAGGTATGTCGCAAAAAAAACTGGTCGAGATTTGGTTTTGTGGGATGGTGCTTGCGAAGTGCATGTAGAAATATCGAGTGCAAAATTAAAATTGCTTCAAGGAAAATACCCAAATGCAAAATTGATTGCACATCCCGAATGCCAGCAAGAAGTGTTGGATGAAGCCGATTTTATTGGCTCTACTACCGCCCTATTAAAATTTGTTGAAGAAGATGAGTCCACAGAATTTATTGTAGCTACCGAAGTAGGAATTATCCACAAAATGAAACAAGCGGTACCGCACAAAACATTGATTCCTGCACCGGCAAATACCAACAACACTTGTGCTTGTAGTGAATGTCCTTATATGAAATTAAATACGTTAGAAAAAATACACGCTAGTTTAGTACATCTTCAACCCGAAATTTTTGTTCCTGAAGAAACTCGATTCAAAGCGTTAAAATCAGTTAATAGAATGTTGGAAATGAGTATCCCATCTTAACCTTCCCAAAGGGAAGGGATAAAAAAGAAAAAATATGAACTCAGCACTCAGCACTCACCACCCACCACTCACGACCGACTTCCTAGTCATCGGCTCGGGTATTGCCGGATTAAGTTATGCGTATAAAGTGGCTGAGCATTTTCGTGTTTTAAACCAACCTGTTTCCGTTACCATTATTACTAAGGTAAACGAAGACGAAAGCAACACCAAATATGCTCAAGGTGGTATTGCTGCTGTAACTAAACAAACCGATTCGTTTGAAAATCACATTAAAGATACTTTAATTGCGGGGGATGGATTGTGCGACGAAAAGGTAGTTAGAACAGTGGTTGAAGAAGCTCCTGAACGAATTCAAGAATTAATAGATTGGGGAACTAATTTTGATAAAAACAAACAAGGCGATTACGATTTAGCTAAAGAAGGTGGTCATTCCGACCATCGAATTTTACATTTTAAAGATTTAACAGGAAACGAAATTGAACGTGCTTTAATTGAGCAGGTTGAGAATCACCCTTACATTAAGGTTTTGAGTCATCATTTTGCAATCGACATAATTACCCAACACCATTTAGGGGTTAAAGTAACCCGACAATCGACTGATAAAAAATGTTTTGGTGCTTATGTGTTGAATAGGAAAACAAAAGAAATTCAAACCGTACTTTCAAAAATTACGTTGTTGGCAACAGGCGGAATTGGGCAGGCGTATAAAAACACCACTAACCCGACCGTTGCAACTGGTGATGGAATTGCTATGGTGTATCGTGCCAAAGGAATTATCGAAAACATGGAGTTTGTGCAATTTCACCCAACTGCATTGTACAATCCTGCTGATAATCCTTCTTTTTTAATTTCAGAAGCGGTTCGTGGTGCCGGAGGTATTTTAAAAAATCATAACGGTTATCCGTTTATGCAAGATTACGATGAGCGTAAAGATTTGGCTCCAAGGGACATTGTTGCTCGTGCAATTGATGCTGAAATGAAGAAACATGGTAAAAAACACGTTTTTTTAGATACCACACATCTCGAAATAGAAAGTTTAAAAAGCCATTTTCCAACTATTTATAACAAATGTTTGTCTATTGGAATTGATATTTCAAAACAGCTGATTCCTGTTGTTCCTGCTGCTCATTACTTGTGTGGCGGAATAAAAGTAGATTTAGATGCCAAAACTTCCATTATTAACTTATATGCCTCAGGCGAATGTGCTTCTACTGGTTTACATGGAGCAAATCGTTTGGCTTCCAACTCACTTTTAGAAGCGTTGGTTTTTTCTCACCGTGCCTTTTTAAGTGGTATTCATGAAGTTGAAAATATCACTTTTAAAAACAATATTCCCGATTGGAACGATGAAGGAACTATGGTACAAAACGAACAAATATTAGTTACCCAAACAAAATCGGAATTACAAACCATATTAAGTGATTATGTTGGGATTGTCCGATCTAATTTACGTTTAGAAAGGGCGTTATCTCGTTTAAAATTGATTTTAGAAGAATCGGAAAATTTATATGAAAAATCGAAAATTACAGTAGCTATTTGCGAATTGAGAAATTTGAGAAGTATAGCTTACTTAATTACTAAAGCCGCTAAAGAAAGAAAAGAAAATGTAGGTTTACATTATAATTCCGACAACCTTTAATTCCTGTCAAAAAACATATCTAATACTGATATTCATCATAAAATATATGTTGTATAACATATTATCTTTGAAAAAACATTTTACATGAGTGTATTATTTATTTTAATTATTGTCAGTTTAGTCGTAGCTGCCGGTTTTCTGGTGGCTTTTATATGGTCGGTAAAAAACGGACAGTATGAAGATGGATACACTCCATCAGTAAGAATGTTGTTTGATGATGAACTTGCTGCAAAAAACAAAGAGGACATCTGAACATAAATGATGAATTAATAATAACCTAACTAAAAAAACAAAAAAATGTCAGAGCAAATTGAAAAATTTTACTACGATAATAAAATCGTAAAAATGTTTGCCTATGCTACAGGTTTATGGGGCATAGTCGGGATGCTGGTTGGACTGCTGGTCGCATTCCAAATTTACATTCCTTGGTTAAATCTTGATCTTGAATTTACCACCTTTGGTAGAACCAGACCTTTACACACCAATGCTGTAATATTTGCATTTGTTGGTAACGGAATTTTTACAGGAGTTTATTACTCTTTACAACGGTTGTTAAAAGCCAGAATGTGGAGTGATAAATTAAGTATGATTAACTTTTGGGGCTGGCAATTAATTATCGTTTCAGCAGCTGTTACTTTATTGGCTGGTTTTACCACAGGTAAAGAATACGCAGAGTTAGAATGGCCAATTGACATTGCCATTGCTGGTATTTGGGTGGTATTCGGTTGGAACATGTTTGCTACCATCTTAAAAAGAAGAGAGCGTCATTTATATGTTGCCATTTGGTTTTATATTGCCACATTTGTTACCGTAGCAGTTTTACACATTGTAAATTCATTCGAATATCCGGTAAGCATTTTAAAAAGTTATTCTTTTTATGCTGGTGTTCAAGATGCTTTGGTACAATGGTGGTATGGGCATAATGCAGTTGCATTTTTCTTAACTACTCCATACTTGGGTTTAATGTATTACTTTGTTCCTAAAGCCATTCAACGTCCGGTTTATTCCTATAAACTTTCCATCATTCACTTTTGGGCGTTAATCTTCTTATACATCTGGGCTGGTCCTCACCATTTGTTATACACATCGTTACCTGAATGGGCTCAAACACTTGGTGTTGTATTTTCTGTAATGTTAATTGCTCCATCGTGGGGAGGTATGATTAACGGTTTATTAACCATGCGAGGAGCGTGGGATAAAGTTCGTGATAGTGCTGTACTAAAATTCTTTGTGGTAGCAATTACCTGTTATGGTATGGCAACCTTCGAAGGTCCGATGTTATCGTTAAAAAGTGTAAATGCCATCAGTCACTTTACCGACTGGACTGTTGGGCACGTTCATATTGGAGCTTTAGGCTGGAATGGGTTTTTAACTTTCGGGATGTTATATTGGTTAATACCAAGAATGTTTAATACCAAATTATATTCAGAAAAACTAGCTAATGCACACTTTTGGATTGGAACAATAGGTATTTTAATTTATGCCATACCACTTTATTGGGCTGGTTTTACACAATATTTAATGTGGCAAGAATTTACTCCTGACGGATTTTTAGCTTATCCAAACTTTTTAGAAACAGTAACTCAAATTATACCCATGTATGCCATGAGAAGTATTGGAGGTTTACTGTACTTTGTTGGAGCTTTATTATTAGCTTACAACCTTATTAAAACGGTTAAAATGGGAACTTTTGTGGCTAACGAAGAAGCAGAAGCTCCTGCATTACTCAAAGATTATGGATATGTTCATAACGAACATTGGCATAGAGTTATTGAACGTAAACCTGTCCGTTTATTAATATTTGCTTTGATTGCAATTTTAATTGGAGGTGCAGTAGAAATGATTCCTACGTTCTTGGTAAAATCGAATGTGCCAACTATTGAAGCGGTAAAACCTTACACTCCACTTGAATTACAAGGAAGAGACATTTACATCAAAGAAGGTTGCTACAACTGTCACTCACAGATGATTCGTCCGTTTAGACACGAAACCGAACGTTTTGGCGATTACTCTAAATCAGGTGAATTTGTTTATGATCATCCATTTCAATGGGGGTCAAAACGTACCGGACCAGATTTAGCTCGTGAAGGTTCTAAAAAATTGCGTAAATCCCACTCTTGGCATTACAATCACATGCAAAACCCAACTTCAATGTCACCGGGTTCAATTATGCCACGTTATCCTTGGTTGTTGGTGAAAGAAATTGATGTGAAAAGCACCACTTCTAAGTTAGCAGTGATGCAAAAATTGGGTGTTCCTTACACTGATGAAGAAATTAAAAACGGCAAAGCAGCTTTAGAAGCTCAAGCGGAAGGAATTGCAGCCGAACTGAGAACACTAGGCATTAAAGAAGCTGATGCTAAAAAAGAAATCATTGCCCTTATTGCCTATTTACAACGATTGGGTACTGATGTGGAAAAATCTGCTACAAAATAAATTGATATGCTGAAATTTGTAAAACATACCATGGATACCATATCGGGAATAGAAATATTTCCGATTATATCCCTCCTCATTTTCTTTTCCTTTTTTGTTGGAATGTTGTTATGGGTGAGAAAATCAAGTGAATCATATATCAATCATGTAAAAAATCTTCCTTTTGAGGATGAAAAGTAATTTGAATTAAAAAAACTTACAAATCATGGACTACAAAAACGAAAAAACAGAGCTTATAGAAGGTTTAGACGACAATGCTCTTGACCATAATTACGATGGAATTATTGAATTAGACAACGCATTACCGCCTTGGTGGGTATATTTGTTTTATGGCACTATCCTCTTTGCCATTGGTTATAGTGTATATTTCTTTGCTTACGACGGTTTTTCGCAAGAAAAAGAATTAGCCAGAGAAGTTGAAACTGCTCAAGCAAAAATTGCTAAGTTTCAAGAAGCAAATGGACCAAGTATAGATGAAAATTCGGTTACACTTTTAACCGATGCTACTGCAATTGCAGATGGTAAAGCCATTTACGAAAAAAACTGCGTACCTTGTCATTTAGCAAATGGAGGGGGTAGTGTTGGACCTAACTTTACTGATGAATACTGGATTCATGGCAATACCATCAATAATCTGTTTAAAACTATTAAATTTGGTGTGCCGGAAAAAGGAATGATTCCTTGGGAAAGTCAATTGAAACCTGAACAAATTCAGCATGTAGCCAGTTTTATTTTAACTGAATTTGCCGGTAAAAATGTGGAAGGCGGTAAAGAGCCTCAGGGAGATAAA
>JACPDX010000088.1 GCA_016183805.1 Bacteroidota bacterium
AAAAAATAAATCATCATCGCAATTAGTAGCAAATTATAATAAACGTGTAGTTAAATTACACAACAAGATAAAATATACTGTTGTAAATAAAGGAGATGATGCTGTTTCAATAGCCAAAGATTTTGATATGAACATTAGGCAGGTTTTAAACTACAACGATTTAAACAAAACAGACAAGCTTAAAGAAGGTGAAATTGTTTATTTACAACCCAAAAGAAATAAAGCTGCGGAAGAATTTCATGTGGTAAAAAAAGGTGAAAATATGAGAGAAATTTCTCAATATTATGGTGTAAAACTGAACAAACTTTACAAGAAAAATAACATGGTTATTGGCACTGAACCTCAAGTTGGGCAGAAGCTATCATTAAAAAATAAAATCAGAGAATAATACTAATTGTTTTTCTGAATCACAGCAATATTATCAAAGATCTTAGCACTCAATTCATCAATCGGTAAATCGTTATCATCAAGCCCGAAAGGATCTTCAATTTCTTCGGCAATTAGCTCTATCGAAACAAAAACATAAAACACAAAAGTGCTTATTGCAATCGTCCAATAGCCAAAATCAGGAATAAAACCCAAGGGTAAAGTAATAATGTAAATAAAAATGAATTTTTTGATAAACAAGGTATAAGAAAATGGAATAGGGGTATTTTTTATTCGTTCGCAAGCTCCCATAATATCTGAAAAACTCTTAATTTCCTGATCAAATAACAGCACATCCACATCAGAAATTATTTTATCAGTTTTCCATTTCGAAACCTTCTCATACATCAAACTAATTAATCCATTTGGTAAATGGTTGTATTGGAGTAGTTTCTTCTTTTCGTTATCGCTAAGAACTAATTCATCAATATTACTGTTATCGCGTAAATGGTTTTTTAATACAAAAGGAAAAGCCTTAATTAAAGCAATAAATTCGTCTTTTTCATTACCCGATTCAAGTAAATATTGAGTTTTTATAGCTAAATGCCTGGTGTTGTTTACTAACGAACCCCACATTTTTCTTCCTTCCCACCATCTTTCATAAGCAGTATTGGTTCTAAAAACGAGTAGTAAACCCATTACAAAACCAATTAAGGTATGTATGGCAAAAGCATTTTTAAAAAGAGTTACGTTAAATCCTGGAAAAAAGTGATTGATGGTATAATTTAAAAACCAGGTATAAATAGCCACGATAATGATTTCGGGCATTAAAATTCTTAACGTATCACTTTTATATAAATTAAAAATATGTTTAAACCAAAGTCTGGGATTGTACTTTATCATTAATCTAACGATTGAAGTGGTGTGTTAGATAATTCTAACATTTTATCGTACTCAGCAGGTGTTAAGTCATTAAAATAGAAGTTAACAGGGTTTAAGGCTTCTTCGTTTTTTATAACTTCATAATGACAATGTGGTCCGGACGATAAACCGGAATTACCAACATAACCGATAATATCTCCTCGGTTTACTTTTTCACCTACACGAGCTTTGGTTCTACTCATGTGAGCATAAACAGTAACATAGCCGTAACCGTGACTAATTTTTACATGTAATCCATACCCGCTCGATTCAGCATCAGCTTGAATGACAACTCCTTTTCCGGTAGCATAAATTGGAGTTCCTATAGGTGCGGTAAAATCCATTCCTGCATGAAATTTTTTGTATTTTAAAATGGGGTGCATTCTCATGCCAAAACCACTTGCCATTCTGGTTAAATCTCTGTTTTGAACAGGCTGTATGGCAGGAATAGCTGCCAACATCAGTTCTTTCTTCTTAGCCATTTGAAAAACTTCGTCAAATGATTTAGATTGAATATAAATTTGTTTCGATAGCTGATCAATCCTTTTAGCAGCTTCAATAATTAACTCGGAATTATTATAGCCTTCTAGTTTTTCATAACGATTAATCCCCCCAAAACCGGCTTGTCGAATTTCTACAGGGATAGGTTCGGCTTCAAAAATTACACGGTAAATATTATCATCTCTGTGTTGAACATCTTCAAGTACCATAGAAATATCATCCAACTTTTTATTCAAAAGTTCATATTGAGACTCTAAAAATGCATTTTGTTGTTTCAGTTGTTTTTCTTTCGGACTATCGAAGTAACTATAAGTTAACCCCCAAATAATAACTCCAAAAACTAAACCTGTGCCTAAAAACCATAGCACTCGCTTAAGGCGGTCGATAAATCTAACCTCTATCTTATCGTAGTTTAACGTATGTGAATTATATCTGAACTTAACTTTAGACATGTTAAGATTTATATTAATTTTGGACGCTAATTTAGTCATTTATCATTAGTAAAAAACTTAGCATTTATCCGTTAACGGTTATTTAACAAAATTTAACACCCATGTTATCAAAAGATATTCGTCAAACTTTTCTCGATTTTTTCAAACAAAAACAACATCAAATTGTGGCTTCGGCACCTATGGTTGTTAAGAATGATCCAACGCTGATGTTTACCAATGCGGGCATGAATCAGTTTAAAGATTTGTTTTTGGGAAATGCCGAAATAAAATATCCTAGAATTGCCGATACTCAAAAATGTTTGCGTGTTTCCGGAAAACATAACGATTTAGAAGAGGTTGGTGTGGATACTTATCATCATACCATGTTTGAGATGTTGGGTAACTGGAGTTTTGGCGATTATTTTAAAAAAGAAGCAATAGAATGGGCATGGGAACTGTTGGTGGAGGTGTATAAAATTGATAAAAATAACTTGTATTTTACCGTTTTTGAAGGCGATAAAAAAGATGGTTTAACATGGGACGAAGAAGCTTATAACTTGTGGAAAAATCTATTGCTAAAAAATGGCTTAACCGAAGATAAAATTTTAAAATGCAACAAAAAAGATAATTTTTGGGAAATGGGTGATACCGGTCCTTGTGGTCCTTGTTCCGAAATTCATGTGGACATACGTTCTGAAGAAGAAAAAGCTAAAATACCTGGGAGAGAGTTGGTAAACAATGACCATCCTCAAGTCATTGAAATTTGGAATTTGGTGTTTATGGAGTTTAACCGATTGGCTTCGGGCGAATTACAAAAATTACCTGCTCAACACGTTGATACAGGAATGGGTTTTGAGCGATTAGCAATGGTTTTACAAGGCACAAAATCGAATTACGATACCGATGTATTTACACCATTTATTCAAAAAATTAGTCAAATTTCTGGTATTACATACAACTATTCCAACACCAAACAAGATATTGCTGTAAGAGTAATTAGCGACCACGTTCGTGCCGTTTCTTTCTCCATTGCCGATGGTCAATTGCCTTCGAACACAGGTGCTGGATATGTTATTCGTAGAATTTTGCGTAGAGCAATCCGTTACGGATACAGTTTTTTAAATCAAAAACAAGCTTTTATTCATCAATTGGTTCCTGTTTTGGTAAATCAAATGGGAGATTTTTTCCCTGAATTAAAATCTCAACAAGAATTGATTGGTAAAGTAATAAAAGAAGAAGAAGAGTCCTTTTTTAGAACCTTGGAAAAAGGTATTTCACGTTTCGAAAATTATGTAGCTTCAGCTAAAGATAAAGTAGTTGACGGAAAATTTGCTTTTGAATTGTATGATACGTTTGGTTTCCCGATTGATTTAACCGAATTAATGGCTGCCGAAAACGGTTTTAAAGTAGATATGAAAGCATTTGATGCCGAATTACAACAACAAAAAGACCGCTCGAGAGCTGCAACAAAAATAGAAACTGGCGATTGGGTGGTGTTAAGAGATGATGAATTGACCAATTTTGTTGGCTACGACAAATTAGAAGCAGAAGTGAACATCATCAAATACCGTAAGGTAAATGCAAAAGGAAAAGAAATGGTTCAGTTGGTTTTTGATACCACACCTTTTTATCCCGAAGGTGGCGGACAAGTTGGCGATGTTGGAACTATTGAGAACGAAACAGAGAAAATTGAAATTACTGATACCAAGAAAGAGAACAATTTAATAGTACACTTTGCGAATAAATTGCCAACTAATTTAAACGCTAAGTTTAAAGCGGTTGTTAGTGGAGAGAGAAAACAAACAGCTTGCAATCACTCTGCAACACACTTGTTGCACCAGGCTTTGCGTGAAGTATTGGGAACTCATGTCGAACAAAAAGGTTCGTTAGTAAATGCTGATTATTTGCGTTTCGATTTTTCCCATTTCGAAAAAGTGAGCGATGAACAATTGAATAAAATTGAAGAATTGGTAAACAACAGAATTCAACAAGATTTTAAATTACAAGAACACAGAGCTATACCAATTGCTGAAGCACAAGAAAAAGGTGCGATGATGTTGTTTGGTGAAAAATACGGAGAAATAGTTCGTATGATTCAGTTTGGCGATTCAAAAGAGTTGTGTGGTGGAATCCATGTGAAAAATACCAAAGAAATAGGGTTGTTTAAAATAAAATCGGAAGGTTCGGTTGCTGCCGGAATTAGGAGAATTGAAGCGTTGACGAATGAAGGGGCTAAAGGTTGGATTGATGCCAAAATTATCAATTTAGGTAATGCTTTAGATGATATATCACAAATTAAACAATATGTATCTATTGATATAATTAAACAAATTGAAGAAATTAGAGAAAAGTATAATTTTGAATTAGCTGGGAGAGAATACCGTCATTTATTTTCAGTGTCTGATAAGAATGCTGAATTAGCTGATGAAATTCAATATTCTATTTCAGATAGATTTTCAACTATTTTAAGCGAACTAATGAATGCAAAAGTTCCTAATGAAATAATTGAGGGAATCAATTCTGCTAAAAAACTATATCAGAAAGAACAAGAAGAAGCAAGCAAAGATCAAGCTAAAATCATTAAACAAGATTTACTCAAAAAAGTGGAAGTAATCAATGGCGTTAATGTAATTGCTCAAAAAATTAGTTTAAACGATGCCGCAGCAATAAAAGACTTAGCATTCCAATTAAAGACTCAAATCGAGAATTTATATTTAGTGCTTGGGGCAGAGGTAAACGGTAAGCCAAACTTAACCATTGTTTTGTCTGATAACTTGTTGAAAGATAAAAATTTACATGCCGGAAATATTGTTCGTGAGGCTGCAAAAGAAATACAAGGTGGTGGTGGCGGACAACCTTTTTATGCTACAGCAGGTGGAAATAATCTGGCAGGGTTAGATGCTGCAATTGCAAAAGCATTGTCATTTTTAAATTAATTTAAGGATAGGAATCTGAGAGTAAATTCCTAACTTCGTGTTCCTTAATTTATCTAAAGTAATGAAAAATATTTCCGTATTTATTGTGCTGGCTATTTGCATGGCATTTTCTTATCACGAATTTTTTGTTACGGTAACAGAAGGAGAATATAAAGAAACTGAAAACACCTTCCAGTTTAGTATTAAATTTATTGGACACGATTTAGAACAGGCACTTTCTGCATCTGGAATCCAAGAACTTAATTTAGGTACAAATAAAGAATTGACCGAAGCCGATAAGTATCTTCTAATGTATATTAATAAACATTTTTCAATAAATTGTAATGATAAGAATATACCAATAAAAATGATAGGTAAAGAGGTTGGAAATGATGATTTTATATTCTGTTACCTCGAATCTGAAAAAGTGGAGAATATTCAAAACATCGAAATAAAAAACACACTTTTAACTGAAGTATTTTCTGCTCAAGAAAATATTTTACATTTAAAAATAAACGATAAAATAAATAGCATTTCATTAAACAAAGAAATAACGCATTACAAAATTAGCCTATAACCACTTTAAATTTTTATGAAAAAAATATACTTACTTACCGCATTTTTAATTATTGTTGGTTCAACTTTCGCCCAACAAACATCCAGAGTTGATAAATTTAAACAACTAAAAGAAGAATTTGCTACTCCAAATGTTTATCGTACTGCTTCGGGTGCCCCCGGACATCAATATTACCAGCAAAAAGTCGATTATGTAATAGATATAGAATTGGATGATGACAAACAATTAATTAAAGGCGTTGAAACAATTACGTATAAAAATAATTCACCCGATAAACTAACTTACTTATGGGTGCAGCTTGACCAAAACATGAGAGCTAAAGATTCCGATTCAAAACTGATTCAAACCAACAAGATAGATGAAAAAGTTAATTTTTATGATTTAGCAAGAATGCATAATAATTTTGATGGAGGTTTTAAATTAGAATATGTTAAAGATGCATCAGGAAAGGATCTAAAATATACCATTAATAAAACGATGATGAGAGTGGATTTGGCTACTCCATTAAATCCGGGAGCTACATTTTCGTTTAAAATTAAATGGTGGTACAACATCAATAACCGCGATGAAATTGGTGGTCGTGCAGGTTACGAGTATTTCGAAAAAGACAAAAACTATTTATATACCGTTGCTCAATTCTACCCTCGAATGGCGGTTTACAACGAAGTGGAAGGTTGGCAGCACAAACAATTTTTAGGAACAGGCGAATTCACCTTGCCTTTTGGCGATTATAAAGTAAATATTACGGTTCCTGCCGACCACATTGTTGGAGCAACAGGTAGTTTAACCAATGCATCAACGGTATTAACAACTGAACAACGAAATAGATTCGCTAAAGCACAAAACGAATTTAAACAACCCATTATCATTGTAACTCAAAAGGAAGCTGAGGAAGCGGAAAAGAATAAATCAGCTGCAAAAAAAACTTGGAGTTTTTCTGCCACCAATGTAAGGGATTTTGCTTTTGCCACTTCCCGTAAATTTATTTGGGATGCCATGGCTGTTGAATACAACGGTAAAAAAACGTTAGCCATGAGCTATTATCCTAAAGAAGGAAATCCTTTGTGGGAAAAATTTAGTACAAAAGTAGTTGCTCATACTATTGCCTCTTATTCAAAACATACCGTTGATTATCCTTATCCTGTGGCAATTTCTGTTCATTCAAAAAACATCGGAATGGAATACCCTATGATATGTTTTAATGGTGGTCGTCCGAGTGAAGACGGAACGTATTCTGAACGAACAAAATATGCTATGATTGGAGTAATTATTCATGAAGTTGGACATAACTTTTTTCCAATGATTATTAATTCAGATGAACGTCAATGGACTTGGATGGATGAAGGATTAAATACATTTACCCAATATTTATGTGAACAAGAGTGGGAGCGAGGTTATCCCTCAAGAAGAGGTCCGGCAGATAAAATTGTAGATTACATGAAAGGCGATAAAAGCCAAATTTCTCCAATTATGACCAACTCCGAATCTATTCTTCAATTTGGAAATAACGCCTATGGAAAACCTGCTGCTGCTTTAAATATTTTGCGTGAAACAGTAATGGGCAGAGAACTGTTTGATTTTGCTTTTAAAACGTATGCCGAACGTTGGAAATTTAAACATCCTTCGCCTGAAGATTTTTTTAGAACCATGGAAGATGCTTCAGGTGTTGATTTAGATTGGTTCTGGAGAGGTTGGTTTTATGGAACCGATCATGTGGATATTGCTGTAAAAAATGTGGAATGGTTTAAAGTGGATTCGAAAAATCCGGAAATTGAAAAAGCTTTTGAAAAAGAATTGGAAGCACAAAAAACCAAACACATAGGTGAAATAAAAAATGAAAAAGATATTGCTCAAACCTATGATGAAAAAGATCCTTCAATAAAAGATTTTTATACCACTTTCGATCCTTTTGAGGTTTCATTGTTGGATAAAAAAGATTACCAGAATTATATAAAAAAACTGGAGCCTAAATACCTCGAAATGTTAAACTCAACCTATAATTATTACAATGTAACATTCGAAAATATTGGGGGTTTAGTAATGCCGTTGGTTTTAAATTTTACTTTTAAAGATGGGTCATCTCAAGAAATTAGAATTCCGGCAGAGATTTGGGTTAAAAACGACACGGAGGTTAGTAAAATATTTTTTTTCGATAAAGAAGTTACAAGTATTGAATTAGATCCATGGTTGGAAACGGCTGATGTTGATTTAAATAACAACAGTTGGCCGGAAAAAGTTCATCCTTCAAAATTTGAGCTGTTTAAGCGAAAAGACTATAAATGGGATTCGGATGCAAAGGAAAATCCTATGCAACGAGCTAAACGAAGTGAAAAACTAGAAAAAAACGAAACTCCGGATAAAGTAATTAAAGTTAATGAGGAAGAGGAAAAGTAAATTTTTACCTCACCACAAATTTCTGTATTTGATTTAAGCCACTAGACTCGATAATTAAATAATAAATACCGGAAGCAAAAGGATTGATGTCAATTCTTGTTGTAGCTTCATTAATATGGCTTTCATAAACAACTTTGCCCAGTAGGTTAACGATTTTTAAATTCCCTTTTACATTTTTTTCTTGGTCAAATGCAATGGTAATAAAATCACTAGCTGGATTTGGATAAAGCACAAAATCTTTTTGTTCTAATTCGTTTATTGAATTTGCTGAATCCAAAGCTACGGCATAATACAAAGATGCTCCAACGGTTCCTTTTGCAACTTCAAAAACATAATTCATGTCTAAATTTGCAAA
>JACPDX010000089.1 GCA_016183805.1 Bacteroidota bacterium
TACCCAACGAATTGCCCAAGCCGAAGGAGATAAATTATTCAAGATGAATGATTTGATGCAAGGAAAAGTAATTGGGCAAGATGATGCCATTAAAAAAGTAGTAAAAGCCATACAACGAAACAGAGCTGGGTTAAAAGACCCAAACAAACCAATTGGTTCGTTTATCTTTTTAGGCCCTACAGGTGTTGGTAAAACTCAATTAGCAAAAGTGTTGGCTAAAACTTTATTTGATTCTGAAGATGCCCTAATTAGAATTGACATGAGTGAATACATGGAGAAATTTGCTGTATCTCGTCTTATTGGAGCACCTCCTGGATATGTTGGCTACGAAGAAGGTGGTCAATTAACCGAAAAAGTTAGAAGAAAGCCCTACTCTATTGTTCTATTGGATGAAATTGAAAAAGCACATCCAGATGTATTTAATATTTTACTACAAGCCTTAGATGATGGTCAGTTAACAGATAGTTTAGGAAGAAAAATCAACTTTAAAAACACCATCATCATTATGACTTCTAACATTGGAGCTCGTCAGTTAAAAGATTTTGGTCAAGGAGTAGGTTTCTCTACTTCAGCTAAAAAAGAAAGTGTTCATGAACATGAAGCCTCAGTGATACAAAATGCTCTTAAAAAAGCTTTTGCTCCTGAGTTTTTAAATAGAATTGATGATGTGGTAATTTTCAATCATCTCACTATTGAAGATATTCATAAAATAATTGATATTGAGCTAGAAACCTTATACAAACGTATCATAGAATTAGGCTATCAAATTAAATTAACCGAAACTGCAAAAGACTTTATTGCCGACAAAGGTTATGATTCTGCTTTTGGAGCCAGACCATTAAAACGTGCTATTCAAAAATACCTAGAAGACCCATTGGCTGAAGAAATTATTCAATCAAAATTAACTTCAGGCGATACCATAATGGTTGATTTACATGAAAACAAAGAAGAACTGATTATTACTGTTACCAAAGGAAAGAAGAAAAAAAATAGTTCAGAATCAGAAAAAGAATAATAATAAAAACAACACGAAAAATCAAAAGGGGCTTTCTATTTTATAGACAGCCCCTTTTTGTTCCTAGTGACCCGCTCAGGATTCGAACCTGAGACCTACTGCTTAGAGGGCAGTTGCTCTATCCAACTGAGCTAGCGGGCCATTAACCAAAAAACCAACCGCGAAGTTGGTTTTTATCGTCGGGGTGGCCAGATTCGAACTGACGACCTCCTGCTCCCAAAGCAGGCGCGATACCGGGCTACGCTACACCCCGAATGTGTATTGATTTCGCGGCTGCAAATATAGCCATACTTTTTACATATCGAAATAATTTTGTTTTTTTTTTTAGTTAAATTCTAATTCCCATAATACATACATCATCAAGCTGTTGTGCCCCTTGTTTCCACACTTTGAATTTATTTTTTAAAATCATGAGTTGTTTTTCGCAAGGCAACGAGTAAATATCTACAAGAATATCATGTAATTGTTTAGAACCAAATTTCTTGGCTTTTTCACCACCTATTTGATCTTGAAAACCATCAGAACCCAAATAAATCATGTTTCCTTTTTTTAATTCTATTTTATGAGTTTCAAAATTTCTGTTTTTTTCTATTTGCCAACCACCTAACGGGTAATTATTTCCTTTTATTAGTTTACTTTCATGTTTGTTCACAATTAATATTTTACGCTTAGCCCCGGCAAATTCAAGTTCATAACTATCTTTATCAAAACTGCACAAAGCGATATCTATCCAGTCATTTGAATAAAAATTATCATTTTCACCCTGAAATGTCTCAATAAATTTTTTATCAAACTCTTTTAATATCAGTGAAGTATCACTAAGTTGTTTACCTAAAATAATATGATTTAAAAAACTTTGTGCCAACATTGTTAACATTGCTCCAGGAACACCATGTCCGGTACAATCTCCTACTGCAAACAATACTTTTCTACCCACTTCACCTATCCAATAAAAATCGCCACTTACATAAGATTGAGGCTTGTATAAGATTAAAAAATCATCAAATAATCTGTTAAAATGACGAATTTTAGGTAAAACTCCACTTTGTATAATTTGAGCGTATCTTAAACTAGAAGTTAATTCTTCATTAGAATGGTAAAGAGAAATAAATTGGCTTTTTAGATGTTCATTATCAATGACTTCATTATTTTTTAATTTATCAATTAAAAATCTATTTGAATGAGTTTCTTTCTTAACCATAAAACTTTTTAAAAAATTTAAAGCGGTTAGAATAGATTACTTAGAATCCTCTTAGGATGATCACTTTTTATTATACTTCAAAGTTATATCAACCATATTAAGCCAAAATTAACTCCGTATTAACTTAGACCAATAACAATTATTACTATATTAATGGTTTAATAGAAAGGATAAAAAAGTTAATAACTAAATCAATTATATTTTAAAGCATTTATTTTCAAATATTAGTTTTGTTGTTAATAATTAAATTCGATATAAATGAACAAGCAATTAATTGAATGTGTCCCTAACATTAGTGAAGGAAGAGATACTGCTAAAATAAAAGCAATAACTGATGTTGTAGAAACTGTTGAAGGAGTAAAATTGTTAGACGTTGACCCTGGAAAAGCGACTAACCGAACAGTAATTACATTTGTTGGAGCACCTGATAAAGTGATTGAAGCTGCATTCCGATTAATTAAAAAAGCATCGGAACTCATTGATATGAGTAAACACAGTGGTGAACACCCTCGTTTTGGTGCTACTGATGTTTGTCCATTGGTTCCAATTGCTGGAATTACAATGGAAGAAACTGCAAAATATGCACACCAATTAGCAAAACGAGTTGGCGAAGAATTACAAATACCCGTTTATTGTTATGAAAACGCAGCAACAGAACCCAAACGTAAAAACTTAGCCAACTGTCGTGCAGGTGAATATGAAGGATTAAAAGAAAAATTGGTTAATCCTGAATGGAAACCAGATTTTGGACCTGCTGCTTTTACCGATAAAGTAAGAACTACCGGGGCAACAGCCATTAGTGCAAGAGATTTTTTAATTGCCTACAATGTAAATTTAAACACCACTTCAACGAGAAGAGCAAATGCTGTCGCTTTTGACATTAGGGAAGCAGGTCGAATGCAAACCGACGAGTTTGGTAAAAATGTATTGGATGCCAACGGGGAACCTATCCGAATTCCAGGTAAATTAAAAGCAGTAAAAGGTATAGGTTGGTTTATTGAAGAATATGGTATTGCACAAATCTCCTACAACTTAACCAACATCAACATCACTTCAATGCATGTTGCTTTTGACGAAAGTGATAAAGCTGCCACAGCAAGAGGATTAAGAGCAACTGGCTCAGAATTGATTGGGTTAATACCATTACAAGCCATGCTTGATGCAGCAGATTATTATTTAATTAAACAACAACGGTCATTGGGTTGTTCGGAAAGCGAAAAAATTAAAATTGCTATCAAATCGTTAGGTTTAGACGAATTAAAACCATTCAATCCTAGAGAAAAAATTATTGAATACTTATTGGAAGATGAAAATCCTCAAAAGAAATTAATTGATTTAACCTTGTCTTCTTTTGCTGATGAAACGGCAGCTGAATCGATGGCTCCGGGTGGAGGTTCAATTGCAGCTTATGTTGGTACATTGGGTGTAGCTTTAGGTACCATGGTAGCAAATTTATCGGGACACAAAAAAGAATGGGACAACCGTTGGAAGGAGTTTTCTGATTGGGCTGTTAAAGGTCAACAATACAAAAACAAATTGTTGCAGTTGGTTGATGAAGATACCAATGCGTTTAATAAAATAATAGAAGGTTTTAGAATGCCTAAAGGAAGTGAACAAGAAAAACAATTAAGAGCAGAGGCTATTGAAAATGCTACAAAATATGCCACTCAAGTCCCTTTTATGGTCATGGAAACAGCATACAACTCAATGGAAGTGATGCAAGCCATGTTAAAAGATGGCATGCAAACATCTTTATCCGATTCTGCTGTTGGTGTGCTTTGTGCAAAAGCTGCTGTTACAGGAGCTTATTTTAATGTTAAAATCAATGCAAAAGATATAAAGGATAGAACATTTGCCGAAAACATTTTAAAACGTGGTGAAGATATCTATCAAAAAACCATTTTAATCGAACAACAAACCATTGAATATGTTAATTCAAAAATGTAAACTATTCATCGTGTTTCTATGCGTATTTTCAACATCAATGGTGTTGGCTCAAAGCACCATTGATGTTAAAGCACTTTTTCCGGATAAAGAATTTGACAATGTTTTTGTGAAAAAAATTTATTCAGATACCAACACTACTTCTTTTGTTATTTGGGTAAAAAATGAAGTAAAATCACACAAACATTTAACTCATACCGAAACCATACAAATTTTGGAAGGAACAGCAGAGATGACTATTGATAAAAAAATAATTGAGATTAAAGCCGATGATTTTTTTATCATTCCGCAAAACACTTTTCATGCAGTAAAAGTTACCTCTACTACTCCATTAAAACTTATTTCTATTCAAAGCCCCTATTTTAATGGCGACGATAGAATTTTCGAAGAAAAGTAATTATTCGACACTTGATTTTACTGTTATTTGGTGGGGTTATTAACAATAAGCCCTTATTTATCAACATTTGTAGGTTTTTTTTTATTTAAAATTTGCATAAAAACAGAATTCGTCTATATTTGTTATGCATTTATAGAAGAAAAATAGTGTTTAACCTAAAAATTTAAAAAAAATGAACAAAGCAGAATTAATTGATGCAATTGCAAAAGATGCAAAATTATCAAAAGCTAGTGCAAAAACTGCATTAGAAGCTTTAACAGGTGCAGCTTCAAAAGCACTTAAAAAAGGTGACAAAGTTACTTTAATTGGTTTCGGAACTTGGTCAGTATCTAAAAGAGCTGCAAGAACAGGAAGAAATCCTCAAACAGGTAAAGAAATCAAAATTGCAGCTAAAAAAGTAGTTAAATTTAAAGCAGGTGCTGCTTTAGCTGACAAAGTAAAATAATTTTTTTCTATAAAGAATTATGGTGAAAGGCTGTTTCTAAATAGAAACAGCCTTTTTTTGTTAATAACCAATTTATAGGTTTTAAAATAACTGTTTTTTTTTACCCAACAGTTTTTATAAATTTGCATACATTTATTATAAATAACAAGTATGCATCTTATTGCCCCTTCCATTTTATCTGCTGATTTTGCAAACCTTCAAACGGCTTGTGAAATGCTTAATAAAAGTGAGGCAGACTGGTTTCATATTGATGTAATGGATGGAGTTTTTGTTCCGAATATTTCTTTCGGAATGCCTGTTATCAAAGCCATTAGAAAACATTCTACAAAAATTTTTGATGTGCATTTAATGATTGTAGAACCTGATAAATACATCGCAGCTTTTAAAACTGCCGGAGCAGATGTTTTAACGGTTCATTATGAAGCATGTACTCATTTACACAGAACTATTCAGGCTATTAAAGCCGAAGGAATGAAAGCTGGTGTATCTTTAAACCCACATACCAACGTTAATGTACTTGAGGATATTATTGTCGATTTGGATTTGGTACTGATTATGAGTGTTAATCCAGGTTTTGGCGGACAATCCTTTATCGAGAATACCTATCACAAAATTGAGCAATTGAAAAAGTTAATTCATTTAAAAAATTCGAAAGCGTTGATTGAAATTGATGGTGGGGTAACTTTAGCAAATGCTAAAAAATTAATTGATACCGGAGCTAATGTATTAGTGGCAGGTAGCTATGTTTTCAATTCAGAAAACCCAATAGAGACTATAAAAAATTTAAAAAATATTTAACATGAACATCTTACAAATTTGTTTTATCGCACTAGTATTCATTGGATTCCAATCTTGTAAAAACGATAATTCAGTAAATCAAACCACGGAGCAAACCACATCGAATTTAGATGTTGTAGAGGAAACCATCGAAATTAATGGCGTGAATCATTTTATTAAGAAAATTGGAAAAGGAGAGCCAATAGTTGTATTACATGGTGGTCCAGGTTTGTTTCATAATTATTTGGTGGCTAACTTCGAAAAACTTGCCGAAAAATATCAAATTATTTTTTACGATCAACGTGGTTGCGGTAAAACAGATTTTCCTAAAGATACTGCTACCATTACTATTCAAAATTTTGTAGAAGATTTAGAAGCTATTAGAACCCATCTTAAAATTGAAAAAATGAATTTGGCCGGTCATTCTTGGGGTGCCATTTTAGCAATAAATTATGCTAAACAATTTCCAAACAACTTAAACAAGTTGATTCTTATTTCCCCTGCTCCTGCAAATACTGAATATTTTGACCAAATGTTTAAAAATATGCAAAACAAACGCAAGGATGACGATATTAAAGAAATGGTTAAAATAATGAGTTCTAAAGATTTTGACGATAGAAAACCTGAAGCTGTAATAGCTGCAATTAAAATAGGCGACAAAGTAAATTTAGCTGATCAAACAAAAATTGATGAACTTTATAAATCCATGATTTTTACCGCAACATCTGCTAACAATATGTTATTGGTGAACAGCATCATGGAAAAAAACTTTTTTGATTACAACATTACCGAAAACATGAATTTAATCACTTGCCCCACGTTAATTATTTTGGGAGATTTAGACAATGTTCCTTTTGCATCGTCGCAATTGTTACAAGATAATTTACAAAATGCACGATTAGAAGTTTTACAGCATGCCGCTCATTATCCATTTTTTGAAGCTCAAAAAGAATTTAATTATGCTTTCGACAACTTCTTAAATCCCGAGTACGAATAATGGAAAAATTAGCCTTTCAACTCACTCAAGATTATATCGAATTGATGAAATTGCTCAAACTTTTAGGGTTAGTTGAAACAGGAGGACACGCCAAAATGGTTATTGAGGAGGGTTTAGTAAAATACAACAACGAAACGGAATACAGGAAACGAAAAAAATTATTTAAGGGAGATACCGTTTTGTTCAACGACCACGAAATAAATATAATTTAGAAATGATGTCAACCGAAAAGACCCTTATTCTTAACCATTTACAGATTACACAAAAAATTGATCGGATAGCTTATCAGATTTTAGAAGATAATTATCAAGAATCTGAAATAGTTATTGTTGGTATTGCCTCTAACGGATATTTGTTTGCTGAAAAAATTGTAGAAAAATTAAAATCCATTTCTACTACTCCTGTTGAATTTAACTTGGTAAAATTAACGTTAGACAAAGATCAACCATTAAAACACAACATTGAAATGGATAAACCTACCGAAGTACTAAATAATAAAGTAGTGATTTTGGTTGATGATGTGTTGAATTCGGGAAAAACGATTATTTATGGCGTGAAATTTATTTTAGATTATCCCATTAAAAGAATGTCAACAGCCGTATTGGTTGACCGAAACAATAAAAAATATCCTATCGGAATTCATTACAACGGTTTGGCATTATCAACCACTTTAAAAAGCAACATTTCGATGGAGTTTTCTAAAAATGGAGAAATTGCTGCTTATTTGAGTTGATTTTGAGTGCTATCTGTAGCATCCGTCAACGAGATAAAGTCTTCGTTATTTATCTCTACAATGGAAATATCTGTTTGTTGAACGTTAATTTTTGCCATAACTGTTATTTTTAAGATTATTCGTCTCGTCAACTTTGTTTGTATTCTATGTTTTGGGTTTCTGGCATTAGTTATTCATATAAAATTAATTCCTTTTTCTTTACATTCTTTTTGTATTTCAGAACTAAAATTATTAGAATTCATTTGAACAGATTTAATAGTTAAATTAAAAAAATAGTTATTCATTGGTACTTCAATATATTTATCTTGATTCTCATCAACCATTATTTCAAAATATTTGTCATTTTTAGAACTGGTAATATTTCCATTTGTTAAGAATGATTTAAGTTTTTTTCCTGTTTGATGAGAGTTATTGTCAAAGCAGATTCTTATTTCTTTTTCCCATTCGTAATAACTCCTCTTTACATATTTAGAAAATAAATATGATTCAGATATATCTAATGAATAGTCAAATTTTTCTTTTATACATTGTTGTAAACAAAAAAGTTCTGTTAACTCTGATTCATACACAACATTTCTTACGTCCACATCGTAATTGCTTTTTTTTATTTTAATACTGAAACCGAGGCAAGCGGCTTCCAATTTTCCGTAATTCCCCAAATGACTAATAGAATCTTTCTCTGATGTACAACTAAGAATAAAAATATCTTCAATTACAGAGGATAAGTATTTATCAGCATTTGGAATGATTAACCCAATTCTATCAACAAAATAGGAATATTCTTTTGAATCGTTTTTATTTTTTACATACTTTGCTAAATTGTATAATCTTATTTTCTTTTCAATTAAAATATTTTTAACATATTTAGCAGGCAAATAATGATATAAAAATTTAGTACTGAGTTTTAAAAAATATCTATCTTTTATGAAATTAGAAAATAGTGTTTTTGACAATCCTTGACCTAGTTCACGTTCTTCAATTTTTATTAACTTGTGTTTAACATCAAAATTAATATTATAAGGATTGGTATCAAATTCGGGAAAATGTGATTTGATTAAATCTAATATTTCTTCTCTTTCACTCATTTTCCCTCCACAATTTAATCCCGAAAGGATTTAATTTGAATAACACTGTATGAAATGCAGTGCATAACCATACAACAAACTATACAACCGCAAAGCGGTTGAACAGTACTACAACAAGTATTTTTCATCAAACTCAATTCCATGTTCGTGAAGCAATTCAATATACTCTTCTTTAAAGGTTTTTATTCTGTGATGTTCTTCTTGATTCTTTACATATTCAATTAATCTGTCTTTTTCCTTTATGCTGTACGTAAATGCTCCATATCCATCCTGCCAATTTGTAAACTTCTTAAACAAATTTTGCTCTTTGATATATAAAGAACTCGATACTTTAATGTCTTTTACCAATGATGACAATGAAACTGATGGATGTAGATGTGTAACAATGTGTAAATGATCTTCTACTCCATTTATTCGATATAAATGGCATTTTTTGTTTTTTAATACACCCCAAATATATTTGAATAACTCATCTCTGTGACTCTTCGTGAGTGTACATTCTCTGTTTTTTGTACTAAATACAATTTGATAGAGTATTTGGGTATAGGTGCTCATTTTTTACTATTTTTTCCACAGGTTGCACCTGTGGTTATTTGTATTTAAGCCCTTCAGGCTTTTTATGTATCTTCCACAATCCATCGATTTTACCGATGGTTATTCATATTTAAGCCCTTCGGGCTTAAAAAATCCCGCAAATCATTTTTTAACGTCCTTCGATTTCTTTCTTAGGTCGTTTTTCTATAACACTAATTTTATCAACTATTTTCTACCAATTGTTTTAGTCGTAAAGTTATGTCTAAAAACCGTTTTTTAGTCGAAAGTTGTCGTCAAATTGTCAACTGTCTTAATATTCTCCGGTGCGGTTGCAAAAAGTTGGCTCTTTGGTTTTGTCGAAGTGTGGTAAGAAGATTTTATACCATAATTATCAAATGTATTAAATAATTATAAGTCATCATCTGTAGCCAAAAGTTCTAATAAAGTTTTATAATAATCGCCTCCTAACATTTTCGACTTTAACCAAGCGTAAAAAGCAACATTTTGTACATCTTCTTTTTCAAAAGGCAGCCATTGGATATTGTTCTCCACTTTTGTATTAAAATCATCATCTTTTGATTTTGCTACATTCAACACAAAGTCTTTTAATAAATGAATAAAATTAAAAGCTCTTTTATAATATTCATTTTCTCCGAATAGTTTAAGGCTTCTTTCTATGCTTTTTATTCTTGATTCGCACAATTCAATTTCATTCAATTCATAAAACAAAATCACTTCCATAACTTGTCTTTTTAGCAACCATTCTAATCCCATAATTTTTCTGTACCAATTATCGGAATGGTTAAACTTAAACAATAGTTTTAAAGATTTTTTATAATCATTTTGTAGAAAATAATAAACACCCAGATTGATAACATGATTATAATAATCTTCATTTGATATGACTTTTCTATCCACATGTTTTTCTAATAATTCAATGGCAACATTAATTCTACCCAACAGCACTTCATTTGCAGCTTTTAGCTGTATCCTTTTAAAGTGTATTTTTTTTAATAATTTACTTGATAATCCTAAAGGTAACTCATCTAATTCTGAAAGATAAAATAGCGACCATTTGAATTTTTTGTTCCGGTATAAGGTTTGAGCAATCATGTATAACAACGATGCTTTGTAGGGCAGATTTACTTTGGTAAAATCATTTTTAAAATAAGTATGGTATTGACTTATAATAAAAGGTTCGAAATCAAAATAATGTTTTTGGGCAACAATGTTTAACCTTATAATTTCAATCATGTTGAAAATAAATTTTTGATGATTTATCGTCATTAAATCAATATGATAATCCTTCAAAATAGCTTCAATTATTTTATCGAAATGTATGGTAACTCCTTTCTTTTTAGCTTTATCTAACTCTTTTAAAACAATGCTTTTAACAAGTATTAAATTTTCCTCAGTTTGAATATTTTCTTTGTTCGTTTTATATTTAGAAATCAACTCTTCCAACAAGTATTTATTTTGAAGTGCGAAATGCTTAATCTGTAAAAGATAGATGATGTTTAATAAGCCAAATTCATTTTTTTCCTGAGCCATTTTTTCAGAGGAGGAAAGAAACTTCCACCCCAGCTCGGGCAAATCAATTTGAAACATATAGTTTGATAAATGGTACGCCGAAATAATTTTATAATTTCCTTCGTCATCTTCCCTACTAAGTTTTGTTACTATAAACTCCGATAAACCGATAAAAAGTCTTTTTCTTATGGTGTGGTAAGCATTCAAATTTTTTGTCCCTAGTAATTTTACCAATTGCATGGGTTCATAATCCTGTTCATCACTCAATAATTCAACCAATTTAATGTCCTTCCGTTCATTAAATGTTTTATGTCTTTTTAGAAAATTTTTAAACTCCCCCACTTCTTTCGAGCTGAGAGATTGAATTATTATTTTAATATTATCCATAAATAAAAATACGTTTTATTTATATTAAATTATTGATAAACAAATATATAAAATATAATAATTCAATTTTATTAAATACGTAAATTATTATTTTTTATTTTAATACTGAATAATTATGAACGCAAAAATTAAATCAAGTTTAAGAAAAACACTAAAAATGGTATTAAAAACATTTGTCGAGTTAATTTTTAAAGTACATCTAAAAGGGTTGGAAAAGTTAAAAGAAAATAAAAAAGGAGGTTTTATTGTTTCAAACCACGTATCGATGCTCGATGCTATTATTATTGCAACATTTTTTCCTCATACGGTACGATTTGTCATGCACAAAAAAGTTTATAACTCATGGTATCTTTCGTGGTTTTTTAAACTTTTAAAAATGATTCCTATTGGAGACAACAACAATAAAACAGATTTATCGCTATTTGAAGAAACCTGTAAAAAAGCTGTTGAAAAAGGCGAATACGTTTGTATATTTCCTGAAGGACAAATTACCCGAAACGGACAATTGGGAGGGTTCAAAAAAGGCATTGAACATTTAGTAAAATCAATCGACTCAACTGTTATTCCTGTTCATTTAGATAATTTTATTGGTACTCCACTTTCATTTAAAATTGGCACATCAAAAACTTACAGTTTTAGCTTTTCTAATTGGAGAAAAAATGTATTTATCAATTTTGGCGAACCATTAGAAGAAAAACTGAGTTCGTTTCAACTTCGCCAAAAAATAAAAGAATTGGAGGTGGATAATTTTGCAATACGATGTACCAATACGTTAAACATTAATAAAGATGCTCATTTTGAAATGCTCGTTGAATCGTTAAAATCAATGTTACCAATAAATGAGTTCGAACTAGCTGTTCAAAGGCTAAAACTTATTTACCAAAGAATTGTAAATAGATTGGAATTGTTAATTGTCGAAACACAAAACTATAAGGTGACCGACATTTCAGGTAAAACATATACCATTTTAGGGTCAAAAATAAACACACTTGGAAAACCAATTGTTGGAGTTGCAATAAAAACAGTAAACGATTTTGGTAAAGAGTTAGAAGCTAATCAGTTTGGAAGATTATACATTAAATCGGTAATTATTAATGCAAACCATTGGGTAGATACCAATTTTTATGGAAGTATTGATGAGGATGGTTTTGTAAAAATCGGGTTGTAAAAAATAAGGAGCTATACTGCAAACGGGATAAATTGTCGCATTATTTTTTTGTCGGGAGTCCGAAGACCGAAGTCCGAAGTGCTTCCGTCTTCGGTCTTCGAACTTTCAACCTTTTTTAGTATAATTACTTAGCTCCTTGTTTTATCATGTCATCAATACCTTTGGTAAAATTGGCAGGGCCTCCGGCAACATAACCAGTTTTTCCTAAAGCTTCAATTTTGTATTGATTTGTTTTAGGGTCTTTATCTAAATTAAACACCCAAATGGTTGGATAACCAGTAACCTGAAAAGCCTGTTGTAACCCTGCATTTTGTTGCTTAATTTCTTCCGGTAATTGTTTCCTTCGTGGAAAATCAATTTCAACTAAAACTACATTTTTTTTAGCCCATTCTTTAAACTCCGGTTTATCAAAAACTTCAGCTTTTAATTTTATGCACCACCCACACCAATCGGTACCGGTAAAGTTAGCTAAAATAGGTTTTTTTGTTTTTTTCGATAAAGCATACGCCTCATTCAAATCAACTAACCAACCTTCTGCGTGTGCTTTATAATTATCTTTCAACACGCCGCTTTGACCAAACAAAACGGTAGAACCGAATAAAACTATAAAAACGATTAAAACATTTCTCATACAATATAATTTTTAATTGCGAAACCCAAAATAAACAATTATTATACCAAAAAACAACTATTTAACACCATGCATTAATTTCTTTAAAACAGGGTTTAGCAATAATGCAATAATACCTATTATAATAGGAACGATGGTAAATATCAGAAAAAAAGTTGAAATGTCGTACTTGGTGGTAATTTCATCAATCATACCTCCCATTTTGCCCGATGTTTTATTACCAATGGCCAAAGCTAAATACCAAACACCAAACATAAAGGCTATCATTCTCGGAGGCACTAATTTACTCACATACGAAAGCCCAACTGGAGAAACACAAAGCTCTCCCATGGTATGAAATAAGTAAGCAAAAATTAACCAAACCATACTAACCGCAGCTGTTTTTGCTCCCTGCATGATGCCTGAAGCACCATAAGCCAAAAAGGAAAAACCGATTGCCAAGAAAAACAACCCAATAGCATATTTATAAGCTGGATTTGGATTGTATTTGCTTTCCCACCATTTAGAAAACAAAGGTGCTAATGAAATAATAAACAAGGAGTTTAAAATTAAAAACCACGTTGCCGGTATTTGAATTTCATTCTCTCTTTTCTTTACAATGGTTGCCGAAATTTTAGTTGGGATGTTTTCAGCTTTTTCGTTTGGGATATATTTAAAATTTTCGCCTTTTTTATCAATATCAATAATGGAGATTTTGTCATTTAAAATAAAATTGTTGGTAGATCGTATGATGGTAGTTTGCTGACCAACAATAGCATTCTCAGGAATTGGTGTCGAAGCGGTTACCACAATAGTTTTTGTTGTTTCTTCACCACCATCTCCTACCGAACTGACTTGATAGGTCGGATAATTAATTTCATAAGAATAGGTATTAAAATTATTGTAAACCTTAAAGGTGATTAAACCCCAAATCAGTATAAAACTAAATCCTAAAATTAAACTTGAATAAATGTATTGTTTAAAAGTTTGTTTTAACAACAAAAACAACACATAAGTAATAATGCCAATAGGAACAACGGTAATAATAACATCTACAATATTGAAAATTAATGCCGAATTACCCGATAAAATTCTGTTGGTGTAATCTTTGGCAAAAATGCTCATAGAGCCTCCTGCTTGTTCAAAAGAAGCCCAGAAGAAGATGATGAAAAATGCAAATATAACGACAGCAATCATTTTGTCTCTGGTTATTTTACTATACCTGACAATTCGTGAACCTAACAAAAAAAGAAACAGGCATAACGTTATTATGATGGTGTGACCAGAATAATCTTCGCCACCAATACTAAGCATATTAAATTTTTGAACTTTCTGTAGAGGGTCATTAATTACCCATATTAGCCCAAAAACAGCTACTATTATTACTAATATTTTATCTACTAAAGTAAACGGATTTGATTTGTCTTCAATTATTACATGATTATCAGCTTCTATTGTTTTGTTAATTATGTTTGGTGTAGTACCTGCATCGCCAAATATTTTTTGAGCCAAAACAAACTGAAACAAACCTAATAACATAAATATTCCTGCTAAACCAAAACCCCAACTCCATCCGAGCACTTCACCAAGATAACCACACAGCATAATTCCCAAAAATGCTCCTGCATTAACACCCATATAAAAAATAGTAAAAGCACCATCTTTTTTTTCCGGAAAATCTTTATAAAGAATTGATAAGAAAGAAATCATGTTTGGCTTAAAAAAACCTGTACCGATAATTAACAACAACAAACCCAAATAAAGAAATATAGGATTCGACTCTATTGCCATACTTGCATGCCCAAAAGTCATAATAATTGCACCTAATATAACCGCACGCCTGTTGCCTAAAAATCTATCGGCTAAATAACCACCTATAATTGGGGTTAAGTATAACATCGCAATATAAGTGCCGTACAGCGCCAAAGCATTTTCTCTGGGCCAGTCCCATCCACCTATACCAAACGAGCTCACTAAAAACAATACCAATAACGCCCGCATTCCATAAAATGAAAAGCGTTCCCACATTTCTGTAAAAAACAATACAAACAGCCCTGCCGGATGACCTAAAACCTGTGTTTTAAAAAAATCGTTTGATGAGTTGCTCATATTTAATTTATTTTATCTTCTATTTTTTTACATTCGGGTGTAAATATAAATTTATTAAGGTAAAAATCAAATTGTTGAAATTACGCAAAAAAAAAATAGCCTTCGATTTTCTATCGAAGGCTATTTTATTAACTTATAAATAAAAACTATCTTACTCCATGCATCATTTTTATTAATTTTTTTGATAAAAAGAATAGAATAACTGATGCAA
>JACPDX010000091.1 GCA_016183805.1 Bacteroidota bacterium
GTTCTACCAATTGTCGTGACAGCGTAACGACAATTTGTTTTCCATATTCGGCTCGTTCGTGTTGCAAAACAAATTCATTGATTCGATTACCTACGTGCCAAAACAAAAGTGTAAGTGTACTATTTACCTGAACTGTTATTTGTTGTTTACTTTGTTCTACCAAAGTTGCAATTTCATTGAACAAGTCTTGTTCATTAGAATTGGTATGTACTAAGTTATTTTCCATTTTTTATTTAGTTTGAACCGCCTTGGTGGTTACTATTTTTATCTTTCTATTATTGCAGCCAGTGGTTCATTCATATCTTCACTCCAATAACACAAACGTCATCAATCTGTTCTAAACTACCTTTCCAGGTTTCAAAGGATTCATTGATGATTATTTTCTGCTCTTCCATCGTTTTATCCTGAATGCTCAATAATAAACTTCTAAACGCTGTTGCTTTAAACTTCTTGCCTTTTTCTCCACCAAATTGATCGACATATCCATCAGAGAATATATAAATAGCATCTCCTTGCTTTAATTCAAAAGTATGCGTTGTGTATGGCTCAGGGTTATCAAATTGACCTATCGGTTGTTTATTTGCTTTAGTTTCTATTAACTCACCATTTCTAATCATCCACAAAGGGTTGTTTGCTCCGGCATATTGCAGCGTAGCATAACTTTCCGAAAGTTTAAGGCTACAAAGAGCTATATCCATACCATCTTTTACGTCTTCATCACTTTTTTCAAACTCTTGAATAACTATTTCTCTTGTTTTGTTTAGTATTTCTCCCGGATTTGTTAAACCGTGCTCTTTAACACTTCTGTTTAGGGCATTGTTACAAACCACGCTCACCATTGCACCCGGAACTCCATGTCCCGTACAATCTGCCACTGCAAATAAGACCAGTTGTGAGTCTTGGGTATTGAGTGATGGGTTCTCACCACTCATTACTCTCCACTCATCACTATTAATAGTTTCCATCCAATAGAAATCTCCTGCCACAACATCTTTTGGTTTGTACAATATAAAAGATTCCTTAAGGTACTCTTTTACCAATTTAGCCGGTGGCAAAATTGCCGATTGAATACGTTTGGCATACACAATACTATCTTTAATTTCTTGGTGAGCCTGTTCTACCATTAGCTTTTGTTTCATAATGGTTTCTGCATCCCGTTTTTTAATTCTATAACTTCTAACGGCCAATACAATAAATCCTATGGCAAAAAATAATACGATAACTAATCCAATATTCTGAATGTTCTGTTGTTTTATTTTTGCGTTTTTTACTACTACTTCTTCTTGTTTTAATTTTAACGTATGTTGGTGTTTTTCTTTCTCCATTTTAGATTCCAAACTGGAAATGTTGGCGGCCGACAATAACGAAGCTTGTTCCTGATCGAGTTTAAGAAATTTCTCGAGGTGAGCCAATGCTTCCTTATAATTTTTATCGGTTTTATAGGCTTCGGCTAATAAATTATGAATGTCTTTGATTTCTTTTTTTGCACCTAAATCTTCTTCTACTTTCAAGGCTTGAGAGGCTATTTTTATAGCATTGGCAACTTCGCCTATACTTAGGTAACCTCGTGCCAAATGAATGGTACTAAAGGCTTTTAGTTGAGCATCGTTAACAGGCACAATATGGTAAGCTTTTTTTGCATACCAGAAAGCTGAATCTGGGTTTTGATTAACCGTATAAGCATTAGATAACAGTAAGTAAGTCCGGTTAAGTAATACAGAATCACCAAATTCCAGTAAATCTTTCTCTATCATTTTAAATTGTTGAATACCCTCCACAACATTACCTTCGTGCTGGGTTAATTCGGCAAGAGCCATTTTTGCTTTTATGGTTAATACCTTTAACTTAAATTTTTCGGCATGTTTCAATAATAATTCAGCATATTCCCTCGCCCTCACTAAATCATATTGAATTTGATTGATCCAATAAGCGATAAAATAGGCATCACCAATTACGATAGGATAAACCACAAGAGATTCTTTATGCTCTAATAATTTTCTCAAATTCATGAGGTAGGTAAAGGATTGATCAAACTCAGCTTCAACCGAAACATAATAACGCATTAACTGATGGTTAAGATAAACCCTATCGAGAATGCTTAACTTTTTTTGGTTTAATTTACCTTGAGCATAATCTAAAAAAAGTTTTTTATTTCGCAGGTAAAGTGGTTTTTTAATTACTTCTGTAGCAAGTTCAACATTTCCACTTTTTTGAGCTTTAATTAGCAAACTACCGGTAATTGAAAATGCTTTTTCAACATCTACCCCACTCAAACTATCTGCCTGTTCCAATAATTGTTTATCGGATTTGTCAGGTGCATAGCTTGATTGGCTCATTCCTAAAATGGACCCTAACAAAAATAATATGAGCGAAATGTTTTTAATCTTGCTAAAATAAGAAATCTAATACATTTCCAGAACGGTTTTATTGACAGAGCAAACAAATAAAATGTTCATGGGTATATTAACTCAAGCTTAGTTGTTCAAGTTGTGATTCACATAAAGTTATTTTTTTTGTGTAAATTAGTGCTATGAAATGGTTGCATTATACATGGACTAAAGCTAATCGACGGTTATTATGGAACCAACGAAGAACTTTTATTTTACTAATTCCAATAGCCCTGGGAATTTTAGTAACGGCTTTTCTGTTTTTAAAATATTGCTAACCTTGCTTTCATTAACTCCAGCTTGGTAAAGTGTTTGGCGTATTTGTAGAGGTTATTCATTAATTTTATAATTTACTTAACTTCTTATCTATAACATATACACCAACCATACAAAACTCAGAATATTTTCCATTATCCAAATTGAGCCATTTTCTTTTTTCGGTTTCTAAAAATCGTTTCTGTAGAATATTTGTCTTATGTTGTTTTACTTTGTTTCTAATTCTATTTTGTACAGTTTCATAAATGGCTCTTCTATTGTCTTTTAGTTGTTTTACGTTTAAATTCAATACAGTAGATAACTCTGTATTGAATTTGTCATCTGGAGAATAAATTTCTCCGTTAGGTTTATATTTAACTAAACTCTCAATGTTTCGTATATTGTTTGATGGGTTTTGAGAAAGGGTTAAGTTACCTTTTCTTGTGTCGCACGTTTGTAATCGTTTAGGAGAGCCTTCATTTCCTAAACAAGCTAAAAGCATATTGCGGTAATTCAATTCCTCATGAGAATGGTCTTCTTGACATAAGAAATGTTCAATTTTAGAACCTGGGATTTTTATAGCTTCTGGAATTCGCCTCATACAATAACAACAAATATGACCCTGTTCTATTAATAATGAGATTCTCGTATCATCTTTAGGTAAATTATCGTAACAAGCAGGTTGATTCGCTCTATGTTGAGTTAACGAAATAGGTTCATTTCCTTTCGTTATAGCTTTCATACATCTTCTTTTAAGTAAGTAATTTGAATTTCAGCCTTTTTTAATTCTGAATCGTCTTTCCCAATTAAGTCTTGTAAGTCTTTTAACAAAGTTTCCGCCTCTTCTATTTCTTCTTCTGCAATCATCGTATATAGATTACTTATTTTATCTCTAACTAGCTTGTTTCTCTCTTCAACACCCATTAAATCATATAAAATAGAATTAATCTCTCTTCCGTAATATTTTGGTGTATTTTCTATTAAAGCACCATCTTCAATAATTTTTACAAAATTTAGTTCGGATTGTGCATTACTCAATAATTGTGGTGAATGTGTTGCAATAACATAAACATTTTCAGAATTGTAAGACACATCAATGGTATTTTCAATTTCTGAAATAAACTGCCTTTGCCATTTAGGATGCAAATATGTATCAGGCTCATCAAAAAGAAAAAGTGAATTTTTCTCAGAAAGTAATTCGGTTAATCCTTTGATAATTATTACCTGCTGTTCTCCTTCGCTTAATGTTCCAAAATTTTGATATTCTTCACCTTCTTTTTTTAAAGAAAAAGAAATGTCATTTAACATTCCATCAGCTAACATAATGTTTAAAATTTCAAATAGTTTGCGTTCTTCTATTAAATGGTTTCGTATTTCAAAGAGTCTTTCTTGCGTAAGAATTGTGATGATAATTGCTTCATCTTGAAATGTTTCAATTATGATATTTCCAATGCCTTTTGAATTAGTAGGATTTATTAAATCATCAGTATTTGCAGAATTTTCATCTAAGTAATCAAGGAAGTTTCTTACTTCTCCTTTAGCTCCCCAAAAATTCTGAATAGAATCATTTGCCCATTCGGGTTTTTTTAATCTAATCCGAATACTTTGAACTCCTCCAATTTTGGCTTTTGAGTGCAAAAATTCAGGAATATCACCATATTCAAACGAAAGCAAGCTGGTTAAGATAATTCCGAAATGTTCAGGTTGGAAATAAAAAAAATCTCTTTTAGCTAGAGCATTATTTTTTCGGTAATCGGTAGAAATGAGTTGATTATGCGGTTCGACAAGTTCTTGCATTATTTTTGACAAGCCCGAATAGTAGATTACGATATTGTCTGGAAGATAGGAATATACGTTAGTTGTCTTTTTTGAAGCATCTACAAAAACCATTTTATCTTTCAAAAGGATATTGCCAATATTTATACTATTCCCTTTAGAATCTAAAGTTTCATATTGAATAGTATCACCTTTTTTGCTTGCAAATAATTTAATGTACAAATACTCAGTATGAAATTCAGAAGTAGTACTAGTTTCCTCAATCATTTGTTCGTGACGAACAGAATACTCTAGTTCAAACCCAAATTTGGCTTTTTCGTTGAGCATAACGCTGCTGAAAATTTGGGCAATTGCTTCTAGTATTGTAGATTTACCAGAGCCATTTGTGCCGATAAATACAGAAATATATCTCTTAAAATCATAAGGAAATTCAATTGTAAAATGCTTTAAAATTTTATA
>JACPDX010000092.1 GCA_016183805.1 Bacteroidota bacterium
GATTCGATGATGGTTTTAAACGTTTCCTGAAGTGAAACCGGAGCTCCAACCAAAAGCATGGAGTTTATTCTGTTTGGGTATTTTTCGGCATATAAAGTGGCAACAACACCTCCAAAACTATGACCTATCAACGTGGCTGTTTTTAAGTCGTACTTTTTGTACACACTGTTTAAATCCTCAAAGGTTTGCTGAAAAGTAAACTTCGCTTTATTATCTATTGATCTTCCTTCGCCTCTTCGGTCGTAAACGATGACATAAAAACCTTCGTCAGCAAGTTTTTGTGCAGTAGTTGCCTCAAAGTTGGCACAGTTATAACCGGGGCCACCGTGAAGAAAGATTAATGCTTCATTGTTTTTATCTCCAAACGATTTGGTGTACAACGATTGCCCGCTTACAGAAATGGCAACCATAAAAATTAGGGAGGTGATTACAGCTTTCATAGTTATCGAAAAAGAATATACCACAAGATAGAAATAACAAACATTAATATTCCAAACAATATAAAAGTCAGCACAGCTATTCCCAACGATTTAAGAACAGTAACCCATTTGTTGCCTTTATATAAATAGAGCATTGCCCATGGAATATAAATAAGTCCAAAAATTACATTTACCACAATTGTTAATTCAGGACTAATAAACACGAGCAAGGTGGATAACACACTAAAAAATAATACCTGAGCAGAAAGATATAGGCTAATGACAAGGCTTTCGGTAAAGGAGTGGTTATTTTTACGCCCGAAAAACAACCAGATTAACCAAGCGTAAATCGGTACCTGAAAAAAAGTTAACAGACGCATGTTATTATTTAGAAAGTCATTAAACTCCTGTTGAAAAGTATTAATTTCTTCAACAGTTCCGGTAGTATTTGCATTTGCACCAAAATCAGAAAACATCGACATCAATTCATTTCCCCATAAATAATAAAACAAAAAGTAAACCGTAGTGGCTAAAAGATAATACTGGAAAGGTTTGTAGTAAATTTTTCGTTTACCGTTTAAGTAATTATTAATCATTAAACCGGGTTGCAACGAAAGGTCTTTTATGGTACGAAGTATTGGACCTTCAACAGTGATAAGGTTCGATAAAAAATCACCAACCACATCTTTGATGTTGATGCGTTTATATCTTTTTTCACCACAACCGGGGCAGTAATTATGAACTGTTACATCCCCACAATTTTGGCATTGATTATTTTCCATGATAAACTCCGATGAAATATTTTTTCTAAATTAAATAAATTAACAAAAGGAAAAAGGAATTAATGGCATAAATAACCAAAATGTATAAAATACACTACTAAACAAATTGTATCGTTTGGTTTGATAATTTATTGAATGGAGTTTAAGGTACGCCCAAATAATGTTACTTTGCCTTAATAAAAACATCTTAAAATTCGAGATAAATTAAAAATTTAGCTGTATTTTTCCATTTCAAAAATTGAAATAATGAACCGTATCAAGGAAGTACTGGAAGAAAAGGGGATTAAGCAAGTTTGGTTAGCAGAAAAGCTGAGCAAAAGTTATAATATGGTTAACTCTTATGTGCAAAATCGTACGCAACCAAGTTTGGAAGACTTATATAAAATAGCTGAAATTCTCAGCGTTGACCCAAAAGATTTACTCATTAGTAAAAAATAAAAAGGATGAATTTAGAAGTTCAAATAAATGGTAACAAAATAAAAACACCTTTAAAAGGTAAAGATGTTTGGTTGGTATTAAAACCAGAAGAAAGAGTACGACAAGAATACATTTGTCGTTTAGTAAATAATTATGGGTTTGATTTGGAGCAAATGGCTCAAGAAATTCAAGTAAACAATGCACAAAGAGGACAGGGAAGAGCAATGGCAGATATAGTTATATGGAAAAATGTAAAAGACAAAAGAGAAAATAACAGCCCAATAATAGTAGTAGAATGTAAAGCCGAACACATTACAATTAGAGAAGAAGATTATTTTCAAGGTTATAATTATGCTTCATGGGCTGGTGCTGAATTTTTTGTAACATCTAACTTAAAAGAAACAAGAATATTCAAAGTTGTAAAAGGTAAAATTCCAAAAAGATTAGAAGAAGTTGTAAATATACCTGATGCAAAAATTGCAAATGATGAAAAGAAAATAAATGAATTATTGAAACAAACAAAAGCATTTACAAGGGATGAGTTTTCAAAACTTCTTTTTAAATGTCACAACATTATTCGTAACAATGACAAGCTTTCTCCAGAGGCAGCTTTTGATGAAATAAGCAAAATTCTGTTTATAAAAATTCGTTATGAGAGAACAAACACTGGTGCACAAATATTTTCTCATGAAGAATTTAGAAAAGCCAAAGAATATGATGATAAATATAGAGCCTCAACCGATTTGCCTTTCTATCAAAAATTATTTGAACAAACAAAAAAGGATTTTATTGACGATGATTTATTTGATGAAAAAGAAGTAATAAAAATAAGAGAAAATAGTTTTGAAGCTATTGTTGAGGAATTAGAAATATACAACCTTTCAACAACTTCTGACGATGTAAAAGGAATTGCATTTGAAAAGTTTTTAGGCACAACATTTAGAGGGCAATTAGGGCAATTTTTTACGCCTAGAACTGTAGTTAATTTTATGGTGGAAGTGGTTGACCCACAAGAAAGCGAAATTATTTGCGACCCTTGTTGCGGTTCTGGCGGTTTTTTAATTAAAGTTTTTGAATATGTAAGAGCTAAAATTGAAAATGAAATTCACTTAGCTAAAGAAAAAATAAAAACCGAATATTATGATGAAGCCTACGAAAAACTAAGCGACAAAAAGAAAGAAGCTATAGATGAAACAGTAAATGAACTATTTGCCAAACTAAATGCAGAATTAGACATTAATAATCCTAAAAGTAGAATTAGAGAATTAAGTTATGATTGTATTTTTGGAACGGATGCCAACCCAAGAATGAGTCGTACCGCAAAAATGAATATGATTATGCACGGTGATGGACACGGTGGAGTTCACCATAACGATGGATTATTAAATGTGAACGGTATTTTTGAAAATCGTTTTGATATTATTTTGACTAACCCGCCTTTTGGAAGTCGAGTTGAAAAATCTTTAAAAATTACAGAAGCAGATAAATATACCGATGGAGATAGAATAAAAAAATATCAAAAAAGATATGGAAAGGCTTATGACGAAGCTTTAAAGCAAGTAAACGACAATATAGGAAACTCTTTATTAGACTTATATCAAACAGGAAGTATGAGTACTCTTACGGAAGTTTTATTTATAGAACGTTGTTTGAATTTATTAAAACCTGGTGGAAGAATGGGGATTGTATTGCCAGAAGGTGTTTTAAACAACACAAATCTTCAAAAAATAAGAGAGTTTGTTGAAAGTAAAGCTAAAATATTACTCATCACTTCTATACCACAAGATGTGTTTATTGCAAGTGGAGCAACAGTAAAACCTAGTTTATTATTCTTCAAAAAGTTTACTGAAGAAGAAACTAATGAATGGAAACGAGTAGTTGAAAAAGCTGAAAAGGAAATAAATGAAAAATACAGACCTATTGAACATAAAGAGAAAAGTATTTATTTGCAGTATGAAAAAGTGTTTAACGAAAAATACAATGAATTAAAGTCAATTAATCAGTTTGTTGGTAAGAAAAAAGGTAACGTTAAAATAAATTTAGAAGAGCATAACAAGCTTGTTCAATCTGTTGATGTTCTTAAATTGGCTTTAAAAGAAGCTAAATCTGCTTTTGATAATGAGATAAAAAGAATTAAACTTGCTAAGGATAGTGAAATAAAAACTCAAGTTAAAAAAGATTTCAATTACCAAATACCAATTGCCGAAGTTGAAAAAGCTGGTATTAGCAGCACAGGTTCACAAATTGAGAATGAGTTAGAACCATTAGCAAAAGAATTTAAAACTTATCGAGAAAAAAATAAATTATGGACAATACCTATAAAAGAAATTAACTACCAAATAGATGATGAAGAAATTGGGAGAGTTAGAGTTATCGATGGTATTGTTTCTGAACCAGAGGTATTTTATAGCAAATAAATTTGGTTGAAATGGAAATTCAAAAGTATAGTCATTTAGTAAAAAATATATCCGAAACCTATACCAACGGAAAAGTTAAAGCATTAAATGCAGTTAATACCCTGTTAGTAGAAACTTATTGGAAAATTGGGCAACACATTGTAGAATTTGAGCAAGGTGGAAATGCAAAAGCTGAGTATGGAGTTCAACTTTTAGAACAATTATCGAAAGACCTTTCTATCGAATTTGGTAAAGGATTTAGCTTAAGCAATATTCATCGATTTAGGCAGTTTTACATCTCCTATCCAATTCTTGCGACACTGTCGCAAGAATTAAAAGATAATAAAGACCAAGATGTTACAATTAGTGCGACACTGTCGCACAAATTGAGTTGGAGCCATTATGTAGAGCTAATTAAAATTGAAAATAGTTTAGAACGAAGTTTTTACGAAAAACAGGCAATAATAGAAAACTGGAGCATAAGAGAATTAAAACGCCAAAAAGAAACCTCTCTTTTTTTAAGGTTAGCCTCAGGAAAAAACAAAAAAGAAATTCTACTGTTGGCAAAACAAGGTCAACTTATAGAAAAACCAGAAGATATTCTTAAAGATACCTATATTTTTGAGTTTTTAAAAATACCAGAACCATATCATTTAGCCGAAACAGATTTAGAAAACCGGTTGATTAATCAATTGCAAGATTTTTTATTGGAATTAGGCAAAGGTTTTGCTTTTATAGGCAGACAATACCGAATTACACTTGCCAACAGACACCATTATATTGATTTGGTTTTTTACCACAGAATATTAAAATGTTTTGTGTTGATAGACCTTAAAAAAGAAGATGCTGGTTACCAAGATGTAGGACAAATGAACATGTATTTGGGCTATATGGAAGCCGAACAAAATGTAGCTGGTGATAATCCTCCCATAGGAATTGTATTGGCACGAGAAAAAGACGAATTGCAAATTAAATATGCCATGAGCCATACCAATAGCCAACTATTTGTACAAAAATATCAACTTTATTTACCCAACGAGGAAGAACTACGCAGGGAAATAGAGTTAATTTACAAACAAGAAAAAAACTAATGCAAGTAGAAGTTAATAGTTACATAAATAATATTGATTTTCTTAACTTATATAGTTGGGATGTAAAGGCATATTTAAACAAATCAAGTAAATTTAATCCATCATATCCTATTGTTCTCTTTGGTGAATTTCTGAATAAGCCAAATATTGAAAAAATAAAAATTGATGATAATAAAGAGTATAAAATATTAGGTGTTAGGTCGTACGGAAAAGGTGTTTTTATTAATCGAACCGTAACAGGTAAGACTTTAAAAATGAGGGAATATCAAAAGGCTAAAGTTAATCACTTATTTTGGTGTAAAGTTGATACAAAAAACGGTGCTTTTGGTGTAATTAAAGAAGATTTGGCTAATGGAGTTGCTTCAAGCAATATGACCTTTGCTGAAATTGATACAAATAAAATTAATGTAGATTTTTTACAATTACTATTTACCAGTAAAGGAGTAATGCAATACTTAGATAGTTTTGTTACTGGAACAACCAACAGAAAATACATACGACCAGAGCAATTACTAAATGAAATAAAAATACCATTACCACCCATATCTGAACAAGACAAAATAGTAAACAATTACAACAAGAAAATAAAACAAGCGGAAGATTTACAACAGCAAGCAAATGATTTAGAGGGTGAAATTGAAAAGTATTTTTTGGAGCAATTAGGTTTAAAGCCATTTAGTTTAAAAGAAAAAGTAACAACACTGCAAACTACAGATTACCTATCATTAGACCGTTGGGATTTCTTTTCAACCGATACAAGAATTGCAATTGAATTAAAAAAATCAAAATTTGAATTATCATCAATTGGCAAATCATTTCGGTTTGCAAAACGTAGTTTTAATAAAACCCAATACAATAAAGATACTTTTAGATATATAGAAATTGGGGCAATAGACCCAACTAAAGGCATACTTGAAGCAAAAGAAATAGAAATAAAAAAAGCTCCAAGTAGAGCAACGCAAATAGTAAAAGAAGGCGATTTGATTATTGGAACTACACGACCTTATTTAAAAAAGTTTGCTATAGTTTCAAAAGAATATGATAATGATATTTGTTCTTCTGGTTTTAGCATTATTGGTACATCAGAAAGTTACCACCTTCCATATTTACATCAGTTTTTAAAATGTACCTATGGTGTTGAACAATTAAAAAATAAAATGACAGGAGGGCTTTATCCAGCTATAACTGAACCTGAATTGAAAGAAATAAAAATTCCTTTTCCGAAAGTTGAAATTCAAAAAAAAATAATGACTTTAATTGAATGCAAAAAGGAGAATATTCTAAATAATAAAGAGCTAATTGTTTCTATAAAAGAAAAAGCCGAAGAAGAATTTGAAAAAGCAATATTTGGAAAATGAAATTAAAGAAACTTAAAATTGAAGACTTAAAAAACCAAGCAAAACAAAATCAAACAAAAGCTATAAAGGAGTTTGAGGAA
>JACPDX010000090.1 GCA_016183805.1 Bacteroidota bacterium
ATGCAGCTTTTCAATTACCTTTAGAATCGGCTATTTCGGAACTCGACCCACATATACATAACTTAATTAATTCAAATGTTGCTTATAAAACTGGCGAATTGTGTGGTTTGTGGAACACTAAAGATATGTCAGGAAACGGGCTTAGTGCCATACTGATAAGAACAGGAGTAGCTAAAGCAGGTATTTTTATTGCTGAAAAATACAACCTAAAATCGTTGTACACCTTAAGTGCCCCATGGACGATTAATATGGTAAAAAAAATAGGTTTTACCGTTGAAGAATCTGTTGGTAATAAAGGCGAATTTGCTTATCCAAAACCCGACTTAATTGCTACAGTATTGGTATTAAATGATATTTACACGTTAAAAAATGCCATTCCGCAAGAAAAAAAAGATATATTTAATTTAAGGGAAAATCCTATTCAAAAAAGAACTGAAAATGGTCCAAAAGGAACCATAGAAATTGAATATAATTTAACCATTTCTGCTGCAGAATTTGCAGCTTTATAATTAAATTTTTGATGTTAAAAAACAAACCTATAAAACCCTTATTACAATTACTTTTACTAGTAGCTGTTTTATCTTTTTCAAAAATTAAAGCTGAAAAAAACATCGTTTTTAATGAAAGCAAAGACCACATCCATCAGATTAATCCGATATATATTTATGAAGATGTTACCAATAAACTTTCTGTTTATGAAGTGGTAAGGATTGATTCTTTTGCCATTAATGAACAAACCACTCCTAATTTGGGTTTAACCAACTCTACTTATTGGATTAAATTCAGCATAAAAAACACATCTATTTACGAAAATTTGATTTTGGGTTGTTCTTATGCAATTATAGATGAAATTGAGCTGTACAAAATAAACAACGATAGTATATACAAGCTATCAACGTTGGGCGACAACTTCCCTTTTTCACATCGAACTTACGATTTACAGTATTTTTTGTTTGACATTAACATCAGTAATGGAGCTACTCAAGACTATATACTTAAAGTAAAAAGCTGGGAGCAATTGGTAGTTCCATTGTTTATTGGAACTCCAAAGGCTGTGTTTGAATCAAGCTTAGAACATGATTTGATTTTTGGTTTGTTCTTTGGAGTTATGCTCGTTTTAGTGTTCTATAATTTGTTTATTTATTTTACGGTTAGAGATTCGAGTTACCTTTATTATGTTGTTTATATTTTCTTTATTACCCTTACACAAGCAGCTTTAAATGGATATTCCTTTAAATTTATTTTTCCCAATTACCCCGAGCTATCCAATAGTTCTTTAATATTATTTAACTCCATTGCGGGCTTAGCTACCATTAAATTTATTCAAACTTTCTTAAAAACTAAAATACATGTTCCAACACTTAATAAAGGCTATATTTTAATAATTATTTTGTATGTATTGGGCATACTAACCGTTATTGTTGGATACAAACAAATTAGTTACAAATTAATGGATTTGGGAGGTTTCCTCATCTCGTTCTTTTCATTATTTATTGCCATAAAAATCGCATTAAAAGGACAACGTTATGCTAAATTCTTCCTTTTGGCTTGGTCTGTATTTTTAATTGGAGTTATTTTATTTGTACTAAAAAATGCTGGAATATTACCTTCAAACTCTTTCACCAACTACACCATGACTTTTGGTATTGCCATTGAAGGTATTTTACTTTCTTTAGCACTAGCCGATAAAATCAACATTATTAGAAATGAAAAAGAACAATTGGTGCGTGAACAAAACATAACACTTGAAATAAAAGTAAAAGAACGAACTCAAGAGCTTAATAACACATTAAATCATCTTAAAGAAACCCAGTCTCAATTGGTTGATGCCGAAAAAATGGCTTCGTTAGGTCAATTAACTGCCGGAATAGCACATGAAATTAATAACCCCATCAATTTTGTTTCATCCAATATTCCTCCATTACGACAAGACATTAACGATTTAAATACCATCATTAACAAATACGAAGAACTAAATGATTCTTCTGATTTTAACAATAAATTGATTGAAATTGAAAAGTTAAAAAAAGAATTAGACTATAATTACTTGAAAGATGAGTTAAATACTATTGTGAATGGAATTGAAAATGGAGCTTCCCGTACTGCTGAAATAGTAAAAAGTCTTAAGAATTTCTCAAGACTTGATGAAGACGATTTAATTCTTGCCAATATTAATGAAGGAATTACATCAACATTAACTTTATTAAAAAGCAAATTATCAGGCATCGAAATCATAAAAAAATTAGCCCCATTACCAAAAATTGAATGTTACCCGGGCAAACTCAATCAGGTTTTTATGAATATTTTAAGCAATGCCATACATGCCATTGAACACCACCCAACCAGAGTTGAAAAAGGCAGAATTGAGGTAACTACTATTGATGGTACTGATTTTATTAAAATCAGTATTGCCGACAATGGTATCGGAATAAAAGAAGAGGTAAAAAATAAAATATTTGACCCGTTTTTTACCACTAAAGATGTTGGTGAAGGTACCGGTTTAGGGCTATCAATAGTATATCGGATTATAAATAAACACAATGGAAAAATTGAAGTGATTTCTAAACCAAATCTGGGAACAACATTTACCATAAGTATTCCAAAAAAACAAAACTCTTAACCATGGAAAAAATTAAAGTATTATACATAGATGATGAAAAAGATAATTTATTAGCTTTTAAATCTTCGTTTCGTAGAGTTTATGATGTGTATTTGGCTGAAAATGCTGAGGAAGGAATTGCAATTTTAAAACAACAACCTATCGAAATTATTATTGCCGACCAACGTATGCCCAAAACAACCGGGGTCGCTTTTTTTGAATCCATTCTCGATATTTACCCCAACCCTATTCGAATTTTACTTACCGGATATAGCGATATTAACGCAGTAATAGATGCCATTAATAAGGGCAAGGTTTATCGATACCTCTCCAAACCATGGAATGAACAAGAGCTAAAATTAATTATTGAAAATGCATATCAACTCTATTATCTAAAAGAAGAGCATGCAAAAATTCAAACTCAATATCAAAAAGTGTTTCAAGAAAGTAGCGATGCCATTTTACTATTTAGTAGTGACGGAGAAGTTATTAATTGCAATGGTGCTGCACTAAAATTATTTGAATGTATTGATTTTCAATTTAATTTAGCCGATTACATAATCAATTCGGCAGAAACCATGTTTGTTTTAAAAACATTAGATAACACAGGTTTTATTAATAATTATGAATTACAATTAACTATAAAAAATAATAGAAAATCGTGTTTAATTTCTGCTAACGAAATTATCGATAACTATGGTAATTTGGTTTATTATCAAGCCATTATCAAAGATATCACTCAAAAAAACAAACTAAATAAAATTATATTAAATACGGTTATCAATACACAGGAAATAGAAAGAGCACGAATATCAAGAGATTTACACGATGGAATTGGGCAATCATTAGTAGGTATTAAATTTCAGATAGAGGCTCTAAAAAATGAAATGGCTGATGAACAAGATGAACAAAAAAAAGATATAAAAAAAATTACCGGAGAGTTGGTTACCACCATACAACAACTCAGGGGTATTTGCTACGACATTTTACCTCCCGTATTATCAAACTTTGGGCTACAAAAAGCTGTAGAAAATCTTTGTGATAATTATTCTACTCCCGAAACACAAATAATCTTAAAAAGTGATTTTCCATCCAGTCAACTCCACAAAAAATTAGAAATTACCGTCTATCGGATTGTTCAGGAATTTATTAATAATTCATTAAAACATGCCAATTGCAATTTTATTGAAATTGAAATGAAAATTATCAACGACCATTTATTTTTAACACTTCGAGATGATGGTAAAGGTTTTGATATCGACAACACACACAGTGGATTAGGATTAAAAAATATTATTTCCAGAGTTGATTCGTTTGATGGTAATGCTAATTTTACAAGTAATATAGAAGGAACCGTTTTTAAAATAGATTTTCCCATTTTAGTTAAAAAGAACAAACGGTGAAAATCACTACCATTTCTAATTTTTATTTTACATTGTAATCATTAATTTTGGTAAATGATTCAATTAGAAAATATACACAAATCATACAAATCTATTGAAGTACTCAAAGGAGTTTACCTAACCATTGAAAAAGGAAAAATTATTTCTATTGTTGGGGCATCAGGAGCTGGAAAATCTACTCTATTGCAAATTCTTGGTACTTTAGACCAGCCTGATGAAGGCTCTATAAAAATTAATGGAATTGATGTTTTAAGTTTAAAAGATAAAGAATTATCGTTATTTAGAAATAAAAACATTGGTTTTGTCTTTCAGTTTCACCATTTGCTACCAGAGTTTACAGCTATTGAAAATGTATGTATTCCTGCATTTATACGTAAAACACCAAAAGCTATAGCTGAAAAAAGAGCTATAGAATTATTAACCTCTTTAGGATTAAAAGACCGACTTCACCATAAACCTTCTCAATTATCGGGTGGTGAAGCACAACGGGTAGCTGTTTGTAGAGCTTTAATTAACAGCCCGGCAGTAGTTTTAGCTGATGAGCCCTCAGGTAATTTAGATTCTGCATCAGCAAAAGAGCTTCACGAGTTATTTTTTAAATTAAGAGAAGATTTTAACCAAACTTTTATTATTGTTACCCATAATGAAGAGTTGGCTGATATGGCCGATCAAAAATTGATAATGAAAGACGGTAATATTTTGTAGAGACAGACAATTGCCCGTCTTGATTCCATAAAATATAGACTGACAATCGTTCATTTCTACCATTCAATTCCAAACTCTTTTTTCAGCATAGCTAAATCTTCCTCGAAATAGATTGAACAAAAAGCTTTTTCTTCTTCGCTCATCTCAGCATAATCTTGTTCTGTTCTATTTACTTCTTTAATTTTTTCCACTATACCTGTTTTAAAAATTAAATTTCTAATGGGTTTATACTGTAATGGCATTCTAACTAATTTTCTTAACCAATGTTCCCTATCAACCAAAAAGCTATTTAATCCTTTATTTTTAACCCCCGATGCTTTATTTTTTGCAGTAAGTTCTTGCACTTCAAAACTAGATAAATTCAAAAATTGAAATAATTTATTTAAAGTTTCTTTAGGCTCATGATTAAGTTGAGAAGTGGTACAAATAAACAATTGCTCTTTTTTAAAATATTTTAACCAATTGTTTAGATGATAATGATACAAACTGCCATAAAAACTACAATGATTATTTTGAAAAACAACATCTTTAGTTAGGATATGGTTTTTTTCTAGTTTTTGGCTTTCAATAAACGAAATAGAATTCGACAAATATCCATTACTAACAGCATATTGATAATTGGAAAAAGAACGTTTGGCAGGCTCTCGTAATATTACAATCAGCTTTATATTTGGATTATAATTAAATATTCTCTCTGGAGCAGTCAAATCCATCAACAAATAGGTGTCCGATGTGCTAAGCAATCCTTTTTTGTTTTCAAAAAAAGAATGAAAATATTCAACACCCCTTTTAAAATGTTCTGCAACAGAAAAATAAGTAACCTCTTTTATACTAGAGAAATTAATATCAGGGTGCTGTTTTAAATATCCAACCAACGATGTTGTCCCTGACCTACCTGCCCCAATAATAATGTTGTTTAAAAGCACGTTATTTTTTTCTTCAAATATAAGTTTTATAATATTTTGATTTAATAATTCTATTTTTGAAAAAAACATACCAATGTTAAAAGGACTAAAATTTATTTTTTTCAAAAATTTCTCAAAAATTGATGCTATTTTAAAGTTTCCAAACCTTAAACAAGGAGAAATTGTCATTCAAGTAGGTTTTGATATGACCTCAGCAGTAACTTCTGATTTATTTGAATTGTACCAACGAGTTACTCCCAAAGGAATTGTTATCGGAATTGATCCTGACCCTAGAAATCATGAAATAGCCAACGAAATAATTACCAAAAACAAACTAAACATTACAACGATTCAAAAAGGTACTTTCTCAAAAAAAGGACAAACAAATTTATTACTAGGAAAAATCAGTAGCTGGAATCAATTAGATAATATACCCATTGATACATCTGCTGACTACGAAGAAAAAGAAATAATTGTTGATATTGACACTATTGATAATATTGTCAAAGACTTGAACCTTGATATTGAAAAAATATCGCACATCAACCTGACTTGTAACGGTGCTGAATATTACACATTGCTTGGAGCAAAAAATTTACTGGAAAATGCAAAAAATATTTCATTAACCATTATTGCAGGCAGGTACGATGAGAGTGGGATATTAGAAGGAAAACCTGATTACGAATTGATTTTAAATTTTTTAAAAGAACTAAAATTCAACGCTAAATTTAAAAGAATTCATCAATTTTTCTGGTGGGGATTTATTGTGCGAACACTAATCAATAGAGATTGGATTTACAATAAAAATAATTATGGGTTAATTATGGCCTATAAAGGGACTAAGAAAACTAAATGGTATCAATCTTTTTCATAAAGTAGAGACGGATAATCATCCGTCTCTACAATAAAATTTTACTTAGCATAATTTACAGCTCTTTTTTCTCTAATTACCGTAACTTTAACCTGACCGGGATAAGTCATTTCTGTTTGAATTTTTTGAGCCAAATCAAATGATAAAGTATCTGCTTCTGCATCGGTTACTTTTCCACTTTCAACAATAACCCTTAATTCTCTTCCGGCTTGTATTGCATACGCCTGTTCAACTCCGGGATACGACATCCCAATGGTTTCTAAATCCTTAATCCTTTTGATGTAAGATTCCATGATTTCTCTTCTTGCACCGGGTCTTGCACCAGAAATAGCATCACATACCTGAACAATTGGAGAAATAATAGTGGTCATTTCAATCTCATCGTGGTGAGCACCAATTGCATTACAGATATCGGGTTTCTCGTTGAATTTTTCAGCTATTTTCATACCCAAAATAGCGTGTGGTAATTCCGGATCATCGTCAGGAACCTTTCCTATATCATGTAACAATCCTGCTCTTTTCGCCAACTTAGCATTTAAACCAAGTTCAGATGCCATGGTAGCACAAAGGTTAGCTACTTCACGTGAATGTTGTAATAGATTTTGACCGTAAGAAGAACGATATTTCATTCTACCAACCATTCTAATTAGTTCGGGATGCAATCCATGTATTCCTAAATCAATACAAGTTCTTTTTCCAACTTCAATAATTTCCTCTTCCAATTGTTTTTTGGTTTTGTTCACCACCTCTTCAATTCGTGCAGGGTGAATTCTACCATCGGTTACCAATTGGTGTAGCGATAATCGGGCAATTTCTCTTCTAACCGGGTCAAAACAAGATAAAATAATTGCTTCAGGCGTATCATCAACAATAATTTCGACACCTGTGGCAGCTTCTAAAGCCCTAATATTTCTACCCTCACGACCAATAATTCTACCTTTAATTTCGTCGCTTTCAATATTAAATACTGAAACAGCATTTTCTACCGCTTGTTCTGTTGCAACTCGTTGAATGGTTTGAACAACAATTTTACGGGCTTCTTTATTCGCATTAATCTTGGCTTCATCCATAATGTCCTTAATATGAGCCATAGCACCAGTTCTAGCCTCTGCTTTTAGCGTTTCCATTAATTGATTTTTGGCATCTTCAGCACTTAACCCCGAAATAACCTGTAATTGTTCTACTTGAATTCGATGCGATTTTTCAACTTCAGCTTCTTTTTTCTCGATAATTTCCAGTTGATGAGTAAGAGTTTCTCTGGTTTTATCTAACTCCAGTTCTTTTCTTTTAACATCTTCAATTTGTTTTGAAGCAGCATCATTTTTTTGTTTTGCACGATTTTCTAAATCGCTAATCTTCCTTTCACGCTCAGTAATTACTTTTTCGTGTTCTTCTTTTAATTGAAGAAATTTTTCTTTTGCTTGCAGAAGTTTTTCTTTTCGCTGAACTTCTCCTTCAGCTTTTGCATCTTCTATTATTCGTTGGCTTTTTGTATCTATGCCTTTTTTATAGATGATGATAACAACTATTGTTGCAATTGCTGCTCCAATAATTAGTCCGATTACAATACTTAATACATCCATGGTGTTAATTTATTTAAATTAATTATTCATGGAAATTGAACGCTTTAACTTACTTAGGTCTGGGAATAAAAAAACCCGTACAAAATTGGCTTGGATAAACCCAAGAAAAAATGTTTGGAACCGCCAAACTGATTCAAACTTCCCGTGTCCACTAAAAGTGAATACCCAAAAGGGGTTACAAGGGGCCTGTTTTCAATAGTTTATGAGCTATGCTCCAACTAAATAAGTGTTAGTTTATCAAACAAAGTGTTGTACGTGAATTTTTTATTGTTGTCGGTTTAGCGTTAACTGATAACGATTAATCAATAACTTCAATAAATTCGCGATAATATTGCTTTTTTTATTTTAAAGAACGTTACAAATAGTTGTCGAACAGTTGTTCAATTTGCATTAAACCTTCCTCAATCCGGTTATCACCTTCAACATCTTTTTGTTGGATGTGATAATTACTCGATACTAATTTTAATGCAACCATAGCCAATAAATCCTGATAATCTTTTACAGCATACAATTTCTCATATTCTGCAATTGATTTGTTTATTTCATCTGCTACTTTTCTAACTCCTTCTTCCTCTTTAGCATTTACTGTTAAAGGATAAACTCGGTTTGCAATTTTTATTTTTATCGATAAATCTCCCATTAGAGGGTTCAACTATTTGTTAATTTGAGCAATACATTTATCTATCTCCCGTACCATTTCGTTTATTTTCAACTTCACATCTTTGGTACTTTCATCCGTCAACTGACGGACACTCTTCGAAATTTTGATAACATTAATCTTGTTTTCAAATTCCAATAATTGTTTATTTTTTTGATTTAATTTTTCGTTTAACTGAACAATTTCGTTTAAAAGTTGTTTATTTTTTTCAGTAACCACTTGATGTTTTTCAATCATTAACTCAGCTTTTTTTCTGAGACCGTTTACTAAAACAGATAAATCTTTCATTACTAAATCGTTAAATCATTAAAAAAAATTCAACCTCTACAAATGTAATATTTTTAACATAACATTTGTGAATATTAATTTTAAAATTATTGTTTTCTGTATAAACATGGTACTAGTTTTGCATCCAATCTAAACATTAAATAATTTCCAACCCTATAAATGATTAAATTTTTCACTCTATTACTTATTCAATTGTTGATTTCTATTGGATTTTCTCAAACCTTAGAACAATACCCAAAAGATTATTTTCGATCACCACTCGATATTCCATTAATTTTATCAGGAAATTTTGGGGAATTACGTAACAACCATTTCCATTCTGGTTTAGACATCAAAACTCAAGGTGTTGAGGGACTGAAAGTTTATGCAATTGCCGATGGTTTTGTTTCTCGAGTAAAAATTTCACCAATAGGTTACGGAAAAATTATTTATATCACACACCCCAATGGCTACACCTCCGCTTATGCTCATTTGCAACAATTTAAAGGCGAATTGGCAAAAGAAATAAAACGTTATCAATATGCTAATGAAACTTTTGAGATGGATTATTATCCTCCAGACACCCTTTTAAAAGTAAAAAAAGGAGATATTATTGCACTTTCCGGAAACTCAGGAAGTTCAGGCGGCCCTCATTTACATTTTGAAATTAGAGAAACTGTTTCTGAGTATGCCGTAAATCCACTCTTATTTGGGTTTGATATTAAAGATGATGTTAAACCGGTAATTAAAAGTATTATTCTATTTCCATTAAATGACACCAGCTTTGTTAACGACAAAAAGGTTTCTCAAGAATTTACGGTTACGGGGACAAATGGAAATTACCAACTACTTACTAAATTACCAATAAATGTGTATGGGCAAATTGGAGTTGGAATTAATACTTTCGACCAGCAATCCGGAGCATCAAACCAAAATGGTGTTTATGAAGTAATGTTGTTTGAAGACAATAATTTGATTTGTAAAACAGAATTGTCTTCGTTTAGTTTTGACCATACAAGAGCTCTTAATTCGATGATAGATTATGAACTTTACCACAGATGACTCCCAGTTTTTCTAAATATTGCTTTACTTGCGCTAAATCTTCTATGTTCTTTTGAGCAAAATGGTATCCATAGGCCAAATCCTGATGATTCTTGAATACGTCCGCATCGGAAAGGATGGCTCCAGTGGCGCGCTCGCGGTAGTGTTTGAAGAGAATAACATCATCTGGGGAGAATGTCCCAAGCCGGTGTGGGAAAGCATCGCAAAGTAGTGCCGGCACACCGCAACTATTAGCCAGCACACAGGCACCTGACTGCTGGCCGATAAACAATGCGCACTTCATAATTAAAAATAAATTCAGTAATGCCGGAGGTAAGTCCACATCAGTAAGTGAAAAATATCCCGAAATATCG
>JACPDX010000093.1 GCA_016183805.1 Bacteroidota bacterium
TATGCAAACGAAGATGTAATTCAACAGTATATTCACAATCAAGGCAATGAAAAAAATGTTTATAAAAGGTTTCATAAAAATCAATTAAGCTTGTTCGAGTAACGCGATACCTCGAGGCTCTGCCTCGGGGTTATTCATTACCTCTATAGGATTTAAATAAGGTAAATGAACATGTTTATCTTCATAATCTTTTACTAATAGCAACAACAATGCCAATTCATCGGCTTCAGGTGTCCCTTCTTCCGCATGAAAAATGGATAGTGTTCTTTTAATGGCTTTTTGGTATGCCGTTTCGGTTTTTAATACTTTCCAGTCCATGCTTATTTTGCTTTATAGTTTAAAATTTTGGTGTCAAATGCAATTGTTGCTGTATTTATTTTGTCATATTCTTTATGCGTACCAAACCAGATAACGTAAGCTGCCGCTTGTTTAAAATTTATAGATGCAATAAGCCTGTAATCGTTACCCTTTATATTAAAAATAATTCTGTTATTTCTCACAATACTTACACTGCCGTGCAGGGCTTTCAATTCGTTAAAGTTCCTGAATTCCTGCTTTATAAATTTTTTGGCTTAAAAAGGAGGCCGCTTTTCGGCAGCCGTCTAACTGATAACTCAATAAAAATTTATAAGCCCCTAGGCCTCAGTTTCCTGAAGCCTTTGAACTTGTTTTCCGGTAGATAGGCTAATAAAATCAACCAACGTGCCTACCGGACAGGCCGGTTGGTGTAACCGTTAATAATTAATACTCCTTCACTAAGGTTTCCAGGGAAATGTGCAGCTTTTCGTACAGGGCTCGTATCATTTTAAGATTCAGCTTTCTTGTATGATGAAAAATATCACTTACCCTGCTTTTGTATCCAAGAATTTTGGCGAGGTCTTTATTCGTTAGCCCTTGCTGCTCCATACGGTATTTTATTGCTTCAAGCGGACTTGGCGCATCAATTACGTAATGTTTATTTTCATACTCTTTAATTAATAAAGCTAAAACATCAGCTTCATCGCTTTCTTTGGTGCCACGCTTTGCAGAAAAAATATCCTCGAATCTTTCCATTGCAGCATGGTAGTCCTTTTTTGTTTTAATTATTTTTAGTTCCATTTTGTAAATAATTTAATTTATATCGTCAGGTTGTGCGAAGTCGAAGCCTATTTCCTCTTATACATATCAATAGTTTCCGGGTCGATCTTATCATATTCAGCATGAGTTCCTATAAATTTAATGAACACCCAGCCTTTCTCATAATTCAACTTAACGATCAACCTGTAATCACTTCCATTGACCTCAAATATTGCCCTGTCATTTTTTATCGTTCGTGCTTTACTGAAATCTTTTGTTATATCATTAGGCTTTGTCCACTCTTTTGTCAGTACATCATGATACCACTTTTCCAATGTCTTTTTGCAATCAGGGTGAACTTTGTAGTGCTCCGCTAAAGAACTCCAATTATATATATTCATACCTGGTATTAGTACTTTTACGACAAATATATAAAAAAGTTACCAATTTGGTTACTTGGGTGTACGACAAAAATCCCTCCATACAAAGGTTGCACGCAGAGACGCAAAGTTCGCAAAGAAAAAACAACCAATTTATCTCATTTAAAGCCTTTGCGGTTTTGGTGCCTTTGCGAGAAAAAATAAAAGGGAAATTTGTTGTGCACCGGGTTAATTTATACGCAGCGCATATTTATGCTGTAGGAAGGGGGGCTTTTATAAACCATATCACAGTTTGAAAAATAATCCTCCACCTTTTTAAAACCCCGAATAATATTTCTGTAATTACCTGATTTTTAACATGTTTCTTATTAGACCAAATGCCATCAAACTTTAAAGTGAAGAGCGTGGATTTGATGGCTTTAGTTGGTCTTATGCCCGCCGGGTTTAGCATTCTAGCGGGTAGATGGGGTATAAGAAATACATTTCGGTGTTAGTATATGGGAAAACACAAAGGCATACGGTTCGAGTCTCTTGTGGCACCAGTTGCTAATTAATGAAATATGAATTATGTCCGACAATACAGATAAATGGATAAAATTTCTTGACCCGGAAAACCTGAAAGGAAACTTAATGTCTTCCTCACTTTATATTGCTTCGTTTGAATTATTCAAAGATTATGTAGTTGAAACTGTAAGGTCTTTCTTTTGCTTTGGTTATAAAGATGGGCAAGATATTATCGGCCCTGAGTATCTTTCTTCAGTACAATCAAAAGATAAAAGCACGCTTAAAGCAACATTGCTTTGGTTAAAAGAGATGGAGGCAATTGATGAAAGTGATATTGAACTTTTGGAGGAACTAAGAAAATACAGAAATAAATTATCTCACAAACTCATGGATTGTCTTAGCCCCCTATAAGACTGGACAAATTAATTAAATTAATTTAGTCACAGTAAAATTAGGGAAAATGACCAAAGAAAAA
>JACPDX010000012.1:0-3175 GCA_016183805.1 Bacteroidota bacterium
CAGGTGTACGAGTAACCCATCCGTCATTAGTTGATAATGCATGCCCTAAAAACACACAATATCCCGTATCAACACTAAAAGACTTTACATCAAGAACAGGACTAGAATAGCCACTCAACAAAGTTGATTGTGTCCATGTGCTACCACTATTAGTAGTTTTAAGAATAACTCCTGATCCGCCAATCATTATGTTGTTTGTATCTAATATTTCTATTGAGTATAGGGAAGGTGAACCAGACGATTCATCAATCCAATTATTCCCTCCATCAGTTGTTCTTAGTATTATGTCGGTTCCAAAAATATCTCCACCACCAACAATGTATCCGAATTGAGGATTGGCAAATTGAACTCCTCTATAAATGCCATTAAATATGTTTATTTGTGGAATCCAAGTTGTACCACCATCTATAGTTTTTAGAAAAACAGAAGTGTCAGGAGATCCCATAAGAAAGTCTCCGTAATTACCTCCTACGGCATAACCATTTACTTGGTCAATAAAATAAACACTTAACAAATTATATGGAGTATTTGAAATTTGGTTTATCCAGTTATCTCCTCTGTCCGTGGTTTTCAATATTGTTCCTTGTTCACCAACTGCGTAACCAACACTATCATTAGGGAAATGGATAGAATAGAGATGATTGCTTGTGCCAGAATTTAACATTTGCCAATTTAATCCCGTATCTTCCGATCTCATTATTGAACCTTCAGTTCCAGCGGCAAACATGTTATTGTTCTCAGTTGTAATGCAAGATTCAAATATGGAAGGAGAAAAAGGTAATAAGCTACTCCATGTTACTCCTCCATCGATTGTTTTAAGAAGCGTACTGTTACTACCAACAATAAAAGCAACCAGATTACTAACTATATGAATTTTATTAAGTTTTGCATTTGTCCCCGAAATAATAGATGTCCAACTATTTCCTCCATCAATAGTCCTTAAAATGGTTCCAGTATCACCGATAATTATTGCCAGAGAGTCATTAAAAAAACTGATATTATTAAGATTATTCCCAATACCAGAAGTTATAGTTGTCCAATTGTTTGCATCTATTGTTTTTACAATAATACCATTATTTCCAACAGCAAATGTAGTGTCTGTATTTAGCATCCAGACAGAATTTAGATTAGCGCCTGGATTGAAAGCTATTACATCCCAATTTTGACCACCGTCTATTGTTTTTGCAATCTGACCTATTTCTCCTACTGCATATCCATCAAGGGTATTAATAAAGTTAACACCATAAAAGGCGGTTGCTGGATTACCCCCATTAATATTTGCAGTTGACCAGTTGAGACCTTGATCAATTGTTCTTGATATATTATTGCTTATAGCTATACCTTCTTGATCATTTAAAAAAAGACAGTCATTACCTCCAGAAAAAGGAATCATACTCCAAGTATTACCACCATCCATTGTTTTATATACATTATAGACGCTTACACAAATACCTATTGTATCATTAATAAAATCAATTGCTTTTGGGGAAAAAGAAGTATAAGTGTCACCTACCCTAATTCTTTCCCATGTAGCTCCGCCGTCATATGTAATACCTATACGTTTTCCATCGCCAATAATTATACCGTGAAATTCATCCCAAAAATATACGTCAGTAATATCGCCTGAAACAGTTGGAAACACTTTTCTCCAATGATCTTGTGCTTGTAAACTAAAGCAGATACTAATTGTAAATAATATAAATAGGGTTAATTTGAGATTAATGATTTTTTTCATATTTAAAATTTTCGTTTTCATGTTTGCCAACAATTGAATATGCATACATATGCATCATATCCGTTTACCAAATATACTTCAAATACTTAGTAGTACAAAATAATAGTATAATGAATTGATAAATAGTTGTTTAAAACAAAAAAGCTCTAACGGTTTGTTAGAACTTTTGCTAATTAACGTGAGTTCGATATAAGATATGTTGAAATCACCCCTCTAACTCCCCTCAAGGGGAGAATGACCTCCGTTGTGGTTTCCTCCCTTGAGGGAGGGTAGGGTGGGTGATTTGTATAAAAGTAATCATTTTTGTGTTTTAAACGGAATACATACAACTCATAATCAATATATTAATTATTAAAGTTATCTCGAACGCACTTTTATTAGGTTATATTTTTACAAAACAGGTACAGGCCATTTTGGGGTATCTTCATCTTTCCACAATACTCCCCATTGAACTTCAGATAGTTTTCCGTCTTCAAACCAAAAGTTTAAACTGGAATCAATGTAAGAAAGTAAGGTTTGATCTTCTTCCATATCTTCAATTTCTCCTTCGCCTAAATCTAAAGGAGCTACCAATTCCTGAATTTCGGTCATCGACAATCCCATTACTTTTTTACCGTTTAAAGTAGCTATTGGAGAGCTTGTTGATAAAGTGGTTAATCTCCAATCGTCTTCTTCATCAAATGAAGCCGATATTTCATATTCGTCGTAATGCCAAGCTTCGGTTAAATATTCATCATCATCGCCTGCATTGTAACTATCAATTTCGGTGGGTTGCCCTAATTGATTTTTTAACGTTGGTCTTGAAATACCAAAAAGGATAGTGTTTAAACCTTTTCCAATTTTAATCTCTTGTAAATTTTCCATGTTTTGTTTTAGTTACTAGTTTCTTGTTACTGGTTACTTCGGACTTCCGTCTTCCGACTTCGGACTTTCAACCTATTTAATATTCAATTTTTTCTTCATTTCAGGTGTTAATGCATCTTTATGAACCATAAAATCGATGGTTTTGTACTTTACATAAGCTTCTGATGCGTAAAAATAACCACTCAAGTAATTGTCTTTGCCCCATGAGTTTTTTATGATGTAATATTTGGTGCCTTTTTGGTCTTTAACAATACCTGTAATGTGCATTCCGTGGTCGTCCTGGGTTTCGTAATTATCAAATGCAGTTTGACGCATTTCCTGGGTAATTTCTTTTTCTTTTACAGGTTCATCAAAAGCGTTGCTGATTTTATCAGCTCCGGCATCGTTAAAATGTTTGTTGTCTTTTCCAACCACAGCAATGGTAGCTTCATCTTCCGGTACAATAGCTAATCCGTTGGTAAACGAAAACCCTTTTTCAGAAACATCACTGCCCCAAGCTACCGAATACCCTTTTGTTACCGCATCATTAATAATTTGTTCCATTTCGTTAAGTGGAACGTCGTAAATCGAATCAAA
>JACPDX010000012.1:3194-77394 GCA_016183805.1 Bacteroidota bacterium
AGTTGTCGGGCACTTCAATTACAAATGTTTCGTAAAAAGGATGGTGCGTGTAAGAACCAATGATCACATAGTCGTCCATGTTTAACCCTAAACTTTCGGCATAGGTTTTTGGAGTGTATTTTTTTCCTTGATATTCAAATTCGGCAGGTAATTTTCCGAAATAAGCGTCTAAGATTCCATCAATGGCATTTCTCCACGAGGTGGTTAGTTTTTTTTGTGGATTTTTTACAATTTCTTCAACGGTAGCTTTCAAAATAGCATCAAGTTCGGCGTGGTTGTGTTTTTCTTCGCCATAATTTAATCCTTTGTAAATTTCTTCAGGAACTATACCGTATTTTTTTATGGTATGAGGAATGTCGTGAAAAGCACCACCGGCAGCAAAATTAATAGAACCGTGCATTCTAACGTAGTTGATGGCTTTGTCTAAATAGGCGTTTCGTACAATAAACATTTCCGATAACGAAACCGGTTTTTTGCCTTTACGGATAATCTCAGACTCTAAAAAAGACAAAGATGAAAACGACCAACAAGTCCCTGTCCTTCCCTGGCTTTGAACATCTAACGCTTCAATGTCTTTAACCATGGTAAAGATGTAGTGCCCGTCTTTTTTATTTTTTAACGTGTCGGTTTGTGCGTTGCAATTGAAAATTAGAAATTGGAAATTTGAAATTAACGCAAGAGTAATAATCAGTTGTTTCTTTTTCATGTATTGTTTTTTTTTAGGACTAAATTATTAAATATTTTTTTTCCAACATCTTTTTCTTTTGTGTTGGATGTGTTCGTAGTTTTTCCAGTTTTGAATTACTTTTTGGTTGTCTTCAAAAATACCGGTTGTTTCCATTTCGGTTACTCCGTACTTTTCCATCACGTGATGTAATTCATAAAATAAAACAGCAGTAACTCCTTTTGCCTGATATTTAGGCAAAATACCTGTTAACATCAAGTCGATTACTTTCGGTTTTTTTAATGCTTTGTTAAGGTGATACCATCCGAAAGGAAATAAACTACCTTTCGCTTTTTGGAGTGCTTCAGAAAGAGAAGGAAGCCCGATGATGAATGCGATTAGATTATTTTCCTCGTCAAATACCAATTTAACAAACTCAGGATTTATCATCATTAAGTATCTCTTCACATAATAATCAATCATTTCTTTATCCAATTCAACAACACTGTGAAGATCTTTAAAAGCTTCGTTTAAGATTTCAAACAATTGAACAGCATACGGTTGTAGTTCGGAGTTTTTGGTAAAAGTTTTAACAGTAACATTGCTTCGTTGTTTAACAATTTCGGCACCTCTTTTTGCTTTTTCGGGCATCCCATCAAAAAACAAACGAAATTCGATCCAATCTATTTTTTTATCGTAGCCCAATCTAACCAATTGTTCTTGATAATAGGGTAGGTGATATTCTGATGCAACCGATGGTAAATGTTCAAAACCGTCGACTAACATGCCTTGATGATCTAAATTGGTAAATCCAAGCGGACCTTGAATTTCAACCATTCCTTTATCCTTTAACCATTTTTCGGCTACAGAAAAAAGAGCGTTTACTACTTCATCATCATTAATAAATTCTGTTCGGGTAAATCGACCGATTTTTTCGTTTAGTTTTTCGTTGTATAGTTTGTTAACAATAGCACCAATTCTACCTACACATTTCCCGTCTTTTAGTGCAATCCAAAACTTGGTATCACAAAAACGAAAAGCAGGATTAAATTCAGGTTTTAAGGCTTTTATTTCGTCTTTTTTAATGGGCGGCACCCAATAGTTATTGTTTTTATAGATGTTAAATTGTACATCAACAAAGTTTTTAAAATCTTTTTCGGTGGTAACTTCTTTGATTTCTATTGCCATTTTTTTTAGTTTCTGGTTTTTAGTTTCTCGCAGATTACACAGATTTCCGCAGAGTTTTTATATTCCCTTTCCCCTTCACTAGTCCCTTTCACTTTTTTTTTAAGTTACTTTTATATACTATTTCTTCCACTAATTTCTCCAAATCTTTTAATTCCGGAGGTCCATTGTGTCGGTTGGTGATTTTTTTAAATTGCTTATTCAGTGTTACTTCAAAGATAGTAGACGGAATATCGGTTGCCGGACTATCGTATTTATCTTTTAGTTCAAAAAAGTTGATTTCGTTGATTTTAGTTTTTATCAAATCTACCTCTGATTTTGAAAGATTAGCTTCGTGTTGACCCACATAATCAACAAACATTTTACCCAAATAACTTACCTTACCGTTGTTAAAAATTTCGACAACATAACTGGGGCATTTTCCGTAGCAAGGAGTACGCTGAATTTTCAAAAAGAGGGTAGTATCTTCAACAGCATTTGTGGTAGTTATTTTTTTCTCTTGAGGTTTACAACTTACTAATGTTGATATGAATACAATAACGAATAGAATAGAAAAAACTGCTTTCATCTGCTTATTTCTTTTTACCTCTTGCTTGTTGTATAGTTTGAGCTTCTTTCATTTTTTGCTCCAATTTAGCTGCAAACCCTGATTTTTTTACCGGCTTAGCTTTGTGTGATTCCAGTTTTGCCAATACTTTTTTCTCATCAACAATATATTCTTTAATAATCCATTGTTGAGCAATAGTAATAACATTAGCAATTAAATAATAATAACTTAAACCAGCAGCATAACTGTTAAAGAAAAACAACATCATTACAGGCATCAAGTACATCATTATTTTCATTTGTTGGGCCATCATACCATCCATTCCGGCACCGGCAGTCATTTGGCTGTTTGCTTTGGTGTAAAAAATCATGGAAATTGCCATCAACAAAGTAAATAAACTTACGTGGTCGCCATAAAAAGGAATGTTAAAGGGTAATTGGTAAATAGAATCGTAAGTAGATAAATCTTCAGCCCACAAGAAACTTTTTTGTCGTAATTCGAACGTTGCAGGGAAAAACCGAAACAACGCAAATAAAATAGGCATCTGTATCAACATGGGGATACATCCCGCCAAAGGATTTACCCCTGTTTGACGGTAAAGCGACATGGTGGCTTGTTGTAATTTCATTTTGTCGCTGCCAATTTTTTCTTTCAGGGCGTCAATCTGAGGTTTTAATACCCGCATTTTGGCACTGCTCAGGTAAGTTTTCCAGGTAATCGGAAAAAGCACCAATTTGATGATAAAAGTTAACAGCAGGATAATAATTCCAATCTGCATTCCAAAGCTGTTCAGGAAATTAAAAACAGGGCGGATTAAAATGGCATTTACCCATCCAAAAATTCCCCAACCGTAATTCATTGTTTCGTCTAAACCGTAGCCAATTTCTTTAAACGTATCGTATTGGTTTGGTCCAAAATAAAATTGTAATTCGTGTTTTTGTTTGGCATCATTAGTGAAAGGTATTGATAAATTTGTAGCCATACCTTCAACATAATTTGGTGTTTTAAATTCAGGTATTTCAATGGTTTCAATGCTTGCATCAGTTTTGTCGAAAGGTTGCGATTTTGAAATAAGGGTAGAGTTAAAATATTGTTGTTTAAACATGACCCAATCAACCGAAGCGATTAAGTTTTCTTTTTCATACTTCATTTCGTTGATGTAATCCACATCACCTTTGTTGTATTTGTAATAAATGGTACTAATTTGTTGTTGATTTTTAACCGTTTTCTCCTGATTTGGGGTAAACATGCTCCAATTGATAAACAAGTTGGAATGTGGTGCCAATACTTCACCGAATCCTACCGTTTCTACATCAAAATCAACTAAATAAGAGCTTCCATGTAAAGTATAATTAAAAGCAAGGTATTCGTTTTTTGAATTTCCATAAAGTTTTAAAGTAAAGGTTTTTGCATCATTTCCTGAAACTTTAAATTCGGTATTGGTGGTTTCGAAAAATAAATTTTCGGTATTTATCGAACGAATAGAGTTTCCTCCGGTAATTCCGGGTAAGGTTAATTCAATATTAAAGCGAGAAGAATCTTCGTTAAATAAAATTAAAGGTGTTTGTTGATAGGTTTTAAATTCTTTTAGTTCGACAGAAGCAATTCTACCACCTTGGTTAGAGAGGGTTATTTTTAACTTGTCGTTTTCAATAACAAAATGTTTTTTTTCTCCTTCCGAAGCGTTTGAAAAAGGACCGAAGACTGCAAATTGTTCAATATTTTTTAGTGAATCGTTGTCTGCAACAGCAATACTATCAGTAACTATTGTAGAATCTATGACTGGTAAAACAGTTTCAGATAAAGTGGATTTGTTGTCTGTTTGTTCAACTTTAGCTTTTTCTTTAGCTAATAACTCCTTTTTTTTAGCAGCTATCTCTGCCTCAGATGGCTGTGTTACGTAGCTAAATATTAATAAAATAGCTCCTATAATTACTAATCCTATAATTGAATTTTTGTCTAATCCTTGTTTGCTCATTTAGTTTATTTACGATTTAAGATTTTGGATTTACGATTTGGGATTTGAGGACTGAGAACTGTAAATTGAAGACTGCGAAGGGTGAACTGAAGACTGAACAGCAGTAGCTTTTACAAAGTCGATAAAAAGTGGGTGAGGTTCGGTAACGGTACTTTTGTATTCCGGGTGAAATTGAACGGCTAAAAACCAATGGTGATTAGGTATTTCTACAATTTCTACCAAATTATTATCAGGATTAATTCCTGTGGCTTTCATGCCTTGTTTTTCGTAATCGGCTAAATACTTGTTGTTAAACTCGTAACGGTGTCGGTGTCGTTCAGAAATATCAATTTGCCCGTAAGCTTTGTAAGCCAACGAATCCGCATTAACTTTGCAAGGATAAGCTCCCAAACGCATGGTTCCGCCTTTTTTAGTTACGGAGCGTTGTTCTTCCATTAAATAAATAACAGGGAAAGGAGTTTCAGGATACATTTCAGTAGAATGTGCATCGGTAAAACCTAACACATTTCTACCAAATTCTATAACTGCACATTGCATACCTAAACAAATGCCTAAAAATGGAATTTTGTGTTCTCTAACGTACTTTATTGCTGTAATCTTACCTTCAATACCTCGCTCACCAAAACCAGGAGCAACTAAAATACCATCTAACGAAGAAATAATTTTTTCCACATTTTGCTCGGTAATATCTTCAGAATGTATCCAAACCAATTCTACATGGATTTGATTTACTGTACCGGCATGAATAATACTTTCGTTGATGGATTTATAAGAATCTTTTAACTCGATGTATTTTCCAACCAAGCCGATTTTAACAGTTTGTTTAGGATGTTTTAATCGATAAAGAAATTCCTTCCATTTAATTAATTCGGGTTCTTTTTTGTAGTCGAGGTTTAATTTATCCAATACCACTTTATCCAATTCTTCTTCTAACATCAACAACGGAACATCATAAATGGTTTCAGCATCAATGGCTTGTATAACTGCTTTTGGAGCAATGTTACAAAACAACGCTACTTTTTCTTTCACACCTTCGGTTAATCGATGTTCAGTTCTTAACGCTAAAATATCTGGCTGAACGCCTGATTCTAACAATTGTTTAACAGAGTGTTGAGTAGGTTTGGTTTTTAATTCGCCTGAAGTAGCCAAATATGGAACTAATGTTAAATGTAAAACGATACAATCGAAATTTGGTTCCCATTTTAACTGACGAACAGCTTCGATGTAAGGTAAAGATTCTATATCACCAACTGTTCCACCAATTTCGGTAATGATGATGTCGTATTTTCCGGTATTTCCTAATAGTTTTATTCGTCGTTTTATTTCATCAGTAATGTGGGGAATAACCTGAACGGTTTTGCCTAAATAAGCACCTTCACGCTCTTTGTTGATAACGTATTGATAAATTCTACCGGTAGTTACATTGTTGGCTTGAGAAGTGGGAACATTTAAAAAACGTTCATAATGACCTAAATCCAAATCGGTTTCGGCTCCATCTTCAGTTACAAAACATTCGCCATGTTCATAAGGGTTTAAAGTCCCCGGATCAACATTGATATAAGGGTCGAGTTTTTGAATGGTAACGGAATAACCTCTGGCTTGTAAAAGTTTAGCCAACGATGCAGCTATAATTCCTTTTCCGAGCGATGAAGTAACTCCTCCTGTAACAAAAACGTATTTCGACTGTGACGACATAATATCATTTGGCTTTAAAAATAAAGGTGCAAAGGTAAAAATATTAGACAGTTAAACCTTATTAAAAAGTATAAATTTTCAACAAAAAAAAGAAGTCTGAAGTTTGAATACTTAAGTCTGAAGACTACCCCTTGCTCTTGCAAGTTTAACGAAGCATAACTTGTGGTAAAATAAAACCAACAGAAAAAACATTCTACTTAAACTTGTTCACAAAATAAATACCCACTAAAATAACCACAATGCCTAATACTTGAATAAGGTTGATGAGTTCTCCATCAAAAATACCCCACATGATGGCAAAAACAGGGATTAAATAAGTAACCGTAGAAGCAAACAAAGCAGAAGTTTGTTTTACCAGCATGTTAAAAATAATTAACGAAAATGCTGTCCCAAATAAAGAGAGGATAAAAATATACGATAATGCAGTTGTCGCTTCGGGATTGTTAAAAGTAGTATAAACAAAATCGGTGGCAAACAAATAAATGAGCAGGGGAGGACCAATAAATAAAAATGCAAATGAAGAAACTACAATAGAATTTACTTCCTGTAAATATTTTTTAATGGTATTTACACTTATAGCATAACACAAGGTAGCTGCAATAACATAAAAACTGTAAGAAGTTTCTGATTCGCCAATATCAAAACCATTGCCGGTAATAAGCATTACAGCACCAATTAACCCAATAAAAACCCCAATAAATTTGAGTTTGTTGGTGGGCACTTTAAAAAACAATACACCAAGTGTGATGGTAAACAAAGGAACTAACGAGTTTAACATTCCTGCTAACGAACTGGAAATACCGGTTTCGGCTTTGGTAAATAAAAAAGCAGGAATTCCGTTACCAAACAAACCAACAATAACGAGGTGTTTCCAGTATTTTTTATCTACTTTTTTGATATTGTAGAGGATAAAAGGCAGAAAACAAAAAAATGCAATAACCATCCGTAAAGTAGCAACTTCACTTGAAGAATAAGCAACCAAACCTTTTTTCATTAAAATAAACGAGCTGCCCCAAATAAAAGCGAGTAAAAGAATGGCTAAAATTTGCCAAAATGGTTTGGATAAATCGAAAAATTTCATGTTAATTTTAAAGTCGTCAAATGTAGGTACATTTAATTTGATTTTTTCGTAATTTTGACGTATTAATTATGCAAACAGAATTAAAAATAGAAGGTTTAAGTTGTGGACATTGTGTAAATGCTGTTTCCAACATTTTAAAAGACCTTAAAGGCGTAACATCTTATTCAGTAAATTTACCTGATAAAGCAGTGGTAGAGTTTGACGAAAACCTTATCTCGCTGGAAACCATAAAAAAAGAAATTAACGATTCAGAAATTTATAAAGCCATTTAATTATGAAAACGATTGTAAAAGTAGCCCTGTTAAGTGCATTTTCTTTATTAATGGCTTGTAGTTCGAATACCGAACCTACTGCCGAAAAAACAGAAATAAAAGCGGAAAACGTGGTAGTTGCCGATTTTGCTATTGATGGAATGGTTTGTGCCATGGGTTGTGCTAAAACCATTGAAGATGAAGTACTAGGAATGAATGGTGTTGCTGCCAGCTCTGTAGATTATGAATCGGGTAAAGCTCATTTTGAATACGATAAAACACAACTCACCGAAGCAGAATTGATTGCTAAAATTGAAAGCCTTGCCGATGGACAATACCACGTAAAACCTTGGACTGAACCAACCGAAGAGTCGGTAACAGAAATTTCTACCGAAGAATCAAGCAATACTAGCACTGAAGAGGATAAAGCAAAGGTAAAAGTGAAAATACCTAATTTTCAAATACCTAACTTGTTTACTTTTTTAATTAATCAGGTTTAAGGCTTATTTCCCTGTTAATACATTTAAGTTAAAACCTAACCCAAACGAAAGGCGGAGTTCATCTAAATGGATGGTTTTTTGGTTGGAAAGATGTTTTCCTGAAACATACCTACCATCTATAAACAAGTGAAACCAACTCGAGGCATAAAAGTTAAAACCCGCAACAGCAGAAATTAATGGGCTGACTTCCACATTGTTTTCTTGGTTTATAGTTATAAAGTCGTCTTGTGTTAAAGCAATACCCGGTTGAAAACCTACATAAGGCACAAAATGGTGTTGAGTATTAAAATGGTACGAAGCTCCTGCAAACAATTGGTGGTTTAGGTTTAGCATTTGTTTTTTTCCCGATTTTAAGTAATAGTAAATGTCTCCTCGAGCAGTAATTTGGTTGCTCACAAAATATTCAGTAACTCCATGTATGTATATATTGGTTTGTTCGTGTTTGGTCATTCCACCAAAACTAATAGTTCCTGTTGCTCGTAACAAGCCTTTTTGTGCAATGGCATTGTCGGTTTCTTGTGCTGATAGAAACAGTGGAAATAAGAAGGTGAGTAGAATCAGTTTTTTTACCATAGCTGAGCAATTTTATAGTTTAAACTTATGGTGAACAACAAATGACCTTCGAGGCTAATATCTTCCTGATTATCTTCGAAATGAATCACTTCTTTACCGTTTTCGGTGTGTGTATGTGTGTGGATGTCATTTCCCAAATGTATCATGTATTGGCTCGAAACCGACAGGTTGAAATTCGGCGAAAGGTTGACGTGTGTTCCCAAACCAACTTGAGTTGCAGAACTCCAGCGTTCATCAAAAAGAGCCGTGGTTTTTTCTGTAGATGGTTTTAACAACGAAATTTTGGTGTAATCGAAACAATGCCCTGCCAAAATATAAGGAGTAAACAATTGTTGTTCTCGTTTTAGCGGATAAAACATTACCGACCAACCAATGTGAGCATCATTTCGATTAGCTAAACCATTCATGTCTTCGGTAAAATAATCGGCAAACCATTCGGTATTGATGTATTTTCCAAAGCTTAAACGAAACTGACCGCCAAAACCCGTTCCAACATTACCAGAACCACTAAATGTACTAAAGGTAGAGCGAGTACCCAATTCTAAAACTCCGCTGTCTTTAAATTTACTTTCCTGTGCTTTTGTTGAAAAACAAATAAAAATAAATAAGGTAGTAATGAGATGTCTATTTTTCATGTAATGTGTTTTGTAACATAAAACGTACCAAATATAATATCATTTTAGGAAGAAGCAAATAAATACTGTTTTAATAGTTGTTACTTTTGTCGTTTAAATCTTTTTTCATGGAGAATCAACAAAATAACCCCATCATTATTTGGCTTTTAACAGGCTGTTTGTTAATTTTTTTAATGGTAATTATTGGGGGAATTACCCGCCTTACCAATTCTGGTTTATCTATGGTTGATTGGAATCCGATTATGGGATTTATACCTCCTATGAGCGATTTATCCTGGAATGAAGCTTTTGATAAATACAAGCAATATCCTGAATACCAACTCGTAAATTATCATTTTACTTTAGATGAATTTAAATCGATATTTTTTTGGGAATATTTTCACCGCTTAATTGGAAGGGTAATAGGAGTAGTGTTTCTACTTCCATTTATTTATTTTCTAATTAGAAAACAATTATCTAAAAAGCTTATTCTACAGTGTTTAATATTGTTTGGTATGGGTGGTTTGCAAGGTTTTATTGGTTGGTGGATGGTAAAAAGTGGTTTGGTAAAAGACCCTGATGTGAGTCATTTTAGGTTGGCGATTCATTTAATTACCGCTTTTTTAACTTTTGCATATACTTTTTGGGTGGCTTTGGGATTAATGTATGAAGATAAAAAGACTATAGACTTTAAGAGTTTAACAGTGATTTTATATTTCATTTTTGGAGTAACTGTTTTACAAATAATTTACGGGGCTTTTGTAGCAGGATTAAATGCAGGTTTTGTAATGAACACTTTTCCTAAAATGGGCGACCAATGGATAAGCGATTCGGTTACTGCTTTGTCGCCAACATGGTTAAATTTTGTTGAAGGAATAGGAGGTGTACAATTTATACACCGTTATTTAGCATACTTGGTGGTTGGATTAATTATTTATTTTGTAGTCAGAAGTCGGAAATATGAACTTTCGGTTAGACAAAAAAAATCAACAAATATTTTATTGTATGCTGTACTTTTTCAATTTTTGTTAGGTGTTTTTACGTTGATTTTATCCGTTCCAGTTTGGTTAGGAGTTTTGCATCAATTGGGTGCTTTTTTATTGTTAACTGCAATAGTATTTTCGATGCACGCATATAAAAAAAGTTAAACCTCAATTTCACCCGATTTTAACTTCTTTTCATAATCTAAAATTAATAAGAAGTACTTTAAAAATGATGGAACTGATAAACCAACTTCCCGACCAAATAGCGGCAGTTAAAGCACTCATCATTTCCCTGTTTTTTTCTCCTACATATTTCATTACAATGTCCGAAGTCATTGGTCCGGCCATGTTCATTAAAGGTTGACGAATTATATAAGCTACTATAGCAATAATTACGGCGTATTGATAGGGAATTATTTCAGTTAAAGCGAGGACAATGAGTGCAAAAATGGCTATTAATTGTGTTAATGGAATGGCTAATTTGTAACCTAATTTTTCTTTAATGATGGGTACAAAAAGAATAACTCCAAAAACAACTAAGGTTGCAAATGCACTTAATGCAGCAAATTTATCGGAATCTAATCCATGAATTTTGTAAAAGAATAAACCAACAAAAGGAATGGTTAACCCGGCACCAATAGCAATAATCAAGGTTGGAACGAGAGCTTTAAAAATAAGTTTCCAATCAAAATCTTTTAAATCGAACCGACTTTTACTGATTTTTGGAACATGTTCGACATTTTTTAAATTAAAAACAAATAGCACACCAATTAAACCAAGTATTGAGATAATTTGAAGAATCAATTTTTCGTTAAACAATGTTGGATTAATGTTTTTTAACCCAAAAATTAAAACTCCGCTTATTATTCCTGCAAAACTCCAGGTAGAGTAGCTTAAGGTGATGGCTGCTGTGTGTGTTTCTTTTTTTGCATTTCGTAAAATGTAGGGCAATGCCGTAATTTGAATCCCTGTAAAACTTACACCCCACAAAAACAAACTGGTGTAGAGTAAATGGGTAAGTTTTAAATCAATGGCATATAAAATAACCAAAGCAAGAACAGGTGTAAGTACGGATGAAGCATAAAACAGCGGTTTTAATTTTCTACCTTTAATAAACAAACCCAGTGGAAATGCAAACAACAAAACACCCAAAAATCGAAACGATACAAACGAAGCACTTTCATGATCAAGGAAACCCACCTTTGCCATATAAATAAGCATGATGGTCATAAACGATGAATTGATGAGTTGTAGGAAAAACTCAGCAATAATGAAAAATACGATGTGTTTTTCTAGTTTTTGGTAATGCCTTATGAAAGAGATTAAATTCAAAAGAATAATAGGTATTCATTTAAATTAAAACCGTTTAATAAGGCTGGAGCATCCATTCTTTTTTTACCTTCGAGTTGAAGTTCTAACAATTGGATAAAACCACCATTTACAGCTATTAAAATGGAGTTTTTGGTGGTAGAAATAGTTCCAACTGTTTGTTGGTGAGTTCCTATCAACTTAATAGTTTTAAATATTTTTAAGGATAAAATGGTGTTGTTTTTTTTATGCTTTAATTCCGTCCAAGCAGTTGGATAAGGACTTAAACCTCTGATTTTATTGTGAATAATATCGATGGGTTGATTCCAATCAATTTTACAATCGGGTTTAAAAATTTTATAAGCCTCTTTTAAAGTTTGGTTTTCTTTCTGTGGTTGAGTTTTAATGGATCTGTTCTCAATGGCTTGAACAGTTTTTAAAACCAACTCTCCTCCAATGTACCTTAACTTGTCATGCAATTCTCCGGCAGTTTCGTTTTCACCAATGGTTACTTTTTTTTGTTCAATAATATCGCCCGTATCTATTTTATGTTGCAGAAAAAAAGTGGTAACTCCTGTTTCTTTTTCGCCATTTATTATTGCCCAATTAATTGGTGCTGCACCCCTATATTGTGGCAGGAGTGAGGCATGTAGGTTAAAAGTACCTAATTCCGGCATGTTCCAAACAGCTTCGGGTAACATTCGAAAAGCAACTACAATTTGTAAGTTCGCATTCAATAATTTTAACTCTTTTAAAAATTCTTCAGATTTTAGATTGGTAGGTTGTAAAATAGTTAAATGATGTTGCGTAGCAAATTGTTTTACTGCCGATTCTTGTAGTTTCTGACCACGCCCTGCAGGTTTATCCGGTGCTGTAACAACACCAACAATGTCGTAGTTGTTTTCAATCAACACTTTTAGCGACTCCACAGCAAAATCTGGAGTTCCCATAAAAACAATACGTAACTTATTTTTCATCTAACAATGGTTTATTTGTGGTTACAAAAGTATTAATAATGATTTAGCATTAAGAATACATTTATCAAGAATATATCAAAGGTCGTACTTCCTGCTTTCGGCAAAAAAATAATTCGACAATTTATCCCTCTGTTCGTCCGGTAGGCTGGCATTTTTATTATAACTATTTTTCTACGTATTTATACGTAGAAAAATAATTATTTTTTAAGTAGTTTCTGTTATTTAATTTTTGTTTTATTTACATTATCTTTACTAGACTATTCTTAAGTAATTTACTTAGTTTATTTATGATTGAAAACAATCCTCTTCAACTTCAAATTGTAATTAATAAATTACTGGAATTAGCTTATCAGGAAAATAATATCAAAACGATTGTAAAAAAATCTTTAAATATCATTTTAAACTCACCGATTTCATCCTCAATATCTAATAAAGGTATTATTTTTATTACTGAAGACAATTCTAAACTTAGACTTATTGCTGAAAAAAACATTGAAAAAGAGATTGCAACAAGTTGCCGTAAGGTTGATTTTAGTGAGTGTGTTTGTGGAATGGCTGCTCATACCAAACAAGTTCAATTTACTTCGTGTATTACCCATTTACATAAAAAGATATCAAAAACTAAAAATCATGGGCATTACAGTATTCCTATTTTGTACAACGAAACCGTTTACGGTGTTTTAACACTTTATTTAAACCCCAATCATGTAAAAAATAAATTTGAAATAGAAACACTTCAAACTATTACCAAAACACTTGGGTTAATTATTTATAAAAAACGATTAGCAAAATTTGCCAGATTTAACAGAACAAAATTAGATGTAAGTTTTGGGCAAAAATATTTTAATACACTGGCTAAATTTTTGACCAAAGAAATAGGTATGAAATATTGCGTAATAGGTAGTTACAACAAACAAGAAAATACGATAACTACCTATACATTTACTCAAAACAATAAAGTGTTAAAAAATATTACTTACCACTTAGAAGGAACTCCTTGTAATAATGTTTTTGATGCAGCATATTGTTTTTATCCGCAAAATATTCAACAATTGTTTCCTACGGATAAATATTTGGAACAATTAGGAGCAGAGAGTTATTTTGCCATGCCTCTTATCAACGAAAAAAAGGTTCGTATTGGAATTGTTGCCATGTTAGGTGATAAACCGATAGGTAATGAGTTGGAGAAAAAGGAAATTCTTAACGTATTTATTCCGTAAAATTTTTGAGGATAGGATTAAACTAAATGAAATAAAGTACAAAGATGTCTTTGATAAATTTCAGGATATTTTTATAAGAGCTACTTTGTTGCCTGATAGAGAGTCTGTTATCACTGAAGTTTCGGAATCAATTTTTAAATTTTCAGGGTACAAACCGATTGAATTAATCGGTAAACCTTCATCAATGTTTTATCACAATAAAAAAGAACGTGATGAAATGATTAAACAATTATTGAAACATAAACAGATTAAGGATTATCCATTAACCCTTATAAAGAAAAATGGAACACCTGCTTATGTTCAGGTTACTGCACAACTTGTTTTTGAAAAAGAAATCCCAAAAGAAATAAGAATTATTGCCAGAGACGTAAGCGAAAAACGAAACGAAGAAATACGAAAAGAAATAACCTACCTAATTGCCAAGAAGACCCAACGCAGAATAATAAACATAAACAGTTTAGCTGAATTTGTACACAAAATTTTGGGTAAAATTATAGATACTTCCAACTTTCATATTACCTTAACTAATAAAGAAAACAATACGATTGATTTTATTGTCTTTTCCGATCAGAAAGTTAAAATAGAAGACGTTAGATTTTCAACACCGATTCAAAATTCTTTAATAGAATACATTATTGAAACAAAGGCTATTTTTATAAAAAATGAGGAAGAATTAAAGAGTATCATTAAAAATAACAATCTAACCTATAAATCGCCAATTCCTAAAATTTTAATCAGTTTTCCATTAAAAAACGAAGGTGTAGTTGTAGGGCTCTTAACTGTAAAATCGTATAAAAATGAAAATGTCTTTACAAAAAGTGATATTGATTTATTAGATTTTACGGCAACACAATTGTCGAATATTATTGAAAAAGATCAATGGCAAAAAAGTTTAATCAACAAAGAAAAATATTTCCGTTCGTTGGTAGAGAGTTCGTTAGAAGTAATTGGTATGGTTGATGAAAATGGTAAAATTAATTACATCTCGGAATCGGTAAAAACTATTTTAGGATATCCTGCCCATTATTTAATAGGCAAGTATTTTTACGATTTTATTCCTGAAAAGTATTACGAACAGTCAATAGAGCAATTAGAAAGAATTGTTTACGGAAAAACACACTTTAATCCCTTTATGGTAAAAGTAATTACTAAAAATAAAGACACAAGAATAATACAATATACCATAAACAACCAGCTTAAAAATAAAGAAATAAAGGGTATCATATTTAATGCAAGCGATATTACAGAAAAACATCAGAATGAAAAAAAACTACGATACTCGCAGGAAGAATTAATTAAACAACAAGAAAATTACAAAACCATTTTTGACAATGCCAATGAGGGTATTATCAGATTTACCAAAGATTTTAAAATTGTAGATGTTAATAAACGAATGATAGGTATTATTGGTTATTCTAAGAATGAATTGCTTAGCAAAACTGTTTTTGATTTAACCGAAAAAAGTAATGACGGATTGGTAAAAAATGACCTAAAAGATTTACTTACCAAAAAAATCACAAAAATACTTCTTGAAAAAAAGATGGTTCATAAAAATGGTAAAAATATTATTTGTAAAATATTTATTAAACCCATTTTTACTGACAATAATAAATTTGAATATTTTATTGCTTTTATTACTGATATTACTAAACGTAATGAGGCTATTTTAAAAGCTTTGGAGATAGAACACGCACTACATTTTTCCAGTAATGTTTTGTATGTTGATATACACGGAAACTTACTTAACGCAAGTATAAATTTAACAAATTTAAACGGTTATACCCGTAAAGAACTAATAGGAAAAAATATAAGAATATTAAACTCCGGTTATCATTCTAAAGAATTTTTTAAAGATTTATGGAATACTGTTTTAGCAGGTAAAGTGTGGAAAGGAGAAATAAGAAATAAAAGAAAAGACGGCTCTTTTTATTGGATTTTTTCATCAGTTATTCCTATAAAGGATTTGAACAATAAGGTTAATTATTTTATTGTTGTTCAAAATGATATGACTGCATTAAAACTATCAAAAACCGAACGAATCAGGGAACAGAAATTAACCAACTTGATGAATCGACACAAGATATTTATAACAATTCATTAAAACTTTTAACTCAGGCGATACAAGAAGCCCGTAATATTTCACATGGTTTAATGAGCAGAGCACTTGTTCAGTTTGGTTTATCTTATGCCATAAGTGATATGATAAAAAATATTCAAAACACACATGCTACAATTAAAATCACCTACAAACAAAATATTAACAATAAACGTTTCGATAGTGAAATAGAAAAAGGATTGTATAGGGTTCTTCAGGAACTATTAAGCAATATTGTTAAACATGCTGAAGCAACAACAGCAGAAATTGAATTGGTAAAAAATTCGAATGTATTAAACGTAAAAATAAAAGACAATGGTGTTGGGTTAGTTCATAATATTTTAGAAGGAAAACAATCTTTGGGAATAGGATTAAAAAATGTTGAAACCAGAATTAATTACTTGTCGGGTTCTTTTATTATTAATGAAAGTGTAAAAAAAGGAACAGAAATATTAATAGCTATACCCACCAACAAATTATTAAATGCGTGAAAGGAGGCTGAAGATTAGTTATTTGGGATTTTTGATTGACGATTGACGATTTTTAATTTGATAACTGACAACTAGAAACTAAAAACTTAAAACCATGAACTGCGTAGCACTCATGAATACTTTAACCTAAAATAAAAAACCATGAATAAAAAAGAAATAAGATTGATGATTGTTGATGATCATAAAATGATTAGAGACGGAATAAAATTGATGTTAAAAAGTAATCCGGAAATTAAATTGATTGCAGAGGCAGAAAATGGTTTAGAAGCTGTAAAGTATATCGATAATAATCCCAAAGCTTTAGATGTGGTGTTAATGGATATAAGTATGCCAAAATTAAATGGTATTGATGCTACAAAAGATATTAAAGCTCATCATAAACATATTAATATACTTGCTATTACTATGCATTTAGAAGAATCGTATATTACTGATATGATGAAAGCAGGAGCAAGTGGTTATATTTTAAAAGAATCAGGAAAAGAAGATTTGATTGAAGCTATCCTAAAAGTTGCTGAGGGTAAATTGTATTTTACTTCAGAAGTTTCTTCAATTATTATTGGAAATATGATGAATAACGATTCAACAAATCATACGAAAAGTATTATTTCTGATAGAGAAAAAGAGGTGATAAAATATGTCGCACAAGGTATTTCAAATATAGAAATTGGCGAAAAATTAAACTTAAGTGCAAGAACCATAGAATCTCATAGAAGAAATATTTTGCAAAAATTAGATTTAAAAAATACAGCCGAAATGATTTCCTATGCTATTAAACATCATTGGGTTTAGTTTCCTAAGTTTCTAAAAAATAAACTCAAAACTATTATTAACAGCGTTGTATTTAACAGTTTTTTTATCGAATAGTTGATCGATTTTTTTACTATCAACCGTATTTTTTGGAGTATCGCAATGGCACGATTCATTATTAACCAAACATATTTTATCGGCTAATTGCAAAGCAAGTTCAATATAGTGAGTTGAAAAAATGATGGTTTTGTTGTAATCATTAGCAAGTACCTTTAGTAATTTAAAAATTTCCATATTATTTACTAAATCTAAATGAGCAGTTGGTTCATCCAAGATAATAATCGGAGTATTTTGAGCAATAGCTCTTGCAATGTTTACTTTTTGCTTTTCGCCATCACTTAACGAACTAAAATCGCGATTTGTCAATGAATTAATTCCACACATTTCAACAGCAGTTTCTACCTGTATTTCATCTTCTTCAGTTAATTTTCCCAACCAATTGGTATAAGGATATCTTCCAAAAGCAACGAACTCTTTTACGGATATATTGGTAATGGTAATTTTTGAAGTTAAAACAACACTTATCAGGTTTGCAAAATCTTTATCGGCTAATTTAAACAAATCATTATTTTTAACAGAAATTGAACCTGAAATAGGAGGGATGAGCCTACATAATGTTTTGATTAATGTTGATTTGCCTTCACCATTTCTACCAATTATACAAATTAACTCACCCGAATTAAACGATGTGGTCATATTTTTTACAACAGTACATTTATTGTACCCAATGGTTAAACCGGATATGTGTATTAACGATTCCATTATCCGACATTGGTTATTCGTTTGTTTTTAAAAATTATCCAAATAATTATTGGAATTCCAATAAACGAAGTAATAGCATTTATAGGTAAAATAGTATCTGAATTTGGTAAAATAGAAATAATATCTGCAAACAACAATACATTAATACCAATTAAAATGGAAAGAGGAATTAATATTTTATGGTTCGATGTTTTTGACAACATTCGTGATAAATGAGGAACAATAATTCCAATAAAACCTATTGGACCACAATAGGCAGTAACTAAACCGGTTAATAAAGCTGTTATTACAACAACAGTTAATTGAAAATTTTTAACATTTAAACCTAAGGTCTTAGCATAATCTTCACCCAATAAATACAGGTTTAATTGTTTTGAAATTAAAAACGACCAGACTAATCCTAAAATTAAAAATGGGCTAATTACAAGCAATTGTGTATTAGAAATTGAATTTAAATTTCCCATCGTCCACATAATAAATGATTTTAATTGACTGTCGTAACTAAAGTATTGAATAATACTGATAAAAGCAGTTGTAATACTTCCAAGCATTATTCCTAAAATCAGCACCGTCATCATATCTTTTAAACGATAAATAGAGGCTAGTAGAATTAGTAAAACCAATAGAGAGCCTATAAAAGACGAAATTACAATTCCATAACTGCCAAAAAAGCTTAACGAATTAGCAGAAATTCCAAACATGGATAAACCCATTATAAAAATGGCAACTCCTAGTCCGGCACCGGCACTTATTCCTAAAATATATGGTCCGGCTAATGGGTTTCTGAACAACGTTTGCATTTGCAAACCACTTACTGACAGGGCTGCACCACATAGTATTGCGGCTAAAGCTTTCGGTAAACGATTATTTAAAATGATAATTTGCCAGCTTTCTTTTTCATTTACGGTGTTGGTTAAGATGTTTAAAATCGAATGAAAAGGAATTTGAACAGAACCAAGAAACAAATCCAATAGAAAAAGGATAACTAATGAAATCAATAAGGAAAACATCAATATTTTATTTCCGGTAAGGATTTTAGGCATTAATTTTTTGGTCACTTGTTGTTGGTTATTTCCGTCTTCGGACTTTTCTATTCCTCTAACAATTTTATTAATCGAACAGTTGATTTTTGATTATTCTTCGAATACATTGAATTGACGGTATTTTCTTTTTCTTTACTTGTCAAGTGCCAACTTAATGAAATTCTGTCGTTGACATTGTCCAATTCAAAATCAATAATATCAATTGTGCTGTTAAAATCTTCACTTAAATACTGCATCATATCATCTAAGTTATAATCCTGTATATAGAATAAGTTGCTATATAAACTACCAATTGGTAAGCTTATCGATTCAACTATTGATTGAAGAGGGTTGTTGTCAATTTTATGTTCTTTTGGTTTATCTCTAAAAGTTAAAATAATTACTCCGCTAGTATTTTCCTCAATCCAATTTTTAAAAGTATGTATGTATTTATAAGTGGTAACAGCACCGTAATTATCCCTTAATCCGGCATCTAACACATTAACTTGAGGCGTTGTAGGTAACGAAACACTTGGCATAATGTAGGGAAATGTTGCACTCATTCTAATAACACTTGAAAAACGTACATTATTTGCATCTTGATTTTTAAATAAACTGGAAAATTCAACATTTTCAGTTGTAGGTTGTGTATAAACATTATTACGGGGTATGTTATTACTTAAAAATGATATTGGCTGAGGAGATATTAATAATCGTCGTGCATCATTGGTAATAACGGGAGAAAAAATCATCATAGGTATTTGAGCATTTTCTTCAGGTATTTTATAATCTTTTAATGTCTTATCAAACAGGTTATGAGTATTTAATAGTAATTGCCGTTCAAAGGCATACCCTCTGTCTTTTAAATAAATTTGATTGTTGTAGGTAAATTTTTTGGTTCGGATAAAAAAATCATTGGTTGCCAAATAAAATGCAATGGGGTTTAATAAATCGTTAGAAATATCGGTTCTATAGGATTGATTATATAAGTCATTTATTAAACCTTCAGATTGGCGTAAATACAACTCTCTAAAATAGGCAGCCCCAATCATTCCTCCAGAAGAACCTGTAATTAAATGGGTATGTTTAAACATGTTTCCGTTGGTTATACTATCTAAAAACTGTAGCGAATAAAATGTCCAAAGCGATGACCGAGAACCACCTCCACTTGTATTTATCAGAATCAATTTTGGTTTATGATGCCGATCAAAATTAGTTGTCCATTTATTTAAAATGGATAATTGATTTAATTTATCTGCTTCTATGTCTTCTATGCTAAATCTCAACGAATCAAGAATTTTGTTGGAGTATTCAGTTTTTTTAAGGCCGTAATTTAAACCATATGCTTGGTTGGTATAACTAAATTTTTGATTTTTAGATAGTAGGTTGACAACTAGAAATAAAGCAATAAAAGCAAATGGAGACCATGCTTTTAACCAAGTATGCACCGCACTAAAAAGAATTAATACTGTGGTAAAGAGCAAAACAATACTAGCCGCAGCAGGTATCATAAAGAGTGGTTTTGCATTTAAAAAACCAAGTCCAATGAAGGTGGCAAAAAGTACAATTTCAAAAATGGTAGCATTAATGTTGTTTTGCTTAAAAATAGATTTAAGCATATTTAAATCATAGTGTGAGATATCTCTGGCTGGTCTTATAGAGAAAGGATTATATAAATAATATTCGACATGCCATTTTTGTTTGTTTTTAAAAATGGAGTACCAATTTTTATCTCTCAAAACTAACGAGTTAATAGCTCTTTTGTCAGTTTCACTATTTTCTGAAATCCCAAGTAATTTAAAAATATGTTGATTGGTAGAAAAAAAGTAGCTTAAAGAAATGGTTATAAAAATAACATAACCCGATAAAAATGCAAGGTTATATATAATAATATTAAATGTAGAAATATTTTCATTCTCATGCAAAAACATTGACATTTTGTAGCAATAAAATAAAACGAACAAGAAAGGGAGTAAAGAGTTATTGATACAATATCGTGTAAAAGGGTATTTTAATGCGGCCAAGAATGGAAATTTACTGCTGTTTATTACATATCCGGTAATATTAAAAGCCATTACAAAGCCACCTATTGAAACCCCAAAAATAGCATAAGCCCAAAAACTTAGTTCATTTAAATATTCGGGAGCAAGAAAAAGATTAGGAATTCCGTATTTAACAAATAAATTTTGATTAACAACCCCAAAAAGAATTATCCAAAGTATTAGGATAATATGATTTCTTTTTAAATTGGTAAGTAAAAGTTGTGTTGGTAAAAAATATATTAATTTTCTAATCATAACTCAATGAAAACTCATGCTTTATAAAAACTGATTACGAGAATAGTTAGAAATTGTTTGATAATGTGATGGTTATTTTTTTATTCGTTCTATAATTTTCTCAAGATTTAAAATAAAGTTTTTCAATACGTCAAAATACAGCGTAAAAGCAAGAAAAATAGACATTAACCAGATTACAGCTATGTTTACCCAATAAGTATCAATATAAACTCCAAAAACTTTTTTCTCTGGAGCATAAAAATGAGCTCTAAAACCATCAGGGCTTAAATATACAGGGTCAGCTTTTTGAATGAGTTGATTATCTAATTCAATAATTTTATTCATTTCGTTTTTATCCTTCACAAAATCGCTCAAAGCATCATTTGTGTAGCTATCTTTCATTTTAATAAACAAATCTTTCGATTCTTTATCTTTATTAAGTTTAGATGCTAATGCATCACGTTTAGCATTTGCTTTTTTATATTTCTGTAAATAGTAATTATTTAAGTCTTGTAAGTAATTTTTTGTATTTAAAAATACAGTAGAATTTATTTTATCAATAGTAAGAAGCTCTATATCATTGAATACTATTTTTTGATTTCTATCTAATTCTTTAGTAAGTTCATTTTTTAGCAATAAAAGGTTGTTGGCTATTTCTTCTTTTTTTGTCGCATCGTTAATATTATTTTGAGCAGTACTCAACTTTTCTCTCAACTTAGCCAACCAAAAGTTCTTTTTAAACTCAACTACTTTAAGTTCTTTATCTAATTTGTAAAATTGTTTTTCAAACTTATTGTCCTTAAACTGATGAACAGCTAAAGCCTCATAAGCCCATCTGGAAGCCATTACTTCTCCAACGAAAGGTACTTTATCTTGTAAAGTAATGGTAGGATTTAGCTTGTTAAACTTAACAATAACACCACTTAATAGTAATTGAGGAATTACCAAAAATGGTATTAAAATATAAATGGTAACAGCAGAACTAAAACTTGCAGAAATATTGAGCCCCAACATGTTTGCAAAACAGGAAGTGGTAAAAAGTACTATCCAATAAGTGATGTTCATACTATCAATATCCAAAATGGTATTACCAACCAGTACAAAAGAGATTGTTTGAATGGCAGAAATAGCAAACATGATAGAGATTTTAGAAAACAAATAACTTCCCTTACTTAAGTTGAGGAATTTTTCACGTTTCCTGATTTTCTGATCGCGTATAATTTCTTCGGCACTCACCGTTAAACCTATAAAAAGGGCGACAATAACCGACATGAAAATATAAGCAGGAACGTTTTCATTTTCTCTTAAAATATATCCTAAAGTATTGTTTACATCAGAATTGAAATAACGAACCAAATAAGCTAAGATAAAAGCTAAAATAGGAGCCTCTAAAAAATTAATTAATAGATATTGTTTATTGGTAAGTTTTGATAATACGTCTCTGATAATAAAAACCTTAAACTGCTTAAATTTATTTGGAATACTAAATGTAATATTCGGCTTTTCAAACAATCGTTTAAAAGTAGAAGATGATTTTTCAATTTTCTCTAAATAAAATTTATACCATTCTGTTGGTAATATTTTTCGATGTGTTGTAGTATTTCCATACTCATCAACAACCCTGGATTCTATAATGTTAAAAATTTGTTCGGAGTTTACGTTACCGCACGTAATACATTCACTTTCACTACTGTTGACATGATGCACCAATTCTTTAAAATAAACTACTGCATCAACAGGATTTCCGTTATAAATTGGATAACCACCAGTATCTAAAATCAACAGGTTGTCAAACATCTTAAAGATTTCTGATGATGGCTGATGAATTACTACAAAAACCAATTTGCCTTTTAAAGCTAATTCTTTAAGTAAATCCATTATATTTTCAGAATCTCTTGAAGATAATCCAGAAGTAGGTTCATCAACAAACAGAACTGCTGGTTCTCTAATCAATTCTAAAGCAATGTTTAAACGTTTTCGTTGTCCGCCACTTATTGTTTTTTCTAGCGGGCTACCAACTTTTAAATCTTTAGCTTGGTCTAAACCTATGCTAATTAAAACATCTAAAACCCGTTTAGAAATTTGTTCATCGTTTAAATTATCGAAACACAATTTAGCATTGTAAAATAAGTTTTGAAAAACGGTCAATTCTTCAATCAATAAATCGTCTTGAGAAACGTACCCAATTACCCCTTCAATTTTTTCAGGCTCACGATGGATATCAATTCCATTTATCGTAATTTGCCCTGTTGTAGGAACATATGCACCGTTTAATAAATTCAACAAGGTAGATTTTCCTGCTCCACTGGCACCCATAATTCCGACCATTCTGCCCGATTCTTCAGAAAAGTTGAAATGGTGCATCCCCATGTTTCCACCCTTAAATTTGTAAGTAAGGTTTTCTACATTAAATACTATCTTTTCTGCATTATCATCTTTAAAAAATGAACTGATAATATCACTGTAATAAATAGGTTGTACTTTAGAACTTCGTATAGATGAACCTTGATTTAAGATATGGGAACGACTTTTGTTTAATAAAATTCCGTTTAGGTAAAGTGCAGAATCTCCAAAATAGCGAACAAAAAACATGTTTACTGTTTCGATTTTAATAACTCTAAGAACACCTAAGATACTTTCGGAGTAAATATGTCTGCTATGTTGTAAGCTATTTTCTTTGTTGTTGTCAATAACTAAAACATTATGCGAATCTATTGGGTTTTCAATAGAATTATGAACAAAACTTAAACATAAATCGTATTCTTCTTTCGGAATATTAAAAGTTTCAGAAACAGTAGTTACAAATTCAAGTTCTTGTTCAGAAGCTTCTTTGTTGGCATAAATAAATTCGAGTAAACGAACTAAAACAATAACTTTTTGTTTTTGGGCAAGTTCTTCATTAATTTGTGTACAGATTAAAAGAACTTTAACAGAATTTACAGAAGTTCTTTTTCTTTTTTTCTCACTATCAGATTTTTGGGTTTTAATAGCAATATATTCATCATATAATGCGAGGTATTCATCAACCAATTGTTGATTTAGTTGTTGTTTTAAAAAAGATTCTACAATTACTCTGCTGTTATCAGAAATCTCGTTTGCTTCGGAAACAATAGAGAACAATTGCATTAAGGCTTTTAAAATTCTTTCACTCATTTTATCATGTAAAAATTTTGGATGTTAAAATACAAAAAACCCCGATAATTATCGGGGTTAAATATTCTGCAAAAAACAATTATTGCTTAAAACCTACTAACAATACGGCACAACCAGATGCTAAACTATTTGGATCAAGTGAAGCTTCTATAATGCAATCAATAGTGTTGGTGATTTTAAAATCCCAATAAGGAGCATTTGCATAATCCTTATTGGTAAACAATAAGTTTCTTTCTTTGTCGAATACCGAAAATATTAAATTACCATCGGTTAAACCGCTACATGCAGCAAAACGGTAGGTACTGTTGCCATATAAAACCATATTAAATTCAGCAATTTCATCATCCAATAATAATGAACGATAATCTTGACCATCAGAAATAAATCCTTTTTTCAAATGTTTATCACACATACTCGCAATAGAATCGCATTGTGCAAATGTTGAATTTACAGCAACAAAACCAATTAATAAGATAATTATTTTGATTAGTTTAAAATTTTTCATTTTTCGTTTTATTATAATTTCTTAATTAAAATTAATTGATTAATTCAGCTCTGATTTTATTTACTTTATCCGTAATAGCAGTTAATTGTTCAGGAGTAATGCTTACAGATGTTGTACTATTAATAGTAGTTACTTTGTTTTTTGCATCAACTGTTGGTTTAACATAGGTATAAGTAATTTCTATTTTAGAAAAAAGCTCATCCAATTCAATTAAACTATCCACAAAACCTGTAAATTCTGATTTGCTATAATAAGGGGTCAATAATTTTATTAAATTATTAACGGTAGTTTTTTGTTCGCCGATTCTTTTAATGATTTCTTTGTTGTTGGTCATTTTTGCGGCATTGGTTGCAAAATATAAGCTTTCAATCCATCCGCCGGCTAAAATCAATCCACCAACATCGTTTTGTTGGGTATTTTTTAAATAACGGTCGCTTGATTTGTAAGCATCAGAAACTAAAGAAAGTATAGAGTCTTGATTTCCAATATTTTTTTCGAAACGTTGAACCAATTCCATGTCAAATGCACTACTAACACCTAAATCATCGCCAATTGATTTAATAGCTGTTAAAAATGAAATAGCATCTTGTGTTTGTTCGTACAAAGTTACATAACCTAAATCAGCACCATAAACTCCAAGGTTGATTGCTTTTTTAAAGTTAGTAGAATATTTAGTAACATTTGAAGGAACATTTAATATTTCTTTGTTGTAATTCGTCCCCGAATTTTTAATTAATGCCGCTGTTTGAATAGGGGAAGGGATACTAAATACCTTTCCATCAATTTCCATTAACTGCGATTGTTTAGGATCAGCGTCCTGTTCCTGTACTTCATCACCTTCATTTGTAGTAGGTTCACCACCACATCCATAAGATATTAAAGCGATGGTTGACAACGCTATCAATTGATTTCTGAAGTTAAAAATGTTCTTTGCCATTATATTTTTTTTAAAAACGATTTTTCATTAATGCAAATAAACAAAAAAATCTTTAAACCAACAGAATAAAATTTTCGATAAATCTTAACCATTTGATGTTAATTGTTAAAAATATTAGTACGAATTAAAAAATACCGCAAAACAACGAACGAAATAATAGCAGAAAATAAGAAAATAATACTTTGTGTATATTCCAGTAAAATAAATTTTCCTGTGAAGAATAATAACGAATAAGTGAGCGAAATTGAGCTAATCCAACAAATAAAAAGTTTAAAAAGATTAGAATTATTTTTCTTTCCAGATTGAAATGGTTTCCAATTTCCATCAGGTTTAACCAAATTATAAAAACTTAATAAAGTGGTATGTTCTGAAGGTTTTGTTAAAAATGTTACTAAAAGCCAGGAAATGGTAGTAAATAAAACTGTAAAAATAAAAGGACCTCTGTTTTCGATAAAAGCAACATCGAATAAATCCACTAAATAATAATGACCAATAATGTAACCAATAAAAGGAGCAAGAGTTGCTACAATCTCACTCCAAGCATTGATTCTCCACCAATACCATCGTAAAATTAATACTAATCCTAAACCGGCACCACATTCCATAATAAATTCCCAAACAGCAGATATTGAATTGATTTGTGTGGTAACAAATGCTCCAATTATCATAATAAAAACAGTGGTAAGTTTAGATACTTTTACATAATGTTTTTCTTCTTTTATAGTCGAAACCTTGTCAACAGATTTTTTAATAAAACGTTTGTATAAATCATTTACTAAATAACTGGCACCCCAATTTAGTTGGGTTGAAATAGTACTCATATAAGCTGCCAAAAAAGCTACAAATAGTAGTCCTTTTAAACCCATGGGTAAAAAATCTTTCATGGCCATCACAAACCCCAATTTTTTATCAACTAAATCTGGATATAGAACTAAAGAGCATAAACCTACCAAAATCCATGGCCAAGGACGAATACAATAATGAGCTATTTGAAAAAATAAGGTAGCGAAAACAGCATCTTTTTCATTTTTTGTACTCATCATTCGTTGGGCAATGTAGCCACCACCACCTGGTTCAGCTCCGGGATACCAACTTGCCCACCATTGTATAGCTGCAAATGAGAAAAATGCACCAATACTAATAGTTAGAGTTGACAAACTTGTTCCTTCTTTTCCTCCAATTTGAGGTAAAAAATTTAAAGAGCCTTCCGGTAATTTTGTTTTTAAAGCTTCAATACCTCCAATTTTATCTGAATTAACAACAATAACTGCTAAAATGATACAACCCACCATGGCAATAACAAATTGTATAGTATCAGTGATGGCAACACCCAATAAGCCCGAAAGCGATGAATAAATCATGGCTATAACCATAACCACCACCATATACCAAAATGCTATTGATGGAGGCACATCAAAAAATATTTGAATGATAGAAACCATGGCAAGATTAACCCAACCAATAATCAAAACATTCATAAACAAACCAAGGTAAATAGATTTGAATCCTCTTAAAATTGCAGCAGGTTTTCCGCTATAACGAAGTTCTATTAATTCTAATTCTGTTAAAACATTTGCTCTTCTCCATAAATTGGCAAAAAAGAACGTGGTTAACATACCACCAATTAAAAAATTCCACCATATCCAGTTTGATGAAATACCATCTTTTGCAACCAGTTCGGTTACAGCTAAAGGTGTATCGGCTGCAAAAGTGGTAGCTACCATCGACATTCCGGCAATGTACCAAGGCAGATTTCTTCCGCCAAGGAAAAAATTAGCCAAACTACTGCTTGCTTTATTCTTATATTTTAAACCAATATAAAGTGATAACAAAAGAAAAGAGGCAATTATAATCCAATCGATAGTTCCTAATATCATGAGTTTAATTTTTAGTGAAAAGTACTAAGATTAACAGGTTGTAAATTGATGTTTAAAAATGATTATTAACAACAATTAGTAAATAAACCTTTTTATGAATGAAGAATAAAACTAACTTTGAATCCATGAGTTTTAATATTGACTTACATATTATTCAACAATATACCAAATTGGAGTTGATTGCCAAACAGGTGGTGGAAGGCTTTATAACCGGTTTGCACAAAAGCCCTTTTCACGGTTTTTCGGTAGAATTTGCCGAACACCGATTATATAATAGTGGAGAATCAACTCGTCATGTAGATTGGAAATTGTATGGTAGAACCGATAAATTGTTTTTAAAACGATATGAAGAAGAAACCAATTTGCGTTGCCAATTAGTGATTGATGCTTCCTCTTCGATGTACTTTCCTGAAATAGATTACAATTCAGATAAGTTTAACAAGTTAAAATTTTCTATTTATGCAGCAGCGGCTATCATGAATTTGCTTAAAAAACAACGTGATGCTGTAGGTTTAAGTATTTTTAGTGATAAATTAGATGTGCATACACCTTCAAAGTCGAGTACTGTTCATCATAAATTTTTGTATCACGAATTAGAAAAACTTATCAACCTGCCCAATGTAAATACAAGTACATTTGCCATAAAATCGTTACATACCATTGCTGAGAGTGTTCATAAACGCTCACTGGTTATTATTTTTAGCGATATGATGGAAAATACAGGTAGTCATGATGAGTTGTTTTCGGCTTTACAGCATTTAAAACACAATAAGCATGAGGTTATTTTATTTCATACCATAGACAAAGATAAAGAAGTTGACTTTAATTTCGAAAACAGACCATATCAATTTATTGATTTAGAAAGTGGAGAGGAAGTTAAACTTCATCCTAATGAAATTAAAGAAAGCTATATTGAGCAAATACGAACACAAACTAATCAATTAAAACTAAAATGTTTACAATACGGGATTGAATTTGTGGAAGTAGATATTAACGAAGGATTTCATCACGTTTTATTGGCATATTTGATAAAAAGGAAAAAAATGCAATAAAATTTTTTAAAAAATTTTAGAACAACAAAAAAACCTTTATATTTGCACTCCTTTAACAGGAAAACGGTTTGGTAGTTCAGTTGGTTAGAATACCTGCCTGTCACGCAGGGGGTCGCGGGTTCGAGTCCCGTCCAGACCGCAAAACAAAAGCTCTTCAGAAATGAGGAGCTTTTTGTTTTTTATTTCATACTATTTATGCTATTGATACTCGTAAGCCCCGGCATCTGGAAAACCATTTCTTGGGTTTTCATCATGGTCGAGAATTACACTACTTGCAATACCTATATTAATGGCAGGAGACCCGGATGTTAAATGATAATTGTGGGTGGTATAATCAGCAAAAATAGAGGTGTTACCTGGATTTATAATGTTATTACTCACATTACCCGTTATGCCATAAGATGTTTTTATAACACAGTAGTTTATGGCATAATTAATAAAACCAACTGGTGGTTGAGCTATGTCAAATTCGTTATCTACATTTCCATAAATAATGGAGTTTAAAAAGTTTAACGAATCGATATTTCGTACTTGAATAGCTCCGTTAATATCCTGATAATAGTTTTGGGCAAAAACAGCAGGAGTTTGACGAACCCCATCGGGCCAATAGTTGGCAATGGTAGCATGACTAAAAATGTATTTTCCTCCACCAGTAACCAACAAGTTGTATTGTCCACAATTAGTGATTAAAGTATTTTCGCTTTCAATAATAAAATTGGTGGCCAAAATACCAACCGCAGAAGCATTGTGTATTTCGCAATTGTTTAGAATTAATTTATTGGAGCTAATAGCAGTATTGGGTTCAAAAGGCAAGGTTTCTGCTTGTATGCCAACGTAGGCATTTTTTATAACGGCATAATTAAATACATTGTTTACACTGCCTTCGTTTATCCAAATTCTATCCCATTGCCCCGGAACATCCTTAAAACTAAAATCCAAACGAGTTCCTTGAAAGGTAACAGGGTCGGTTTTTGTGCCATTAACGTTTAGGTTTCCGCCTTTATACACCCATATACCTGAGTTGTTGTACAAATGAATTTTTACGCCGGGGTTAATATTCAACACATCAGCAGAATCGATAACTAAATAACCATAAATTACATAAGGTTTGTCGTTTATCCAAGTTTGGTTAATAGGAGGGATGGAACCATTACAATCACCATCTAAACAAGAATATTTTGGCAAACCATTGGTAGGGAATACTTTTGGAGTAAAATAATGTGCATTTTGCCCCCAAGCAGCTAAATGAACATTTTGTTGATTTCCGTTGGTAACAAAAACAATATCATCTTCAACCACAAATGGCGATAATACATTATTGGGGTCGATGGTAACTTCTATAAAAATAAACAAACTGTCGTTGGCTTCAATTTCAACATTTGAATGAGTATTTCCGGCAACGCCATCCACATTTATTCGAAATTGAGAGCTTGAGCCTTTTGCAACAGCAATAGTAGAAATGTTTACCGTTTTATCGTTACGGTTATAAACAGTAATTCTTCGGGTGGTGGAGCCTATGGTTGCAAAAACAGTATCGACAATTAACGTATCGGTCGAAAACGACAGTCGAGCCGAACTATCGGTAATAATATCGTCCTTTCTACACGAAAATGTAGTTAAAATAATGATTAGTAATGATATGGTGGAAATATATTTTATCATGTTTGGTAAAATTAATGATTAGAGATTGGAAATTAGAGATTAATCTCCAATTGCCGATTTCAAATTTCTAATTTCAAATTTTTAAATTGATAATCGTATAATTTTTTATAATAACCTGATTTATTGATGAGTTCGTTATGGCTTCCTTCTTCAACAATTTGTCCCTTATCAATTACCAAAATTTTTGTTGCATTTTTAATGGTTGATAAACGGTGTGCAACAATTATTGATGTTCTGCCTTTTGTCAGTACTTCTGTAGCGTGTTGTATCAGTGCTTCCGATTCGCTATCAATGGAAGAGGTGGCTTCATCTAAAATTAAAATTTCGGGTTGATGAACATAGGCACGGATGAATGATATTAATTGTCGTTGACCAGCCGATAATAATGCTCCACGTTCTTTTACATTATATTGATAACCACCGGGCAGTTGGCTAATAAAATGATGTGAGCCTACTTTTTTTGCTGCGTCAATTACTTGGCTTTCTGTTATATCAGGGCTGTAAAGTGTAATGTTGTTGTAAATGGTATCTGAAAATAAAAATACGTCTTGCAACACGACCGAAATGTGTTTACGTAAAAGATTAATTTCTATGTCTTTAATGTTTATACCATCAATTAAAATTTCCCCTTTGTTTATTTCGTAATACCTGCCAATTAAATTAATAATAGAAGATTTACCTGCCCCGGTGGCACCAACCAGAGCCAAGGCTTCTCCTTTTTTTATGTTAAACGAAATGTCTTTTAATACCCATTCTTCATCAGTATAGGCAAACCACACATTTTTAAATTCAATATCTCCGTTTAAGTTTTGAGCAGTGAGAGTTCCGTTGTTTTCAATGGTAGCATCGGTATCGAGTAATCTAAAAACACGCTCAGAGCTTACCATTCCTAATTGTAAGGTGTTGAAACGGTCTGCCAATTGACGAATTGGTCGATAAAGCATATAAATAAACAGGATGAAGGAAAAAATAACACCGGGAGTGGTATGTTGTACAATCACTTCTTTAAAACCATACCAAACCATTAAAGCAATGGAGGCTGCCGATAAAATCTCGACTACAGGAAAAAATACCGAATATGCCCAAACGGTTTTAATGTTTGCGTCTCTATGATTTTTATTGATTTCGGCAAATTTATTCATTTCAACCTGTTCACGGTTAAATACCTGAACAATTGACATTCCGGTAACATGTTCCTGAACAAAGGTGTTGAGTTTTGCAACTTCTTCACGCACTTCCTGAAAAGCCTTTTTAATCACTTTTTTAAATACGGATGTTGCCAAAAATAACAGTGGAATAGGGATGAGGGTTATTAATGCTAAATCCCATTGTTTGTATAGCATGTAGCAAATGATGGTAAAAATTTTAAGTAAATCGCCAATAATAACTAAAATACCACCTGAAAACATTTCAGCAATGGTTTCAATATCTGAAACAGTTCTGGTTACTAATTGTCCGATAGGCGTTTTGTCGAAATGTTGTAATTTGAATTCCAGCACATGTTTAAATACTTGATTTCTTAAATCCCGAATGACATTCTGACCCAATAAATTTCCCAAATAATTAAAAACGTATTCAAAAGTTGATTCTATCAATAAAAATCCGATTAAAATAATGGTCATGACTAACAAACCTTGTGCATCAAAATTTTTAATGTTTTCGTCGATGGTTTTTTGTATCAATACTGGTCGGACTAAAGCCACAAATGCTAACACAATACCGATAAAAGCTGTAAAATAAAACACTCCTTTGTATGGATTGATGTATTTCATTATTCGTTTAAATAATGAAAAATCGAAAGCTTTTCCTGATACGCTGTTTGCCAATTTTAATTACTTTTTTAAGAATGGATAGTTCACTTCGGTTAAATATAATCCATGTGCCGGAACACTTGCTCCTGCACTTGAACGATTTTTTGAAGCTATTATTTTGTGTATGGAGTTTACGGGAATTTTTTCTTGCCCAATTTCAATCAAAGTACCAACAATTGCCCGTACCATGTTGCGTAAAAAACGATTGGCAGTTATGGTAAATATGAGTACATCGTTTTTCATTTCCCACTTCGCAAAACTTATCTCACAAATGTTGGTGGTGGTACCGGTTCTGCTTTTGCTGAAACTCGAAAAATCGGTTTGTTGAATCAATAAATCGGCTGCTTTGTTCATCAAATCAATACTTAGTTTTGAGGGCAAATAATAGGCACTATCAGTAAAAAAAGGATTTTTATGCTGAATAATCCAATATTCGTAAGTGCGTGAAGTGGCAGAATAACGAGCATGTTTTTTATCGGGAACCTGAAAAACCGATGAGCAGGAAATATCTTTTGGTAAAAGACTATTTAATTTATACACCAGTTGATTTTCTTCAAATAAAATTTCAGTATCAAAATGAGCAACATAATGTTTGGCATGAACACCAGTATCGGTTCTCCCACAACCTAAAACTAAAATTTCTTCTTGTAAAAATATAGACAACGCTTTATTTATTTCTGCCTGAACGCTGTGTGCATTTTCCTGAATTTGCCAGCCGTGATAGTTGGTGCCATTGTACTGTATTTCTAAAAAAAATCTACTCATAACGAATGGCAAAATTAAACATTATCAGTTAGAAAATTTGTCGCAAAACATTTTGCCTTAGAAAGAAACACGAATTATTATCACGTCTTAAATGAGCAAGGTTTAACAGGTTTTAGTTGGTAAACAATCCATAAGTTTCAAATTTTCTCATCTAAACAAACGTCTGAATACTCATCAGTCTTATGCTGTAAAATAAAGACCTGCTGATTTTAGGTAACTTAAAATAGTGTAATTTTAGCCCATAAATAAAGTATCCTTGGATTTAAAAAAAAATACATCTCTTATAAATGTTGAAATTCAGCAACAACAAGAAATTCAGGATTTAATAAAACAATCGGAAGAAATACTTGCTACCCAATTTACAAAAGCTGTAGAATGTGCCGAACAGGCAAAAGAACTTGCTCAAAAACATTTTTTTACCAAAGAACTGGCAGATAGCTTAAAGCAGTTGTCGTTGTGTTATGCCTATATTTCTGATTATGGAAAGGTAATGCGTACAGCTTTAGAGGCGATGGATTTATACATAAGTTGTAACAATTATGGGGGAGAAGCCGAATGTTTAAATATTTTGGGTGGGGTTTATAATTTTTTACAAGATTATAACAAGCGTTTGGAGTGTAACCTTAAATGTTTAGTACTTAGAAAAAAAGCAAACGACGAAAAAGGTCAAATTACTACTTACAATAATATTGGCGATACTTATACCGTAATGCAGGATTATGAAAATGCATTAAAATATTTTAATATTTGTTTAACATTCGACTTAACCAATCGAATGAAAGCTATTGTTTATTATAATATTGGCGAGGTTAATTATTTTAAAAAAGAGTATAAAATTGCTCAAGAATTTATACAAAAAGGATTGGCATTTGGTATTGAAACCGACTATTGGCAAATTATTATTGCTGCCTACCAAATGCAAGCCAATATTTTGTTGCTCGATAAAAAGTACAACGAAGCCATAGAAATACTAACTAAAGCTTTTGAAATTTCTAAACTAAAAAAATCGAAAGAAGATCAATATCCTTTGTTTGAGTTGTTTTCGAAAGCATATTCGGGGTTAAAAGATTATAAAAATGCATATCAATATTTAAATAAATACAATAACCTTAAAAATGAGTTGCACAGTTTAAACAATGCCCAAAAACTCAAGAAAATTGAATTTGAACATCAGCTTCGAAGCTTAACTTCAGAAACCGATGAGATAAAGAAAAAAAACACACAAATTGTTGCTGCATTTAAAAAAATTGAAATTCAGCGAAACGAAATTGAAAGTAAAAATATTGCGATAACCGATAGTATTCATTATGCTAAACGTATTCAGTTTGCCATTTTACCTTCCGATAAAAAAGTGAAAACCCATTTAAAAAACTGTTTTGTTTTTTATCAGCCCAAAGACATTGTTAGCGGAGATTTTTATTGGGTAGAGCAGGTAAACGACGAAATTATTTTTTCGGTTATAGATTGCACCGGACATGGTGTGCCAGGTGCTTTTGTAAGTTTAATAGCTTACAACATGATTAATAAAGTGGTGCTTGAAAATCAGATAACGAAGCCCGCAGAAATTTTAAATAAAATGGACGAATTGATGCAAAGTTTGTTTAAAAATTCGGAGGAAAATATTAGAGATGGGGTGGACATGGGAATCTGTTCTTACAATATAAAAACCAACGAACTTAATTTTGCCGGAGCTTTTCATTCGTTATTTGTTTGTGAAGGTAATGAGTTAAACGAAATAAAAGGAAACAGAGAATCGATTGGCTTTTCTATTTATGAAAAGAAAAAGGATTTTGTAAATCATAAAATAACGCTTAAAAAAGGGACTACTTTATATTTATGTACCGATGGGTTGCCCGATCAATTTGGAGGAATAAAAGGTAAAAAATTAAAGTGGAAAGGAGTAAAAGAAAAACTAATGGAATGGCATAAGCAACCTATTAGCCAACAAAAAAATGCCGTAAAAACATTTTTTAATGTTTGGAAAAACGACCTCGAACAATTGGACGATGTTTGTATCATAGGCGTTAGAATATGATGCGAAGTTTGCCCTGAGCGAAGCCGAATGGGTGTTATCGGTGTGAGAGTTTGATATAAAGAATAAACACCTTATCTGATTAGGCATAGAACACGAACTTGACCTACAGCCTAACTAAAAATCCATAAACAGTAGCCATAGCAGTCTAAAAAACAACGGTGGAAAAACAACAAATATGGTTTTTTTAAAGTCTTTTTTCAAACTTCAAAACAAGCTTTTAGCCAATTAAATTTTAAAGTAAAGTGTTACTAAAAATCTCCTTGAAATTCTTTTATTTAGGGGGAAGATTTCTTTATTTTAATTCTAAAGCAGATGCTCTTTGTCTAATCAATTGAATGTATTGTTCCTTTAATTCATCATTTAAAAAACTTATCTGAATTAGTTCTTCAAATTGATTTAATAGAGATCCATATTTTGAAAATATTTTCTCAGTTATGGTTGAAGCAATTTTCAAGTTGGTTGCAAGTGCAATAAAATCCTTTTTTCTGATTTTATTTTTCTTACCGTTTAAATGTAATGCCATCTGTTCTATGTCGTATTTTCCCATTACCAAATTGCTTGAAATTAAATCATAGGCAGGTGATAACCGATATTGATGGTCTTCATTCTTAATCATCGAGAAGTTCTTCAAGTGCAAATCAGAATTGCCGATTAAAAAAGAAAAAACTGATATATCGAAGAATGTAATTAAATCTATACCAGGTGCTGAAGAATACTTTGCAATAGTTTTTCCAACTTGTTCCATGGTACTGCTATCGTATTTGCTTCTGCCTGTACTTGGCACTTCCATTAACTGGCAAAAATCCTCCATTGGAATTTTCTTTCCTTTCACCCTATCAAATCTTTTTGTTACATAGGTCAATTGACCTGATGTTATTCTTAATAATGAATGTGAAGCTGTTTTTATTCTTGCCAGTTCAGCTAAATGCATGGTTAAGTCTTCATTTTCGGGAAGCGATGGATACAATTCTGATTGCGGTTTTAAAATATATTGTCCCCACAGACCTACTATTGTTAATCTTGATTTTTTCGGATCGTTGGGATCTACGTGAAGATTCAATGATAATTTTGGCTGAACTCCAGGTATGGTTACACTTAGTTCCGTAATTTGTTTTGCCATTTCCATTAACTCCTTTTTACTCAATGAGAGTATTGGTGGTGTTTCTAAACCAAAAAACTGCTTACTGCATGGAGGATGAAAATCAATTTGACCATCACTCAATGGTTTATAACAATATAAACATTGCTTATTTGCTTTCATTACTTTCTATTCTTTTAATGCTAATCGCACCAATGCAGTTACCACAAACACTTAATAATAATTCCATTCTGTCTTTCTCATTCAACTTCCAATTCTTTAAAGCAACATTTAAAAGAAATCCTTCTGGAATTAATCCGTCAAAAAACGGGATTAAATTTTCTTCATTGCGATATGGTTCTTCACGAACCGGTAAGGTTTGACTTATCGGGCCGTGAATAGGATTTTTAATATACTCTTTATTGTATTCAAAAAAATATCCGTTCTTATTCTTATCATCGTTACCAATAATCTGATAAACCATACCAACTGTTGCATCGTGAAATTTTACTATCCCTTTTTTCATGTGTAGATATTTATTATTCGTTCATTTTTGTTGTTAATTAATGTACTCATGAGCTCATTTCGTTCGGTTGTTTTTTTATGTCAGATGGAATACGCCATATTCTCATTTCTGTTTGTATGCTATGGTATATGGCTATTTCATAATGTTTGAAGATTAATGTCAGCGATTTCATTTTGTTTTACTTCAACGAATAAAGAGTCGTCTTTTTTTTCTTTCCATTCAAGTGCTTTTGGATTAGGAAGTACTTTCCAGGCAATGATATTGCTTTTTTCATCTCTAACTTCACTCATCAAAAATCCTACAACTTGTTTTTTATCTGTCTTTGTAATTGTAACCGCCTTATTGATAAAGGTGTACCAAATTTGCCATGGATCATTTGCATTAACGTTGGGACCAAGATGAAAACCAAAAAAAGAAAGCACTTCATTTACCTTATCGAGACGTAATTTTGAACGACCTTGTTCCAAATCACGAATAAAATGAATACCTAAGCCAGTCATTTCTGCCAGTTGTTCTTGTGTTAACTTTTGCTTTTCCCTGTGGTACTTAACAAAAGCTGCTATGTTGCTTATTGTTTTCATTATACAAAAATTGTATATTATTTTAGTTAATCGGTATTATATACAAAAATAGTATAAATTATTAATATATTGAATAATTATACGAAATTTACACATTACTCTGACAGAAACTGTTTCAAATCAAACTTTTCGGATTTAAGATTTGCTGGAAACTTTAGACGATGTTTGTATCATAGGCGTTAGAATATGATACAAAGTTTACCCTGAGTAATGTCTCACTGAGCATGTCGAAGTGTTACCGAATGGTATTACCGGTGTGAGAGTTTGACGGAGTCAATTCTCGTGTAAGTCAAAATATTGAAATATTTATTTTTTTACCTATTTATAGTATTACTTATGTAGCTGCCATAACGTTTTGAATAAAGCACGCTTCAATGCACTTTATTTTTTGTTGGGAGAAGTATTATTCGTTTTTCATTAAATCAAATGAAAACATTCTTAAATCATTTCGTTGAGACCATCCATTCTTGCTCCAAAATAATTGAGCCTTGTAATTCGTTTCTTTGACCATAACCATACATCTTTTAATGCCAATTTTATATAGTTTTTCTAAGCTTCTCGCAATAAGTTCTTGAGCAATTTGCTTATTCCTGTATTTTTCGGATACTGCCAAATGATAGATAAAACCTCTTCTTCCATCATGACCACAGAGAATGGAGCCAATCAATTGATTTTTTTCTGAGTCTAAGCCAATAAAACTAAATCCTGTATTTCTAATCAAGTACTTTTTTATTTCATCCTCAGAATCACCAATGGTTAAATCAATACCTCTGGTATTTGCCCATAAATTTATGGCAGACTTAATATGGCTTTCGTTCATTTCAAAATACTGAATCATTCTTTCTTTTATTTCTACCAACTTATTTATACTCCTGATTTTGTCAGGCTAATCTATATGATTTTTTGGGGATTAGCCTGAAAAACTATCAGGGTTTATATTTCAAAAATAGAAAAAAATATACTACAAATCATCAAAAGAGCTTCTTATTAGTTGATTACTTTTGTACTTTCGTGTGTATAAAATTACCTTTGAGGTAAGCTATGGCAAATGCAATGGTAGTGGTTTATTTACCAACAATTACAAATTCGGTTCTACGATTTTTTGCTTTTCCTTCTTCTGTTTTGTTGTTGGCTATGGGTTTGCTTGAGCCAAAACCTTTGTATGATAATCGTTTGGGTTCGATGTCTTCCAGTATTAAATAATTATATACTTCTTTTGCTCTGTTTTGCGATAAGATTAGGTTTTCTTTTGCATCACCAACATTATCGGTGTGTCCGTGTATAGCAATTTTAACAGTAGGGTTTTCTTTTAAAAAAGTGATAAATTCATTCAATACCAACGTAATTTTCGGTGTGATTTCGAACGAATTGGTAGCAAAATTAATATTATTGATACGGTAAGCTTCGCCCACTGCAATAGGTTTTATTTCTAATTTTTCTGTTTTTACAGGTTTTCCAATTACAATTTCGTTTGAACTGATTAACTGAGAACTAAATGCATAACCTTTCTTTTTTGCGGTAAGCATAATATCTTCATCTTTATCCACAGTCATTACAGCTACATATTCCCCTGTTTTTTGGTCAATTACTCCTTCAACTTCACGGTTGGTTTTGGTATTTTTCAACATCACTTGAGCTCCTTCAGGAACTTCTCCTTTATTATTTAACATTTCTCCATTTACAAACACTACTTTTTGTGGTCGTGCTTTTTCGTATAAATCGAACGAATAAATATTCAAATCTTTGGTTTCGGGGTCAGATGAACCAAAATAGGCCTTGTCGCCATCTCTGTTTACAATAAAACCATGTTCATCGTTTTCAGTATTTATTGGATAACCAATGTTTACCGGTTTAGAGAACTGATTCGTTTGAGGGTCAATTTTTGAATAAAAAATATCGTAACCACCTAAACCCAAATGTCCGGTTGATGAAAAATACAAGGTGTAACTATCGGAATGTATAAAAGGTGATTTTTCATCGCCTAAAGGAGTATTGATGGTTTCTCCAAGATTTATCGGGTCGCCCCATAACCCATTTGGTTGTCGTTCACTTTTGTAAATGTCCATGTTTGGTGCAAAAGGGTCGGTAACTCTGGTGAAAAACAGCGTTTTGTTATCTGCCGAAATAGAAGGTTGTGCTTCCCAAGTAATTTCGGTATTGATGTTGCTGCCAATAGATTGAAGCTTAGTCCACTCCCCATCAATTAATTCCGAAAAATAAATGTCAGCGTTATCAAACATTTTGCCTCTTCCGTAAGGATTATTACCACGATAAGGAATCACTTCAACAATGGTAATAAATATTATTTTGTTGTTTACCGATATGCTTACTCCTCCTTGAAATTGACCCAAATTAAAAGGACTAGGCATAGGGATTCCGCCACTGAACTTGTCTTTGGCTATTTGGCGACTAACCACAAACAATTCTTTATCACCACCATCTAATGAACCTTTTGTTTCATCAGGCATTTTACGGGTAAAATACAAGAATTTGTTGTCGGGCGAAAGCATGGGTAAATATTCATCTCGTTGAGTGGCAGGGCCCACAACCAGTTCAGGATTGAAGGGTACGGTATCTTTTAATAAATTAAAATAAGCATCAATGTTTTGAATTCTATCAAAAGCTTTTCGTTCGTCTTTTTTATAAGCTTTTGGAGAACTTAATATGGTTTGATAATAAGGTTTTGCTTTACCATATTCTTTTAAACTGTAGTAATAATCGCCCAAATGCATAGGAACATAAAACCCTCTGTATTCAGGGCATATTTCTATAATTTTATTAAAATATTCTAATGCTCTATTGATGTGTTGTTGAGCATCCCGTTGGTTATTCGATGTGGCAACCTTACGTTCGTTGATACTTGCTAATTCGTCATATACTTCTAAATAATCAGGGTCAACTTTTATAGCTTCAATCAGTGCTTTGTAATAGGTATTGGCATCCGTATTTTTAGCATCATCAACAATTTTCACAGCCTTTTTTTTAGGTTCAGGACAAGCCTCTTCCTGAGCAAACCCCAAAAAAGAACAAAGTAAAAAACTACCTACAAAAAAACATTTCTTCATCACCAAATCTTAGTCTCTTTAATTTATTTTTGGGCTTCAGCTTTTGCAATTAATTTATTAGCTTCTTCTTGTGCTTTAGCATCTATTTGGTCAGCTTTTGCATTGGCTTCATTTTCCACTTTTTGAGCGTTTGTTTCAGCAGAACTTTTTAATTTTTTTCCGGCTTCTTCAGCTAGTTTTTTCTTAATAAAATTACCACCGGCTTCATCAAGCAATTTTTGTGCCTGTTTAGCAGCTTCTGTTCGAACCAGATTTGCAGCATTTTTTCCTTCTGTTCTCACTTTATTGGATTGATTTTTAGCTTCAGCAACCAATTTAGCAGCTTCTTCTTTTGCTTTGGCAATAGCTTGTTCTTTGGCTTTATCAATTTCTTCGTTAATTTTCTCTTTTACTTGTTCTTTTACATCATTTACAATACTACCTGCAGCACCTTTCAAGCTGGTTGATATTTTTGGGTCAGTAAACGTACCACCAATCAACACATCAATATTTACAAATTCGGCTGCTTTCAAGTTTAATCCTAAACCGGAAGCTTGTGTATTTAATTTGTTGTATGCATCACTCATCCCTAAATCTTTACTTGGGATTTTTAATGCCATTTTATAATCAATGGTTTGGTCTAATCCATTAGAACCCGACATGGTTCCGACAGCATTTCCAAGTTTTATGTCAAAAGGTTGGGTGTAAACTCTTCCTTCTTTAATTTCGTAGGTGATGTTGGTATTGTTTAAGCTGTAATTTTTCAACTTGTCGTTTTTCAGTAGATCAGCCAATTTAACCATCGGTTTAAATTCTCTCACTTCAATATTTTGGGTTTGCATGAAACCGCCACCATTTAAGGTTTTTAAATCGGGTTCCATTTTATCGTTTAAAACCCCTTTTACAGCCAGCTTGGTATTAAATTTACCATGGGTGTTTTTTACAATTGGTGCCATTTCGGTAACCGAAGTAAAGGTCGATCCAACGGTTTGAACATCAAAATCTTTAATGTTCATATCAAATTTAATTCCCGGAATTTTTGGGTTGGTAGTTTCGTAATAACCATCCATAACCATACTTCCACCCATTAAATTCATGCTCAGGTTTTGCATGTCAATTTTTTGATCTCTCACTACCAATAAACCTTTGGTATTATCAATTTGAATGTTATCGTATATAATTTTTGTAAAAGCTGATGTTAAAGTAAAGTCAATGTTTTTTGGTACTTCAACAACCGAAAGAGGTTCTTCAGTTTCAGTTGTGCTTGTCGTTGTTGCAGCAGATTCGGTATCACTCATAAATTCGTTAACATCGAGTAGGGTAGAGGTTACATTAAATTTACCAGTTAATACTTGGTCGTCGGCAAAAACATACGATAAAATATTATCAATTCTACCGTTGGCTTGTAAATCAGTTTTACCAATTTTCGCATCAAAAGCAGCCAATTCAACATGTTGTGGCGAAAAGTTTAAACTCATTACATTCAACATCACATCATAAGGAAGCGAATCTGACTTGTACAACATGTTTTCTAATTTCATGTTTCCTTCGGCATTAAAATCTTGGTATTGTTCTTTTTCAATCGACGACATTTTTCCTTTAATGCTTACGTCAGAAGTAAAAACACCCAACACCATCTTTGTTATCGATCCGTAAATCCACCTGAATATTATTTACTGATTTTGGCACATCAGGATATTTAAACATGGCGTTCTCGATAATCAGTTTTAATGCAAATGCAGGTAATTTATTTTCGGCATATACTCCTTTTGCAAAACCGTCTAACGCTAATTTTCCAGAAGTTTTTACACTTTTAAAATCAGTCATATAAACAGCAGGAACCATCGAAAGAATATTTTTAAAGTCTGTTTTCTTCGCATTAAATTTAATGTCCATATCAATATCGTCGGTTGGCATAGCCACCCAACCATCTAAACCAAGAATTAACTCATTGATAGTAAATTCGTTTTCTTTAAAAGTGTATTTTGAGTTAGCTAAATCAGCATCTATATCAGCTTTAGCCTCAATTTTTGCATTTTTCATGTAATTAACGCCGTCCATTTGAAGGTTTAAGGTATCAATAGTAGTAATCGTTTTTAATGTTGTAAAATAAGCAGTCATATCACCACTTAAATTAAAGTTTAATCCAATAATTTCCGTCAGTAAATTCATGGTTTCGTCTTTATAAATGATACGAGCATTGGTAATGGTTAAATCTTTTAAACCCAATTTAAAGTTAGATGGTTCTTCAACTGTTGTAACCGTATCTTCCTCCGTTGCTTTCATGATGTCCCAGTTGGCGGTACTATCGGCTAAAACTATAGCATTAATAGTTGGATTAGAAATATTGATTGTTTTTACATTAATTTCTGAACCACTTATTACACTCATGATATCAACTCTTAAGGTCAAATTTTTAATGTCTGCCAATGCAATTCCTTCAAATTTATCAACACCAACCACAGAAACATCATTGATAGAAAAATTAAAATCAGGAAATGTGCTGAGTAAACCCATATCAAAATCGCCAAAATCGACTTTTGCATTCAACATGTTATTGGTTTCTTCTTTAACCATTTCTATGATTTTTCCTTTAAAAATAAAAGGGAGTGAAATGATAATTAATAATAATGCAAGGAAAGTGAATCCAAATATTTTAAGTGCTTTTTTCATTTGTATAAGGTTTTAGTCTTTATTTAAACGTGTGATAAAATTAATGTTTTTTTGAGTTAATAAATGGTGATTATTTTTTCCGTTTTGAAAAAAAACCACATAAAAACGAATCATTCAACAATAAAGTAAATGTACTTGAATAAAATTAATTTGTTCGATGATAATTATCACTCCAATTTTTCACTTTTGGTTGGTGTAATTTTCCTACCGAATTTGCCACTATCATTGCAACAGCAGCATCACCAGTTACATTAACCGTTGTTCTACACATGTCTAATGGTCGGTCGATGGCAAAAATTAATGCCAATCCTGCCTCAGGAATTCCTGCCTGACCAAGAACAATAACCAACATAACCATTCCTGCACCAGGAACAGCAGCCGAACCAATAGAAGCCAAGGTTGCGGTAACAATAATGCCGAGCTGAGCCGTAAAACTTAAATCCATTCCAAAGGTTTGAGCAATAAAAACAGCAGCAACAGCTTGGTATAAACTGGTTCCATCCATGTTTATGGTAGCTCCGATGGGTAAAACAAAACTTGCCACTTCTTCATCAACTCCTAAATGTTCTTGAACTCTTTCCATGGTAACGGGTAAAGTAGCAGCACTCGAACTGGTCGAAAAAGCTAATAATTGTGCTGGTGCAATTCCTTTAAAAAAGAAACTAGGCGATTTTTTAGCAAATACCTTAACAATAATTGCATAAACTGCCATCATAATCACTAATCCTAAAACAACAGAAAAGGCATACCACAATAAAGCTTTAAATAAATCTATACTTGGCGATTCTGCTACCAATGTGGCCAACAATGCAAAAACTCCAAAAGGTGCAGCTAACATAATTAAATCGATAAGTTTTAGAATCACTTCATTTAACCCATCAAAAAAATCTTTTACCGGTTTCGATTTATCAGCAGGAATTAAAATCAAACCGATGCCAAAAAATATAGCAAAGACAATAATTTGCAGCATGTTTCCATTATCAGAAGCTGCTGAAATAATATTATCAGGGACTAAATCTTGTAATGCTTGGAGTGGTCCAGCATCTTGTTGTTTTAATGCAGCTTCTTTTTTCTGAGCAGCATCTTCTTTATAATTTTCTAATAATTCTGTTCTGGTTTGTTCGGAAATACTGTTGCCAGGCTGAACAATGTTAACTATCGCTAAACCGATAGAAACGGCTAAAACTGTTGTTGTGATGTAAATTAAAATGGTTCTTCCTCCAATTTTAGATAATTTAGAAATGTCTTTTAAATCGGAGACTCCTTTTATTAATGAAGCTAAGATTAGAGGAACTGCAATCAATTTAAGAGCATTGATAAATATTTTTCCGAAAGGTTTAATCCAGTCTTTAATAAACTCAGCTCCCCAAGAGAATTGAATCAAAAAAATAGCAAGTAGTACCCCCAACACCATTCCTATTAATATTTTCCAATGTAAAGCTAGTTTTTTCATTTTTGGGTTGATGAGTTTATAATTTTACAGTTCTGTTTAATAAAAGATGATCGACAATAACCAAAGCAGCCATTGCTTCAACAATGGGAACAGCACGAGGCAAAACACAAGGGTCGTGGCGACCTTTACCCATTATCTCTGTTTCGTTCAAATCAACATCAACAGTTTGTTGTTTTTGCATAATAGTGGCAATAGGTTTGAATGCTACTCTAAAAAAAATATCTTCGCCATTACTTATCCCACCTTGAATTCCACCTGAATTATTGGTTTTGGTTTTCACCTTTTTATTGTCCACATAAAAAGCATCGTTATGCTCAGAGCCCTTTTGAGTAGTGCCAGAAAACCCAGAACCAAACTCAAAACCTTTACTTGCATTGATGCTTAACATGGCTTTTGCCAAATCAGCTTCCAATCTATCAAAAATAGGGCTACCCAAACCAACAGGAACTTTTTGAATCACACAACTAACAACTCCACCAATAGTATCGCCTTCTTTTCTGATTTTATCGATAAAATTAAACATGGCATCTACCACGTTTTCATCGGCACACCTTACCGGGTTTTTATAAGTTTGTTCTAAATTTAATTGTTGATAATTTTTTAGAGAAACAATTTCTCCAACTTGCGAAACATAAGCGTTAACTGAAATTCCATAATGTTTTAACATCAATTGAGCTATAGCACCACCAACCACTCTACAAGCAGTTTCTCGAGCAGAACTTCTTCCACCACCTCGATAATCTCTTATTCCATATTTTGATTGATAAGTATAATCGGCATGAGAGGGTCTAAATTTATCTTTAATGTGTTCATAATCATTCGATTTTTGGTCGTCATTTTTTATGATAAATCCAATGGGTGTACCGGTTGTAACCCCTTCAAAAATTCCGCTAAAAAATTCTATGGTATCGCTTTCTTTGCGTTGAGTGGTAATTTTTGATTGCCCAGGTTTTCTTCTGTCTAATTGTAGTTGTATAAAATCAGCATCCAATGTCAATCCTGCAGGACAGCCGTCAATAACACCTCCAATGGCAACACCATGTGATTCCCCAAAAGTGGTTAATTTAAAGATATGTCCAAAAGAATTTCCGCTCATAAAAGTATTTCAAAAATAAGGCTAAAAAAGGAACATTTATAAGGCTCTTTCATTTTTTTACTAACTTCGAAGCATCAAAGTAAATGTAATGGGAAAAATACTCATCAAAAATATTAAAGAACTGGTACAGGTTTTAGAACCAACAGTAAAAAAGCTTTCAGGAAAAGAAATGGCAACTCTATCTACCATTAAAGATGCTTGGTTAGCTATTGAAGATAATTTGATTGTAGGATATGGTAAAATGGAAAGTTGGGAGGGTGTTTCGGATTGGACAAATCTTGAAGTGATTGATGCAACAGGGAAAATGGTTTTTCCAACTTGGTGCGATTCGCATACTCATTTGGTTTTTGCAGCAAGCAGGGAAGAAGAATTTGTAGATAGAATTAAAGGATTAACTTACCAAGAAATTGCAGCAAAAGGTGGTGGAATATTAAATTCTGCAAAAAAACTTCAAAATACATCCGAAGAAGAACTGTATCAAAATGCTTTAATAAGAATAAAAGAGATTCAGTTAATGGGGACTGGAGCTGTTGAAATTAAAAGTGGTTACGGGCTTTCGATAGAAGCTGAATTAAAAATGTTACGAGTAATAAAACGATTAAAAGAAACTTGTAATTTAACCATAAAATCAACTTTTTTGGGAGCTCATGCCATTCCTGTTGAATACGCAGCAAACAGAACAGCTTACATTGATTTAATTATCAATGAGATGTTACCGAAGATAAAGGAAGAAAAACTGGCTGATTATATTGATGTGTTTTGTGAAACCAACTATTATACACCCGAAGAAACCAATCGGATTTTGGAAGCTGGAGCAAAAATTGGGCTTTTACCAAAAATACACGTTAACCAATTTACTAGTATTGGTGGCATTCAGGTTGGGATTAAAAACAAAGCTCGTTCGGTTGACCATTTAGAAGTAATGACAGCACAAGACATTTTAGATTTATCCAAATCAGATGTTATGCCAACGTTATTACCTTCGTGTTCATTCTTTTTAAACATTCCTTATGCTCCGGCAAGAGAATTAATTAATAATGGTTTGCCCATAGCTTTAGCAACCGATTTTAATCCTGGTTCAACGCCTTCAGGTAACATGAATTTCGTATTATCTCTTGCTTGCATATATCTGAAATTAACTCCCGAAGAAGCTATTAACGCAGCAACTATTAACGCTGCTTATGCAATGGGGTTAGAAAATACTCATGGCAGCATTACCATTGGCAAAAAAGCAAACATCTTTATTACAAAAGAAATTTCGAGTATTTCTTTTGTACCTTATTACTTTGGAAATAATAGGGTTGAACAGGTATTTATAAATGGAAAAAATACTAGCCTAATTGTCTAGTATTCTATAAACGACAATATATTCTCCGGAACGACCTTTTATAGATTGGCTTTTATCTATTATTGAACCAGATTTATTAGCCTCCCAAGAACCATTCTTAATTTCTCCTTTAATTTTTATCTTTTTATTAAGGTATTTTAGTAATTTTTCTTCGGAAACGTACCCTTCATCAAACTTTACAAAATATTTCTTTTCACCTATTAATAAAATCGTTTCTTTTAAACTACTGTCCGTTCTAGTCTTTCTTCTTTGTCCGACAACTACAAAGAATTCATTCTTCTTTAGATTGTTTTCAACAGTTTGTTTTGTTTCAGAATTAGTTAATACATCTGCCTGAGTTTTGCAAGAAAACAATAGAATTGAAAGTGTTATAATTTGAATTATTCTCATAAATAATACATATAAAAAGGCTCTACATTTGTAGAGCCTTTTCTTTATAATCGAAAAAGATTATGAATTATTGTTTAACAAATGTATTAGTAATTACTTCGTTACCGTTAGTAATTCTAATCATATATAAACCATTGTTGAAGTTAGCAACATTAACGTTTGATTTAGTATTATTTATTACTTCTGAATAAACAACTTGTCCTAAAGTATTAACTACTTCTAAAGAAGATCCTTTAACTACATTATTTACTAAAATATTTTCAGTAGCTGGATTTGGATATATTGTAAAGTTTGTATTAGCAACTTCAGAAATACCAGTAGGTAATGGAGGAACACCAAAATTTGGTCTTAAAACAAAAGGTTTAGAAAAACCTGCACCAAAAGTTTCTACAGTAGTCCAAGCACCACCTGCATTACCATCCCATTTAACATAAATAGCATTATTAGTAAAAACTTTAGTGGTATTACCTATCGTTATATTAGAATCATTTTCTTCTACAGCAACAGCAAACATACCTGCTGGTAAAACTAAACCATTAGAAATAGGTAAATTCCATAAAGTATTTGTTGTTGTATCCATAGTAAATGGATCAGTACTACCTAATAAAGTAGTTGGCACACCTGCAGCAGTAGCATAAATATGAACCTGTAAAGGTTGTCCGGCTAAATCTCCACCGCCATTTCCAATATAAATATCAACAGATGTCAATGTGTCGGTATTTAATAAATTAAATGTTTGACCTAATCTAGCATTTTGACCACCACCAGCTCCAATACCTAATAATCCGGTAACTCCATCAACATTTGCATAATCTCTTGCGTAAGTTGAATCATCAACTTGAACTAAGTATCCAGCAGTATCATTGGCAGCATTAGCATCACCAGCATCAGTTGATGAGATATATTCTACCCAATAATTACCAACCACAGTTGGAGTGTAACCAGCAACTGTAAAATTAGTATTAGCACTAACAGCTACTGTTGAAGCAGTCGAAGAGTCCATATAAACAAGGGTAGAAGGTAATTGATAAACAGCAACATACATTTTAGTATTTGTTGCATCTAAAGCACCAATATTTGCGATATTACCCGCACTTACAATATTTGCGACTTGAGATAATGGATATATTGTATACTCAGGTTGTGTAGTAGTCATTACTAAATCTGGACCTGTTGGAGGTGCCAATGCAGTAAATGTTACTGTCAAATTGGAAGCTGATCCTCCCATACATGCATTCACAGACTGATTCACATTATTCACACAGTTACCACCATCACCCCAATCATCAACCATAATAATATCGTACTGAGATCCAATAGTTAAACAAAAAGGACCTTCTGTTACAGTTGTATTGTTTGCATAACCACCAGGTGCTTGTGCTTGAAGACCTCCACCACCACAGCCAACAGCCGTATTACCACCTGCAAAAATAGTTCCAACGCCACAAGCATTTCCAGTTGGAACTAGTTCCCAATATAGTTCGTAGCCATAAGCATCGGTTACTACATCAAAAGAAACTGCTACTTCACCAGCAAGACATTGTGCATTAGCACGATTTACAAAGCCTAGAAACGCTAAGACTGCAAATGTAATTTTAGTAAAAATTTGTAATGTTTTTTTCATAATAATTTGTTTAGTTAATAATTTATTAATTTATTAATTTATAATTGAATTACAAACGTAGTTAATTTTAAAATAAGTTTACAATTTTTAGAAAATTAATTAATAACAATTTAGATTAATTTAGAGTTTATATCAATTTGACTTTACATAATTTTTGAGTATTTTCCCAAAAAATTTAACACTACAAAATGAGAGATAATTTAATTTTTGTTCATATTCCAAAAACTGGAGGGACTACTATTAGTACTGCTATGACTAATCAATATTGGGCAAGCACACCTGATTTCCACTATCGCCATGTTATCGAAAAAACTAAAACTTCAAATGCAGGGGATATTTTTGATCCTCAACATTTTGAAAAATACAAAGCCTTTACAATTTTTATGATGTTGAGACACCCTATTGATAAATTAATTTCTGAATACTATTTTTTTAAAGAAAGGGAAGTGTTAATGAATTTTTTTCGTAAAAAACCTACGTGTTTTATTGACTACATTAAAGATAGACAAACACAAAATTCAACAATAAATTTTTTAAAAGGGAGAAGGCTTTATGATACAAAAATACCAACAGTTTCAGATTTAGATGATGTTCTTGATGCAATAGAACAAATCCCTGTTTATGTTGGGATTTTTGAAGAATATGAAAAATCTATGCAATATTTTTCAGACATTACTGATATAAAATGGAAGAAAGAGATGGAGGTTAAACGAATTACGTTTAAAAGACCTTCAATTTCTGAATTAAATGAAGAAACTAAAGAATTAATTCTTGAACATAATAAATTGGATATAGAATTGTATCAATTTAGTTTAGAAAAATTTAATGCTCTAAAAAATGGATTAAAAGATCCTAAAATAAGCTTTACAAAAGATAAATATACACACATTGTCCCTTATGTTGCAAAAACATGTTTATTCGAATTTTGTATGGATAATAAGAAATTTATTAAACAAAATTTTGAATTTTTTAAAAACCTCACTTTCTTTCTTTTAAAGAAGAAACAGATAAAAGATGGAAAATTATTTACAAATATTTGGAATCAAACTTTTATCAATTCAATATCTAATTATTTTCCGGAGACTGAGTTTTATAGAAAAATAACAATTGATTCTTTTAATACTGAAGATCCTCTTGAAGATACAATTAAAATAGCACATAATTTAGATTTGTTTTTTAAAGAAAACCCACACAATAGTCACGTATATTACACTCCAATGCAATTTACAGAATCATTAGTGGTAGAAATTAAACCTACAAATAGTCATAAAACAGGGTTTTTTAGTCAATTTTTTAAAAAATAAATTCAACATTCCAATAATATAAGATATGAAGCATTTTTTTTAAACCCAGAAACATTAATTTTAGGCTTCTTAAACTAACTAAAACTATAAAATAATGATTAAAAAACTAATTGCATTAGCTGGATGTTGCTTAATAATATTTACAGCAAACTCAGCTACTCATGAACTTTATGGAAAAAAAGCTGATGAAAAAATCCCGGGGAGTGAGGTTGTTCGATACAAAGATTTTACAACTGTTCCTAATTATGTGAAATTCAAATCCGGATTTGAATTACCATTCGATAAGTTAGAAAATTGGCTTACTAAACATTACAACTCTGATATACAATTTGGGCTAACTTTATTAAATGTTGATAAAGACCAACTTGGATACGTTCATTATAGATATCAACAAACCATTAATAATGTTCCAGTAAAATTTGGGATGTTTATTGTTCATGTTAAAAATGGATTAATAATTTCCATGAATGGTGAATTGTTAAATCAAAATATTAGTCAAACAACAGCTTCAATAACAGAATCAATTGCTTTATCTAAGGCATTAACTTTTGTGGGTGCTGCAAAATATAAGTGGGAATCAGCATCAGAGGAAACTCATTTAAAATGGGAACAAAATGATGTTAATGCAACATATTTTCCTAACGCTGATTTGGTTTATATAAACAAAGATGGAAAAATAAGTAATGAATTAAATTTAGCTTATTCTTTTAATATTTATGCACAAGAACCTTTATCTAGACAAGTAGTTTATGTAGATGCTAATACCGGGGAAGTATTGTTCTCAGAAAACAAGATACAACACGTTGATGAAGTTGGAACAGCTACAACCGGATATAGTGGAGTTCAAACCATGACCAGTGATAAAGTTGGAGCAGGAAATTATCGTTTGCAAGAAACTGGCAGAGGTAATGGCATCCGAACTTTTAATAGCGGAACCACTACCAATTATACCAATACTGATTTTACAAACACTTCAAATGTTTGGAATCTTGCAGGTGTTGATAAATATGCCACCGATGCACATTGGGGAGCTGAAATGACTTACGATTATTATTTTATTAAACATGGTAGAAACAGCATTAACAATGCCGGTTTTAGATTAGATAGTTATGTACATTATGATGTGAATTTTGGAAATGCCTTTTGGGATGGTCAACGGATGACTTATGGTGATGGTAGTAGCGGAAATAGCCCTTTTACTGCACTTGACATTGCTGGCCATGAAATAACCCACGGACTAACAACTTTTACTGCCGATTTAGTTTATCAAGATGAATCCGGAGCATTAAACGAATCATTTAGCGACATTTTTGGAGTTTCGGTAGAATTTGTAGCACGACCAGGTAATGCTAATTGGTTAATGGGCGAAGATTTAGGTTTTACCATTCGTAACATGTCTAATCCAAATGCACTTGGCGACCCCGATACTTATTTTGGAACCAATTGGGCTGCACTTGGTGGTGGCGATAATGGTGGAGTTCATACCAACAGTGGTGTTCAAAATTTTTGGTATTATTTGTTAACCATGGGCGGTTCAGGTACTAATGATAATGGCGATGCTTATACTGTTAATGGTTTAGGTTTAGATTTAGCAGGACAAGTTGCTTTTAGAAATTTAACCGTTTATTTAACTACAAGTTCACAATATGCTGATGCTCGATTCTTTGCCATACAATCAGCGGTAGATTTATTTGGAGCTTGTACTTCGCAAGTTGAATCGGTAACCAATGCATGGTATGCGGTAGGTGTTGGCAGTATGTATCAGCCCTTTACAGTTAGTGATTTTGAAACTTGTATAACTACCTCATGTTCTGTACCTTTTACTGTCAATTTTAATAATTTGAGTGTTAATGGCGGTACTTTTTCGTGGGATTTTGGTGATGCTACAACTAGTACTACCATGAATCCATCTCATACCTATACCAATTATGGGACTTATACTGTTGAGCTTTTTGCTGATGGTGGAGCTAGTTGTGGATCTGATACCGAAACTAAAGTAGCATACATTACCATTGACTCTACATTAGCCTGTAATACGATTATGCCAACGTCAGGTTCTACAGTTTTAACCAGTTGCTCAGGAACTTTATTCGATAGTGGCGGACCATGTTCTATTTATGGTGCTAATCAAACAGCTCAGGTTACTATTTCTCCAACTTTGGCCGGACAAGTGCACTTAAACTTTACCATGTTTGATGTAGAAGCCGGTGATCAAGGCGGAACCATTTGTAATTATGATAACATGAAAATTTATGATGGACCAAACACTGCTTCACCATTAATTGGTACATATTGTAACAATAATTTACCACCTTCAACCATTTCATCTTCCAGTAGTTCTATCACCATTTGGTTCATGTCGGATCCCGGTTTAGAAGAATCCGGTTTTCAAATTGATTGGACATGTGATCTTGCAACTGCTGCTCCTACTGTTGATTTTTCTGTAGATGCAGACACTACTTGTACCGGAATAGTTAATTTTCAAGATCTTTCAACAAATGGTCCATCTGTTTGGTCATGGGATTTTGGTGACGGAAACATATCTTCAACACAACACCCTTCACATACCTATACACAACCAGGGTTTTATACCGTACAACTAACAGCAACTAATGCAATTGGTTCAGATACTGAAATTAAAACTAATTTAATTTATGTTAACATGCCTGATGTTACCGTTGTTCAAGGAGATAGCATTTGTACAAACAATGTGGCAAATTTATCTGCAACCGGTGTTGGAGCATTGAAATGGTACTCAGATCCAATAGGAGGAAGTGTATTATATACCGGAAGTAATTATACAACACCTGTTTTAACAAATACTACTACTTATTATGTTGAAGATTTTATTGCAGCTACCCTACAAAAATTAGGTAAAACCGACAATACTGGTGGCGGAGGTTATTTAAGTGCAGAGCAATATTTAATTTTTGATGCTTATGAGCAACTATTTATTCAATCAGTAAAAGTTTATGCTCAAACTACAGGTTCAAGAACCATACAATTACAAGATAATAATGGAGTAGTATTAAACACTCGGACAAGTAATATTACAGCAGGAGTAAAAGTTGTTACTTTGGCTTTTTTAGTAAGCCCTGGAACTGATTATAGACTGGTATTAACTGATGCATCAGCAGTACAAGACCTGTATAGAAATAACGCAGGTGTAAGTTATCCTTATACCCTAAATGGAATCGGCTCCGTAAAAAATAGTAGTGCAGGTTCTTCTTTCTATTATTATTTCTACGATTGGGATGTAAAAGGAGCTAATTGTACCAGCCCGAGAGAACCAGTTGATGCAATTGTAAACATGTGTACAGGTATAGATGCGATAACTAACGAAAATGGCTGGTCTGTTTTTTACAACAATTCAAACGGAAGCTTAGAATTATCAATCAATGGATTGGCTAAAGGCGAATATGCTTTAACTATCTTTAACTCCTTAGGACAATCTATCTTGAATGATAAATTAACCATTTCTAATGATTTTTCTAAAGAAAGAATAAATTTATCCAACTCATCTCACGGAGTTTATTTTATTCAATTAAGTAATGGAACAACTACTTTTACTGAAAAATTTGTAAAGTAAATTGATTTTTGAATTTTTTATAAAAACAGCATCCTTATTACTTTATGGATGCTGTTTTTTATTTTAAAATCATGGTACGGAAACGTGGTAGTTTAAAAATTACCCTTAATTTCGTAAAACTAAAAAAGAAGAGTGGCCGAGTGGCTTAAGGCGCACGCTTGGAAAGCGTGTATACAGCAATGTATCGGGGGTTCGAATCCCTTCTCTTCTGCAAATAATTTGACTTTAAAATGATGGAAAATATCATTTTTTTGAAACCTAAAAAACACAAAAAGTAGCTTTTTTTGCACAAAACTACCCCAAAACATACCGTTTAACCTAAAAAACGTAACATCGAGTAAACTCTAACAAGTTTTTAGGTACATTTGTTTGTATATCAACAAACAAAATGTTTTTCGATGAAAACAAGGCTACTTTCTTTAATCCTACTATTACTTACGGCGTTTAATTTTAATGCACAAACAACAGCAATACCTGATCCAAACTTTGAACAGGCGTTAATTAATTTGGGTTACGATAGTGGCTCACCAAATGGAACCGTTCCTACGTCTAATATTAGTAATATTCAAAATTTATATGTTTCGAATAAGCAGATAATTAATTTTTCAGGAATACAAGACTTTACTGCTCTAAAAACGTTTGATTGCTCTGAGCAAAATGCAACGTCTTTTCCATTGAATAGTCTAAATCTTTCTAATAATTTAAACCTAACTAAGTTAATTTGTGATCACAATGGCTCACTAAGCACATTAATATTTCCCTCAAACAACATTCTAAATTATTTGGATTGTAGTAGTACTTTGGTGCGTAATTTTGATTATTCTCAATTACCAAACTTAACTTACTTAAACTGTCAAAATACCAATAGTAATAGTTTAGATGTTTCTAATAATATATTTTTAACAACCTTAATTAGTAGTGTTAATGGTATAATTAATCTTAATGTTACTCAAAATACAGCTTTACAAACTTTAGAATGTTATTTTAACTTAATTAGTGATATTGATCTTTCACAAAATGTAGATTTAACATATTTACATATTGGAAGTAACAAACTGACGAGTATAAATCTTTCTCAAAATATTTTATTAGAATATTTTAATTGTTATGGTAATCAATTAAATTACTTGGATATTTCACAAAATATAATGTTAAAGGACTTAATATGTAACAATAATCAAATAACTAGTGGGTTAAATCTTTCTCAACATGTTAGTTTAAGAAATTTAAAATGTCATAACAACCTGCTTTATAGTTTAAATGTTAAAAATGGAAACAATTTAAATTTTTACACATCTGGAGGTGGGTTTGATGCGAGAAATAATCCGAATTTAACTTGTATAGAAGTTGATGATTCTACTTGGGCTACGACAAACTTATCAACTAGAGTTGATGGAATTGCTTCATTCAGCACTAATTGTAATAATAATGCTGTTTCAATTGTACTCCCTACTTTACCAGTATGTTTAGGTGATAGTGCTTTAATTTTTGGTAATTATCAATCAAATTCTGGTAATTATTACAATGTTATGACTAGCGTATTAGGGTATGATAGTATTGTTATTCAACCATTGATAACATTGTCACCGTACCTCAATAATCAAAATACCTCTATCTGTTCAGGAGATAGCCTTCTTATTTATGGAAATTATCAAAGTATAGCAGGAGTTTATTATGATTCTTTACAAACTACATTTGGATGCGATAGCATATTGTCTACTACCCTTACTATAAATCCTGTTTTCTATTCTAATGTAAACCAATCCATATGGCAAGGAGATAGTACTCTTATTTACGGTAATTATGAAAGTATGGCTGGAATTTATTATGACTCTTTGCAAACATATTTAGGTTGTGATAGCGTTTTATCAACAACTCTCACCATCTGCTCTCTCACTTCAAATTATTCTTACATTAATAACGGTAGCGGCAATTATACTTTTACCAATACATCTACAGGAAATTATAATAAAAACCATTGGGCTTTTGGTGATGGTACAATTTCTACGGTAGCTAACCCAAACCATACCTTTAGCTCTAATGGCACTTATGTTGTTATTCTTACTGTAAACGATTCTACTGTTGGTAGCTCTTGTGTAGATTATTATATAGATACAATTGTTGTTACTGGAGTACCTAGCCCTTTACAATGTGTTGCCGGCTTCGTAGTATATCCCGATACGGTAATTAATAATATAACTGTTGTAAATAGTTCTACTGGCTCTAATTTGACCTATTTTTGGGATTTTGGTGATGGGAATACTTCAACACTACAGACTACTAGTCATACTTATTCAAGTTCAGGCTCGGATGAATCTTTTCTCCTTTGTTTAACCGTTGATGATGGAGTAGGCTGTAATAATACGTTTTGCGATTCTATTGGACAATATGGCGTCGTATTTAACAAGCAAAAAGGCTTTACTATTAATGTTATTGCACCACCAATTGTTACAGGGTTAGAGAATAATCCAGTAATGAATACATTGGTGAGGATATACCCAAATCCAACATCTACTCTATTAACAATAGATACTGAACTAGTTATAAAAGAAGTAGTTGTAATTGATATTGCTGGTCAAATTATAAAATCGGTTGTTCCTAAAGCAAATAAAATAGATGTAAGTAATTTATCGAATGGTATTTACTTTATAAAAGTAGTAGGAGAGGAGCAAACTATTATCCAGAAGTTTGTGAAACAGTAATTTTTAGTAGTTATTAGGTGTTCTCTTCTGCAAAAAAGCTTCAATTTTTTTGTCCGTCAGCTGACGGATTAGTTTTTAAATCTCAATACTCACCGGACAATGGTCAGAACCATATTCTTCAGGATGAATGGCTGCTTTTTTTACGTTTTTTATCAACGACTGACTCACTAAAAAATAATCAATTCTCCAGCCCACGTTTCGGTCTCTTGCTCCACCTCTAAAACTCCACCAACTGTACGCTTTTTCTTTATCGGGATAGAAATACCTAAACGTATCAACAAAACCGGCTTTTATATAATTGTCCATGCCATCAATTTCTTCCTGCATAAAACCTGCATATTTGTTGTAGTTGGCTTTTGGATGGGCTAAATCTATCGGTTTATGAGCCACGTTTAAATCGCCACAAACGATTACAGGTTTTTTTTCTTCCAGTTTTTTTAAATACCTTAAAAACTCTGCATCCCATGCTTGACGGTAATCCAAACGTTTTAACTCGCTGCCCGAGTTGGGTACATAAACTACGGTTAAATAAAAATCTTCAAATTCAGCAGTTAATACCCGTCCTTCCTGATCGTATTCATGATTATTGATGTCGGAAAAAACAGTTAAAGGTTTTGTTTTACTGATGATTGCCGTACCTGAATATCCTTTTTTTACCGCCGAATTGGAATAAACGTGGTATCCTTCTAGGTCTTTTAAAGCTTCTGCAACTTGGTCGTCCTGTGCTTTGGTTTCTTGCAGACAAAGTACATCGGGATTTAACCGTTTAATTTGTTCAAAAAAATCTTTTTTAGCAACTGCTCTGATGCCGTTTACATTCCAGGAAATTAATTTCATAGTCTATTATTTTAAAAAATCCAAAATACTATTTTTTATTCAATTTTAAACAAAACCACATAGATACATAGTTTATTATTAAACGTAAATTAAAAAGTTATATTAAGTTTTACAGTAGTTTATCCCAATGAATTGGGATAACTATGATGCTCTTTAAAAAATAAATTGGAGTAAATTAGTCTATGTTTCTATGTGGTTTAATTATTTGTATAAAAGTAATTTAATGGTAGTGTTTGGTTATCTTTGGAGCATACAAGTTCTATATAATAATGTATTCCAAAGAAGAAAAAAAGAACATAAAAGTTGAATTCTGGAACAAGTTTTCGGTTTACATGCGTAAACACACTCAAAGACATGGTACCGTGAATTGGAGCAATTACAAAACCAAAATCAAGGATTTGTATTTTAGGTTAGATTTTAACGAAACCGAAGCTCGTTTTTCTATTGAATTACAACACCCTGATAGCATTCGTGAACTTTTTTACGAGCAATTTACCGAACTAAAAGTTTTGCTCGAAAAGGCTTTAGGCAATAATTTGGTTTGGGAAGAATTGTACATTAACGAATACGATAAACCGATTTGTAGAATTTATGTGATTTTACCCGATGTAAACCTGTTTAACAAAGAAGACTGGACTAAAGTGATTGATTTTTTTGAAAAAAAGATGATAAAACTGCACGTGTTTTGGTTGGAATATAAAGAGATTTTTAAAAATCTTGAAAAGTAATGATTAACGATTTTATTCATGAATTAGAAACGTTAACTAATCAACAACTCTCAACAGAAACTACCGAAATAGGTAGTTTAATTCGACTTAATTCAATAGTGGTTATTCATTTTATTGAATTAAATAAATTAACCCAAAACCTTGATTTACCAGCTTGGAAAGCAAAAAATAAGTTGGAAAACACCATTTCTATTTTTGAAAACGAATGGCGAGATAAAAAGGCTGGGGTTCTTTCTCGAATAAAATCGAAGTTGGGGTTGAACAACAAAATTTATGCGAGAAAAACTACCGTTAAAAAACTCAATAGGAGTGAAGCATTCGATTTCTTAGCTCAAAACCACATCAACGATGCATTAAAAACCAAATACAATTTTGGATTAATCTACAATAATGAACTTGTTGCCATTGCTTGTTTCGGACCAATTATGCACAAAAAAACAGAAGGAAAAGGAGAACTATCAGGCGAATTGATTCGATTTTGCAATAAGCTTGATTATACGGTAGTGGGTGGTTTAAGTAAATTGCTCAAGTATTTTATTACCCAATACCAAGTGGATGATGTAATGACGTATATCGACAAAGACTGGTCGGACGGAAAAAGTTTTATACAGTTGGGTTTTGAGGTGGTGGGCGAAAAACACCAATTTCCTCATTATGTTGACTTAAACCAAAAACAGTTTACTCAAGAAAGCAACGAAACCGTTACCATTTACAAATCGGGGCTGATGAAGTTGTTGTTAAAGGTTGGAAAATAATAGGTTCCTGTTTCCGCTGCACTACACAGGAATGACGCAAACTCAAATTTTTGTCTCACATCTTATTATTCCTACTTCCTCTACGTCATTCCTGCGTAGGCAGAAATCTATATAGTTTAATTATTATCTACAAGGTTTACTTCTTAAAATAAAATGTTGAGAAACGAAATATATCGTTTTAAAACTAAGCTAACTGGAGTTAAACGAGAAATAGTTTGTAAGTTTAACGAATAAGCTATGGTGGAATAGATATGTGATGGTTTTCAATTTCGCATGGAGCTAAATCTTTGTGTTTTGTTTGTAACTTATTTTCTCTTTAAAAGTTAAATCAAAGATTTATTGTTGTTTATTAATTGCTTCCAATTTTCAGTTTACGACTGACCCCTACATTTAATAAAGCCATTGTTGGCAAATCGTTATTTATTTTTTATACGAAATTATCTTTTAATGATTTTTTTTGTATAAGTATAGCCAGAATGATGTATTTTTAAAATATAAGTTCCAGCTTTTAATGGTATTAAATTTATTTTAGTGTTATGGTTGCTTAACTCAAAGGTGTTAATTAATCTACCATCAATTGAAGTTATCTCAACAGTCCCTTTAAAAATGGATTTAGATTCAATATTAAGTGAGCTTGTAAAAGGGTTAGGGTAAATATTAAAATCAGTAATTAACTCATCGTTTGGTTGGTCAATTCCAATTGCATTGGTAGAGTAATATCCATATCCCTTAATTTCAAGCAAATATCTATAAAAGCCTTCTACTTTACTGACTTCAAACCATCCTATTAGAGTGTCGGTTGTGGTGTAAACGATAAAAGGAACATATCTTCTTTTTAAATCCCAATCTCCATAGTTATATGATGTACCGGTGTATATGTAATAGTTATATTCTAAAAGAATTAGTTCGTTTGTTGTCCATGTTAGTTGTGAATTAAATTGACGACCAGTATCTGCTACTATCTCTGTTAAATTAGCTATTTTATTGTTTTGTAATGGCTCAATAGCTAACTTATTATTTCTATACATAGGCGATCCGAAGTCATGAGAAAGGAAGAAAAAATCCAATATTCCATCGTTGTTCACATCTAATTTTACTTCATAATTAATAGTGCTATCTATTTCGTGGTAATGGAAACTAGGATAATTATAATGTCCAGTATATAAATAATCGGGGTTATTTAAATAATATTTACCTGCCATCATTCCAAACGATGAGGAGTCAGTAAGAACCGAGTCACACACACTAACAACATACACATCATAAGGAATGCTGTCAGTCATAAAATTTCCATCTATGTCCGTTAGGTTACCTGGTAGAATAATACTATCCAATATTGAAGCCGTACTAATTGTAAAATAGTTACTTGAATTAACAGCTAATAATTGCGTAAGGTTTAATAATCCATTAGTAGATGAATTTGAAAATATTAGTCTATATTCAGTAACTCCTAAACCATTAGCAAGATCATGAAAATATAAAGTTGCATCAGCACTATTGTTGTTGCTATCATTGTCGATTAGATAAATAGAGTTTGGTTTGGTGGTGGGATTTGATATCTTAACAGGATTACTGAACGTTGAAATATACCAAGTGGTATCAATAGTATTGTCTACCATACTTAAAACTACCGCCTGATAATATTTTGAATTATCAACAATATCACCATTTACATCAGTAGTAGTTTGGGTAAACTGAATATTGTATTGAAATGAGGTAGGATCATTTATTACATAATTAGTTGGGTTTATTAATATGGCCGAATCAACTGTAAAAGTTGGAACTTCGGTTTCGTTAATTAACATACACCTATACTCTATAATATTAGAAGGGAAGGGATGTGGTTCCATGTATAATTTTAAAGACCGCCCGTCCAAGAATACGTTGTTATCAGCAAGTTGTAACTTGGTTGCAACCAGAGGTACGTTTTCGCCAGCTTTTATAGGTGTATTGGGGATTGAATTAAGATAATAATCTTTAAGAATAACATAATAATTGTCAATATAATCAAAACGAACCCATCCATAATAAATATCAGTTCCTTGAGTTACTTGTATTCCTAAAAATACATTTGGAGCATATAAATTGTATGAAGGATACTGGGGAATAAAATCAGTAATTGTCGATTTATATCCTTGTGAAGAATCAATAGTGTCTCCGTAATTAAAAAAAATAGTAGTAGAATTGACAAAAGCAAATTTAGTTTGTGTAGTGCCTGTTATTTTATAAGGATGTAACGGAGGGTCGTCAGCAATTGCACGGTCACTAAAAGTTAGATCATTTGTTCCATCATTATTTATATCAATGTACTCATAATCTGTAACGGAAGTAGTACCTTGTAATTGTTTGTCTGGATTAATATCTGTATACTGGCTAAAACAAGTAAAAGTGCTTAGGAGCAATAGTAAGGAGAGTAAGTTTTTCATAATAAAGAAGTTAAAAAGACGAATTCAAATAAAGAGTGCTTTATATTATTAATAAATTAAGTTATTTATATACAATTAGAAAATTAAATAATGGTATTTTATTTTCTTAACAGTCACTTTTGGTAATTTGAGTTTTTTTATACGTAATAAACAAATATTAGTGTCGACATTTTACAGATAATAATTGAATATGATACATATGCATCATATCCTCACTATATGCTTGTTTTATATTATTAACCGTAGATTAAACTTGTAATTATCCGTTTAATAAATTAAAAGCTAACAAACGACTACAAACTTTTTCAGTAAATGTAATATTTCATTTAATACAAAATGCCGAGTGTTACGTTTTTTTGGTTAAACGGTATGTTTTGAGGTGGTTTTGTGCAAAAAATGCGTATTTTTTGGTTTTTGAGGTTCAAATAAAATTTTATAATATTTTATAATTCTTCTAATTATTTAAAAAATACTAAACAATGTTTATCTCGCAATCTCCTGTGCCGCAATCCACCCAGTAGTCCATGCTGCTTGAAAGTTAAAACCACCCGTTAGGGCATCAACATCCAGTACTTCTCCTGCAAAATAGAGGTGAGGTACTTTTTTGCTTTCCATGGTTTTAAAGTTTACTTCGTTTAGTTTAACTCCGCCGCAGCTTACAAACTCACTTTTAAAAGTAGTTTTTCCGCTGGAGTGGTAAGTGTCACGTATCAATGCTTCGGTAAGTTTGTTCAATTGCTTTTTCGAAACATCGGCCCATTTGTCGTCGTCGCCAATGCCTGCTTTGTTAATAAGGTAAGCAGCCAATTTTTTGGGTAATCCAAATTCAAATTGGTTCATCACTTTTTTGCTGCCGTATTGTTGTTTGTTTTGTTGGTATATCTCGTTTAGGTCGTCGTCTTTTTTATCCAACAGCCAGTTGACCATAAAATCAAATTCGTAGTTTTTTTCGTTCAACACCCTCGATGCCCATGCCGAAAGTTTTAAAATTACGGGGCAGCTCATTCCCCAATGTGTAATCAATAAAGCTCCTTGTTCTTCAAACTTGGTACTTATAATTTTAACTTTTGCAGCAACAGCAATACCTTGCAATTCGGTAATGGGGTTGTTAGGCAGGTTAAACGTAAACAACGATGGAGTAGGAGGTTCTACCTCAATGCCCAATTGAGTAATAAAGTGGTATTGTTCCAATTTGTTAAAACCGCCGGTGGTAATCAATAATTTTTTGGTTTTAAAAGTATTTTGGTTGGTTTGCAGTTCAAATCCATCATCTGTTTTTTGAATGGATTCTACTTTGGTACTGTAAAGCACTTCAATGCTGTAGTTTACCAATTCTTTGGTAAAGCAATCGATAATGGTTTGCGAGTTGTCGGTTGTCGGAAACATACGCCCGTCGGCTTCTGTTTTTAGTTCAACCCCACGTTCATTAAACCAATTGATGGTATCGGTGGGTTGAAACTGGTAAAAAGCACTCAGCAATTCTTTGTTGCCACGCGGATAAAATTTCACCAATTCTTTGGGATCAAAACAAGCGTGGGTTACGTTGCATCGTCCGCCACCCGAAACTTTTACTTTTGAAAGCAATTGAGTGGTTTTTTCAAGAATAGCGATGTTTAGTTGTGAGTTATTTTTAGCCATGTTGATGGCTGCAAAAACACCTGCAGCGCCACCTCCAATAATAATAACATCGAATGTTTTGTTCATAAAACAAAGCTACATAAAACGGATGACTTTATCTTGCAGACCCTTTTGTCATTCTGAATGAAATTTGTCCCTAAATCGTTTTTCGATTTAGGTTGACAAATGAAATGAAGAATCTTGTTATATTATTATGCGGGTTTTAATAATAAACAAGATTCTTCACTTCGTTTTATTACCAACCGTCAACCGACGGTTGAATAAAACATCGTTCAGAATGACAGTCTGATAAAAAAAACGATGTGTTAAATTTTTTTAAATAAACTTTATCAATATTTTGTATTAAAAATAAAGGAATCTACTTTAATATTCAAAACAATATTTTATCTAAATAGTTAGATTATTATTTCGATTATAATGAAATTTGCAGAATAATATTTTAATAAGTTACAATTATGAATAATTTTAAACCAGCAGACCAAATACAGGATTTACAGTATTTTGGCGAATTTGGAGGTGTAAACCCCTCTATTACAGATTCTTCAACATTTACTTTTTTACAAGCAGGCAAAATGGAAGAGGTTTTTGAAAAAGAAATTGAAGGTTGTTACCTATATTCCCGCCACTGGAATCCAATGAATCGTTACTTATCTCAAGCCATTGCAAAAATGGAAGGCACGGAGAATGCTTCGGTAACAGGTTCCGGTATGGCAGCCATTACCAATGCTATTTTACAAATTTGCTCGGCTGGAGATGAAATTGTGTCGAGCCGAACCATTTACGGCGGTACGTATGCTTTTTTCAAAAACTTTTTACCACGGTTTGGTATAAAAACAACGTTTGTTGATTCAACCAACATGGACAAAGTGAAAGCGGCAATTACCAATAAAACCAAAGTAATTTATTGCGAAAGTATCAGTAACCCCATGTTAGAAGTTGCTGATTTACCCAACCTTGCTAAGATAGCCAAACAATTTAACTGCAAATTGGTGGTGGATAATACGTTTTCACCATTAATGATTTCGCCCTCCATTTTAGGTGCTGATGTGGTGGTTCATAGCATGACTAAATTTATCAATGGTTCCAGCGACTGTGTGGCAGGAGTAGTTTGTGGTAAAAAAGATTTTATCGATTCACTTTCTGATGTAAATAATGGTGCGAGTATGTTGTTGGGTCCAGTTTTAGATAGTTTTCGCTCTGCAAGTATTCTTAAAAACCTTAGAACTTTGCATGTACGTATGAAACAGCATAGTTCAAATGCGTTGCATATCGCCACTAAATTAAGTGAAGATGGTCATAAAGTTATTTATCCGGGCTTACCAAAACACCCTCAACATCAATTGTTAAAAACCTTATGGAATGAAGAATATGGCTTTGGAGGATTATTTTTAATCGATATGAAAACCAAAGAGCGGGCAAATCATTTGATGGAACTCATGCAAGAAAGTAATGTGGGTTATTTAGCGGTAAGTTTAGGAAGTTACAAAACGCTGTTCAGTGCTCCTGGTGGGAGTACATCGTCTGAAATACCTGAGGAAGAACGTAAAGAAATTGGTTTGTCGGAAGGTTTGGTACGAATAAGTATGGGCTTAGACAATAACCCCGAACGGACTTATCAAATGATTAAAAAGTGTTTGAGTTTGGTTTAACCAAAAAAAAGAGGATGTTTTGTACAAAACATCCTCTTTTTTTTCAATCAAACCTTTGTATTACATGATTGCTTTTAATTTTCCTTCCAACACGTCTTTCGATGCTGCACCAACTTGTTTGTCAACCACCTCACCATTTTTCATAAATAAGATAGTAGGAATATTTCTAATACCATATTTTTGAGCAACTTCAGGATTGTTGTCCACATCTAATTTTCCAATTACAGCTTTACCGGCATAATCGTTAGCCAATTCTTCAACAACAGGGCCAACCATTCTACAAGGTCCACACCAAACCGCCCAAAAATCTACAATTACCGGTTTATCTGATTTTAATACATTTTCTGCAAAGTTTGCATCTGTTAATTCTAATGCCATATTCTTATGTTTTTAAGTTTATAATATTGTTTGAGGTTCAAAGTTTGATGTTTCACATTAAAAAAATTAAACTTGTTTTTTTCTTTTCAATAATTAATCCACAGTGTTTTCAATGCCAAATTGTCATTTGTTAGTTGACGGATTGACTAATAGAAAATTCAATGTCAGAAATTTGCTCTAAATTAGTAAAAAACTCGTTAGTAAGTGCAACTTTTTTTGTTCTTGAAAACAATCCTACAGTTCCTTCTTCGATGTCTAAATTAATGCAGGGTTCACGTCTTTATAATTGATAACAATAGTAACTCCTTTTGCTAATTTATCACGAACCTCAGCCAATAATTGTATAGATTGAATATTAAATTCTAATTTTTTTTCAACAGGAGCAGCATTGTTTTTCGCCCACTTGTTTTCACGATTTTTTACCTGACCCCTAATAAATAAAAATTGATCTTGCGAAAAATAAGCTTTGTATTTAATGTATTCTTCTCCAAACAATAAAAATTCAAACGAATCGGCATAATCTTCAATTTTAATGATACCAAAAGGATTGTTGTTTTTGGTTAATTTTTCCTGAAAATTTGTGCAAATTCCGGCAATAGCAAATTGTTTGCCTTCCACTTCGTTTAAATCTGCCAATTGCGATAAATCACCCTTTGCAAAATGTTTAATTTCTATTTTAAAATCATCTAAAGGATGTCCGGAAATAAAAATTCCCACTACTTCTTTTTCTTTTCTCAATTTATGTAAAGTACCCCATTCTTCGCAATTTGGTATAGGGGGTTCTTCAATTTTAAGTGAATTATCCTCTTCCAACATATCAAACATTGAAACCTGCGAAGAATTTTTGTTTTCTTGAAATTTACTGCCGTATTTAATAATTTTTTCTAAAAACACGGTATTATCATCTTGCAAAGCAAAATACTGGGCACGGTGTGTTCCGGTAAATGAATCGAAAGCCCCACCTAAAGCTAAACTTTCTAATGTTTTTTTATTGGCAGCTCTTAAATCTATACGTTTCACTAAATCAAAAATGGAGGTAAAATGCCCATTTTCTTTACGCTCGTTAATAATAGATTCTACCGCTTTTTCACCTACACCTTTCATAGCACCTAATCCAAATCGAATCTGACCTTTACTGTTTACTGTAAATTTTAATACCGACTCATTCACATCAGGGCCCAAAACAGGGATGCCCATTCGTTTACATTCGTCCATAAAAAAGGTAACTTGTTTAATGTCGTTCATGTTGTTACTCAATACCGATGCCATGTATTCAGCAGGGTAGTGGGCTTTCAAATAAGCAGTTTGATAGGCTATCCAAGCATAACAGGTAGAGTGTGATTTGTTAAAAGCGTACTCGGCAAACGATTCCCAATCTTTCCATATTTTTTCCAATTTATCTTCCGGATGACCTTTTTCTACGGCCTGTGTAATAAATTGTGGTTTCATTTTATCCAATACAGGTCTTAATTTTTTCCCCATGGCTTTTCGCAATACATCTGCTTCACCTTTGGTAAATCCGGCTATTTTTTGCGAAAGCAACATTACCTGTTCTTGATAAACCGTTACTCCGTAAGTTTCTTTTAAATTTTCTTCCATTTCCGGAAGGTCATAAACAACTGTTTCTTCACCATGTTTACGCTTAATAAAAGAGGGGATGTATTCCATCGGACCCGGACGATATAAGGCATTCATAGCAATTAAATCGGCAAAAACACTTGGTTTTAATGCTTTCAAATGTTTTTGCATACCAGCCGATTCGTATTGAAAAATACCAATGGTTTCACCTTTCTGAAAAAGCTCGTAAGTCTTTAGGTCTTCAATATCAAATTTTTCGGGATCTAATTCTAATTGATGTTTATCTTTTATAATTTGAATAGCATCTTTTATCAGGGTAAGTGTTTTTAAGCCTAAAAAATCCATTTTTAATAAACCTGCATTTTCTGCAACCGAGTTATCGAACTGGGTACAAGCCATTTCCGAATCTTTTGCCAATGCAATTGGTACGTAATTGGTAATATCATCAGGTGTGATAATAATTCCACAAGCATGTGTACCTGTATTTCGAAGTGAGCCTTCTACTTTACAAGCTTGTTTTACCGTTCTCGATTCTAAGTTACTGCCTAAAGCAATTTCTTTTAACATATTTGCCCGTTCAATGTCTTCTTTTCTGCCTATTTTTTTCTCCAAATCTTCTTGTGATAATTGGAAAATTTTATTTAACGAAATATCAGGAATATATCCGGCTAATCTACCAGCTTGCTCAAGCGATAATTCCAAAACTCTGGCGGTATCTCTGATAGAAGATTTGGCTGCCATAGTACCATAAGTAATAATTTGGGCTACCTGATTGGCTCCATATTTATTAATTACATAATCGATCACTTTTTGTCTTCCATCATCATCAAAGTCAATATCAATATCGGGCATCGAAATTCTGTCAGGATTTAAAAAACGCTCAAAAAGTAAATCATACTTAATAGGGTCGATATTGGTAATTCCTGTACAATAGGCTACCGCAGAACCAGCTGCAGAGCCTCTGCCGGGTCCAACAGCTACTCCCATTCTTCGGGCTTCCCGAATAAAATCTTCAACAATTAAAAAATAACCGGGATACCCCGTATTTCTGATTACATTTAATTCAAAATCTAAACGTTCCTTAATTTCATCGGTTATTTCTTTGTAGCGTTCTTCCGCACCTTTGTATGTCAAATGTCTTAAGTAACTGTTTTCGCCATTTTTTAATTCAGGATTAATTTCATCCAAGGGGTCTTTAAATTCGTTGGGGATACTAAATTTTGGAAGCAAAACCTCTCTTTCCAGTTTATAAGATTCAATTTTATCAGCCACTTCAGCAGTATTGGTAATTGCTTCCGGTAGATCTGAAAAAAGCATTTTCATTTCATCGGGCGATTTAAAATAAAATTCGTCGTTTGGGAATCCAAATCGAAATTCACGCCCCTTTGAACCTATATATTTCTTGGGCTGGCTCACATATTTACCATCTTTAATACACAACAGTACATCCTGCGATTCGGCATCCGATTTATTAATGTAGTAGGTGTTGTTGGCTGCAATACATTTTATTTGATGGGTTTTGGCATAATCAAGTAGTATTTTGTTAATTTCATCTTGCTCTGAAACCCCATGCCGATTGATTTCTATATAAAAATCTTCACCAAAATGTTCTTTCCACCAAAGCAATGCTTCTTCGGCTTGATTGTTTCCTTCAAATAATATTTTATTCGGAATTTCACCCCAAATACCTCCCGAAAAGGCAATTAAATCGGTTTTGTATTCCAATAAAAGTTCTCGGTCGATTCGAGGAACATAGTAAAAACCTTCGGTATTCGCATAAGAAGCTAGTTTTATCAGGTTTTGATAACCATTTTTATTTTTGGCAATCAATACGGTTTGAAACCCATCATCTTTAACTTTTTTATTTTTTCTATCGCCGCACAAGTTAAATTCGCAGCCCACAATAGGTTTTACACCTTCTTTTAAAGCATCTCTAACAAAATGGAAGGTTGCCATCATGTTGCCATGATCGGTAAGTGCAACTGCATTCATCCCAAATTCTTTGGCTTTTTTTACCAATTCATGTACTTTGGTTGTTGATTGTAGAATAGAAAACTCCGAATGGTTATGTAAGTGTACAAAAGGAACATCAGCCAATTCAACGGAAACTGTTGTTTCGGTATTTAAAGTAGTTGATACAACTTCTGTTTTGGTATGTTTAAAATTAGCCTCGGTAAGGGTAGGGGGTTGGTAAATCACCAAATCAGCATTGGCAATTTCTTTCACATGAATTATCCGGTTGGTAATTAATCCAAAAAAGCAACGACCTGTAGCATCAACATCATAAGCAGCGTCGTGCGCATCGCCAAAATTTTTCCCAAATAACTTTACATGTAAATCGGTTAACGATGGATATTTAAACCCACCACCTCTGCCACCCGGCAACGCACAATAATCGATGCTGGAATGCATGGTATCCAAAACTTTTAATGTGGTGAGATTACTTTCTATCGATAACCTGTAAAATTCTGCTCCAACAATGTTAATATCGAATTCTACATTGTGTCCGACAGCATAAGTTGTTTTTTGCAAATCGGTTAAAAATTCGTTTAAAACAACATCAAGTGCTACACCATCTTTTAAAGCTCTTTCGGTTGTAATTCCATGAACTTTTGAAACTCCTATAGGAATATCAAAACCATTTGGTTTTACAATATAATTTTTAGTTGTAATTAATTTTCCGTCAACATCGTGTAATTGCCATGCCAACTGCACCATTCTGGGCCAATTGTCGGAATCGGAAACAGGTGCTTTGTAGTTTTTTGGTAAGCCTGTGGTTTCGGTATCGAAAATTAAAAACATGGAAATTGATTAAAAAATTATTGAGCCATAAAGTTACCCAACAAGTTTTTATAAAAACTGTGAATAAATTATTTTTTTGAACAATTTGTAGAGACGGGTCTTTAAACTCATCAGTTCTCAATCTACAGTTGGGAAAGGTCTTTGCTGGTACTGTTTTTTTTGCCAACTGTTAACTGTAGATTGCAGACTTGATTTTCTCTACTGAAATTTATTTTGTGCCTCTCTCCACAATGGATCGGATAGGTTAGGAGGAGCAATGATAGTTATCGGTTCTTTTGTTACAGGATGGATAAATTCAATTTTTCGGGCATGTAAACTGATAGATGCATCTGGATTGGAGCGGTTAAAACCATATTTTAAATCGCCTTTAATGGGGCAATTTACAGCGGAAAGTTGAACTCTAATTTGATGATGACGACCTGTTAAAGGTTTGATTTCTAATAAATAATAGCTATTAAATTGATGTATTACTTTATACGTTAATTCTGATTTTTTTGAATCGGTAACTTCTTTGGAATAGGCTGTTGATTTATTGTTTTTTTCGTTTTTCTTCAGGTAATGTATCAAGTGACCTTCGTTTATTTCAGGTTTATTTTTTACAATTGCCCAGTAGGTTTTTTGGATGTCTTTATCCTGAAACATTTTATTTAACCGCTCCAATGCTTTACTGGTTTTGGCAAACAATACGATACCACTTACCGGTCGGTCAATTCGATGTGTAGTTCCCAAATAAACATCGCCGGGTTTGTTGTACTTTTCCTTTAAAAATGCTTTTACAATTTCATTGAGTGGAGTATCGCCGGTTTTGTCACCTTGTACAATATCCGACGACTTTTTGTTTATAGCAATGATGTGATTGTCTTCGTAAAGTACTTCAATTAAATTTTGGGTATTGGTCATTGATTATTTGCATTAACAGTTTGTGGTTGGGCAAAGTTAATGCGAATATTTCTGTTTGTTTCGGGTTTAAATAACTTTCTACCCATTACTTCAAATTTTTGATTAAAGGCCTGGTTGTTGGATAAATCTGTAATCAGATTGTACTTGCCAGGAGGCAATATCATGATGTAACTGCCTTTGGTGTTGCTTTCGTATATTCCTTGTAAATCGCCTGTTATATCATTAAAGACCTCTATTCTAATAGGTTTAGTATGTACAGTGGAATCTTGATTTAAAATATAGCCTTTAATAGTTGTTAATGGTGGCATTTCGTTTTCAAAAATTACTTTATAAATATCATAATCGCCATAAGAATCTTTTCGGAAAGCCCCTAAATAGGCAAATTTTTTATCTTGTGTAAAACAAATGGAATAATCATTAAGAGGTGTATTTAAAGGGTAACCAATGTTTTCAGGAGAACCCCATGAACCTGTTTCATCGTTATATTCCGATTTAAAAATATCGTAACCTCCAATGCTATTATGACCTTCTGAGGCAAAATAAAGGGTTTTGCCATTATTCGTCAGATAAGGATAATTTTCATTGTAAGGAGTATTGATTGAAGAGCCAATATTTTCGGGTTCAGCCCATGTTTCATTAGGTAATTTTCTGGATAAATACAAATCAAACCCTCCTTGTCCACCAGTTACGTTACTGCTATAAATTACGATGTCTTTGTCGTTGGTAATGGTAGCAGAAATTTGTTCACTGCCTTTAGCATTAATGTGTTTGTCTTTAATCAATCCAGCTTTTTTAAAGGTGGACTTTGCTTTTTCGGCTATTTGTAAATTACTTTTACTTTCAGGATTATTTACGTAATAATAAACAATTTCGCCATTTTCAGAAATTCCGGCTGTTTGTTCATTCCCGTAAGAATTAGGGTAACCCAATGCAATTGCTTTACTCCATCCGGTTGTTTTAAATTTAGATGAATAAATATCAGCAGTGTAATTACCCTCTAAATCATAAATTTTTCCGGTTGTTCCTTCTCTACGAGTGGTAAAAAGTAAATACGTTTCTTGGTCAGCAATAAGAGGCAAATAATCTTTCCCTTTAGAATTTACATTTTTACCTAAGTTTTCAAAAGTAACATTAACGGGGTCTTTAACTAATTGCTTGGCATTTTCACACATTTCAATTCGCCTGGTAGCATCTTTTGTTAAAGTGCTGTTCGATGGATTAGTTTTTAAATATTTTTTAAAGGTTTCAATAGATTTGTCGAATCGAAGTGTGGCATGGTAACCTTTGGCTAAATAATACCAAACATCTGGCGGACAATCAGTTTTTTTACTGATTTTTTCTAGTGTTTTAATACCATCATCAAAATCGAAAGTCTCTATTAAACAGACACCAAAATAATAAGCGTTTTTTGTATCTGTCAGGTCTTTTTTATAGATTTCTCGATAAAGTTCCAAAGCTTTTATATAATTGCCAGCATTATACAATTTACTTGCATTTTCAGGTAATTCATAAAGAAGAGATTGGGCAGTACAGATACTTGTAATACTTAAAAAAATGAATAAAGAAAGAAAAGGCAAAAATTTCTTCATGCACTAAAAGTAATTAAAAAGTTAATTTTAATTCAAAAGGATGATTAAAAATTTAAAAAACTGTTAACTTTTAATTAATACTGCTCATTTTTGTTCGGAAAATCCTGAGATTTAACATCACTAATGTAATGTTCAACAGCACCTTTAATTTCATCATAAAGATTAGCGTATCTTCTCAAAAATCTTGGACTAAACTCATGAGTTATTCCTAACATGTCATGTACAACCAATACTTGACCATCAACACCATTTCCAGCACCAATTCCTATTATTGGAATTTTTACTTCTTTAGCAACCTGAGTTGCCAATTTTGCCGGTATTTTTTCTAAAACCAACGCAAAACAACCGGCTTCTTCTAAAAGTTTTGCATCTGCAATTAATTTTTGAGCCTCTTCGTCTTCTTTAGCCCTTACCACATAAGTTCCGAATTTGTAAATGGATTGAGGCGTTAATCCTAAATGTCCCATTACCGGAATACCAGCCGATAAAATTCTTTTAACCGATTCTAAAATTTCACTTCCACCTTCCAATTTTACTGCATGAGCTCCCGATTCTTTCATGATACGAATGGCTGAAGACAGTGCTTCTTTTGAATTTCCTTGATACGTGCCAAAAGGTAAATCAACTACAACCAAACATCTTTCCACTGCCCTAATAACAGCCGAAGCATGGTAAATCATTTGATCTAAAGTAATGGGTAAAGTAGTTTCATGACCAGCCATAACATTTGAAGCCGAATCGCCCACCAAAATAATATCTATACCAGCATTGTCAATAATTTTTGCCATAGAAAAATCATAACCTGTAAGCATGGCTATTTTTTCACCACGTTGTTTCATCTCTAGCAAAACGTGAGTGGTTATTCTTTTTATTTCTTTTTTATGAACCGACATACTGCCTTTAGTTTGAATTTATGAACCGTTTATTAGCTATTTTAACCTTTTATAAAATATCTACGAAGCAAAACTACAAAATATGTTTGTTTAAATTATAAATGATAAATTTGTAATCGTTTAAAAAAGACATCATGATGAAAAATTTAATCTACCTATTCTTTTTAAGTTCAATATTTTTGAGTTCTTGCGAAACTGAAATTGATACCATAGCTGAATATAAAGATATTACGGTGGTTTATGGGCTGTTAAACCCAAATGAAACAGATCATTACATTCGAATAACTAAAGCGTTTAGCGGAGAGGGTAATGCTAATGATATGGCTAATGATGCCAACAATTTTTATTATGCCGATGGAGAAATAAGTGTAACCATTGATGAATATGATGCTTCGGGTGTTTTTAAAAAATCTTTTTCATTATCTAGAATTGATGTAAATAGTATTGTACCTCCTATACCAAAGGATGATGGTACTTTTGATAACTCACAAAATATATTATATAAGTTTACAGAGCCTAATATCAAACAAGATTATACTTATAAATTAAAAATTGTTAATAATACATTAGAAAAAGAAATTACTGCTGAAACTACAATTGCTAATAATCCGACTTTAGCAAATCAAGTACAATTTGAGAAAGGGAGTATCAAACTAGCAAATATTAATGGAACTTATTTAACCCATTCTTTTACTATTAAACCTAGCTTTAATACCGGACGGGTTAAAGTTAATTTTATATTTAATTATACCGAACATTATACTAATCTTACCAATCAGAATAAACAAGTAAAAATTTCGTTAGGGGAACAAAAAACAACATCTACTGAAGGTGGAGAAGTATTAGTATATACCATAGAAGGAAGTAATTTATTTTCGGCATTACAAAATAATATACCTGTAACTGTAGCCAATTTAAAGAGCCGAAGTATAAGTAATGCAACATTAGAAATTATTGCTGCCGGCACTGATTTAAGTACTTACATTTCCGTTAATGAGCCATCTACGTCTGTTAATCAAACCAAACCAGAGTTTACTAATTTAACAAATGCTCTAGGTGTGTTTTCATCTAGAAATACAACTTTAATTTATTCACCCTCATTTTTAACTCAATCAACACCTGAGCCTGAGAGTTTATATGGCTTTTATGATGACGGACAAGTTAATTATGATAATAATACACTTAAAGCTTTATTATCAATGGGTTTAGAGTTTTGTAACCCAAGAAATGAGCCTATAACTTTACCAGTTCCTCCACCAGCACCTCGTTGTGAAACAGTAATAGATACTGCATATTGGTACACGATTAATCCTAATTAAATAGTTGAAATTCCATAAAAAAAGTAAAGGCTGTTAATTTTAGTGGCCTTTTTTTATGTCATAAAGTCATAATTTATGACAAATAAAAAAGCATTTGCCACCTATTTGTGTCATTATTTCTTTAATATAATCTATTTTTTTAATGGCATACCATTTGAAAAGAAGCGATGTAGTTAAAAAATCTAAAAATTAAAAATTAAAAAGATGAGTAAAATAATTGGAATAGATTTAGGAACAACCAACTCTTGTGTTTCTGTAATGGAAGGAAACGAACCAGTGGTAATTCCTAATGCAGAAGGTAAAAGAACAACTCCTTCTATTGTAGCATTTTTGGAAGGTGGTGAAAGAGCAGTTGGCGATTCAGCTAAACGACAAGCTATTACCAACCCTAAAAAAACAATTGCTTCGATAAAACGTTTTATGGGCAATTCATTTGACCAAGTTACACAAGAAATTAAAAGAGCTGCTTAC
>JACPDX010000013.1 GCA_016183805.1 Bacteroidota bacterium
GCCTTTTTGCGGGTGGCTGTACCACACCCAGTCAATACCAGGATATACCTCTTTAATGGTGATTTTCTCGTATTCTTTTACGCCATAAATTCCTTCTGGACAGTGTGAGTAGAATGAGTTGAAGTTGGTTTGACCAGCTCCTTCTTTAATTATGTTTTCTTTTTGAATGTTCGCTCCTTTTAGTTCTACATCTATTCGCTCCCAATCGAAATATTTTTTTGTTTTGGGTTTTCCGAATCGTTTGGCTTTATCTCGTTCAGTCAGTTCATTTTCGGGGATGGGTTCTTTGCGTAACCGCAAGGTTTGCATGGTAATACCAGTTTCGGTAATCCACAGGTTTAACCCGGGTGCTCCTGCTTTGAAGAGAACAAAGGGTATAGGATTGCCTTTCATATCCATCATCTGTCCTTGGTTTTCCAAAAAGTTGTTTTCGTTCTTTTTTTCAAGCCATTCTTTTGCTTTGGCACTCAGTGCAGGGTCATTATTTCCTGCAAAGACAGTAATTAAGGAAAGCAACCAAATGATTACAGTAGCGGTTGTAAAAATGACAAATCTGTTTACTGCCTTTGGTGCATTAAAGGGGTTGTTGCAAAAGAACTTCTTCATGGTGTTTTTTTAATAATTCCTGTATTATGTTTTTTGTTTAATTTAAGACGTTAGTGTTTTTAATTTTTTACCAGTTGAGTTCTCGATATGATTTAACTCCGCTACCCATTATTGATTTTTAATAAAGTCTTTTTTAGTAAAATTGGATTTGCTGTTAGTGGCTTTGATAATATACGAGCCTGAAACCAATGAGGAAGTATTAATACTTAATGTAGTCAATCCTTTTAGTATGTTATATTGTTCGTTAATCAGAATTCTTCCTAATACATCAACTACTTGTAATGAAAGCACGTCATCTGAACTGCTTCCAATAATTAATGTAATTTGTTCGTTAGCAGGGTTAGGATAAAGATTGATAATATCTAATTCATTTAAAAACACCACACGAACATCAGAATAAGAAAATGCTCCATCAAAATCGGTTTGTTTTAAGCGATAGTAGGTAATACCTCCTCTGTAAGGATGTTTATCATAATCCACATAATCAATAACACTATTTGAATTTCCTGCACCTTGTCGTGTTTTTATTTGCTCAAAATTAATAGCATCTAAACTACGCTCAAGCGTAAAAAAATCATTATTAATCTCCGTAGCTGTTGTCCAATTGAGGCGTACATGTTGGTTATTTTCATCTTGCTGGGCAGTAAAAGAAAGAAGTTCGATTGGCAAAGGTGTTACGCAGGTATTCATCTGTACAGGAGTCCATCTGTCAGTATTGGTGCCGTCTCCTAATTCTCCATAAAAATTGTATCCACAAGCCCAAGCTGTACCGTTACCTTTCAGAAAAAGAGAATGGTAGTATCCAGCGGCAATAGTGGTTACGGTATTGCCCAAAGAAGCCACCTGTACAGGAGTGGTTCTAGTAGTAGTAGTGCCGTCTCCTAATTTGCCATATTGACCGTCTCCGCAAGCCCAAGCGGTACCATCGTTTTTCAGAAAAAGAGAATGATCTCTTCCTCCTCCTGCAATAGCAGTTACCGTATTGCCTATAGAAACCTGTATTGGAGTCGATTTATCAGTAGTAGTGCCGTCTCCTAATTGACCAAACCAATTGTATCCGGTAGACCAAGCCGTACCATTACTTTTTAGGAAAAGAGAATGATACCACCCACCGGCAATAGCGGTTACGGTATTGCCCAAAGAAGCCACCTGAACAGGATTCAATTTGTTAGTAGTGGTTCCGTCTCCTAATTGACCCAAAGCATTGTATCCAGTAGACCAAGCTGTGCCATTACTTGCTAAAAAAAGGGAATGATAATATCCTGCAGCAATAGCGGTTACTGTATTGCCTATCAGCACGGGGGTAGTTCTTTGGGTAGTAGTGCCATCTCCTAACTGACCAAATGAATTCCTTCCGCAAGCCCAAACCGTACCATCGCTTTTCAAAAAAAGAGAATGCTGCCCTCCTGCGGCAATAGCAATTACAGTACTACCTAAAGAAGCTACCTGCACAGGTGTAGGTCTGTCAGTAGTAGTACCGTCTCCTAATTGACCATTGCCATTCCATCCACAAGCCCAAACCGTACCGTTACTTTTCAAAAAAAGAGAATGTGCATCTCCTCCGGCAACAGCGATTATTGTATTACCCAAAGAAGCCACCGGCACAGGAGTCCATTGGTCAAGCCAAGTACCGTCTCCTAATTGTCCGTTAAATTCATTTAATCCGCAGGTGCGTACTGTCCCATCGCTGCATACGGTTATTGAATGAGCTCCACCTCCTGCAATGCCTTGCGAAAAGGCATTGTACGAAGCACTAAATATGAGGTACAATGTAAGAACTGCTGAAAGAAGTTTTTGTGTTTTCATAGTGGTTGATATTGGTTAACGTGGGTTTGATATTATTTTATTATTCAATAAAAACTGGTTCTTTATTGTCTATATTTTTCACTTTAACACTTATTGTTAAAAAAGCCTTTTCTAAATCTTCATACTTCATACCTTTTGTGGTGATTATATGTATTTTATCGTTTTTAAAGTCATTAAATTCAATATCTAGTATACCTTTTGTATCACTTAAATAAAGATAAATATTATTGATTACTTGTGGTGGTAATACAGTAATTCCTTTAAAAGTGTAATTAACAACCCCTGACGATGTTTCGATAGTTTTACTTACAAAAGTGATGTGGTTATTTTGTGCTACTAGTGCCATACCAAAAAATATAGTTGTTAACATTATCATGGTTTTCATAAAAAGTTAGTTTTTTGTAATTGTTATTTCTTTTAGGCATCAGTATTTAATTCTCAATAATTTTAATTTCAGTTCTTCTGTTTTGCTGGTGAGCATCTTCTTTTTCTTCTTCGTTGCTCATTTTGTTTATTTCTTCATCCGTTACAATAAGTTGCTGTTCTCCATATCCTTTGGCTATGAGTCGGTCTTTATTTATGCCTTTGTTGGTTATTAAGTAATCCAAACAGCTTTGGGCCCGTTGTTGCGATAGGTTTAAGTTGTAAATATCACTTCCCCTGCTATCGGTATGAGCCGACAATTCAATTTTAAGTTCTGGATTTTGCACCATCAAATCATAAAGGCGATCTAACTCGTTAATAGAAGAACTTCTAAGTGTAGCTTTATTGTAATCGTAGAAAATGTTTTTGAGAACAATTTTTGCCCCTGATCTTAATTTATCGAGCAATACGGTTTTGATAATTTCTTTGTAGCCGGCACTTTCCGGGATGTTCATGTTTTCGGAAAAAAACAAATAGCCTTGTTTTTTCACGTTAATTCCGTAGTTTTTACCTGAAGGCAACGACATTAAGAAGTTTCCGGTAACCGCATTTGATTTCAATTGACTGATGACTTCATTTTTTTCTAGGTCTATAATTTCAATTTCTGATTCCAACGGTTGTGAAGTTTCCTTGTCAATCACTACTCCTTTAAATAAGGTTAACTGTCCAATTTTTTCACTTTCTATCGTATGCGTTATCAGTTCAACTTTATAAATATCTTTTTCACCGAAACCATCACTTTTTGCAGAAGTATAATAAGCGGTCTTTCCATTCGCTTCCATTACAAAATATACATCATCTTCGGGGGTATTAATCGCATCTCCTAAGTTGATAGGTTTACTCCAATGGTTATTTTCGAAGCGGCTAAAGAAGATATCATAACCTCCCATCCCTTTGTGTCCACGAGAACTGAAATACAATGTTTTTCCATCAGGATGAATAAATACCCCTTCTTCTTTTAAGGGCGTATTTATTTCTTCCCCAAGGTTAATGGCTTCTCCCCACTTCCCTTGTTTGTTTTTGGTACAATACCAGATGTCTAAATCACCTTTGCCACCAGGGCGGTTACTTACAAAATAAAGTGTTCGCCCATCAGGAGAAATGCTTGCAGAAGTTTCCATATGTTCACTATTGACAGGTTCGGGCAGCTTTTTTGGGGTACTCCAATCTTTTCCATTTAAAATCGATTCATAGATATCCCCATTTCCGTACTTATCATCCCTATAAAGCAACATCTGTTGTCCATCATTAGAAAGAGCTATTATTGAGTTAAACCGATTAGCCATATTAACTGGAGAAGGTAATTTTACGGAAGTCTTCCACTTTTTAGTAATAGCATCAAAAGAGGTATAATAAATATTCTCGGTCGATTCTATTTTTTTCTTTTTCTCCTTTTCAGTAACCGGTCTTCTCGAAGTAAAATACATTTCCGTTCCATCGGCATTAATAATTGGGGCATAATCAGAAAAAGATGAATTAAGTTGTTGCCCCATATTGGTGATGATAGTTTTTACAGAATCTTTACCAATATATGCCGATTTTACAGAATATTCGAGATAGGAGGGCGTGCTGTTAGTGTTAATAGTTGTTTTGGAAGTGCTGATAATTACATCAGCGGTGTTGGTGGCGAAATTATTTGAGGTTTCAAGTTTGAAGTTTGAAGTTTGTCCCACCCCAACCCTCCCAATGGGAGGGAGATTCCCCTTCCCGAGTACTCGGGAGGTTAGGGGAGGATTTGAGGTTTGAAGTTTGTCAATTGAGATTTGTGTTTTGTTATTTGTTATTTGAGATTTGTTATTTGAGGTTTTTGTGTTGCTCCAAGGGTTGAAAATAAAAAGCAAGGCAATAGCCACCATGCTAATCCCCGAAAAAATAAGCTGAAAGCGAAACAACAATGTTTTCTTTTTTTTCTGTTCGTTAAGCATGTGTTTCATCAATTTCCAATCTGCCTCCTTTTGTGCAAATTCAAAATCACTCAACTTACTTTGAAACAGTTCGTCAATAGTTTTTTTGCTCATTTGTTCCATGATTAAATTTTTTCTTTTCTATCAATTGAATTACTTTTTCTTTTAAAATGACACGTGCATTACTTAAGTGCCATTTAGAAGTTCCTGTGCTAATTTTTAATTTATCGGCTATTAATTGGTGGGTGTAACCATCTATGGCGTAAAGATTAAAAACGGTACAAGTTGCCGGAGGAAGTTCTTTTATCAGTTTAAATAAGTCGTTGGCTGAAATTGATGTAGCTGCATCCCACCAATCGTCCATATTATTTTCATCTTTTGGTTCACCATACAGTGAAAATTCATCTGTAGTAATAAATTTTTTTTTGTAAGTCTTTTGTGATTTTATTACATCCAAACAGGTATTGATGGTTATCCGCCTAATCCATACTTCCAAATTTCCTTCGGCTTTGTATTGTTTAATTTTTTCAAATATTTTTAAAAATGTACGGTTCAAAGCATCCAACGCATCATCTTCATTGTTGAAATAACGGCAACAAACCACCAGCATTTTTTTTTGATATTTACCAAATAACTGCTTTTGAGCGTCTTGATTTTGTTGCAAGCAGCCTTTAAGCATGGTTTGTTCGTTATCTATCAAAGGAATGATTCGTGTCATTTTAAAGTTTCTAGTTTAAAGTTTAGAGTTACGAATTTTTAATTACTTATGCCTAATTCCTAACGCCTCATTTACACATTGTTATATTTACACATTAATAACATTTCTGTAGATTAAGACGTAGGTGTTTTTAAATGGTTGGGTAAAAAGTTTGATTTTCTCGATACAATCTGTCAGTTATCAGATTGAAACATACAAAGATTAGTACCAAAAACTAAATATACACAATCGATTAATAAAATATATAATTTACATTTGACTATCGATAGTAAATAGTCAAATGAATGTAATTGAAGTTATTTAATGAGAACAGTTATCCAAAGAGTTTCTTCTGCATCGGTTGAAATAAATCAACAAATCAATAGCAAAATTGGTATTGGACTGCTTATTCTATTAGGTATTGAGCATGATGATACAATAGAAGATATTGAATGGCTTTGTGGTAAAATTGCCCGATTACGTATTTTTGGAGATGAAAACGGGGTAATGAATTTGTCCGTTCAAGACATAAAAGGTGAAGCTTTAGTAGTAAGTCAATTTACTTTACATGCCAGCACAAAAAAAGGAAACCGACCATCTTATATAAAAGCGGCTCATCCGGAAGTTGCCATTCCTATCTGTGAACAATTTATTGCAACTTTGCAAAAAGAGTTAAATAAACCAATAAAAACCGGCGAATTTGGTGCAGACATGAAAGTTTTGCTTGTAAACGATGGGCCGGTAACCATAATAATAGACTCAAAAAATAAAGAATAACATGGCACTAATAAAAACAGTAAACGGAGATACTCCCGAATTTGGTGAAAATTGTTTTTTAACTGAAAACGCTACCATTACGGGTAATGTAAAAATGGGAAATGAATGTAGTGTTTGGTTTAATGCGGTAATTCGTGGAGATGTTCATTACATTAAAATGGGCAATAAAGTAAATGTTCAGGATGGAGCTGTAATTCATGCCACGTATAAAAAATCGCCGACTAATATTGGTAACAATGTTTCAATCGGACACAATGCGTTAGTTCATGGGTGCACCATAAAAGATAATGTATTGATAGGCATGGGTGCAATAATTATGGATGATGTAATTATTGAAAGCAATTCCATCGTTGGTGCCGGAGCTGTGGTTACCAAAGGAACGCATATTGAAAGTGGAAGTGTTTACGCCGGTAATCCTGCGAAGAAAATTAAAGCTATTGACCAGCATTTAATTGAAGGGGAAATTAATCGAATTGCTGATAGTTATGTAATGTATTCGGAATGGTACAAGTAGTGCGATGGGTAGTGAGTGATGAGTGATGGGAAAAATTATTTACTTGACTTAATTTTTTCTTCAATTTTTGAAGTAGAAAATCCGGGAACAAACGAAATAACTTCTACTTTTCCTCCATTGGCTTTAACCACATCAGAACCAACAATATATTTCTTATTCAATTTATCAGAACAATTTGCATCATAATCACCACCCTTTATTAAAATATCTGGTACTAGTAGTTGAATTAATTCTAAAGGAGTTGGTTCATCAAAAATAATCACCGCATCAACAAAACTTAATGCAGAAATAATTAAAGCTCTTGAATATTCATCCTGGATAGGTCGAGAACTTCCTTTATCCAAACCTTTCACCGATACATCAGAGTTTATGGCAATAATTAGTCTATTCCCAAAATCGGCTGCTTGAGCTAAATATTCCACATGGCCACGATGCAAAATATCGAAACAACCATTAGTAAAAACTACTTGTTGGTAATCCTTTTTCCAACCTGAAACCAATTGTTTAAGTTGATTTCTATCTACAATTTTGTTTTTTATTTTACTTAGTTTGTTCATGTATAATTGTTAGACTGCCAAGTTATTGTTTTTTTATGAGTCCCGATAGCTATCGGGAGTAAAAAAATGTGCATATTTGTCTTGGTGGCTATCGGGATTAACGCCCCACTCAATGCATGAAAAAATTAATACTTCTTTTTTTTATTGTTATCTCTTGTCAACTATTTTCTCAATCTAATTACATAGATAGTGTAGAACAGTCTATTGTTTCGTTACCAAAGGACAAGCAACTCGAAATAATATTGAATATCCCGTACGATAAAATGGTTGCCAATACTACAAAGGCGGAAGCTCTTTTTTTTAAAGCACTTACCATTGCTAAAAATCAAACAAATCAAAATTTTGAAGCTGGAGTTTATAATCAACTTGCACTAGTTTATGCATTTTTAGGAAATTTCGACAAACAATTAGCAAACAATCTAAAAGCTATTAAGATTTACGAAACCATTGGCAACAAATCAAAAGCCGGAACAACTTATGCGGATTTAGCTTATTCGCTAAAAACTAGATCTATTGAAAAGGCTAAAACCTATATGCAAAAAGGGATTCGATTATTAAAAGAAGAAAATAATTTTGTTCTCCTAAACTCTGTTTATGACAATTATGGCGTTATTCAAGAAATTTCCGGAAATATAGATAGTGCGATTTTTTATTACAATTTAGCTCTCGATTTAAAATATAGTCAAAATGATAGCATTGGAATTCCATTCGCTTTGGGTCATTTGTCGGGAGCTTATTCCATTAAAAAAGATTTTAAAAAAGCTAAAGCATATTTGGATGAATCCTACCTAATTCGAAAAAACAGAAACGATATTTATGGAATTGCAGAATGTTTGGTGCTTTATGGCGACTTATTTTATGCACAAAAAAATTATAAAGAGGCTTTAACTTGGTTTAGTGAAGGCTTTTCTGCTGCCGTTGAAAACAAATACATTCATTTGGCACAATATGCCGCAGAATTTTCAGCAATCTGCTACGAAAAATTAGGCGACGTTACCAATACCGTTAAATTTTTAAAAATTCAACAAGCACTTAAAGATTCATTATTAAACGAAACAACCAACAAAGCCATTGCAAAATTGGAAGTTCAGTTTGAAACAGAAAAAAAAGAAAAACAATTAGCCGAACAGGAGGTGCTGATTACTAAAGAACAATTGCGGGTAAAACAAAGAAATTATACATTAATAGGTTTAGGTTTATTATTGATTTTCGTATTAATTTTAGGAAGGTACGTTTACCGACAACAAAAATTTAAACAACAAAAATTAATAGAAGAAAATCGTTTAAAAGATGAATTAGCTAAAATTACACTACAAAACGAATTATATGAAGAACGCTCTAGAATATCGAGAGATTTGCACGACAATATTGGTTCTCAACTTACCTTTATCATTTCATCGGTAGATAACTTGAATTATATAGCAAAAACGACGGATAATAAATTAAAAGAAAAACTAAGCGGAATTTCTAATTTTAGTAGAACCACCATCACACAATTGAGAGACACTATTTGGGCATTAAACAAAGATGAAATTAGTTTTGATGACTTAAAATTAAGATTGTTGAATTATATTGAATCTGCCAAAATAGCCGATGAAAATATTTCTTTTAAATTTGATGTAGACATACAACAAAATATTAATTTTAATGCTGTACAAGGAATAAATATTTATAGAATTGTTCAGGAAGCCATTAATAATGCATTAAAATATGCTGTTGCTACCAGTATTACTGTTAGTTTAAAAGAAACAAATGAACAAATACAGTTAAAAATTGAAGATGACGGAATAGGATTTAACATCAATGAAGTTAACTTAGGAAACGGATTAGAAAACATGAAAAACAGGGCTTTAACAATTAATGCCCGGTTTCAGTTCGATTCTGCTCCGGAAAAAGGTACAGCAATTACCTTAATCATTCCAATAAATAAGACAAATGCCGTATAACATTATCTGTTTTTACAGGGTACATTTGCTAAAAAAATATCATGAACATTAAAATTTCCATAGCCGAAGACAACAATTTTTTAGCTCAATCCATTGAAGAAAAGCTAACCTTTTTTGATGATTTTAAGTTTAAATATAGAGCGAAAAATGGAGCTGAATTAATTGGAAAATTAGAAGCAGACCATAATGTTGATGTTATATTAATGGATATTCAAATGCCCGAAATGGATGGTATAAAAGCTACATCATTAATTAAAAACAGATATCCTCAACTAAAAATAATAATGCTTACTGTTTTTGATGATGATGATAATATTTTTAATGCTATAAAAGCCGGTGCTGATGGCTATTTGTTAAAAGAAGTTAATCCTGAAGGCCTACACAGTGGTATTTTGCAAGTATTAGCCGGTGGTGCAGCCATGACTCCATCTGTGGCATTAAAGACATTAAACTTGCTTCGCTTTCCCGAAAAATTGACCAAAGATAAAATTCAAGTAGAAGAAATTTCACTTTCCAAAAGAGAGACCGAAATTTTAGAGCAATTAGCTAAAGGACTAAACTATCAGCTCATTGCCGATAATCTGTTTATTTCTCCACCGACTGTTCGTAAACACATCGAAAATATTTACAAAAAACTGCAAGTTCACAACAAAATGGAAGCTGTACAAAAAGCTATCAAGAACAATCTTATTTAGTCAGTTTTCAATCTTCAGTTTATAATCGCAAATCTACAATCCTAAATACGACAAATGCCGTATTGAATGGTTATCTATTTTTAATGTTCTTTGTTCTCAATATGGAAAAACTCACAAATCATCCGATAACCGAACGAGAAAAAGAAGTGATTTCTTTAATATATAAAGGATTAACCTACAACGAAATAGCGGATAATTTAATCATTAGTCCGGCTACTGTTCGAAAACACACCGAAAACATTTATAGAAAATTAAGTGTGCATAATAAAGTAGAAGCTATTCATAAATGTATTGAAAAAAAAATACTGAAATTCTAAAAATAAGTCAAATGCCGTATGGTAAATTTTTTCTATTAAACAAACCTTTGTGAAAGTTAATGATAAAATTGTTTCAACAAATAAAAATAAAAAAATAAATTAAATGGAGGCGAGTAGCCATCACAAACAGGGCGGAACCGAAAAGCCAAAAGAGTAGGAGAAATAAAAAAATTTAAACTTATGAAAAATGTTACTTTAATTATGTTTTTGTTCATTTCAATGCTTGGATTCGGACAAACCTGGAATCAATTGCCATACTATTTTCCACAAACCCCTCAGAGTACTCCAAAAATTTTTACATCTCCTAATGATGTATTGGTGGCAGGGATTAGTTATAATTCGGCCCCCACATCACACATTTCATTAGATGGAGGCTCTACATGGCAATTGATATTCGCAGATAAGCCAATCGCTTCTGCCGAATTTGGACCAGACGGTACCATCTATTTCATTGCTACAAAAAGATACTTAACCACATCCAACTACTATACAGACACCTTATTTACCTCTACCGATGGTGTTAATTGGACGAATATGGGGTATAAATTGAAAGACGGTTACAATGAATACAATTTTACTATTTCGGGTAATAACACACTCTTGTTCCCCAATCTCTCAAATATTAATGGAAAGTTTTTTAGTAAATCAACAAATAATGGAGTAGCATGGACAAATACCGCTGTCGAAGCAAGCCAAGTTACTTGCAATCCTTCCGCAGACACCATAATAATCAGCTTCACTTCTCCTTGGCCAGGAGGCATTAAATATTCCCATGATGGAGGTGTAACCGTAAACACTGCAACAGGTATTGCTGCAGGAGGAACAATTCCTATCTGGCTACCTAATGGAGATATTTATGCAGCTGCGGTAGGGCAAATTTATAAATCAACCGATGCAGGGGTTACATTTACCCAAGTTCCCCTGAATCCATCAGTAGTTCAAATTCAAGAATTTTTGTATGGTACAAATGGTAAATTCTATATTAGAGTCTTGAATGGTATTTGGGAAACAACAGACTTTACTAATGTTACGGCGATAACTTCAACCCTGCCAGACTATAATCTTATAAAGGACATGGACATTAGTGATAATTATATCTACGCCATTACAGATACCAACCTTTACAGATTACCACTTAGTTCTGGAACTTCAATTTCGGAATCTGGAAAAGAGGTAGCTTTTGAAATTTTTCCAAACCCTACAAAAGAAAATCTGTCGATAAAAAGCCCTTTTAGCGGAAATGCCGTAGTTGAAATTTATGATTTGCAAGGAAAAAGAGTGCTGAATACTACCATTTTATTAGAAGAAAATAAAGCTACTAACCTAGTTTTACCAAAAACACTGCACGGATTGTATGTAATTAGGATAACTAATAAAAAAGGAGAAACACAACATTATAAAATTAGTATTGAATAACGTGTTGTTATCCAATAGAGGCTATTCACAAATCTATTGAGAAAAAATCTTAAAATTTTAAAAATAGGGCAAATGCCGTATTGTGAGTTTTTTACACAAACCGAATCTTTGTAAAGATTAATAATAAAATTATTTCGACGAATAAAAATAAAACATAGACAAATGAAACATTCAATACTTAAAACTACAAGAAACATAACAGTAGCAATATTGTTAATGGCTATTTCTACAGTAGGTAAATTATCTGCAAATAATATTGCTGTAGCCAATACATCAATTATTGCTCAAAATACGGCAAGTAATTATACTCATGTAAAATTTGATGTGAGTTGGGAAAACTCTTGGAGAACTTCAACATTAGAAAGTAACTGGGATGCTGCTTACGTTTTTGTAAAATATCGAATACCACCAATGAACACCTGGTACCATGCTACTTTAAATTATGTAGATGGAACAGCTACAAATGATGGTAATACAGAGCCGGCAGGAGCTACTATTAATACCACCTCTGATGGCAAAGGTGCATTTTTATATAGAAATGCTAATGGTATTGGTAATGTAAACTTTACTGATGCTCGTTTACGTTGGGATTATGGTGCTGATGGATTAAATGATGAAGACAGTGTAGAGGTTTGTGTGTTTGCTATTGAAATGGTTTATGTTCCTCAAGGTGCTTTCTATTTGGGAGATGGCTCTGTTACATCTGTACAAGGTAATTTTGAAGCTGGAACAACTGGAAATCCTTTTTATTTAACATCAGAAGCAGCTTTAACTCTTGGGGGTGGAGGTGTTGGTTCTTTAGGCAATAATCACAGAGCTGGTATGTACTCTCCTACTGCAGAAGATTTTCATGATGCCGCATCAGTTGCTCTGCCTGCTGCTTTTCCTAAAGGGTTTAATGCATTCTATTGTATGAAATACGAAATAACACAGGGACAATATGCCGATTTTTTAAACAAATTAACCTTAACTCAAGCCACTGCAAGATATATGGGTGGATACAACGCATTAACTCAATCCATCACAGGAACTCATCCAAACTATGCAGCTGGTTCGCCAGATAGACCTTTAATGTTAACCAATTCTAATGATTTTTATACTTATCTAGATTGGACTGGCCTACGACCAATGACTGAATTGGAATACGAAAAAGCTTGTAGAGGATCAAGAGGTATTGGGTTTTTACCCACTCCTGATGAGTTTGCTTGGGGAGATGTATCAATTAAAGCAGGTCCTGGCTATACTATCACAAATGCCGGACTTCCGAACGAAACGGTAAATGCAGTAAACACCATTGGAAATGTAGCTTATGTTTTAACCAACAATTCTAGACCTTACAGAGCTGGAGTTTTTGCAGCAAGTTTGGCTACCCCTAACAGAGTTGAAGCAGGAGCCTCTTACTATGGTATTATGGAAATGACAGGGAATCAATGGGAATATGCTATAACTGTTGGTAGAGCAGAAAGTAGAACATTTAATGGCTCTCATGGTGATGGAAAAATTGATGCCGCAGGTTACTATGATGTTTCAAACTGGCCTACCAGTTATTTAGGATTAGGTGCTCGTGGTGGTTCTTATGATAATGCAGCTACCGAGTTAAGGGTATCTTCTAGATATATAGGTCATTATTTTGGAACTGCTGGTCGTGTGACTCAATACAGCGGAAGAGGCGTAAGAACAGCTCAATAATAAGAAATAGAAATTTGTTGGAAGACCGAAGACCGAAGTCGGCATTGTACGAAGGCTTCCCCTCTTTAGAGGGGTAGGGGTGTGTTTTTAGAAGACAGATAACTAAATAACTGCAAACTGTAAAAATGACTAAACATTTCATATATATATTGTTGTTACTACTTTGTAGTTCCAATTTAATGATGGCTCAAAACAATGCTATTTTTAATGGAGGAAGTACCGATGGTCATACCAAAGATTGTTATGCTCAACCTAGCAATTTAAACACTACCTTATCAAAGGGCGGAAACGGAGATGGTCATAGCAAAGATTGTTACGTTCAAACCTCTAACCTAAATCCGGCACTTTCTGCTGGTGGTAATGGAGATGGACACAGCAAAGATTGTTATACTCAAGTGTCAAACCTTCATGTAATTAATTATGGGGGTGATGGTGATGGTTCTGCAAAAGATTGCTACACACAATCACCAGTATTAACTGTGAATTTTAGTGGTGGTAGTAATGATGGAGCGGCAAAAGATTGCTACACTCAAGCTTCTAACTTAAACCCAATTTTTAGTGGAGGTGTTGGAGGTGATGGACAATTAAACGGTTGTGCTAATGAACCTTTAGGTTGTTTTCTTGCCATTAATTTAGGTAATGATACTACATTTTGCGCAGGTCAAACACTAACATTAGATGCAGGGGGCTTTCCTGGAGGAGCAACTTACGAGTGGCAAGATGGTTCTTCCTCTCAAACTTTTGTAGTTGATACTACTGGAATTTATTATGTTTTTGTAACAGATACTGCAGGTTGTACCGGAATTGATTCTATTGTGGTTACCGTAAATCCAATTCCTGTTGTGAATTTAGGTAACGATACAGCTTTTTGTGCCGGAAACAATTTAATACTAGATGCGGGAAATGCTGGAGCGACATATGTATGGCAAAACAATGCTATACCAGCCTATCAAAATCAAACATTAACAGTTAACTCTACAGGAATATATTTTGTAACTGCAAGTTTTGGCACTTGTACCGATACTGATTCCATCACGGTAACAGTAAATCCAATTGTTACAACCAATTTACCGGATTCCATCATTTGTCAAGGCGATAGTGCTTTAATTTTTGGGGTATATCAAAATGTTGCTGGAACTTATCGTGATACCGTTTTGGCAAGTACAGGTTGTGATAGTATTTTAGTTCAACAATTAAATGTTAATCCAACCTATAATCAAAACTTAGGAACAGTAACCATCTGCCAAGGTGATAGTGCTTTAATATTAGGCAACTACGAAACCGTTGCTGGAATATATTCCAATACTTACCAATCTATAAACGGTTGCGATAGTATTGTTTCACAGACATTAAATGTAAGTCCAATTCATTTAGTTAATTTAGGTAACGATACTGCTTTCTGTGCAGGAAATAGTTTATTATTAGATGCAAGTGCTGGTGCATCTTCATACCAATGGATGAATGGAGTTGGGTTTCCATATAATCAACAAACCTTCACTGTTTCAAGTACCGGAACATATTATGTAGTAACTACACTTGGTGCTTGTACAACTTCGGACACCATAAATGTAACCGTAAATCCTATAGTAACCACTAACCTTTCGAACGAAATAGTTTGTCAAGGCGATAGTGCACTGATTTTCGGAAACTACCAAACCGTTGCAGGTAATTATTACGATACGTTAACTGCATCAACAGGTTGTGATAGTATTTTGGTAAAACAACTCATTGTAAACCCAATTTATAACATCAACTTAGGAACTACAACCATTTGTAATGGCGACAGTGCTTTAATATTAGGAAACTACGAAACTGTTGCGGGAACATATTCTGATACATTAACAAGTATTAATGGTTGCGATAGTATTGTTTCTCAAACATTAAATGTAAGCCCAAGTCACAATGTTAATTTAGGGAATGATACCGCATTCTGTGCTGGAAATAGTTTATTATTAGATGCAAGTGCTGGAGCAAGTTCTTATCAATGGATGAATGGAGTTGGATTCCCATACAACCAACAAACATTTACTGTTTCAAGTACAGGAACCTATTATGTAGTAACTACTTTGGGTGCTTGTACAACTTCGGACACCATAAATGTAACGGTGAATCCAATTGTAACCACCAACTTAGCCAACGAAGTGGTTTGTCAAGGCGATAGTGTATTAATTTTTGGAAACTACCAAACCATTGCAGGTAATTATTACGATACACTAACTGCATCTACAGGCTGCGATAGCATTTTGGTAAAACAACTTATTTTAAACCCAACTTACAACCAAAATTTAGGAACAATAACCATTTGTAGTGGTGATAGTGCACTGATTTTTGGAACTTATCAATCAGTTTCAGGCACATATTCTGATACATTATCTACAGTTAATGGTTGCGACAGTATCGTTAATCAAACATTATCAGTATTATCTAACTCAAGTGTAAATTTAGGAAACGATACATCTTTCTGTGCAGGAAATAGTTTATTGTTAGATGCAGGTAGCGGAAACAGTTACTTGTGGCAAGATGGATTTACTAATTCTCAAACGTATTTAGCAACAACGTCAGGTCTTTATTATGTAACAGTTTCTTTAGGGGCTTGTTCGGCTACTGATAGTATTAACATCACTGTAAATCCAATTGTGACTACCAACTTAACCAATGAAGTAGTTTGTCAAGGAGATAGTGCCTTGATTTTTGGAAACTACCAAACCATTGCTGGTAACTATTACGATACATTAACCGCTTCTACAGGTTGCGACAGTATTTTGTTGAAACAGCTTATCGTAAATCCAACTTACAACCAAAACTTAGGAACCGTAAACATTTGCCAAGGCGATAGTGCGTTAATTTTGGGTAACTATGAAACTGTTTCAGGAACATATTCTGATACATTAATCAGCATAAACGGTTGCGATAGTATTGTTTCTCAAACATTAAATGTAAGCCCAAGTCACAATGTTAATTTAGGGAATGATACAGCTTTTTGTGCAGGAAATAGTTTATTATTAGATGCAAGTGCTGGAGCATCTTCATATCAATGGATAAATGGAGTTGGCTTCCCTTACAACCAACAAACCTTCGCTGTTTCAAGTACCGGAACATATTATGTGGTAACTACTTTGGGAGCTTGCACCACTTCTGATACTATTAATGTAACAGTAAATCCAATACAAACTACTGTTATTGGTAGCTATACCATCTGCCAAGGCGATAGTCAATTGATTTTTGGAAACTACCAAACCGTTGCAGGATTTTATAATGACACTATTGTAGCTTCAACAGGTTGTGATAGTATTTTAAGTGAACAACTCATTGTGAATCCTGTTTATAATTACAGTCTTTCTCCTGTTTCAATTTGCCAAGGTGATAGTGCTTTAATTTTCGGTAATTACTATTCAGTGGCGGGAGCTTATTACGATTCAACAACTACCATTTTTGGTTGCGATAGTATTGTTGCTCAAGAATTAATTGTAAATCCTTATCATGTGATTGATTTAGGGGCTGATACCGCAATTTGCGAAAACTCAACTATAATTTTAGATGCAGGTGCTGGAGCAGATACTTATATGTGGCAAAGTACTCCTTTACCTGGATACATGAACCAGACTTTTGGAGCTGCTAGTGCAGGAATGTATTATGTAGTAGCTACCATAGGTGTTTGTTCTTCGTCAGACACCATAAATGTGAGTGTAATACCTACAGTTTATACTAACTTAGCAAATGTAGAAATCTGTCAAGGCGATAGTGCATTGATTTTTGGAAATTATGAAACGGTTGCAGGAACATACAATCAAGTTCTTGTTGCCTCAACAGGTTGCGACAGTATTTTAGTTCAACCATTAATTGTTCATCCAAACTATGTTGTACCACAATCTTTTGCCATTTGCCAAGGTGATAGTATAATGCTTGGCGGGGTTTATCAAAATAGTGCAGGAACTTATTTCGATACTTTACAATCGGTGAATACTTGTGACAGTATTATTGCAACAACATTAATTGTAAACCCTACTTATACTGTAAACACGTTAGCTACTATTTGTGATGGCGACAGTATATTGTTAGGTGGCTCTTATCAAACCATTGCTGGTGTTTATACTGATATTTATAGCAGTATTAACGGCTGTGATAGTACAGTAAACACAACACTAATTGTTAACCCTGTTTATGTTATCAATCAAAACATAGAAATATGTGCTGGCGATAGTATTTATTTAGGTGGAGCATATCAAAATACAGCTGGAGTTTATACTGACGTTTACATCTCAATATTTGGTTGTGATAGTACCGTTGTTACTACATTAGGAATAAAACCAATTGCTACAAATACGTTAACTCCAATAACTATTTGCGACAACGATTCTGCTTTAATTTTTGGAAACTACCAAACCGTTGCAGGAATGTATTCTACTGTGATACCAAACGGGGCTGTTAACGGTTGTGATAGCATTGTTTATCAAGAATTAATGGTAAATCCTACTTATCAAATTGTTGCAAACGCAACCATTTGTAGTGAAGATAGTATTTTCCTAGGCGGAGCTTACCAAACTACGGCAGGAATTTATGTTGATGTTTATGCTTCAAGTTTAGGGTGTGATAGTACAATTACAACAACGCTAAGTGTAATAAACAGCTTTACGATAAATATCAACGACACCATTTGTGCAGGAGATAGTATTTTATTGGCAGGGGCTTATCAAACTGTAGCTGGAACTTACACCGAATTATTTTTGTCAACTGGTGGCTGCGATAGTTTAGTAATTACCGAACTTTATGTAAATCCATTACCAATAGTTACGCTAACTGCTGACCCTGAGCTAATCTTATCAGGTCAATCATCGCAATTAACTGCAACAGGTGGTGGATTATACAATTGGACTCCAACAACAGGCTTATCTTGCTCAAACTGTGCAAACCCAGTGGCTTCACCATCAGAAACTACCTTATACACTGTTGAAGTTAATTTAAGTGGTTGTATGGTTTCCGATACCATTACCATAAGTGTTGATTCGGAGTTTAAAATTCCAGAAGGATTTTCACCAAATGGCGATGGCGTAAACGATGTTTTCGAAATCGTTGGTATTGGTCAATTCCCAAACAATAAAATAATGATTGTTAACCGTTGGGGAAATAAGGTATTTGAAGCTGCTCCCTATAAATCAGATTGGGATGGAACAAGTCAGTTTGGAATTACGATTGGCGAAAAATTACCATCAGGAACTTACTTCTACATCCTCGATTTAGGTAAAACAGGTCCATCAGGTTCTCAAGAAATTAAAGGTTACATATACATAAATAGATAACCATGCGAAATTTTATAACCATCATATTATCTCTTTTTATTTCTTGTGTGACTTATGCACAACAAGAAGCCATGTTTACTCATTACATGTTTAATAAATTGGCTATAAACCCAGGCTATGCAGGTACTGTCGATGCCATAAGCATTACGGGTATTCATCGTTCGCAATGGACTTCGTTTAAAGGAGCGCCTACTACACAAAATTTAACGGCCCACATGCCAATTGATGGTAAAAATATTGGAGTTGGATTTTCTGTATTAAACGATCAAATTGGACCAACACAGAATGTTGGTTTAGCTGGGGATTTTGCTTATAAAATAAAAATTAATGATAGAGATAAACTCTCATTAGGACTAAAAGCTTCTATCAATTTTATTTCAACCAATTTAACCGCATTAGAGATTATTGACCAAAGTGATGCTTCTTTTTCTCAAAATATAAGCAGTGGAACATTACCCAACTTTGGATTTGGTGCATACTATTACAACAAAAAATATTTTGCAGGAATATCTACTCCAAAACTATTACAAAATGGTTTTGATGCAAGCAATCCGGCAGGAACGTCAATAGCCATTTCGAACGACCAACGTCATTATTTTTTAATGGGAGGAACTGTTTTTAACCTTACCTCTGACGGGATGTTTAAATTAAAACCAACCTCTTTTGTAAAAATAACAGGTGGGGCTCCTATTCAAATGGACATTACTTCATCAGTAATTTACAACGACAAATTCTCGGGTGGCTTATCGTGGAGAACAGGCGATGCTTTAGGCTTACTATTAGGTGTTAATTTAAACGACCAATTTATGTTTGGTTACTCGTTTGATTTCTCTTACACCAATACTACATTTAACTACAATGGTGGTAGTCACGAAATAATGTTGCGTTACGACATTGTTAAAGACAAAGAAAAATCGGTTCCAAGCCATTTTTAACTTTAGACTAGATAAGCCATATTTATACGACAAATGCCGTATTGATTTTATTTTGTATTTGATGAATCTTTGTATTGTTAATTATTCTAAACTTAAAAAAATATTATGAATAAAAGAATCATCGCTGGTCTGTTTGGTTTTGCCATTATATGCTCAGCTAGTGCACAAATAGCACAAGAAAAAACGGTAGAACTAACCGGAAAATCAAAAAACAAAGGTTATTTAGGTAACGTTGTTGTTGACGATGTAAAACAACAATTCGATATGGTTTTTGTAACCAAAGACAACAACCGAAAAGTGGAATATGAAGTATATCAATTCGACTACGAGTTTAATTTACTAAACAACTTTAAAGAAGCCGAACGAAAAGTTAGATCTCGTTCAAAAAATAAAACCTACAAAGGCGACTATCAAGAAATAATTGGTGTAACTGCTAGTCCAAACATGACTGGCAAATTGGTTTTACGCAAAACATTATACATCAACCAATGGAACTGGTGGAAAGGTGGTTATGAAACCACTAAAAAGTTGTTAGATAAAGAAAAACCAAAAGAAATTGGTGGTGATGGTGACGATAAAAAACGTAAGTTGTTTTATACCGCTCATAAAGATATTGCTGACAAAGGAGAATTATTGGTTTGTGCATTAGTAAACAAAGGAATCATGTCTATGTCGAAAGAAGCTGACAGAGAATATTTGTTAATGCACATTGACAAAGATTTAAATATTGTGAAAAAAACGCCAATTAAATTTGACCATCCTCAATCCTTATTGTTATCAAAAGAATTGGAAGATACCGACGAATGGATTTTAGTATTTGCACCATTTAGTGCCGCTGGCATGGGTAAATTAGCCGATTCGAACCCCAATAATCTAACTTACATTAGAATTGACGAAGCAGGAAATGTTAAGGAACGATTTAACTTTAACAGCAAATGTAACGAATGGGCTATTTTTGATGCCTATGCAATTGGAAACGATGTATATTTCTATGGACCTGGAAATATCAATAAACCTGAAAAAAATTACACCAAAGCTCCTTTTAGTCTTACCAATGATGCTTATCCAACGGCTGGCGATGAAAGCGTGAGAATGGCGACTCTTGAAGGAATGAAATTTGGATACCTTCAAATTGCAAAAATTACCGGAGGAAAAGCTGAATTTGTTTCTGCTGTATCAATAGATGAAATAAACACCAAAGGAATTAAACCTGCCAGTCAGAAAAAATTACGTGAATTTGACGGTAAGAAATTCATCTTAAATGGTGTTAACATTACTTCAAATGGCGATGTATTTGTATCTGGTCAAGATTTTAAAATTGACAACATGGGCGATGTTAAAGGTAGAGTTTACAAAGATTTAATGATGTTTCAATTTGATAAAACCGGTACATTTAAACGTTATTATGGTATAGAAAACACGGCAAAACCGGCAGGATTGTTTGGTGGTGCTGGCGGAGCAAAATCATTCCCTTCTGAATTTGCTCTTTACGAAGCTCCAAACGGAAAAGACTTATTTTGGAATGTATTTTTAGTTCAAGATGTAGATGTTGACTGCTCTTCTGAAACATCAACCAATTACTTGGCAGGTACAAGAACCACCACCACGACTTGTGTTTATACCCCATTATACCAAGGTAAATTCGGTAAAATTGATATAACTTCAGGCACAGTTTCAGATTTTACCACTTTTGGAGGAAAAGACTACTTTCTATACATTGACTTAGAAGACAACGGTAAAGGAAAAGATTCTCCTTACTTCAGTATCAATGGTGGCAAACAAGTGGTTTATGTTGCTCGTCAACGTAAGGGTGGTATTAGTGGTAGCGAACGTTGGGGAAATAGCCTATGGTTTGGTAAATTCGACCCAACTAAATAAAAAATTAAACTCACCTTTTCCAAAGATAATTACTTTGGAAAAGGTGATTAATTAAAAAAATTATGAAAAAAATTAGCCTACTCATTTCTATTTCAATTTTGTCTGTAACTAGCTTAAAAGCACAGTGGACACAGGTTAACTCTGGTATATCAGATTTAACTCAAGGTGCAGTGACATTAGCTCCTTCGGACACCTATCTATTCTCTGGAGCAAATGCAAAAATGTATCGAAGTAATACAGATGGAAATTCATGGACGGAAATTCAGCCTCCTATTCCATTAAATGTTCCTGTATGTGGTTATTTCTATAATGGAATTTATTTTGCCGGGATGAATGCGTCAACCAGTTGTATCTATTACAGTTCTGACAATGGTTCGAATTGGAATAGTACCAATGGAGCACCAACAGCTTCGGTTGTTCGTGGGTTTATCTACCTCTCATCAAACCTATTTGCTTATACATCAAATCTTGGTGTTTATAAATCAACAGATGGCGGTTTAATTTGGAATCCATCAAATACGGGGTTAACTAACCTCAATATAATAGATATGGAAACCATTAACAATAAGCTTATTGCTACAACTATTGGTGGCGGTGTTTTCATATCATCCGACAATGGTAATAATTGGATTCAAAGCAATACTGGCATAGGAAGCGGTGAATTAAATGGTACCTTAACCTGGAGAATGGGAACTAATCTTTACTACATTGAGCAAGGTGGAGCTTCATACATCAGCGCCAATGAAGGTCTAAATTGGACAACTTGGACAAAACCTCAAATGATGGGTTTAAATCCACTCGAAGTTCATAGAAAAGGGAACAATATTTATGTGAAATCCCGTCACCTCGATATGACTGTTTTTCAATTAAAAGACAGTATTTATCTATCACAAAATGAAGGTATTAGCTGGGATAACATTACAAGTGATTTACCCAGCAATTTAAACGGTTCGGGGTTATTTGAATTTAACAACTTTGTTTATATAGCTTTTAACAATATATCTCCAGGATTAGGAATTTACCGAAACGGTATTAATAGTACTGCTATTGAAAAAAACTTAAACACTCAAAAAACATTGTTGTACCCTAATCCTTTTCATCATCAACTAAATTTAAGTAATCAAGTAGAAAAAATCCGAATTTACAATATTCTTGGAAAAGAAATTTTATATCTTACCAACCCTTCAAAATCTATCAACACAACATTCCTGGACAATGGAACTTATGTTTTAGAAATAGAATTAACCAACAAATCAAAACATATACAAAAGCTTATTAAGAATTAAAGTTTAGTTAGTTTTTCAGAAAAGGTGCCTGTGTAACAGCAGGCATTTTTTTTAAACAAAATGAATTTTTAAAAACAGAAAAAAATGAAACATCTTGTCTCTCTTTTATTACTAACTTGTTTTTCAAGTTTATTCTTTGCACAAGAACCTATCGTTTTTGATGCTGAACCTGAAAATTTAGGAAACAAAGTAAACTCTGAATATTCCGATATTTCTCCAACTATTTCTCCTGACGGAAAAACACTTTTTATTACCCGCTATCCACCAGACAACGGAGGAAAAAACAACATTTGGGTTTCGTATTTACAAGCTAATGGAGAGTGGAGTTTAGCCCGTAACATCGGCACGCCTTTAAATGTTCCGGGTTCGTCAACCTCTGTGCAATCCATTACCCCTGATGGCAACACCATTTTACTTTCCAACCTATACAAATATTTCGATGGAAGTATCACAGGTGGAGGTTGTTCGATAAGCTCCCGACTACGAGGTGGATGGAATTTCCCAAAAGGACAAGTCATTGAAAAATACGAAAACCTCAACCAATACGTAAATTATTACCTTTCAAATAGCGGACAATATTTGTTAATGGCTATTGAAATGAAAAAAGGATTTGGAGAAAAGGATATCTATGTTTCTTTTAGAAACCCCAAAGACCCTAATGGTTGGACAAAACCATTAAATTTAGGAAACGTCATTAACACAAAAGCAGGCGAATTCGGACCATTTTTAGCCGCCGATGATAAAACCTTGTACTTTGTTTCGAGCGGACAGGCTGGAGGTTATGGCGATGCCGATGTGTGGATGAGCAAACGATTAGACGACACGTGGACCAATTGGAGTAAACCTGTTAACTTGGGCGAAAAAATTAATTCTAGCGGATTTGATGCTTATTTCAGTATTGATGCCTCGGGCGAATATGCCTACTTTACCTCAACCAAAAACTCTTACGGAAGTAGCGATATTTTTAGAATAAAAATGCCAACTGCTGCAAAACCAGACCCCGTTGTATTAATTTACGGTAAAGTAATCGACCAAAAAACCAACCAACCGATAAAAGCAAAAATCAGTTACGAACAATTGCCTTCGGGCAAAGAAGTAGGTACAGCCGTTACCAGCCCCGAAGACATGATTTATAAAATTGTTTTACCTTTTGGCGAAAACTATGGTTTTATGGCTTCTGCCGATAATTATTATTCGGTTACCCAAAACCTCGACCTAAGCAAACTGGAGGCTTACCAAGAAATGGAAGTAAATTTATATTTGGCTCCAATACAAAAAGACGAAGCGATAAGACTAAACAACATTTTCTTTGAATTTGGCAAAAGCGTGTTAAAGGAAGAATCTTATCCCGAACTCAATCGTTTGGTAAAATTACTAACCGACAACCCTGCCATTACCATTGAAATAAACGGACATACCGACGATGTTGGTGCGGATGCCGACAACCTTAAACTTTCGCAAGAAAGAGCAGCTGCGGTAGTTGCATACCTAACCTCTAAAAAAATAGGTGGCAACCGATTATCGTCAAATGGTTTTGGCGAAACAAAACCCCTGGCCGACAACAAAACCGAAGAAGGACGACAACTCAACCGACGTGTGGAGTTTGTCGTGAAAACGAAATAATATAAAGGCGAGAAGAACTTCTCGCCTTTTTGTTAAAATTTAATCCCCATCACCAAAATATCGTCGGTTTGAGGTTCTTCTTGTTTCCAATTACTTCTCTAATTTTTATGGAATTAAACATGTTTTCGATTGATTTAATGAAATCACCTTATTGAAAAAATGCACTTGCTATTTTGGTGTATGTATTAGCAACACCTTTATTCCAGCCTTTAGTTTTACCAATTGTAAGTGATTCAGCTAGAGTAAGTGCGACATAACTAGAATTTAATTCTTTTTCATAATCATCAGCATCTTCATATTCACCACCCAACTTTAAAAGAAGATTCTCCTTATTAGTATCTTCCTTAGCAGTTTTTAGGAGTGTTAAAAGAGAGTCAATTTTTGAAATTTGGCAATTAGCGGTTGATACACCAAATACAAAGAACAATAGTAAATATTGTATTATTTTCATATTAAAAAGATTAAGGGTTATTTAATTAATTTGCTTAATCAATTGTCCTGGATAATAATTTCCTGAACCTTTAAACACTGTATATTGTTGTTCAGGAAGTCTACCTTGTTGTCTTAACACCGTTGTTTCTTCTCGGGTTAAACTGTTATCCCAAATTTGTGAACCATCAACTGTAATGATACCAACGCGTTTATAAATGGTTCGACCTTCTTTATCAATTTCTTGTTGTAAAACTTCAAATTTATCACCTGCTTCTAACCCTTCTTTAACTCCTATTTTTGCTGATAATGGTTCAACAGAATATAATGGAGTTTTTGTTCTAAATTCTTCATATTGTCTTTCTAACTTTGCGATAGCTCTATCGGTAGCCTTAACAGTTGCCATCCTTATTAGCTCTTCTTCGCTTTTATTTGTAAAAATTGAAGATTGAATATCAGCTCCAGCAGTTTGGAAACCAACATAATGTAATTTAAAATTATTCGAATTTTTAAAAGCAGTTACTTTTTTAGGGTCAAAGTTATTATCATCCGTCCAGTAATTATTGTAGAAAATAGCAGCAGCTTCTTCATTCCATACCAAACGATATAAATAAGAGGTTGTTTTGACCAAATACCCTTTTCCAGCAACAGCAATTCCAGCCGTTGCTATAGTTGTATAATTGCTTATGTCAACACCAGCTAAAGAGCTTGCTGCGCCTAGAATGTTTAAAAATCCATTTGTTTTTTTTGCTATTTCTTCTTTGCTAGTAAATTTATAATCATTTACAATAATAAAGGTGTTTCCAATCAATTCCTCACCTGCATCCTTAAGCATAGCATCACCTCTAGCTGAAGAACTTGCTATTACTTTACTCATTTCAGAAGCATCATACATTCCTCTATTAGCAATTAAATCCATGTTAAATTTACCATCATCGGTTTTATTAAACCATTTAGCAACAATATCTTGGGCTATGTTGTTGGAGTTTAAGTAATTTGTGATGGCATTTGATTGATCGGGTAGGTTTGCTTGTCCATCTATTATGTATGGACCGATGTTGTGGTCGTTAAATTTTTGAGGAATAACAGAATTTCCAAAAGCATCTAAAATTACATTTGCATGTAATCTTGACTGATCATTAATCATTAAGGTGTACAAAGAACTTCTTCTATATTTTAAATCTTTTCCTAGTAAATTTTCAGTAGAATTTTTAATAGTTTCATTGGTCGTATTGGTTTCTATTGAGTCTTGTATTTTTTCTGTAGAATAATCTTTTTTAGACATTCGAAGAAGTTCTGTTTCACGAAGATTAGACCTTTTAACCATTGTTCCTGTAGAAGCCTTTAAATAATCTTGTTTATTGTTATTGTTTTTCTTCATTTCTTCAAGCACAACAATGGCAAGGGTATTTCCTTTGTTGGCTGCTTTTGTAAACCAATTCGTTGCTTTACTCTGATTTAAAACAACACCTTGTCCATTATAATACATTACACCAATATTATACATAGCATTAGCATTTCCTTTGTCTGCTGCTTTTGTAAACCAATTCAAGGCTTCTGTATAATTCAACTCGACACCTTGACCATTATAATACATTATTCCAATATTATACATAGCTAAAGGTTTTCCTCTATCAGCAGCTTTTTGATACCAGTTCAAGGCTTCTATATAATTCAACTCAACACCTTGACCATTATGATACAATATACCAATATTATACATAGCTAAAGGTTCTCCTCTATCAGCAGCTTTTTGATACCAATTCAAGGCTTCTATATAACTTAACTCAACACCTTGTCCATTATAATACATTACTCCAATATTTGACATAGCTAAAGGGTCTCCTTTATCGGCTGCTTTTGTAAACCAGTTTAAGGCTTCATTATTATTTACCTCTACACCTTGACCATTTTGATACATGACACCAATATTAAATATAGCATGAGTATTTCCTTTATCAGCTGCTTTTTTATACCAGTTCAAAGCTTCTGTATAATTTAATATAACACCTTGACTGTTATAAAACAATCCGCCAATATTATACATGGCTAAAGACTCACCTTTATCAGCAGCTTTTTGATACCAGTTCATTGCTTCAGTATAACTTACCTCAACACCTTGTCCATTTTGATACATTACACCAATAACATACATAGCTTTTTCATTTCCTTTGTCAGCCGCTCTTAAAAACCCATTCATCGCCTCGATATAATCTTTAGCTAAATATGCTTTTTTAGCTTCGTCAAATGTATAATCTTGTGCGAACGTAAATGGAACGATGACAATAATTAAAACTATATTTAGTAGTATTTTTTTCATTTTCATTAATTAAATTATATAATATCAAATGTAAACAATATTTAGGTTGCCAATTTTAAATAGACTTATTATAGAAACTACCATTATTTAGAATGATTCTAAATAGAAAAAACATGATTTTTTACATTGTTTCAAATAATACAATGTATAAATTTGACCTCTCAATTAATATTTATTTAAACTAAAATTATGAGTCAAGGATTTTCAAAATCTTCAGTAGGAAGAAAAATTTTGATGGCCCTTTCAGGGTTCTTTTTGTTGTTATTTTTATTCCAACATTTTCTCATCAATTCTCTTTCTGTAATAAGTGCCGATGCATTTAATGAAGTGTCTTTTTTTATGGGCACAAACCCACTGATTCAATATCTGATTCAGCCCATTTTGTTGTTTGGTATAATTTTCCATTTAATCATGGGAATTACCTTGGAACTTAAAAACAAAAGTACCCGACCAATACCTTATGCCATGAATAAACCAAGTGAAAATGCCTCTTGGATGAGTAGAAATATGGTAATTACGGGTATTATGGTTTTATTGTTTTTGGGTCTGCACTTTTACGATTTTTGGATTCCTGAAATTAAAACAAAGTTTATTGAAGGTAACATGAGTGGCTTAAACGAAAGCGGAGAATTACGTTTCCACGAGGAACTTTTACATAAATTTACCGACCCCATCAGAGTTGGATTGTACATTTTATCATTCGTTTTCTTATCATTACATTTACTACACGGATTCCAGTCTGCATTCCAATCGGTTGGATTCAATCACAGAAAATACACGCCGATAATTAAAAAATTAGGTAATTTATATGCAATTTTTATCCCACTTGGATTTATTCTAATTGCATTATTTCATTTTCATGTCAAAATTAGATTCTAAAATACCAGAAGGTCCAGTAGCTCAAAAATGGACTAATTATAAAAATCACATCAATTTAGTAAATCCAGCAAACAAACGTAATATCGATATTATTATTGTTGGTACAGGACTTGCCGGAGGTTCGGCAGCTGCTACTTTGGCAGAGCAAGGTTACAATGTTAAAACATTTTGTTACCAAGATTCGCCTCGTAGGGCACACTCTATTGCAGCTCAAGGTGGTATTAATGCGGCAAAAAATTATATGGGTGATGGTGATTCTACCTACCGTTTATTTTATGATACCGTAAAAGGTGGCGATTATCGTTCACGTGAAGCCAACGTTCATCGTTTAGCTGAAGTTTCTGCAAATATTATTGACCAATGTGTTGCTCAAGGTGTACCACTAGCTAGAGATTATGGAGGATTGTTAGACAATCGTTCTTTTGGTGGAACATTGGTTTCCAGAACTTTTTACGCTAAAGGTCAAACAGGTCAACAATTGTTGTTAGGTGCTTATTCTGCAATGAACCGTCAAATTGCTCGTGGAAAAATTCAAATGTTCAATCGCCACGAAATGATGGATGTAGTAATTGTGAATGGTAAAGCACGAGGAATTATTGCTCGTAACATGATTACCGGTGAAATTGAACGCCATTCAGCACATGCTGTAGTTATTGCTTCAGGTGGTTATGGTAATGTTTATTATTTATCAACCAACGCCATGGGATCTAATGGCTCTGCAGCATGGAAAGCACATAAAAAAGGAGCATTTTTTGCTAACCCATGTTTTACACAAATTCATCCAACCTGTATTCCTCGTTCGGGCGATTATCAATCAAAATTAACGTTGATGTCGGAATCATTGAGAAATGATGGGCGTATTTGGGTACCTAAAAAAATAGAAGATGCTAAAGCTATTCAACAAGGAAAATTAAAACCCATTCAAATAGCTGAAGAAGATAGAGATTATTACTTGGAAAGAAGATACCCATCGTTTGGTAATTTAGCTCCACGTGATATTTCATCGCGTGCAGCCAAAGAACGTTGCGACGCCGGATATGGTGTTAATGCAACTGGTGAAGCTGTTTATTTAGATTTTGCAACAGCCATCAATCGTTATGGAAAAGAAAAAGCACTTATTTTAGGAATTCAAAGTCCAACGAAAGAAAAAATTATTGAATTGGGTGAAAAAGTAATCGAAGAAAAATACGGAAACTTGTTTCAAATGTATGAGAAAATTGTTGACCAAAATCCATACAAAACACCAATGATGATTTATCCTGCAACCCACTATACCATGGGAGGATTATGGGTAGATTACAATTTAATGACAACTGTTCCTGGATTGTATTGTATTGGTGAAGCCAATTTTTCTGACCACGGAGCAAACCGTTTAGGTGCATCGGCTTTAATGCAAGGATTAGCTGATGGTTATTTTGTACTTCCTTACACTATTGGCGATTATTTAGCTCCCGATATTAAAACTGGACCAATACCAACAAACAGTACTGAATTTGATGAAGCTGAAAAAGCAATAAAAGAAAAATTAACATTTTTCATTAACAATAAAGGAGAGCATTCTGTTGATTATTACCACAAAAAATTAGGAAAAATTATGTGGGATAAAGTGGGTATGGGTAGAACGGTAAAAAGCTTAGAAGAAGCCATTGTTGAGATTCAACAAGTTCGTGATGAGTTCTGGAAAAACGTTAAAGTTCCCGGACAAATGAACGAACTGAACCCAGAATTGGAAAAAGCTACAAGAGTTGCCGATTTTATGGAGTTAGCAGAGTTATTTGCAAAAGATGCATTAAACCGTAATGAATCATGTGGTGGTCATTTCCGTGAAGATTTTCAAACCGAAGATGGCGAAGCATTAAGAGACGATGTAAACTATGCTTATGTTGCTGCTTGGGAATATACAGGAAAACCTAGTGAAGCAATTTTACACAAAGAAGAATTAAAATTTGAAGAGTTAGAATTTAAAACTCGTTCTTATAAATAGAAATGTTATGAATATGAATTTAACACTAAAAGTTTGGCGCCAAAAAAATGCTCAAGATAAGGGTAAAATGGTGGAATATAAAGTAACAAACATATCCGATCACATGTCGTTTTTGGAAATGTTAGATGTACTTAACGAAGATTTGGTTAACAAAAATGAAGAACCTGTTGCTTTTGACCACGATTGTAGAGAAGGTATTTGTGGAATGTGTTCCTTACACATCAATGGTGAGGCTCATGGACCAGACAGAGGTGTAACTACTTGTCAGTTACACATGCGAATGTTTAAAGATGGACAAACTATTTATATTGAACCATGGAGAGCAAAAGCTTTACCTGTAATTAAAGATTTAATTGTTGATAGAAGTGCATTGGAAAGAATTCAACATGCTGGAGGCTATATTTCAGTAAATACTTCAGGAAATACACAGGATGCAAACGCTATTTTGATTCGTAAATCTGATGCAGATAAAGCAATGGATGCTGCTTCATGTATTGGTTGTGGTGCTTGTGTTGCTACTTGTAAAAACTCATCAGCCATGTTGTTCGTAGCAGCTAAAGTTTCGCAATTCTCATACTTGCCTCAAGGACAAATTGAACGTAAAGAACGTGTGATGAACATGGTTGAACAAATGGATAAAGAAGGTTTTGGTAACTGTACCAATACGGGTGCTTGTGAAGTTGAATGTCCAAAAGGAATATCTTTAGAATTTATTGCCCGAATGAATAGAGAATATTTTGGAGCAAAAATAGTTTCTGAAAAGTAGAAAAAATTTGTCCGAAGTCAGAAGACCGAAGTCAGAAGCACATCGGTATTCTGCCTTTCTGCCTTTTTTTAACTATTCCATAAAATACAAAATAATACCCCCAATAATAAATACCACTATTATCAATAAGTATTGCCAAACATCTAAAAAGTAAGGATAGTATTCGCTCCAAAGTTTTTTAAACCCCATCGTTTCTTGAATTTATCCGACAAAGTTATTCCTAATGAATTTGAAAAGGGTAACTTTATAAAATAAATTTTAACCAATGAAAAAAACACTCATTTTAGGTGCAAGTTCAAATCCCGAACGATATGCTTACAAAGCAACTGTAAAACTGGCTCAACACGGTCATGAAGTTGTTCCTGTAGGTTTAAAATCAGGCAACATTGAAGGGTATGAAATTCTTATCAATAATCCAATAGTTGTAGATATAGATACCGTTACTCTTTATGTCGGACCAAAAAATCAACCAATATATTACGATTATATTTTAAACCAAATTCATCCAAAACGCATCATTTTTAATCCGGGAACTGAAAATTCCGAGTTAGAGAAATTGGCTAATGAACAGGGAATAGAAACTGAAGTGGCGTGTACATTGGTATTGTTATCGTTGGGAGAGTACTGATATCAAAAAAACAGATTTTTTATGGAATAGTAATTTAGTGAGTCCTCTACTTGTCAAAAAGGTAAATTATTCATTAAAACTCAATGCCCTGCCCTACAAGAATATAATCAGCTTGTTTCACCCGGCGAAGTTAAATATTGCAACTTAACCCCAAAAGAAAAGGGAGAATAATTTCTCCCCCAACTTACTATTAACTAAACTAAACTTATTATTCAAAAACTTATTCAAGACAAATACGAGTTCTATTGCTATCAAGGATTTTTCTTCTAAAAATACGTTTATAAAACTGCTCCCCTGTTTTTGTAAATTGTATTTTACTGTATTCCTTGATTACAATCTGACAAGGCTGTTGGTTATTCATGTCTATTCTTTTAATAGTTCCAACAATTTTTTTTATCATATGCATATCAATACTTTCAGAGTTAGTATATCTTACAATTATTTGGTGTGAAATTTTATAAATTGATATCATTTTTTGTAATTATAATTTAAATGTTCATATATAATAAAGAGTAATACGATCGTTTTTTAATAGAGTCACTTTTAATTGTTTTTAACTATTTTATCTTTCTAAAATAACAATTGTACAATCCCTGTAAAAAGTAAAGAAAAAATTCCATTATTAGTCCATACTAAATATAACATTAACCCAGAAAGGACAGGAAATGTGACAATTATTATGTTGTTGCTCATCTTAATTTAATGTCTTATTAATGAATCAAATGTATTGAATAAACAGGAGGTTTTTTAATAAAAATGAATAAAATATTAGGAATCAAACTTAAATATTAGATACAAAAAATACTTTATAATCATTATATAATAATGGTTTTGAGAAAATAGAAAATTAGCATTCTAAATAACAAATGTTATCAAAATATACTTTATTTTCCCTGGCTGTTATTTTTTGAAAATCATAACAGAACAAAAATTCTATCTCAGAACAACTGATAAATATGTTTAGCAAACTAATCTAATTTTTTTATGGAAAACAAATCATAAAGACATCAACCTTCCAAAAAGAAATTATTTACAAAAACCTACAACTATGAAAACAACAAAAACACAAAAGTTCCTTGCCATGCTGCTTGGAATTATCTTTATGAGCATCATCAATTACTCAAAAGCTCAACAAACATCAAAAGCAATTTTAAAAGGTATTGTTACAGAAAATGGTACAAATCAAGCATTATCTAATGTAAATGTTACGTTAAAAACTTCGGAAGGGAAACCTGTTAAATCAACTATCACAGGACTTAACGGAAATTACGAATTCAATTCCTTGAATGCTGGTAGTTATACCATAACTTTTGTTTTAACCGGCTACAAAGCTGCTGCTAAAACTTCTGTTTTGCTTAAACCATCAGAAACCAAAACATTAAACATTGTGTTACAACAAAATGCACCTGTTAAATTGGTTGACGAACTTGAGGAACAAAAGAATAATCAAATATTATCACCAATGGAAAAAAGTAGAGCCAAGAAAGATTATAAGATGCAGGAGGCTCCAATGGCAAGCGGTTATTCAATGAGTATGAACAGTGTTTCTCAGGATAATTTTAACACAGAAGCATACAGCTCAATTACCGAAAATGATTTTAAAAATGCGTTGATGAACCCACTTTCTACTTTTTCTATTGATGTAGATGCGGCTTCCTATTCTAACGTTCGAAGGTTTATTACCAGCGGACAAAACCCACCTGCCGATGCAGTTCGAATTGAAGAAATGATTAATTATTTTAACTACGATTATCCACAACCAAAAGATGAACATCCATTTTCTATATCCACTGAAATGAGTGATTGTCCATGGAATACTAAAAACAAACTCGTACACATTGGCTTACAAGGTAAAAAAATAGACCTAAGCGAATTACCTTCAAGCAACTTAGTGTTTTTGTTGGATGTTTCAGGCTCTATGGATTCACCAAATAAATTACCGTTGTTAAAAAAATCATTTAATCTGTTGGTAGACAATTTAAGAGAAAACGACCGTGTAGCAATAGTTGTTTATGCCGGAGCAGCAGGGTTGGTGCTGCCTTCAACATCAGGAAACGACAGAGAGAAAATTTTAGAAGCGTTAAATAATTTAAGTGCTGGCGGTTCTACAGCTGGTGGTGCAGGAATTAAGTTAGCATATAAAATAGCTCAGGAAAATTTTATAAAAGGCGGAAACAACCGAATTATTTTAGCAACCGATGGTGATTTTAATATTGGAGCAAGTAGCGATGGAGAAATGACTAAATTGATTGAAGAAAAAAGAAAATCGGGAGTGTATTTAACTTGTTTGGGTTTTGGAATGGGCAATTACAAAGACTCGAAAATGGAAACCCTTGCCGATAAAGGAAATGGAAATTATGCCTACATCGACAATATTTTAGAAGCCAAAAAAGTGTTGGTTACCGAAATGGGCGGAACATTATTTACCATTGCTAAAGACGTTAAATTGCAATTGGAATTTAATCCAAACAAAGTAGAATCGTACAAATTAATTGGCTACGAAAACAGGTTGTTGAATCCCGAAGATTTTAACGACGATACCAAAGATGCTGGAGAATTAGGTGCAGGACACACTGTTACAGCCTTGTACGAAATTGTGTTGAAAGGCAATGGAACTGCTCCATCAGTTGACCCACTTCGTTACCAAAATTTAACCGAATTGGTTCCTAAACCATCCCATAACGAGTTGTTAACCGTTAAATTTCGTTACAAAAAACCAACGGAAGAAACCAGTAAGTTGATTGTAAATCATTTAATGGACAAGTCTATTCCACTTGCTAAAACCTCTGATAATTTTAGATTTTCTGCTGCTGTTGCCGAGTTTGGAATGTTGTTGAGAAATTCTAAATACAAAGCAAATGCAACCTACAAACAAGTTGTTGAATTAGCAAAAGCAAGTAAAGGAACCGATGAACATGGCTATAGAGCCGAATTAATAAGGTTGGTAGAAATGAGTGAGATGCAAGCAAGTGCGTTTTTAAAAGAAGAATAGTAATTTAAAAAACACATCACTTACCAACTTTAGCCTAGAAGCAAAGCTCTTTAAAAAAGCTTTGCTTCTTTAATTTTATTTACCGGCATAACTTTTATACTACATTTTACCTCTATAACCATCATGATAATTATATTTTATGTTTTGTATCATATTAATAAATCAAAACTTAATTCTTAATATGTTGTTATTTAAAGTATAATAAATCGATTTTACTAGTTTTATCAACACAATAGAAACTTTGTTAAAAAACTGTACGTAAAAATACTCAAGTTTACGTCAACCGTGTTCTTTCACTTACTAACTAATATACTAAAAGCCATGAATCGAATTTCCATTCTTCAAAGGCTAAAATTACTAACAGTTGTTTTAGCCACCTTACTTACCAGTGGCAACCTTTTTGCCACGCACGCCCAAAGTGCTGACATTACTTATCAATGTTTAGGCGGCAATCAATATCAAATACAAGTATCTTTTTATAGAGATTGTGCTGGTGTTGCTGCTCCAAATACGGTGAGTGTAAATCTTTCTTCTGCCTCGTGCAGTCAAAACTTTAACGCAACTTTAAATAAAATACCAGGAACCGGAATTGATGTTACTCAAGTTTGTAATACCATCAATACGCAATGTAATGGAGGAACTTATCCAGGTGTTCAAGAATATATTTATCAGTCAGTTGTTACACTTCCTGCACAATGTACCGATTGGGTTTTTAGCTTTTCGTTGTGTTGTAGAAACAATGCCATCAATACCATTAATACTCCAGGTAGTGAAAATATTTATGTTGAAGCTGAATTAAATAACCTTGATTTCCCGTGTAACAGTTCTCCAAGCTTTTCAAATCCTCCGGTTTCTTATCCTTGTATCGGGCAAACCTCTTGTTTTAACCATGGAGCAATTGATGTTGATGGAGATTCGTTGTATTACTCACTTTTACCTCCAGCAACTAGTGCAACAACCACTGTAACTTATGTGGCGGGTTATTCTGCCACACAACCTTTAATCTCTAGTCCGTTAATTAGTTTTAATCCAAACACTGGTGATATTTGTATGACTCCAACCCTGCTTGAAGTAACCGTTTTAGCGGTTAGAGTAGAGGAATGGCGTAATGGGGTTTTTGTTGGTAGTGTTATTCGTGACATTCAATTGAGAACGGTTTTGTGCAACAATACTTTACCAACTGTTTCAGGAATTGATGGAACTGGGCAATTTTCTACAACTGCTTGTGTGGGTTCAAATTTATCATTTACTATTCCTTCACAGGATGTAGATGCTGGCCAAACTGTTACTTTAACATGGAACAACGCCATATCTGGAGCAACATTTACATCAAACAATTTACAAATTCCGACAGCCACATTTAGTTGGACTCCAACCTTAACAGATGTTAGTACTGTTCCTTATTGTTTTACGGTTCAAGTTAAAGATAATAATTGTCCTTTAAATGGAGTTCAAGTCTACTCGTTTTGTATAACTGTTTCTGCCTTAAACATTACAACCAGTTCAACCACGGCTAACTGTGGAGCATCCAACGGTTCAGCAACAGTTTCAGTACTAAATGGAACAGCACCTTATACCTATCAATGGTCGCCAAGCGGAGGAAACAATGCCACAGCAAATGGATTACTTGCAGGAAATTATACGGTATTAGTTACCGATGCTGCAGGTTGTTCAGCTAGCCAAACAGTTACTATCGGAAGTGGTGCTGCACCTGGAAATGTGATTATTTCCTCAACAAATGTTACTTGTTTTAGTGCAAATAATGGAACTGCTCTGGCAAATGCAAATGGAGGTCAGCAACCTTACACCTACTTATGGTCGAATGGTGTAACAACCGATTTTATTCAAAATTTAGCTCCCGGAATCTATCAAGTAACAGTTACCACAGCAAACGGTTGCGTTACCATAGCATCAGTAACTATTACAGAGCCTTTATTGCCTTTAACAGCAGCAATTTCAACTACACCAGTAACCTGTTTTGGAGGGAATAATGGTACAGCAACAATTGTAGCTTCTGGAGGAACACTTCCTTACCAATACAGTTGGAATACTACCCCAATTCAAACCACATCAACAGCAAATAATTTAACAGCCAATAATTATAGCGTTACGGTGGTAGATGCAAATGGATGTTCTACTGTTGGAGAAATAATGGTAACTCAACCTAGTGCTTTATCGTTAACACTTTTAAACCAACAAAATGTTACGTGTTTTGGTGTAAATGATGGAGTATTAAGTGTAAATGTGAATGGAGGAACAGCACCTTACCAGTACAATTGGAATAGCGGTTCTTTACCTAATACAGCAACAATAAACAACTTAACATCAGGTAATTATAATTTGATAGTAGTTGATGCAAACGGTTGTACTCAATCTGTAAATTACGCCATAACTGAACCTACATTGCTAAATACTGTCGTTTCAAATCAAACCGATATTAATTGTTATGGCTTAACCAACGGAAGTATTACCTCCATAACTACTGGAGGAACAACTCCCTACACTTATTTATGGAGTAATGGAGGAACCACTCCTGATATCAATACATTGAGTGTTGGAACTTATAACTTATTGGCAACCGATGCAAACGGTTGTACTAATACGCTTTCGGTAAACATTACAGCTCCCTCATCTCCTTTAACATCAACTATTTCCACTACACCAGTAAATTGTTTTGGAGAAAATAATGGTACAGCAACAGTTTTGGCTTTTGGAGGAACACCTCCTTACCAGTACAGTTGGAATACTACTCCAATTCAAACCACACCAACAGCAAATAATTTAACAGCTAATAACTATAGTGTAACCATAACCGATGCAAATGGATGTTTAACAGTTGGGAATGGAATAGTTACTCAACCCACCTCTTTATCATTAACATTACTCAACCAACAAAATGTTTCGTGTTTTGGAGTAAACGATGGGGGGGTAAGCGTAAATGTAAACGGAGGAACTGCTCCTTATCAATACAGTTGGAATGGTGGCTCTTTACCTAACACAGCAACCGTTAGTAACTTAAGCCCTGGAAATTATAACCTTAACCTTATTGATGCAAACGGTTGTAGCCTAACAGCAAGTTATAGTATTTCAGAACCCATTGTTTTAACCAATGTCATTTCAACTCAACAAAATATTTCTTGTTATGGCTTAACCAACGGAACCCTTACTACCACAGCAACAGGAGGGACAACACCTTATACTTATCAATGGAGTAATGGAGCAACAACTTCAACCGTAAATAATTTAGGTATTGGAACTTATTACTCATGGGTAACTGACGCAAATGGCTGTTCGTCGGTAACATCTACAAACATTACACAACCAGCAGTAATTTCAACCACAGTATCAAATAATGTGATGATTTGCCCAAATGAACAAACCACATTACAAGCTTTTTCTACTGGAGGAACTGGAATTTTAACGTATCAATGGAGTAATGGTTTGAGTGGGCAAAATGCAATTGTTTCTCCAACTTCAGAAACAACCTATCAAGTTTATAGTATCGACGAAAATGGATGTGTCGGAAATACTGCTACAACAATCGTTTCGGTAAACGATATTAATCTGGCATTATTAGATGTTTTTGGCGATGATGCTATATGTGTTGGAGAAATTGCAGAAGTATATGCTACCTTTAAACCAGGTTTAGGCACTTATACTTTTGCATGGGATAACGGATTAGGAACAAGTTTAATCCCAATTGGAGTATCTCCAAACACAACTACCAACTATACCATTACCGTTACCGATGATTGTGGAAATACGCTTTCAGATGGTGCTTTGATTGAAGTGCATCCTTTACCTGAAGTTGGATTACCACCTCAAACAGCAATGGATTGTGGAGAAGTAAACTTTAATTTTCAAAATAACTTTGGAAACCCATCTGGTTCAACATACAACTGGAATTTTGGTGATAATTCGTTTTCAACCAATCAAACATCAATTAAAACCTATAGTCAAACAGGAAGTTACACGGTAACGCTAATTGTTACTACACCTTTTGGATGCACCGATTTAGCTACAACAACCATTAATGCCGTTGTTAATCCTGTAGCTCGTGCTGGATTTGATTTTACGCCTGATGAGGAATTAAATGCCAACAACGCAACACTTTATTTTACTAATTATTCAACAAACACCTCTGTATATAAATGGAATTTTGGTGATGGCGGAACATCAACTATTGCAGAACCTGTTCATACCTATTTAGATAAAGGAGAGTACATAATTACCCTAATTACTAACAATAATTTTAATTGTGCCGATACGTTGAGTAGAGTAATTAAGGTAGATCCTGCATACAATTTTTACATCCCAAATGCTTTTACACCTGACAAAGATGGTTTAAATGAAATATTCACTGCTGTTGGAGAAGAAATTAAAGAGTTTAGTATGCAAATTTTTAATCGATGGGGAGAAAAAATATATGAAACTCACGATTTAGCTAAAGGCTGGGATGGAAAAGCTAAAGATGGCAGTGAAATTGCTCAACAAGATGTTTATGTGTATGATATTCGATTAAGAGATTTTACCGGGAAATTGCACACCATGCAAGGAAAGGTTACATTGATAAAGTAGTAAGGGGTTAGTTATTAAACGATTATTTTATCCAGAGTAGCGAGGAGCAGCCTGTCCCATAGTTATCGGGAAGTATATAGAGAACCCAAAAACTTGATTACCTTTGACGAATGAAAGAACAAAAACAATTCTTCGACAAACTGGCTTCAGGTTTTAACGACAACAGTTTTGTAAAAATAACATTAAGCAAACCCGCTTACAAAGGTGATGGATTGCTGAACATTTACATTCGTCCGGTTGAGGTAAAAAGCGAATTGGTTTTTTCGTGTACTTATCATTATCAAACCAACGATCAGGTAAAAAACTTTACATTGGTTGAAATAGAAAACTTGTTAAAAGAATTGCTCAATCAAAAATTTAAAGTAGCAACCTTATTTACTTTAAAAGAAGATTTTACACTACAATTTTCTAAAAAAGGAAAAGTAAGTACCCGAACTGCTGCTCCAAGTTTTGAACAAAAACCTCCGGTAAGTCACGATAAACCAAAAGCTGGAAGAGCTAAATTGGGTAAATATTTGGAGTTACTTGGTGTTACTGAAGAAAATGGTTTAGTTATTCCTAAAATGGCAGATAAGTTTAAACAAATAAACAAGTACTTGGAAATTATTGACAACTTACTAAAAAATACCGATTTACAAAAAAAAATAAAAGTAGTTGACATGGGTTCAGGTAAAGGGTATTTAACGTTTGCGTTATACGATTATTTGGTGAACCAAAAGAAAATGGAAGCCACTTTTTTGGGTATAGAATCCAGAAAAGAATTGGTGGATTTTTGCAATAAAACAGCCCAAGATTGTGGTTTTGAAAACTTAACTTTTGAAAACAAAACTATTAACGAATATAAAGCTAAAAAAATAGACATCTTAATCGCTTTACACGCCTGCGATACTGCTACCGACGATGCTATTTTCAAAGGAATGCAAGCTAACGCAACGCTGATAGTAACTGCCCCTTGCTGTCATAAACAAATACGACAACAACTAAAAGGCAAGGAACCACAAAATCCAATATTAAAATATGGTATTTTTAAGGAGCGCCAATACGAAATGGTTACCGATACCTTGCGTGCTTTAATTATGGAGCAACACCAATACAATTCGCATATTTTTGAATTTATATCAAACGAACACACCCGAAAAAATGTAATGTTGGTGGGAACCAAAAGCAATAAAAAAGTGGATTCGAAAGCATTGAACAAAAAAATAGAAGAAGTAAAACAAGCTTTTGGCATTGAACAACATTATTTAGAAACACTGAATTAATTCTACTTTACTTTAAACATTTTTCCAGGCAACGATTTTACCAAGTTTTTAAACTCCATTTCAAGTAAAATTGAACCTGTTTTACTCATGGGCAATTTTGCCAACAAAGAAATATCATCAATGGCAACTTTATCTTGTCGATTTAATATATCGTAAATTAATTTTTCCTCGTTGGTTAATTCCACAAACAACTTAGTTTGATTAGATGTTACGGTTTCTTCGGCTTTCCATCCCATAATATATTCGATATCTTTCGCCGATTGGATTAGGTGTGCTTTATTTTGTTTAATCAACGCATTACAACCTTCCGATTGCATATCATTAATCCTACCTGGCAATGCAAAAACATCACGGTTGTAGGTATTTGCTAATTCCGCAGTAATTAATGAACCTCCTTTATTGCTTGATTCTATTACTATGGTTAAATCGGATAATCCTGCAATTATCCGATTTCGTTTCGGAAAATTTTCTCTATCGGGATTCGTTCCGCTTCTAAATTCTGAAACTAACCCTCCATGTTGAACCATTTGTTTTGCGGTTGAAGCATGAATAGTCGGATAAATTCTGTCTAGCCCGTGAGCCAAAACACCTACGGTTGGCAAATTGTTTTTGAGAGCGGCTTTGTGTGCACAAATATCAATACCAAAAGCCAATCCGCTTACTATTAGTGGTTTGTGAGAAGCCAAATCATTCATTAATTTTTCGCAAAAATCCTTACCATAATCGGTAGCATTTCTAGTCCCAACAATACTAATTACTTTTTGTGTATTAAAATTAAATTCACCGTTTGAAAAAATAACCAAAGGACCATCTTCGCAATGGATTAACCGTTTAGGATAATTATCATCTAAAAAGGAATATGCTTTAATGTTATTTTTTTCGATAAAGGCTAATTCGTTTTGTGCCAAACTTAAAGCAAAATCTTTGTTTTGAGTAATGTTTTGTGCATTAACCTCTCCTATTCCTGGTATTTTTTCTAAAGCCGATTTTTTATCGCTAAAAACCTGATTTACAGAGCCTGTATATGCTATTAATTTTTTAGCAGTTATACTTCCAATATTAGGTATGGTCGTAAGGGCAATGTAGTATAGCAAATTTTTATCCACCAATAGAAAAGGTTAATTTAAATGGTAAAAATAATAATTAGTCAAACCTTAAAAAGCTTTTGCGAAATTACTTTTTCGATAACTTTAAACTTTCCAAAAGTTTAAAAAAGGTTGAATACACGATACCGAGAATAACAAAAGAGCCACAAAATTCAGTTGCAGCTCTTTTATTATTCGTTATTTCAATCGATTTAATATCAAGAATCGATATTTGCATATTTAGCATTTGCTTCGATAAATTCTCTACGTGGTGGCACCTCATCGCCCATTAACATTGAAAAAGTATGGTCTGCAGCTACTGCATTATCAATGGTAATTTGACGTAATGTTCTGAATTCAGGATTCATAGTGGTTGCCCAAAGTTGTTCAGCGTTCATCTCTCCCAAACCTTTGTATCGTTGAACTCCAACACTACCTTCTTTACCTGCACCTTTCATTTCTTGTATTGCTCGGTCTCTATCATCTTCATTCCAACAATAACGTTGTTCTTTACCTTTTTTAACGAGGTACAACGGAGGTGTAGCAATATAAATACGTCCATCTTCAATCAATTCTTTCATGTAACGGAAAAAGAACGTTAAAATAAGGGTTTCGATATGCGAGCCATCAACATCGGCATCACACATGATAATTACTTTGTGGTATCTTAATTTTTCGGTGTTTAATGCTCTAACATCATCTTCTGTTCCAACTCGAACCCCTAAAGCGGTATAAATATTTTTAATCTCTTCGTTTTCGAAAATTTTGTGTTGCATGGCTTTTTCCACGTTCAAAATTTTACCTCTCAACGGCATAATGGCTTGAAAGTGGCGGTCTCTACCTTGTTTGGCAGTTCCACCAGCCGAATCACCCTCAACTAAATAAATTTCACATTCAGCAGGGTCTTTAGAAGCACAATCAGCTAATTTACCAGGTAATCCGCTACCCGAAAGTACATTTTTACGTTGTACCATTTCACGAGCTTTACGGGCTGCATGTCGAGCTGTTGCTGCTAAAATTACTTTCTGAACAATTATTCGTGCATCAGAGGGGTGTTCTTCCAAGTAGTTTTCAAGCATTTCGCTCACTGCCTGACTAACTGCTGCAGTAACTTCTCTGTTTCCTAATTTGGTTTTTGTTTGCCCTTCAAATTGTGGCTCCTGAATTTTAACCGAAACAATAGCAGTTAATCCTTCTCTAAAGTCGTCACCAGCAATTTCAAATTTTAATTTATCTAATAAACCCGATGCATCAGCATATTTTTTAAGGGTATTGGTTAAGCCTCTTCTAAATCCGGCAAGGTGAGTACCACCTTCGTGTGTGTTGATGTTGTTCACATACGAGTGAATATTTTCTGAATAAGAAGTGTTGTAAATCATCGCAATTTCAACCGGAAAACCACTTTTTTCGGTTTCCATGCTAATTACATCAGCAATTAAAGGCTCTCTGGTTTCTTCGATGTAACGAATAAATTCTGGCAATCCTTCATCCGAATGGAACACTTGTCCTTTAAAAGTACCGTCGTCTTTTAGCTCTCTTTTATCTTCAAAAGTAATGGTAATTCCTTTGTTTAAGTAAGCCAACTCACGCATTCTGTCTGCAAGAATATCGTAACTATAAATAACATTATCAAAAATAGTAGGGTCGGGAGAGTAGGTAACTTGAGTGCCTTTTTCGGTGGTTGTTCCAATTTCACGAACAGGATAAAGTGCTTTTCCTTTAGAGTATTCTTGTTCATACACTTTGCCATCTCTAAAAACTAATGCTTGTAAATGTTCGGATAAAGCATTCACACACGAAACACCAACACCGTGTAAACCACCCGAAACTTTGTACGAATCTTTATCGAATTTACCTCCTGCACCAATTTTAGTCATAACTACTTCAAGAGCAGAAACGCCTTCTTTTTTGTGCATATCAACAGGAATACCTCTACCATTATCTTTAACTGTAATGGATTCGTTTTCATTGATAGAAATATAAATGGTATCACAATGTCCGGCTAAAGCCTCATCTATAGAGTTATCAACAACCTCATAAACCAAATGATGCAATCCTCTGCTTCCTACATCACCAATATACATGGATGGACGCATTCTAACATGTTCCATTCCTTCTAACGCCTGAATACTATCGGCCGAATAACTGTTCTTTTGTTCGCTCATAATTTATTTAAATTTCGCTTTTTTTAAAGAGTAACAAATATAAGCATTACAAGGGGTTAATTGAGAAATTTTATTGATTAGATACGTGTATTTATTAACACAAAAATTAACAGCAGTAGAATGGTGTTAATAGCAATAAATTAAGGGGTAAATCTTATTTGTTTAGAGATAATTCTTTCAGTAAATCAGTTATTAATCCCTGATAACAATTGGTAAGAGAGTGGGCTTTTAAACACTTTTCTTCAATCATAGCAACCGATGGAAATTCGCCACAATTGAGTTTCACATTACCTTTTCCAATAATTTTTTCTTTTTTGTTATTGTAAACATCAAAATCAATTTTGTGTAATGAAAAAGAATTTCGCTTATTATTATCTCCGATATAAGCGGTGTGAACAGTTTTTTCTATGTTATACCAATTAACAAATAGTATATATTCTGCCTGATATTGACTTAAAAGCTCAGCAAGTTTATCAGCTTCAACTAAATTCAAATTACTTGCATTGTATTTTTTTCCTTTAAATTTTTCTATATCGTATTTCATGAGTTTTTTTAACGACAAATAATCAATTTCGGCAATCATTTCAAATTCAAATTGTTCATTTTTATAGCTTGAAAATGCATCCGATAAACTTTTAGTGTATTGATTAAAAACTTCTTGTTCGGTAACATTGTTAATTTGTGCTATTTCCGATAAATTGTATTCCGACACAAACTGAAAACGGGTATAAGGAACTACAAGAATTTTTTGTTTTTGGGCAAAAATATCTTGAGTATCTCCAAAAATCAACAACACAATAACAACTATTATTTTGATTAAATTTTGCATTAAATCGTTTTGATTAAATAATAATTCTTCTTCCCTTTTTGAATTAAAATGTATTTTCCTTGTATCAAATCTTCTGAACTTAACATTTTTTCTTCGCCAACTTTAATTTTATTTACACTTATGGCATTTTCTTTTAATGCCCTTCTGGCTTCGCCATTGGATGCTAAAAAATTAGTTTTTGAAGCCAATGCATCAACAATACTTAACCCAGATTGGACTTCTTTCAAGCCAACTTCAGCTTGAGGAACGCCATCAAAAATATCGTTAAAAATCTCCTCTGAAAGTGCTTTCAAAGCAATCAATGCTTCCTCATCTTTTTTAAATAAAATCTCCGAAGCATTTACGGCTGCCTCATAATCTTCAACAGAATGTACTCTTGTGGTAATGTCTTTAGCCAATTCTTTTTGTAACAAACGTAAATGTGGGGCTTCGGCATGTTGTTTTTCCAACAATTCAATTTCTTGTTGTGTTTTCAACGTAAAAATTCGGATGTATTTTGAAGCATCTTCGTCGGAAGCATTAATCCAATACTGGTAAAATTTGTACGGCGAAGTTTTGGTTTTATCCAACCAAACATTTCCGCCTTCGGTTTTTCCAAACTTGGTCCCGTCTGCTTTTTTTATGAGTGGAGTGGTTACAGCAAATGCTTCTCCTCCTGCTTTTCGTCGAATCAATTCTGTACCGGTAACAATGTTCCCCCATTGATCGGAACCACCCAACTGAACCGTACAATTTTTGTTTTTCCACAACCAGTAAAAATCATAACCTTGAACCAATTGGTAGCTAAATTCGGTAAACGACATGCCCGTTTCCATTCTGCTTTTCACCGAATCTTTAGCCATCATGTAATTTACGGTAATGTGTTTCCCCACATCACGAATAAATTCTAAAAAGCTCATACCTTTAAACCAATCGTAATTGTTAACCATTTCGGCAGAATTTGCTCCACAATTAAAATCTAAAAATTGTTCGAGTTGTTTTTTTACTCCGTTTAAGTTGTGTTGTAGTGTTTGGTCGTCTAATAAATTTCGTTCAGCCGATTTTCCTGAAGGATCTCCCACCATGCCGGTAGCACCACCAACCAATGCAAACGGTTTATGTCCGGCTTTTTGTAAATGCACTAAAATCATAATTTGCACCAAACTACCAATGTGCAGCGAGTCGGCAGTAGGGTCAAAACCAATGTAAGCCGAAGTCATCCCTTTAGCAAATTGTTCTTCCGTTCCGGGCATCATGTCTTGTATCATGCCTCTCCATTTCAGTTCTTCAATAAAGTTCATTCTGATTCTAGTTTTTTGATGGACAAAAATAAGTTTTTAACCGCAAAGAATTCAAAGAAAAATTACGCAAAGAATGATAAGAATTTGATTTTGCGTTCTTAGTGAACTTTGTAACTTCTTGGTGTTCTTTGTGGTTATTTTTTTACCTTAATTTTTCGTTGTTATGATGTCGTTCACTATCTCGAGCAGTCTTTTTTTCGAGGTTTTTTTGAAGTGCTTGAGTTAAGTCAACCCCTGTTTGATTAGCTAAGCAAATAAGTACAAACAAAACATCTGCCAATTCTTCACCTAAGTCTTTGTTTTTGTCGCTTTCTTTTTCGGATTGTTCACCGTATCGTCGGGCAATAATTCGGGCTACTTCACCAACCTCTTCAGTTAGCATTGCCATATTGGTGAGTTCATTAAAATAACGAACTCCATGTGTTTTTATCCAATCGTCAACGAGCTTTTGGGACTGTTCTATGGTCATGTTAGAATTTTAACAAATGTGCTTTGGATTGATTATTCCAACCTACTTGACTTTCATAATCGACAAAGAAAATTTTAAGATCGGCTTGGCTTTCGTAATCTACAAAATATACTTTTTTGTTGGCTTGAGATTCGTAATCAACAGCATACCAAAGTCCATCTTTATTGGCTTGGCTTTCGTATTTAACCATAAAAACTTTTAAATCGCACTGCGACTCATATTTTACAATGTAAACTTTAAGGTCGGCCTGACTTTCGTATTGTACTTTATAAATTTTTTGTGCAGAAACACTTGTTGTAGCAAAAGCTAAAAACAAGAAAATAGGAATAATGTACTTCATAACAAATTGTTTTTTAATCAAATGTAATCAATTCTCAATTCAAAATCGCTGCAATTCCTGGCAACTCTTTTCCTTCTAAATATTCTAACATAGCACCACCACCAGTGCTAACGTGGCTAACTTTATCAGCAAGGTTATATTTATTAACAGCAGCAACCGAATCGCCACCACCAACTAAAGTAAAAGCACCTTTTTTAGTTGCCTCTGCAACAGCCATTGCGATGGATTTTGTTCCATTTTGGAATTTATTCATCTCAAAAACACCAACTGGTCCATTCCATAAAATGGTTTTAGAATCTAAAATACAATTGGTAAACGAAGCAATGGCTTTTTCTCCAATATCCATTCCCATCCAGCCATCAGGAATGTTATTGGTATCACAAACTTGTGTGTTTGCTTCTTCGCTAAATTTATCGGCAGCTAAGGTGTCTTCTGGCAATAAAATGGTTACCTTTTTGTTTTTTGCTTTTGCTAATATATCCAATGCCGTTTCTAAAAAATCCATTTCAACCAATGAACTACCAATGTTTCCTCCTTGAGCTTTTGCAAAAGTATAAGCCATTCCTCCGCCGATAATAATGTTGTCCACCTTATCTAACAATTGTTCCATGATAACTATTTTACTCGAAACCTTTGCACCGCCAACTATAGCTGTTATTGGAGAAACACCACCTTTCAGCACTTTCGAAACACTAAAAATTTCTTTTTCTATCAAATAGCCAAACATTTTGTCTTTTGGAAAAAATTGAGCTATTATGGTTGTTGATGCATGAGCCCGGTGAGCCGTTCCAAAAGCATCGTTTACATAAACATCGCCCAATTTGGCTAATTTTTCGGTAAAATCTAAATCACCTTTTGTTTCACTTGTATAAAATCTTAGGTTTTCTAGCATCAACACCTCTCCTGGCTTTAAACTTGCTGCCAATTCTTTTGCTTCTACTCCTATACAATCTGGGGCAAATTTTATGGGCTGACCAACCAATTTTTCAACTTCCTTAACAATGTGTTTTAACGAAAATTTATCTTCATAACCACTTTTAGGGCGACCCAAATGCGACATTAAAATAACGGCTCCTCCGCCTTTCAACACTTTTTTAATGGTTGGAACTGAAGCTGAAATTCTGGTGTTATCCGTTACCTCAAATTTATCGTTTAAAGGCACGTTAAAATCAACTCTTATCAATACTTTTTTTTCTGAAAAATTGTAATTATCAATATTTTGCATGGCATATATATTTTAATTGTTTCGTTTTTAACCACATTTTATTTAACCACATAGATACATAGTTTTAATACCTAGGTAACTGCTTAAAATACTCATTTACATAGGTTTTTTGTCCTTCGTTAAAAATATTGTTACAGTTAAAATTAACTAAAAGCCCTTTTGGAGCTTTTAAATTTAAAAGTTTCATATAGTTTAGAAGCTGTGCTTCATAATTATTTGAAATATCTTGCACGGCTTTTAATTCAAGAACCAAGCAATTTTCTATAAACATATCACACCTAAATCCAATTTCTAATTCTTTATCCCTATAAATAACGGGAATCTTAAACTCTGTTAAAAAATTTATTTTTCTATGTCGCAACTCTTCTTTTAAACACTCTTGGTAAACATTTTCCAATAATCCTCTACCCATAGATTTATGGACTTCTATAACTGCACCAAGAACCTCATAAGTCAAATCATCTAAATATTTTTGAGATAAGTCCAATTTCTATGTGCCTATGTGGTTAAATCTTTTCTGTACAAAGGTAAAATTTATAACTAAAAAACGAAGGTTCGCATCATAATAATTACTTTTGAAAAACTATGTTGTTTAGCGAAATAATTGGTCAGGAAGATTTAAAAAAACGATTGATTGCCTCTGTAAAAGATGGTAGAGTTAGTCATGCTCAATTGTTTTTGGGTGAAGAAGGTACTGGAAACCTTCCATTAGCATTGGCTTATGCACAATATATTATGTGTGAAGACAAACAAAATCAAGACGCTTGTGGCGTTTGTAGTTCTTGTATCAAAAATCAAAAACTTGTTCATCCCGATTTGCATTTTGTATTTCCTACCGCTAATACCGAAAAAGCGAAGAGCAAACCCGTTAGCGATATTTTTTTAGAAGAATGGCGAGAAATTGTTTTGGATAACAATGCGTATTTTTCCATTAATCAATGGCAAGAAAAAATTCAAACCGAAAACAAAGCTCTATTAATTCCTGCCGAAGAAAGTAGCGAAATACTTAAAAAATTAAGTTTAAAAACATACGAGTCGGAATACAAAGTGATGATTATTTGGTATCCCGAAAAGTTTAACAACTCATCAGCCAATAAACTTTTAAAAATATTAGAAGAGCCAGAGCCTAAAACACTGTTTATTTTAGTTGCTCACGAATCGGAACAGCTTATCCCAACCATATTATCGAGAACCCAAACGTTTAAGGTCAATAAAATTGAAACCTATGATTTGTCAAATAGCTTGGTAAAACTGTTTCAATTTTCGACAGTACAAGCAACAAGTATTAGTTTATTAGCCGACGGAAATTTTTTGGAAGCCAAAAAAATTATTGAAACATCAGAGGCAGAAGAATTTTTTTACAACCTTTTTACCAATTGGATGCGTGCAGCTTTTAAGGCAGATGTGATTTCATTGATAAAATTTTCAGACGATATTCAGAAAATAGGTCGTGAAAAACAAAAACAATTTATTTCATATTGTTTACACATTTTCAGAGAAAGTTTAATCAATAATTTTGGATCAAAGGAATTAAATAAAACCACCTCAACCGAGTCTCAATTTTTGGTAAAATTTGCTCCATTTATTCATGGTGCCAATTGTTTGGAAATTATTGAATTATTTAACGATGCCTATTATCATATCGAGAGAAATGCCAATCCAAAAATTTTATTTTTAGATGTTTCGTTTAAACTTACCAAATTGTTGAGGGTAAAAACTCTTGTTTTCGAGTAAGAAAAATTTTTCTCAAAACCAATTTCTCGTTAATTTTTCTGATTAAGAATAGTATATTTGTTGTCCGTCAGTTGACGGATTGTTTAACAAGTTCGGTTTTATACCGATTTAAGATATAAAAAATTATGGGATGTAGTAGTTGTGGCTCTGATGGAGGTTGTGGTTCAGGAGGTTGTGGGTCTTCAAGCGGAGGTGGTTGTAGCAAAAGTGGTTCATGTAGTAGCTATAAATTAAATGTTTATGATTGGCTTAGTGATATAGAATTACCTCATGGACAAGTTATTTTTGATTGTGTTGAAGTTCGTTTTAAAAACAGCCGAAAAGAATTTTTTAGAAACGTGAATAATTTATCGCTAAATGTAGGCGATGTTATTGCTGTTGAAACTACTTCGGGGCACGATATAGGAACCATTACCATGACAGGTGAATTGGTAAAAAAGCAAATGAGAAAAAACAAAGTTGCTTTTGATTCGCCTGAGATAAAAAAAATCTATCGACTTGCCAAGAAATCCGATATCGATAAATGGATTGAAGCTCAAAAAATGGAAGTGGGTACTATGTACAAAGCTAGAACTATAGCTATTGAACAAGGATTAGACATGAAAATTAGTGACGTTGAATATCAAGGAGATAAAACCAAAGCTATTTTCTATTATACAGCCGAAGCCCGTGTAGATTTCAGGGAATTAATTAAACGATTGGCCGACGAGTTTAAGGTAAGGATTGAAATGAAACAAATTGGTGTTCGTCAGGAAGCCAGTAGATTGGGTGGAATTGGTTCGTGCGGAAGAGAATTGTGTTGTTCTACTTGGTTAACCGATTTTCGTTCAGTTTCAACATCTGCTGCTCGTTACCAACAACTTTCGTTAAATCCACAGAAATTGGCCGGACAATGTGGTAAATTAAAGTGTTGTTTAAATTATGAATTAGACGCTTATACCGATGCATTAAAAATATTTCCTGATACGAACATCAATCTTGAAACCGAAAAAGGAACAGCCTTTTATCGTAAAATGGATATTTTTAAACAAATGATGTGGTATTCGTACAAACACGAAGCCTTACAATTTATTGAAATTAAAGTGGAACGTGTAAATGAAATTATTGCCTTGAACAAAAAAGGTCAAAAACCTGTCGATTTAGTTGAATTTGTTGAGCCTGTGAAAAAAGAGTTTGTTGAACCTAGTTATGCCAATGTCGATGGTCAGGATAGTTTAACTAGATTTGACAATCAAAATAAGAAAAAGAAAAACAACAATAACAGAAATAGAAACAAGAAAAATTTTCATAAAAAAAATGAAGCTGGTAAACAATAGAGTGAGAAGTCCGAAGTCGGAAGTCCGAAGATTTTGTTTGCGACTTCCTTTTTTCGACTTCGGCCTTCGGTCTTCGGTCTTCGGTCTTCTCTTATTTCTTTTTTCTTGTGATTCAAACAAAGTATTTGACCAATACATAGAAGTCGAAAATGCAAACTGGAAACGAGAAAATATTGCCAAGTTTTCGGTTGATATTACTGATACAACAACGGCTCACAACCTTTACATAAACATTAGAAATAAAGGAAATTATCCATACAGTAATTTATATATGTTTGTAAAAATTGAAGGTCCGGATGGTAATTTTTCGGTAGATACTGTAAATTGTATTCTTGCTGATAAAAGTGGCAAATGGTTGGGTAAAGGAATTGGAGATTTGTGGGATGTACAAGTTCCTTATATTGGAGGATTTAAATTTGCAAAATCAGGTAACTATCAGTTTTCATTCGAACAAGCCATGCGAGTAGAAAATGGATTGGAAGGCATTACTGATATTGGTTTACACATTGAACGAAAAGAAGATTAATCCACACTAGATATTATGTCTAAAAAATCTAACACATCCATCAATCAAAAAAAGATAATTCTTTATTTCTGGGGGTTATTTGTGGTATTGCCCATTTTTATGTTTTTTGTTATCATGTGGTGTGCAAAAACAGGCTCTTTGGGTTTCGATGATTTACCATCATTACAAGAACTTGAAAATCCAAAAAGTAATTTAGCTTCCGAAATTATTTCTTCCGACGATAAATTGTTGGGCAAATATTTTAAAGAAAACCGTACCAATGTAAAATATGAAGAGCTATCACCCTATTTGATTTCTGCTTTAATTGCTACCGAAGACGAACGGTTTTTAAATCATTCAGGAATTGATTTTAGAGGCTTAGTACGTGCATTTGTGAAATTGGGTAAAGCTGGTGGAGCAAGTACCATTACCCAGCAGTTGGCTAAAATGATGTTTCACGACCGGAAAGGTGGATTTATTAATAAAGTAAAACAAAAATTACAAGAGCAAATTATTGCAGTAGAACTTGAAAAAAGATATACCAAAGCAGAGATATTAACCATGTATCTTAACAAGTTTGATTTTATTAATAATGCAGTTGGAATAAAATCGGCAAGTAATGTTTATTTTAATAAAGAGCCAAAAGATTTAAAAATTCAGGAAGCTGCAATGTTGATAGGAATGGCAAAAAACCCTGCACTTTACAATCCATTACGACGCCCCGAAATGACCCAAACCCGAAGAGAGGTGGTGCTAAAACAAATGGTTAAAAACGATTACATTACAGAAACACAATACGATTCTTTAAGAGTTTTACCTCTGGAACTAGATTATAAAATTGTTGACCATAAAGAAGGATTAGCTCCATATTACCGTGAAATTTTAAGAGGAGAACTTCAAAAAATGTTCGAACAAAAAGATGAGGATGGAAAATACATTTATGCTAAAAAGGACGGTACACCATACAACATTTACAGTGATGGCTTAAAAATTTACACCACCATCGATTCCAGAATGCAAGCTTATGCTGAATGGGCTGTACAAGAGTATATTGGCAAAACACTTCAACGACAGTTTTTTGCTCATTTAACAAAATATAGAAAAAGTAAATATCCGTTTGATAATAGAATTTCTGATGCACAGTATGAGCAAATTATGCAAACTGCACGTTTAAGGACAGCCCGTTATCAAATTTTAACCGGAAAAGAATGTGAAAATTGTGGCAGAAGAGGTAGTTTTATTAATAAAATTGGTCATTATTTTCAGTGTAATGCCGAAGACTGTAATTTTAAAAGATGGGCACCTACAAAAGACTCGATTAAAGTAATCTTTAACCAGCCAACTCCGATGAAAGTGTTTACTTACCAAGGTGATAAAGACACCATTTTATCACCAAACGATTCTATTCGTTATTACAAAAGCTTTTTACAAGCCGGTTTAATGTCGGTTGACCCACATACAGGTTATATTAAAGCTTGGGTTGGCGGAACAAACTTTACCAATTTTTCTTTCGACCACGTTAAAACCTCTCGCCGTCAGGTAGGATCAACATTTAAACCTTTTGTTTATGCTACAGCCATTCAAAATGGGTATTCTCCATGCTTTGAAGTAACCAACACCCGTTATACTTTTAATAAAGGTGAATTTGGTATATTGCAGAGTTGGACACCAAAAAATTCTGATGGTATCTATGGTTGTAATGTGTCTTTAAAATATGCCTTAGCTAATTCCATGAACTCCATTTCGGCATGGATAATGAAACAATTTGGACCTCAAGCTGTTGTTGATCAGGCAAAAGCAATGGGTATTACCAGTCCGTTGGAAGCTGTGCCATCACTTTGTTTAGGGGTTGCCGATTTAAGTGTTTACGAAATGGTTGGAGCAAATGCTACCATGGCTAACAAAGGTGTTTGGATAGAACCAACCATGTTTACCAGAATTGAAGATAAACACGGTAATGTAATAATAGATTTTAAACCAAAAACCAACGAAGCCATGAGTGAAGAAACTGCTTATGTGATGTTGGATTTAATGAAAGGAGTTGTAGATGGAGAAAGAAACAATTGTATGGCAAGTTTAATGAAACGACCAGTATATGTGAGCGGAACCGGAATGAGATTGAGAGGAACAATAACCGAATCCCGACCTTATGTTGGTCACCGTTACCCAATAGCCGGAAAAACAGGTACTACACAAAACAATTCCGACGGATGGTTTATGGGTTTAACTCCTGATTTAGTTACCGGAGTTTGGGTTGGAGCCGAAGAGCGTAGTATTCGTTTTGCTACTACCGATATGGGGCAAGGAGCAAATACAGCTTTGCCTATTTGGGGTTATTTTATGCAAAAAGTACATGCCGACCCTACTATAAAAATATCATCAGGCGATTTTGAAAAACCCGAAAAACCTTTAACAATTGAACTCGATTGTGTTAAATACAATTTGGGTAAAAATTTAAATACCGATTATAATGATACACCATATTAATTTACCAATGTGAAAATGTAACAATGTGAAAATTGACAACTGAAACTGGCATTGTGCGTTGGCTTCCCCTCTAAAAAGAGGGGTAGGGGTGTGTTTTTGGAATATAGAAGTTTGAAAACTGTGAGCCGAAAACTGTAAACTGATAACTTATAAACTATTAACTTATAAAAATGGCAATAAACAAAGTGGTTGCAAATGTTGAAGAGGCAACAAAAGGAATAAAAGACGGAATGACCTTGATGGTAGGTGGATTTGGCTTATGCGGCATACCGGAAAATTGCATTGCACAATTGGTTAAGATGAATGTGAAAGGAATAACCTGTATCTCCAACAATGCAGGAGTCGACGATTTTGGTTTAGGATTGCTTTTGCAAAACAAACAAATCAAAAAAATGATTTCATCTTATGTTGGTGAAAATGATGAATTTGAACGCCAAATGTTAAGTGGCGAATTAGAAGTTGATTTAATTCCACAAGGCTCGTTAGCAGAACGTTGTAGAGCTGGTGGAGCCGGTATTCCTGCATTTTTTACACCGGCAGGTTACGGAACTGAAATTGCCGAAGGCAAAGAAGTTCGTATTTTTAATGGAAAACCACATATTTTAGAAGCAGCTTTAACGGCTGATTTTGCCATTGTAAAAGCTTGGAAAGGCGATACTGCCGGGAATTTAGTTTTTAAATACACAGCCGCAAATTTTAATCCTGCTATGGCTATGGCTGGAAAAATTACCATTGCTGAGGTGGAAGAATTAGTTCCGGAAGGAACGTTAGACCCCAATCACATTCATACTCCTGGAATTTTTGTACAACGAATTTTTCAAGGTGCAAAATATGAAAAACGAATAGAACAACGAACAGTTCGCTCACGCTCATAGATTCAATGTAGCAATGAAACTAATTTAACAATGTAACAATAGAAAAAAGGAGAATATGGAACTGAAGGAGAATGTAATTGTAACTAAAACTATAAATTTTTCATTGTTAATTATTGAGTTTTGTGAGGAGTTAGAATCAAAACGAAAATTTGTTGTTGCAAATCAATTGCTTCGTTCAGGAACATCAATTGGTGCAAATGTACACGAGGCTCAAAATGCAGAAAGTAAAGCCGATTTTATTCATAAAATAAAGATTGCAGCTAAAGAACTTGAAGAAACAAAATATTGGTTGATTTTATGCAAAAAGGCAAAAAATTATCCTTTTAATGAGGCATTGGAAAATCAGATTAAAGAAATTGGATTAATCATTTATAAAATATTAAGCACAAGTAAAAAATAATTAGCAGTTTTTTTATTGCTAAATTGTTACATTGGTAAATTGTTACATTGGTAAATTGTTACATTAATTATTATGTTAGACAAAACAGGAATTGCAAAACGAATTGCACAAGAATTAAAAGATGGTTGGTATGTAAATTTAGGAATTGGTATTCCAACCTTAGTTGCCAACTATGTACCAAAAGATATTACCGTAGAATTTCAATCAGAAAATGGAATTTTGGGTATGGGACCATTCCCTTTTGAAGGAGAAGAAGATGCCGATTTAATCAATGCCGGTAAACAAACGGTAACCTTACAGCCCGGAGCTTCAATTTTTGACTCTTCCACCAGCTTTGCTATGATTAGAGGACAACACGTTCAATTAACCGTTTTAGGAGCTATGGAAGTTTCTCAAAACGGAGATATTGCCAACTGGAAAATACCCGGTAAAATGGTAAAAGGCATGGGTGGAGCTATGGATTTAGTGGCTTCGGCAAAAAATATTATTGTTGCCATGATGCACACCAACAAAGCTGGAGAAAGCAAAATTTTACCTGAGTGTACCTTACCGTTAACAGGTGTGGGTTGCGTAACCAAAGTAGTAACCGAATTAGCTGTAATGGAAATTAAAAATGGGGCTTTTTATTTAATCGAACGTGCTCCGGGTGTTTCTGTAGAGCAAATAAAAATAGCCACTTTAGGCAAATTGATTATTGAAGGGGATGTGCCTGAAATGAAGTTATAGTGCGGATAAATTTACCCATGCGTTGTTTTTGTTTTTTTCTTGTTTATAATTGTTCCATTTTAATACCAAAGAAAATCCCTACCCATTTAAAATACTACTGTGATTAAAATAAATATGGGTAGGGATTTTCTTAGGTTTTTTTTTTTTTGAATATTTTAATTCCAGCCTCCTCCTAAAGCCTTGTACATATTAATTTTTGCATTCATTTGTTTCATTTTTATTTCAATAAGCTCCATTCTAGATTCTAATGCTTCACGTTGTGTTAACAATACTTCCATATAATCTGCTCGTGCCGATTTGAAAAGATTATTGGAAATGGTAATAGATTGAGAAAGTATCTCCACTTCATTCGATTTTGTTTGGTAACTTTTTGCAAAGTTGTTAATTTTTGAAAGCTCATTAACAACTTCGACATACGCATTTAAAATAGTACGTTCGTAATTATAAACGGCTTGAATTTGCTTAGCATTTGCACTAAAATAAGCTGCCTTAATTGCATTTCGATTAATTAATGGGGCTACTAAATCTCCTGCTAACGAAAAGAACATAGATTCCGGCTCAACCAAGTGCTTGGGATTAAATGCCTGATATCCTACATTAGCTTTAATTCCAATAGAAGGATAAAAATTGGCTTTAGCAACCTTAACATCTAACTTGGTTGCAGTTAGTTCCAACTCGGCTTGGCGAATATCAGAGCGGTTTTCTAGAAGTTGAGAAGGAAGCCCCTCATAAATAGCATCAAATACAATATCATTGAAGGTTTTTGATGTACGTTGTACAGGTTGAGGAAAACGACCAATTAAAAAATTTAGTTTATTTTCAGTCTCAATTATCTTTTGCTGAATTTCGTATTGTAAATTTTGAGTGTTTAAAAGTTGGGCTTCAAACCTATTTACGGCTAATTGAGTAACTTTGGCAGCTTCTTTTTGCTGTATTATTGTTTGCAGAACATTGCTTTGAATTTCAATGTTTTTTTGGACTATTTCTAATTGATTATCAAGTGCTATCAATTCATAATAAGAATGAGCAATTTCTGCAATAAGATTTGTTACCATAAAGTTTTTACCTTCAACACTCGATAAATATTTTGCTACAGATGCTTTTTTAGCGTTTCGTAATTTTTTCCAAATATCTAATTCCCATGAAGCAGAAATACCCATCATAAAATCAGGCATAGGATCAGGAAAATCCGTTGTTCCTGGGTCGATATTTATATTCTCATCCACTATTCCATTTCTTGTAAATTTACTGCCCTTATCAATACCCGCTCCACCGCCTATATTAACAAATGGCAGGTATTCTCCTTTTCTTGCTTTTACTTCATTTTTACTAATTTCAATCTCCTGTAAAGTAATATTCAATTCCTGATTATTTTTTAATGCAGTATCAATTAAAGCACTCAGGTTTTGGTCGGTAAAATAATCTTTCCATTTGATTTTTGCATTATTGGTCGAATCCTGCATGAATGATGTCTTTTGCCATTTCTTTTTGTAATTCTTGTTAATATTTTTTTAATTAGAGATATATCTGATTTATCCTCAACAAAGGCTTCACTTAATGGATTTTCATCTTCGCCTCTTATCAATTGTTTACCCTCTGATAGTTTACCGAAGATGTAATATAACCCAGGTACTATTACTACTCCAAAAATGGTTCCGAATAACATGCCACCAAGTGCTGACGCACCAATTGTGTGGTTACCAACAGCACCAGGTCCAGTGGCAATTACCAAAGGAATTAATCCGGCAATAAACGCAAAGGAAGTCATTAAAATTGGGCGAAAACGGGCTCGTGCTCCTTCAATAGCTGCATCAAGCACAGTTGCTCCTTTCTGGTGTTTTTGAACGGCAAACTCTACAATCAAAACCGCATTTTTACCGAGCAATCCCGTCAACATAATTAGTCCTACTTGTGCATAAACATCATTGGTTAAACCCATCATTTTTAAAAGCAAAAATGACCCAAATATTCCGGGAGGAATAGAAAGAAGTACTGCAAATGGCAGCAAAAAGCTCTCGTATTGTGCAGCAAGAATTAAATACACAAATAGTAATACTACCAAAAAGATGTAAATTGCTTCATTTCCTCTTCTTGCTTCATCATACGAAAGCCCTTCCCAAGCAATGTCATAACCTTGCGGTAATGATTGCTTTGCAACTTCTTGTATAGCCTTAAGTGCATCTCCAGAAGAGTATCCTGGAGCAGGCGTTCCATTAATTAAAGAAGAGGTATATAAATTGTATCGAGATATTTCATTTGGTCCTTGAGTCTTTTTCATGGTCATGAATGAAGAATAGGATACCATTTCGCCCATATCGTTTTTTACAAACAAATTCAAAAGATCCGATGGTTGTTTTCTGTATTCAGGGGCAGCTTGTGTATATACCTTGTAATAATTGTTGAACCGTATAAACCCTTGTTCGTAAGTACTACCAATCATAATATTCAGGTTTTCCATGGCTTTTCCTATAGAAACTCCCTTTTGCATAGCTAGAGCATTATCTATGATTAATTCGTACTGCGGATACTTAGCTGAGTAAAATGCAAATAACCCGCTCAATTCTTTTCTTTTTTTCAATGCAGCCACAAACTCACTGTTCACTTTATCAAACGCCTGATAATCCACATCACTGCCTTTGTCTAATAAACGCAATGCAAAACCAGCAGAAGATCCATAGCCGGGTACAGCAGGTGGCTCAAAGTATTCAACAATAGCTGCAAGGTCTTTTGTTTTTTCTTCTAGTTCTTCAATTATTTGTTTTACAGAATGTTTTCGCTCCGACCAATCTTTTAGATTAATCAAACAAGTTCCGGCATTAGAGCCTCTACCTTCGGTAAGAATCTCAAAACCAGCAAGAGAAGATACCGATTGAATGCCTTCTACTTGCTTAGCAATAGATTGAAGCTTTCTTGATATTTCATTGGTTCTTTCAAGTGTTGTTCCAGGTGGTGTTTGTATAATAGCATAAATCTGCCCCTGATCTTCATTGGGGATAAATCCTGATGGCAGAATTTTGTTTACTCCTAAAATACCTAAACCAAATACAATCAGCAATCCGTAAGTAACAACTCTACGGTCAACTATCAATCGAAGCACTCCAGTATATTTTCCGGTAATTTTTTCGAAGTTTTTGTTAAACCAGTCCAGAAACATATTTACCGGAGTTTTTCTTTTTGGTTTTCCATGATTGTTCTTTAATAATATTGCACAAAGCACTGGTGTAAGAGTAAGAGCAACCACACCAGAAAGCACAATGGCACTAGCCATAGTAATAGAAAACTGGCGGTAAAGTACGCCAACTGGTCCTGTCATAAATGCAACAGGAATAAATACGGCAGTCATTACTAATGTGATGGCGATAATAGCACCACTTATTTCTCCAAGCACTTTTTTTACAGCATGGAGAGGCAACAAATGCTCTTCTTCCATTTTTGTATGCACAGCTTCCACTACCACAATGGCATTATCTACCACTATACCAATAGCTAAAACTAGTGCAAACAGTGTTATCAAATTTATGCTTAACCCAAATAGTTGCATAAATGCAAACGTACCTATAAGCGATACTGGAACAGCCAAAATAGGGATAAGTGTGGAACGCCAGTCGCCCAGAAAAATAAATACTACCAGTGCAACCAGTATAAAAGCTTCTAGTAAGGTGTGAAGGACTTTTTCGATAGAAGCATTAACGAATTTCGAAACATCGTAGTTGATTTCATAATCCATTCCGGGAGGAAAATCTTTCTTTAACTTTTCCAGTAATACTTTTGTATCCGCAATCACCGTATTGGCATTAGTACCAGAATTTTGTTTTAGCAAGATAGCGGTGGAAGGATAGCCATCTTTATTAGAGTATATATCAACGAATTCGCTACCTGCTTCTACTTCGGCAATATCTTTTAGTTTTAGTAACTCACCATCGGGATTAGCACGAATGATAATCTCTTTATATTCTTCTGGTTTATTATACCAACCTTTATAGGAAAGAACATACTCCAGAGATTGTGCACTTTTACCCGAACTAAGTCCTACTCTTCCAGGTCTTCCAATTACACTTTGTTCATCAATAGCTTCCATAACATCCTCTGCTGAGATATTATATGCTCTCATCCTATCTGGTTTTAACCAAACTCGTATAGCAAAAGAACGACTACCAATTGCTTCGGCTCTACCCATTCCGCTTATCCTTTTAATTTCAGGTAAAATGAAGGTATTAGCATAATTGAACAAAAATTTTTCGTCAGCATTTTTATCCGTACTGTAAAGGTTGACAAACATCAACATACTGGGTTGTATAGGAGTAATTATCACTCCTTCTCTTTGAACCAATGGAGGGAGATTGGTCATTACTTGGTCAACCCTCATTTTTACTCTAGTTGCTGCAATGGTAGGGTCAGTTCCCGGTTCAAATATAATCGAAATAGTTGCCTCACTGGCACTCGTTGCATCCGATAGAATATATTGCATACCTTGAACACCATTGATGGCTCTTTCTAAAATAGTTACAGTAGATTTAATCAATACCTCTGCATTTGACCCTGGAAATTCAATAAAAATACTAACCCTTGGGGGAGCAATATCAGGGAATTGAGCTACTGGACTAGTATTCATCGTCATCAATCCAAGAAAAACTATTCCTAGTGATATGACTATTGATAATACCGGTCGTTGAATAAACTTATTAAACATTTCTATTATTTTTTAGGTGGTTGCCTTATTCGGCATGTAAATGATTTATTTCCGATAATACTTGTTGTAAAAGCACAAAATCATACTTTATTTTCTGATTATTTTTAACCTTAGTCAAGCCTTCCAAAAGGATTTTGTCGGTTGTGGATAAGCCACCCGTTACTACATATAAGTGTGATACTTCTTCACCAACGGTAATTTGCCTTGATTTAACCACATTGTTTTTATCTAACACAAAAACAAATTTCTTGTCAAGAATATCAAATGTTGATTTTTGGGGAATAATGAGTGCATTTTTGTAGAACATAGGCATTAGAATATTTCCTGTTTGTCCATGTCTTAATATTCCATTTGGATTTGGAAATGTTGCTCTGAATGCAATATTTCCGGTTTCATTATTAAAATCAGCCTCAATGGTTTCCACTATTCCATCATAATCAAACATTTTTTTATTTGCCATTTGTAGTTTTATTTTTAATGGCTCGTCAGATTTTTTTTTTGTTATATAATCTAAATACTCGGCTTCAGGCACATTGAAATAAACCCACATTTTACTATTGTCGGAAAGTGTTGTAAGTAGTTCTCCTTCATCAATTAAACTTCCCAATCGCACATAGAAACGACCCATTATACCATCAAAAGGTGCTCGGATTTCTGTAAAACCTAAATGTGCCTGAGCTAAAGCCAATTCTGCCTTTACTTTATCAAAATGAGCTTTAGCCAAAGCAAGTTCATTTTTTGATACAATGTTACTATCAGCAAGACTTTTGGTGTTTTGGTACTCTATTTCTGCAAAATTTGCTTCAGCCTGTGCTTTATTCATTTCTGCCTGATACATCAAAGGCATAATCTGAAACATGAGCTGACCTTTTTTTATGAACTGACCTTCATCTACATAAATATTTTGTAAATAGCCTCTTTCTTGTGACCTTAATTCAATGTGACTAATAGAATGTATCTGGGATACATATTCATGAAAAAAAACAGTATCCTTTTGCATTGGATTAGTTACCAAAAATTTAGCTTCTTCTTCATGGTGTTCATTTTTTGAATTACAGCCAATGCAGCACAAAAAGATACATAAGTTGAAAAGCATGAGAATTTTCCTCATAATAATTTAGTTTTATTTATTTTTTGAAAAATGATGATTTATTAATTTTTAAAGAAAAATCAATAAAAACTATAGTTTCCTATGATATATATATACATTATATATTAGGACTTACGACCGACAAATTCTTTGTTAACGAGAAAGATTGATCATTAAAATTATACAAGGAATATTTTCCAACAATGATGTAGAACAAAAAGAGAAACTAGCTCGCGATTGTCTAGCTTCTGTTTGATTTGATAGATTGTTTGTTTAAAAGAATTTGACTCATAGCTATTTTTTAAGAAGATACTTAGAAAAGTATGTGAATGACTAAAATCATCTTCCTCAAAAGTTTCCTCTTCAACATTCTCTCTAAATTCAGAGAGTAAGTAATTTTTTTCTACTGGAAGATAACGAGGATTAAATTCAAAATCAGCTGTTTTTTTTTCTACTCTAAGAGATAATTGAGATATGGTGTCACAATTAATTATTTGATAAAAATTAACCGAGCCTAAAACATTAATAGAAACAATAGCAATAAAAATTAAAAACAAATTTATTATTCGATTTTTCATTTTTATTCTCATTTTTAATTGTAATTATTTTCATGACAAAGGTCATAAATTGATTTCAATTAGGGTGTTTAATTAGGATTTTTTATGAATTTTTATGTTGAAGGATAATGTTTCTTATAGTATAAAGCTGCTAACGAACAGAGAAATTATAGTAAACAGTTGGTTGTCAGCTTCTGTTGCCGGTAGAGATAATAGAATTGAATCTATCAAAAGAAATAATTCAGCTTATTTAAGGTCATCTATTCTTTTAAATCTATAAACTTTTTTTGATTAAAACAGGTAGCAGTTTTATAAAAACCTGTAATGAAATCGTGATTAATAAAAAAACCCGCAAAACAAAATTACTGTTTGTACGGGTTTTAAAGTTTTAAAAGTTGTCCGACTAGGGCTCGAACCTAGACTCTTCTGGACCAAAACCAGACGTGTTGCCAGTTACACCATCGGACAATTGGACGGCAAAAGTAATAAAATATTTTTTCTGCACAACAATTTTGGTTTTTTTTAAGTCGGAAGACCGAAGTAACTTTCCTCTTCGGTCTTCCGACTTCTGACTTTTTTTAACATAGATTAACATCCTTTAACAATTAATCGTTCAGAATTTCATAAATTCGCTTCTTATAAAATTATTACACGATGGATTATAAAAAATGGAACAATAGTTTAGGCTGGTTGGTATGGGCAGTGGCTTCTGCGGTATATTTATTAACCATGGAATCAACGGCAAGTTTTTGGGATTGCGGTGAATTTATTGCAACAGCCTACAACTTAGAAGTTGGTCACCCACCAGGAGCACCATTGTTTATGGTAATCGGAAGATTTTTTACCATGTTTACTTCTGCCGAAAATGCAGCTCTCGGAATAAATGCACTTTCTGCGTTGAGTAGTTCGTTTACCATTTTGTTTTTGTTTTGGAGTATTACAGCCATCGTAAAAAAATTAGCATTAAAATCGGGCGAATTAACTCAAGGAAAAACGATAGCCATATTAGGAAGTGCTTTGGTTGGTTCGTTGGCTTATACCTTTTCCGATTCGTTTTGGTTTTCGGCTGTCGAAGGTGAGGTTTATGCCATGTCATCATTATTTACCGCAGCAGTATTTTGGGCTATTTTAAAATGGGATGCTGTTTCCGGCGAAAGCCACAGTACTCGTTGGATGGTGTTGATTGCTTACTTAATGGGCTTGTCTATTGGCGTCCATTTATTAAACTTACTGGCAATTCCTGCTATGGTGTTTTTGTTCTATTTTAAAAACAAAGAATTGTCTATTAAAAGTTTTTTTGTTGCAATGGGATATTCTGTGTTGATATTAGGTATTGTTCAGTTTGGAATTATTCCAGGAACGTATAAAATAGGTTCCATGTTCGAAATTCTTTTTGTAAACTCTTTTGGGTTACCTTTCCATTCAGGATTAATTTTTTATGTAATTTTATTAATAGCTGTAGTTAGCTATGCTTTATACATTACACAGAAAAAAGGCATGGTGGTTTGGAATACTATTTTGTTATGTTTTACTGTAATTTTAATTGGTTATTCAACCTATGCAGTTATCATGACTCGTTCGGCAGCTAATCCTCCAATGGATGAGAACAATCCTGAAAATGTATTTAGTTTATTGTCGTACTTAAATCGTGAACAATATGGCTCAGCACCGTTTTTAACTGGTCAATATTTTAATACCCCTTTAGATGCCCGTGAACCTTACAAGGAAGGAAAACCGGTTTATTTTCAAAACAAAGAAACAGGTAAATACGAAATAACCAACAAAGGCGAAAAAAACGAACCAAACTACGATAGCAACACTTCCGGATTTATGCCACGTATGTGGAGTGCTCAATCACACCATGTTGATGCGTATAAAACTTGGAGTAACTACAAAGGTAAAAGAGCCAAAGCCGGAAACGGAGAAACCATTCAGGTACCAACTTTTGGCGAAAACTTGGCTTTTTTGTTCAACTACCAATGGGGTCATTTGTACTGGCGTTATTTCATGTGGAACTTTGTAGGTCGTCAAAACGACATTCAAAGCCAAGGTGAATTTATTAACGGTAGCTGGTTAAGTGGTATCAATGCTATAGATTCTGCCCGTTTAGGCGATCAAACAAAAATAACTACTGCTGCAAAAAATAATCCCGGTAGAAATGTATATTTCTTTTTGCCATTAATTTTAGGGCTAATTGGTTTGGTTTATCAATTCATGAAAGACCCAAAAGACTGGCTAGTACTGGGATTGTTGTTTTTCTTTACAGGAATGGCAATTAACTTTTATACCAATCCTCCTCCATTACAACCTCGTGAAAGAGATTATGCTTACGTAGGTTCGTTTTATGTTTTTGCCATTTGGATGGCTGTTGGAGTTTATGCTTTGTACGAGGTGTTGAGTAAAAAAATGCCTCAGGTAGTGAGTGCTACTGTTGTTACACTAGCTTCGTTGTTGGCTGCTCCGGTAATTATGGGTTCTCAAAACTGGGACGACCATAACAGACATGGAAGATTTACAGCAAGAGATTTTGCTAAAAACTATTTAAACTCTTGTGCTCCAAATGCTATTTTATTTACTAACGGCGATAACGATACTTTCCCACTTTGGTACGTACAAGAAGTAGAGGGCTATCGGACAGATGTTAGAATAGTAAATTTGAGTTTATTAAATACCGATTGGTACATTGAGCAAATGCGACGAAAAGCATGGATTTCGGATGGAATTCCTCAAATACTTCCAGCGTCTAAAGTTCGTCAAGGAACTAACGATTATTTACCCATTTACGACAGAGGAATTGAAGGATTTATTGATGTGAAAGAAGCCATTGAATTTGTGTTAGACGACAGCCCTAAATCTAAAGTGTCATTAGGCTCAGGAAAACAAGTGGATTATTTTCCAACCAAAAACTTTAGCCTTAAAGTCGATAAACAAAAAGTGTTGACTAACGGAACTGTTAGTGCTGATAGAGCCGACAGAGTTTTAGACAAACTAGATTGGACGGTCAACAAAAATTACATCATGAAAAATGATTTAATTATCCTAGATATTTTGGCTGCCAACAACTGGGAGCGACCAATTTATTTTGCTATTACTACAGGAAACGAAGCTTACATTGGATTAACACCATTTTTTCAACTGGAAGGCTTGGCGTATCGTTTAGTGCCTTATTTAGCTCAAAGTTTTGATGGTCAAACCGGCGAAGTCCATAATGAAGTGATGTATGATAATTTAATGAATAAATTTGTTTGGGGAGGAATGGAAAAAGGGAACATTTACATGGATGAAAACAATCGTAGAATGTGCATGAATTTCAGAAATAATTTCTCAAGATTAGCAGAAAATTACATTCGTTTAGGTAAAAACGATAAAGCTAAAGAAGTACTGGATAGATGTATTGAAGTAATGCCTGAAAATATTGTTGAATACAACTATTTTATGATTGCCATTGCTGAATCGTATTATAAAATGAAAGAATACGAAAAAGGGAATGCCATTGTACGGATTTTAGTTACCAACTACGAAGAAGAGCTACGATTTTACACCACCATTAAAGGTGAAAAACGAAACAACTGAAATGGCTAACCGTTTTATGGAGATTAACAGTTTAATTTTAACCGCAGGGATTTAAAAGATAGTAGTTTTGTCAGTTCGAGTAGCGAGGAACGAGCGTATCGAGAACACAAAAATATTAACCTCACAAAAAACTAAATGAAAAAAATACTAAGAGGCATAATTAGAGGGGTAGGTTTGTATCCATTTTCAATAAAATTGGAAAATAAAATTGTTACTGCTCTACAAAAACCGAAACAAAAAAAACTGTACGAACAATTTATAAAGCCGGGCAGTTTATGTTTTGACGTGGGAGCAAATGTGGGTAACCGAACGGCTCTTTTTTTAGAACTTGGAGCAAAAGTGGTAATGGTTGAACCTCAAAAAGAATGCTATGAAGCACTTGAAAAACGCTTCCCTAAATTGCCATTGATTAAAAAAGGTTTGGGCGAAAAAGAAAGTACCGAAAAATTGTATGTTTCGGATGTTTCATTGATTTCTTCGTTTTCAAAAAATCATGTGGACATGATGCAGGAAGATCGTTTTAAAGGAGCGAATTGGGATAAAACCATCGACATTGAAATGACCACACTTGATAACCTGATAAAAGAATATGGTGTGCCTGATTTTTGTAAAATTGATGTGGAAGGTTATGAATATGATGTGTTAAAAGGGTTGTCGCAACCTGTAAAATCAATGTCGATTGAATACATTGTACCGGAAAATAAAGAAGTCGTGCTGAATTGCATTAAACACCTGAATACGTTAGGTAAAATAGAGTGCAACCTGTCGCATGGAGAAACCATGGAGTTTCATTTGTCAACTTGGAAAAATGGTGATGAAATGGAACAATATGTACAAAGCCAAGATTTTATAAAAACTTCTTATGGCGATATTTATGTGAGATTTGTATAGCAGTTCACAGTTATCAGTTCACAGTCAACAAAAATCTATAAGTCAATAAAATAAAAAATAATAAGAAAGCAGAAAACCTCAAACTTGAAACGTTGAACAGCATCATAGAGCGATATAAAAAGATTAGAAAAAAAGGGCTTTTGGAGAAAAAGTACAAGGGCAAGTATGCTTTTGTAGGAATTGGTAATCATTCGTTAAACAACCTTTATCCCGTTCTAAATTATTTAAAAGTTGATTTAAAATACATTGTTGCCAAAAGTGAAGATACACTTGAATTAATTAGAACCAATTTTGAGCATGTTATTGCAACTACAAACCTCAACGATGTTTTAAACGACCCTGAAATTAAAGGTGTTTTTGTATCCTCACATCCATCCTCACATTTTGGTTTAGCAAAACAAATTATTGCGAGTAACAAAGCTTTGTTTATCGAAAAACCTCCTTGTTCGAGTTTAACAGAACTAAACGAATTGATTACAACACAACAAAAAACTAGTTCCACTGTTTTAACAGGGCTTCAGAGAAGATATTCTCCTTTGTACAATATATTGAAAAACAAGGTAAATGAAGCCAATTATTACACTCTAAAGTATAAAACAGGGGGATATCCAGAAGGTGATGAGTTGCTAGATTTATTTATCCATCCGTTAGATGCTACTTTCTATTTATTTGGTGATGGAAAAATAGAACATGTAAAAGCGATAAAAGGAAAAGGAACTGTTGTTTATTTAGCACAAATTCAACACGCCAATGGTGTTGTTGGAAGCATTGAACTTTCTACCGATTACTCGTGGACCGAAGCCAAAGATGAATTAATAATAAATACACCAAAAGGAGAATACATTACTGAAAATACTAGCAAATTGGTGTTTTGTTCTAAACCTAGAACATTGATGAACATTCCTTTAGAAAAAGTAAAATCATTTTTACCACAAACCACAACGCTTTATCAGCAAAACAATTTTTTACCGGTAAAAGAACATAATCAATTATACTCAGCAGGGTATTACAATGAAATAGAAGCATTTTTACAAGCGTGCGAAAAAGGAATTCCGACAAAAAATAACTCTCCATTAAGTGCTTTAAAAAGTACTTTTGAGGCTATAGAAGAATTAAGAAAGGTAAAGGTTAGAGGTTAGAAGACCGAAGTGTAGCTGACTTTAAAATTTATTTTTCTTCCAGATAAAAAATCTTATCCAATTTTACATCATGTGGTTCTGTAGGAACTTTATGTACTTTTTGAAAATGGTAAAAAATCCCAACTTTTAAAGCATTTGGGTGATTCACTAAAAAATTATCGTAATATCCTGCACCATAACCTAGCCTGTAGTTGTATTCGTCAAATGCTAGTCCAGGCACAATAATTAAATCATAATTTCCGGTATGCTCAACAGTATTTGAAGGGTGTTTTGTTCCGAAAACACCTTGTTCAATTTCATTTAAAGTATTTAACACCAAATTTTGAAGTTGTCTGTTTTTTAGGGTTTTTGGGGAAACTACCGTAATGTTTTTTGCCAATAACTTTTCAAGCAAAGGAGTGATGTCTATCTCTTTTCCCATGGGAAGATATGCATGCACCACTTTAGCCTTAATTTCATCAACTAAAGCTTCCAATTTATTGCATATTTCAAGGTCGTAGGTTAGTTTTTTATCGCCGTTAACGTTTGCACGTTTGATGTGCATTTCTGTTCGAAGCTTCTTTTTTTCTTCCAAAACTAATTAGCAACATTTGATAAGAACTTAATACGAAGCAAACGCATTTCTTCTTCAGAAAAAGAGTCTTCAAATTCTGCCATAGCATCGTCTAAACTGTCTGATGTGGCTTCCATAAAATAGTCAAAAACCTCTTCCTGATCTCCTTCATCAATCATTTGGTTGATGTAGTAATCAAAATTTAATTTTGTTCCTGATTGTACAATTATTTCCAACTCGTTTAATAAATCATCCATTTCAATACCTTTTGACTTGGCAATATCTTCGAACGACATTTTTCTATCAATACTTTGTACAACAAAAACTTTTAATCCTGATTTATTTACTACTGATTTAACCACCATGTCCATGGGTCGATCTATCTCGTTTTCTTCAACGTAATTAGCAATAACTTCAATAAATTCTTGTCCAAATTTTTCAGCTTTCCCTTGGCCAACACCTGTAATTGCAGTCATTTCTTCCATGGTTATCGGGTAACGGGTTGCCATGTCTTCTAACGATGGGTCTTGAAAAATGACAAAAGGCGGAAAGCCTTTTTGTTTGGCGATAGATTTACGTAAATCTTTCAAAATGGCAAACAAAGCTTCATCAGCCGCACCACTGCTCCTTTGATGAAAAACAACATCTCCATCATCAGTATCATCATACAGGTGTGGTTTAACCAATTCGAAAGAACGAGGCGATTTAATAAATTCTTTTCCTTTCGGACTCACTTTTAAAACACCGTAATTTTCAATTTCTTTAATGATTAATCCATCAATAATGGTTTGACGAATAACAGCTTCCCAATATTTCTCATCTTTCTCTTCCCCTTTTCCTTTTCCAAAAAGTTTATGTTTGTCGTGTCCAAACGATTTTATTTCTGACGATGGGTTTCCTGCAATAAAATTGGCAATATATTTGGCTTTAAACACTTCGTTTAATCCTAAAATGGAACTTAGCAACAAAGCAACATCATCTTTTCCTTCAAATTTTTCTTTTGGATTTGCACAATTGTCGCACATTCCTTTGTCGGAACAATCTTCATCCATGTATTTTTCACCAAAATAATGGAGTAATTGTCTACGGCGACAAACAGCAGTTTCGGCATACGAAACCATTTCAAAAATAAGTTGTAACCCAATTTCCAATTCAGCAACAGGTTTGCCGTGCAAGAATTTTTCTAACTTTTCAATGTCTTTGTAACTATAAAATGCCACACATACGCCTTCTCCGCCATCTCTGCCGGCTCTACCCGTTTCCTGATAATAACTTTCTAAACTTTTTGGAATATCATGGTGAATCACATAACGAACATCCGGTTTGTCGATTCCCATTCCAAAAGCAATGGTAGCAACAATAACATCAGCATCCTCCATTAAAAACATGTCTTGATGTTTTACCCTTGAAGCAGAATCTAATCCTGCATGGTAAGGCAATGCTTTTATTCCATTAACTTGAAGAAATTCAGCAATTTCTTCCACTTTTTTTCTACTCAAACAATAAATAATTCCACTTTTACCTTCATATTGTTTAACAAAACGAACAATCTCTTTTTTAACATCTCTTTTTGGACGAACCTCATACATCAAATTGTGTCGGTTAAACGATGCTTTAAAAACTCTGGCATCCGACATGCCCAAGTTTTTTTGAATATCTTCTTGTACTTTAGGAGTTGCGGTAGCAGTTAATGCAATAATTGGCACTCGTTCTATTTCTTCAATAATGGTTCTTAACCTACGGTATTCCGGTCTAAAATCATGACCCCATTCCGAAATACAATGAGCTTCATCAATGGCAAAAAACGAAATTTTAATGCTTTTTAAAAATGCTACGTTTTCATCTTTTGTTAACGATTCAGGAGCTACAAACAATAATTTGGTAACTCCACTGGTAACATCCTGTTTTACTTGTCGGGCTTCTGTCTTGGTCAGTGATGAGTTATAGAAATGAGCAACCCCTTCTTGATTTGAAAATCCCCGAATAGCATCCACCTGATTTTTCATTAAAGCAATTAACGGGGAAACAATAATGGCAGTTCCTTCGCTCATTAATGCGGGTAATTGGTAGCACAGCGATTTACCGCCACCCGTTGGCATAATTACAAAGGTGTCCTTACCGCTTAGTAAATGATTGATTACTTGTTCTTGTTCTCCTTTAAATTTATCAAATCCAAAATATTTTTTTAAATAGTCCGTTAAGGGTGCTTCTATGGTTTGCATTATAATTTGTTGTTTGGGTTTTTATTACATTTGTACACTAAAGTTACGACAATAATCTTTTACTATTTTGTTAAAATTGATTTTTTTTTAAATAGTTTTAGCTGAAGTCCATATTAAATACCTTTAACACATGTCAATAACTGACGAAATTAAAAAATATGCCATCGAGGCTCTAAAAATTGAGGCTCAAGCTATAGAACAATTGACTCATTTTATTAACGATGATTTTGTTGCAGTAGTTGAACTTATTTTAAAATCGAAAGGAAGGGTTGTCATTACCGGAATTGGAAAAAGTGCAATTGTTGCTCAAAAAATTGTGGCCACGTTAAACTCTACAGGAACACCTTCTATTTTTATGCACGCTGCCGATGCTATTCATGGCGACTTAGGCAACATTCAAAAAGACGATGTGGTGATTTGTATTTCGAAAAGTGGCAGTACACCCGAAATAAAAGTATTGGCCCCATTGGTAAAAAGTTTCGATAATACCTTGGTTGCCATTACCGGTGATGTAAATTCGTTTTTAGCAAAACAAGCCCATTTTGTATTAAATACTTTTGTAGAGACTGAAGCTTGCCCCAACAACTTGGCACCTACCAGCAGCACTACGGCTCAAATGGCAATGGGCGATGCTTTAGCCGTTTGCCTTTTAAAACAACGAGGGTTTACCAGTAAAGATTTTGCAAAATATCATCCGGGAGGTGCTTTAGGCAAAAAATTGTATTTACGTGTGGAAGATATTTCTTCTCAAAACGAAAAGCCTGTAGTAAATTCAAATCAAACATTAAAAGAGGTGATTGTTGAAATTTCGTCAAAACGATTGGGTGTGGCTGCGGTGGTTGACAACAATAAATTGATTGGTATAGTTACCGACGGTGATTTACGTAGAATGCTGGGTAAAGATTTAGACATTAATCAATTAACGGTGAAAGACATCATGAGTACTTCGCCAAAAACCATACAACAAAATAGCTTAGCCATCGAGGCATTACATTACATGGAAGATAAAAGCATTTCGCAACTTTTGGTAGTGGATGAAAACAACGCTTACATAGGAGTTATTCATTTACACGATTTGTTGAGAGAGGGGATAATTTAGAAATTCATGTTATGAGAAAATTTCTATTTCTTCTACTATTTAGTTTTTCATACCTATTGAAAGCACAAGTAGTTTTGCTTTCTTTTGAAGTTAGTGGAAATTCTACAAATACTGAAATAAATGCAAGTTGGACAACTTCAATGGAAATAAATAGTAATTATTTTCTTTTAGAAAGGAGCAGTGATATGATAAGTTATGCAACACTAGACACAATTCTTGCGGCAGGGAACAGCAACTCTAATGTAAACTATTCTATTACTGATAATTCAGAAGTTTCAGCAGTTTGTTATTATTATCGACTTACGTTGGTATATTCAGATACTTCTTATGAATCAATTGCCCCAAAGAAAGTTTGCTTTGCACCTATAATAGCTGTCAATTGCGAACATAAGCTAACCCTTTCGCCTAATCCTATTAAAGACTATTCTGTAATTTGTTTTGATAATCAAAGTCAGGAAAAACACAGTATATTTTTATATGATATTCAAGGGAAATTAATACAAGAACTTGTTGATTTTACTTCAAACTATGTTATTTTTAAAAAATATGAGTTGGGAGTAGGTGTTTATTTTTATAAACTTTTTAAAGGAAATACACTACTGAAAACAGAAAAATTTGTTGTAATATAATTTATTTAGTCCCCAACAAATTCAACGTAATTCTTCGAATTGAAAATTTCAAAAACTCAACTTTTTTGGAATATAATCCAAAAATATCGCAACTTTTTTGGAATTGGTTGCTAATTGGAGATTTGTGTACTGAAGACTGCAAACTGAAGACTGAAAACCCTACCTCAACACATTAATCCGTTCGGCATCAAGTTTAATAAAGATAAACAGCAGAATGGTAAACGACCACAACGAAGAACCTCCGTAGCTTATAAAAGGTAACGGAATACCAATAACAGGAGCTAAACCAATAGCCATTCCGATATTAATTAAAAAGTGGAAAAACAGGATGGAAGCCACTGCATAACCATAAATACGTGAAAAAATGGAGCGTTGCCGTTCGGCTAAAAAGATGATGCGAAGAAACAGTCCGACGTACAAACAAATCAGCACAAACGAGCCTAAAAAACCCCATTCTTCGCCAATGGTGCAAAAAATAAAATCGGTGCTTTGTTCAGGCACAAAATCGAACTTGGTTTGAGTTCCTTCTAAAAATCCTTTACCTGCAAAACCTCCTGAACCAATAGCAATTAACGATTGGTTTACGTTATAACCTGCACCTTTTGGGTCGGATTCTATTCCTAGCAGCACGTTGATTCGTTTAGACTGGTGTGGTTCCAGCACATTTTCGAAAATATAATCGACACTAAAAATTAAACCGGCAGAAAATATAAATCCGGCAACAACAATCATCCAAAATTTTTTGGTTCTTTGTGTAACATAGATAATTAAGGCTGCAATTAGTGCTAAAATAACAATCAATAATTGATCTCCGGTAAGGACTAAATTAGAGAAAAAGGTAAAGGTGTTGATTCGCATTAATAATGAAATAACAAATAAAAAGGCAGTGTATAAGGCTATTAATAAAACGTTGCCGGACAAACCTTCGCGATACAAAACAAAAACAAACGAAGCATACACTAACGTTGAACCTGTATCGTTTTGAAGTAAAATTAAAATAGCAGGAGCCCCGATTATTACGGATGCAATAAGTTTAGTTTTTAAATCCTGCATTTTAATGTTCATGGTGGAGAGGTATTTTGCCAGAGCCAATGCAGTGGCAAATTTTCCAAACTCAGAGGGTTGTAGAGCAAAACTTCCTATTTTAAACCACGATTTTGAGCCTTTAACCTCTGCTCCAAAAAGTAAAACTCCGATTAAGGTGAGTAATAAACCAATAAAAATAGGGTAAGCAAAAGCAGTATAAAATTGTGCATCAATTAACAAGATAATTAATGCTATAACAAATGCTGCTGAAATCCATAACAATTGCATACCATATCGTTGGGAAATATCAAAAATACTATGATGTTCCTCATTATAAACAGCAGCGTAAATACTTATCCAACCTATAAAAACAAGCACAACATAAAGAATAACTGTGATGTTATCAATGTTGGCAAATATGTTTTTTTGGTTTCTCATTTTTCTAGTTAATGGATACTGGTTTTATTTTTTTTCTGAACCACTTCCATTAGATTTGCTTCTAAAATTCGTTTTTCTTTTTCTAAATCTTTTATACTTCCTTTTAAATATTTTTCCATGATTAAACTGGCAATTGGGGCTGCCCATGTACCACCAAAACCTGCATTTTCGATATAAACGGCAATGGCAATTTTAGGATTATCTTTTGGGGCAAAGGCAATAAAAATAGAATGATCTTCGCCGTGAGGGTTTTGAGCTGTACCTGTTTTACCACAAACCTGTATGCTGTCAATTTTTGCTCTACGGGCAGTTCCTCCAGCTTCTTCAACCACTTTTAACATTCCCTCAACAATGGGGGTAAAATATTTTGCTTCCACACCAACTTGGTGTTTTATTTTAAAAATAGATGGAATAGTATCTGTTTTTTCAATTCGTTTTAATAAGTGAGGAGTATAAAAATAGCCTCTATTGGCTAAAATGGTTGATAAATTTGCCATCTGCAAAGGCACCACACCAATTTCGCCTTGTCCAATACTTAGCGAATAAATGGTACTAAATGCCCAACGACCTTTGCCGTACCACTTATCGTAAAAATCAACATCAGGAATAAATCCTTTTTGTATTGACGGTAAATCTGTTTCTAAACGCACCCCTAAACCAAATTTTTTTACCTGTTTACTCCATTGTGCCAACCCTATTTCACTGTCTTTAAACAATGATGTTGACTTGTTTTGAAGTAATATTTTTCTGAAAACACTAAAATAATAAGGGTTACACGACATTTTTATGGACGAAACAACATCTGTAGCTGTAGGATGATTGTGACACCCTACATTGCTTTTTATACAAGGAAATCCGGTTTGTTCATTAATTACACCATCTTGCAATGCAATTAATGCCTGAACAGTTTTAAAGGTTGAACCCGGTGGATAAGATGCCATTAATGCTCTGTTAAACAAAGGCTTTAATTCATCATTACTTAATACCGGATAATTCTTTTTTACATCTCTACCAACTAACAAATTAGGATTGTACGCCGGAGCAGAAACTAAGGCTAAAATTTCACCTGTTTCTGGTTCAATGGCAACAATACTTCCCCGCTTGTTTTGCATTAATTTTTCACCGTATTCCTGAATTATGGCATCAATCGATAAATAAATGGTTTCCCCTGTAACAGCCATGGTATCTAGTTCGCCATCCATATAACTGCCTTTTTCACGGTTATGAACATCAACCAATACTCGTTTTACTCCTCGTTTTCCTCTCAGGAGCGATTCGTACGACAATTCTATTCCACTTTTACCAATGTAATCGCCTGATTTATAATAACTATCATTGTCGATTATTTTTTGATTAACTTCACCAATATAACCTAAAACATGAGCAGCACTTTCTCTCGGGTATTTTCTGAGTGTACGGGTTTGGGCATAAAAACCCGGGTAAGCAAAAAGTTTTTCCTGAATTTTAGCGTATTCTTTTGAAGAAATTTCCTTTTCAAAAACGGAAGGTTTGTAACGGGAATAATCTCTTGCTTTATAAAATTTTGTTCTAAAATCTTCCAGTTTAATTCCTAGCAATTGACAAAATTCAAGGGTGTCTATTTCTTTTACTAACCTTGGTACTACCATTAAATCGTAGGCTGCTTCATTATATACTAACAACACTCCGTTTCTGTCGTAAATTAACCCCCTTGCCGGATATTGTATGACCTCTCGCAGTACATTTTGATCGGAATCAATTTTATATTTATTATTTATGATTTGAACATAAAATAAACGTAAAATAAAAATTAAACCAATAATGAGGAAGATGAATGCAATAACAACTTTTCTGTCGGAGAGATTATTCATTTTCGGGTATTCGGATTATAGTTAAACAACTGAACTATAAAAATAAGAATTAATGTGAAAATACTACTCACAATAACTCTTCCGAAGGTAGAGAAAAATTGAGAAAAATTAAATGTTTCGGTGTAAAACAAAAAAAGATGATGAAGTACCACTAAAATTACAGCGTACGTCATAAACCATGATAATCCCATGTGTTGTAGGCTGGGTGTGGTTCCAAATTCATAGCCACCTCGTGGTTGAATTAATTTTAAAACATACTTTCGTGAAAATGCCATAAATACCGCCGCAGAAGTATGAAAACCCATGGTGCTTGAAAATATATCAATAGTTAACCCAATTAAAAAGGCTAAAAATAATACCAAATTTTCGTTGGTTTCAAAAGGTAAAGCCAGTATAAATAAAACGTATAAATAAGGGTTAATGTAGCCTCCTAACTCAATGTTATTAAGGATAACAACCTGTGTTAATACCAACAGTATAAAAACAAACAAATAGTTTAAAACATCTCTTATCATTCTTTTATTTCTTGTTGACTTTCCTGCTCTAATAATTCCCTTTCATTTTTCTGTAATGATCGAACCACATAAATATGTGACAGGTTTTTAAAATCGACAGCAAAGGTAATAGTGATGTTATAAAAATTATTTCCTTCTGGCAAATCAAATGCTGAAACTGTCCCTATTAATATGTTTTCAGGAAAAATAGAAGAATATCCAGTAGTTACAACAGTATCGCCAACTACTAATTTTACATGGTTAGGAATATCTTTTAATTGAGCTTCCCTATAATTATTACCTTCCCAAACTAACGAACCATAATAACCTGATTTTTTAATTTTTGCACTCAATTTATTCTTATCGTGCAAAACTGACATTACCGAGGAAAAATTTTTAGATACATTTTTAACTATTCCTACCACTCCATTTGCAGATATAACACCCATCTCCGCTTCAATTCCATTCAAATCACCTTTGTCGATAGTGATATAGTTTTGTCGTTTGTTGGTAGAGTTATTAACCACTTTTGCAGTACTATATATATATGTTTGATGGTAAGAAGTATCGTTTATTTGATAAGTTCTGCCGTAAACTTTTACAAATGAGGAAATGTTATTGGATTGTAATTTTGCATTTTGTTCTGCCAATTCTTTATTTACTTGCTTTAAATTAAAGTAATCTTTTATGTTGCGTGTAGTTGAATAAAAATTTCCAACAAAAAAATTAGAAGAATTAAAGAACTTAGAATTTTGGTAACTATTATTAGCAATTAACATCCAAAAAGCAAAAATCTCGAGTAACAGAAATAAAAAAATAAATGAATTTTTGGTTAAAAATCGTACTAAATTCCTCATTCTATCAAATTAACACCCGATTAACTATTTCATCAAAAATGGTAACTTGCTAATGTTTTTAAGAGCAATCCCTGTTCCTCTTGCCACAGCTCTAAGCGGATCTTCCGCAATATGAACCGGTAACTTGGTCTTCATTGAAATACGTTTATCTAATCCTCTTAACATAGAACCACCACCGGCTAAATACAAACCTGTTTTATAAATATCCGCAGATAGTTCTGGCGGAGTCATTTCAAGTGCATTTAAAACAGCTTCTTCTATTTTAGCAATAGACTTATCCAAAGCGTGAGCAATTTCACTATACGAAACGATAATTTCTTTTGGTGTTCCGGTCATTAAATCTCTACCTTGAACAGCATAATCTTCCGGTGGATTTTCTAATTCGGTAAGTGCTGAACCGCACTCAATTTTAATTTGTTCTGCCGAACGTTCACCAATTAATAAGTTGTGTTGACGACGCATATAATCTACAATGTCATTAGTGAAATCATCACCGGCGACACGAATAGATTTATCGCAAACAATTCCTCCAAGTGCAATAACCGCAATTTCTGAAGTCCCACCACCTATATCAATAATCATGTTTCCCATAGGCTCTAAAACATCAATTCCGATACCGATAGCTGCTGCCATAGGCTCGTGAATCAAGTAAACTTCTTTGCCACCTGCATGTTCGGCAGAATCCTTAACCGCTCTTTTTTCTACTTCGGTAATACCCGATGGAATACAGATTACCATTTTTAACGATGGGGTAAACAATTGTTTTTTAGGGTTAATCATTTTTATCATTCCTCTAATCATGTGTTCAGCAGCGTCAAAATCTGCAATTACACCATCTTTTAACGGACGAATGGTTTTTATGTCTTCGTGGGTTTTACCATGCATTTGCATGGCTTTTTTACCTACTGCAATAATTTTTCCTGTAATTCTGTCTTTTGCTACAATTGACGGTTCATCAACCACCACTTTATCATTATGGATAATAAGAGTGTTGGCCGTACCAAGGTCAATGGCTATTTCTTGTGTTAAGAAGCTAAATAATCCCATTCGTTTTCTATATTGTTTTTAGTTGAAGTGAGGTAAATTTATGATTAAAATATTCAATTTCTATTATTGTCATTTTTTTTGTTAAACACTTTATTGTTAGTTTAGTTTTTGGTTGGAAGCCCGAAGCCCGAAGTCCGAAGTACCTTATGCCTTCTGACTTCCGTCTTCCAACTTCTATTAATGTCTAAAATGCCGAATTCCAGTTGTTACCATAGCCAAATCGTTTGCATCACAATAATCAATCGACTCTTGGTCTTTTATAGAGCCTCCTGGCTGAACCACTGCTGTAATTCCTTCGTTTTTTGCTAACTCCACACAATCAGGAAAAGGGAAAAATGCGTCGGATGCCATTACTGCCCCATGTAAATCAAAACCAAAAGATTTGGCTTTAACAATGGCTTGTCGTAATGCATCAACACGCGAGGTTTGACCCGTTCCACTTGCCAACAATTGTTCGTTTTTTGCAAAAACGATGGTGTTCGATTTAGTGTGTTTTACCAATTTGTTGGCAAATTCTAAATCAACAATTTCTTGAGCATTAGGTGATTTTTTGGTTACCGTTTTAAAATCGTTTTTATTTGCAGTTTTTAAATCCTTGTCTTGCTCTAAAACACCATTCAAGATAGTCCTGAATTGTTTATTAGGTAATTCAACAGGCTTTTGTTTTAACACAATCCTGTTCTTTTTTTGTAAAAACAAATCCAGTGCTTCTTGTTCATAATCCGGTGCAATAATCACTTCAAAAAATAAATTGTTTATTTCGTTAGCCGTTGCAACATCCAGTTTCTGATTACAAATTAAAACTCCACCAAAAGCAGAAACAGGGTCAGCAGCTAAAGCATCACTCCAAGCTTGAAGTAACGTATTTCGTGAAGCCAATCCACAAGCATTGTTGTGTTTTAAAACAGCAAAAGTTGGTTTAGCAGATGAAAATTCTGCCATTAAATTTACAGCAGCATCAACATCTAATAAATTGTTGTACGATAATTCTTTACCATTTAATTTATCAAACATGGCATCTAAATCGCCATAAAAAACACCTTTTTGATGAGGGTTTTCGCCGTAACGTAAAGTTTGTGATTGAAGAATGCTTTGTTTAAAGAAATTTTCTTCATCGTTGTTAAACCAGTTAAAAATGGCAGTATCGTAATGTGATGAAACATTAAAAGCCAATTTTGCCAAGTGTTTACGGTCGGCTAAATCGGTAGCACCATTTTTTTGTTTCAACAAATCCAACACGTAATCGTATTGGTTTCTAGATGAAACAATAACCACATCTTTAAAGTTTTTTGCTGCGGCACGAATCAATGAAATACCACCGATGTCGATTTTTTCAATAATATCTTGTTCTCCGGCTCCCGAAGCAACGGTGTCTTCAAACGGGTACAAATCAACAATAACCAAATCAATTTCCGGAATTTCGTATTCTGCCAATTGAGCCAAATCGCTATCCAAACCTCTTCTGCTTAATATTCCACCAAAAACTTTTGGGTGCAACGTTTTAACCCGACCACCTAAAATGGAAGGATAAGAGGTTAATGTTTCAACGGGAATTACTGGTACGTTTAGTTTTTCGATAAAATCTTGTGTTCCTCCGGTTGAAAAAATGGTTACCCCATTTCGGTGTAATTCATGTATAATTGGCTCTAAATTATCTTTGTGATAAACCGAAATTAAGGCACTTTTAATTTTTTTGCTGCTCATACTTGGTTGGTAATTTGATGTCTAAAAATAAAGACACGAAATTAGTGATATTTAACCCCTTATTCAACTTGATTTTGTTGATTTTTTACGTTTGTTAATAAATTTTTGCAGTTTTAAAAACGATGTAACAAAACCAGATTTTTTAACCACATGGATTAACTGTTTTCTGCTTAAAGAAAACAAGAAAATTTATTTCGCTGTCTTCGTCCCTGCGAAAGCAGGGAACCAGTTTTTGTATGGCAAATAATAAATGTTTTTTGTTTTGGTCTATCCCGATAGCTATCAGAACTGCCTACGCAGGAGAGAAACATGAGTTAAACATGGTTTATCCTATAAATTGGAGATAGAAATTTAATCCTACAAGGTGAGTTACCATTCCCATTTGTTATATAAAAAATTATAACCATTCATTAATTCAGACAAACGACCCCAAGCCAACACTTTTTCCTCACTATTAAACACTTTTTCGTTTTTTCGAATATACCGCCTAAAAAACTTTAATAGCCTGTAATATTCATATTTTTTTCGTGGAGATATTATTTTTGCAACTCCATTTTTTTTTGTTAAAAGAAATGTACGTGAATGTGTTCCATTTTGCCTAAAACTAAATAATCCGATATTATTTGAAGAATCAGAAATAATTTTTCTCAATGCAAAATCAAATGGTGTGTGTCTTATTTTTAAAACTGCACTATCATTTTCGTTTAAAAAAACATTCACTTTCTTTACTAATAAGCTATCCATATAAATGAGACCTCTTTCCACATTAGATTTATCTACTATATTTCTTATAGAATCAGATATTTCCCAATAATCTACTCCATCTACTCTAATTTGTCCATTCATTTGGTATTTGAGAAATAAAAGAATCAATATTATCAATATCCTTCTCATCATTTTTTTCTATTTTGGTTATATCCTCTCCACTCGCCACGCTTCACCGAATAAGTTGTATTCATGTTGTTTTTAAAACATTTATTCTTCATTAATTTTAATTTGTTATGCTAATGATTACCAAAGGTAAGGAAAATAACTATCGGAATACTTGGCAAATCCGAGCAAGTAATTAGAATGCTACATTTTACCTAGTTTTGTAAATAAATTTTTACTTTTTTTCTGATGATTATTTATAATGTAACTGTAAACATAGAAAACGATGTACATCAAGACTGGTTTGTATGGATGAAAACCGTTCATATTCCGCAAGTAATGGCGACTGGTTTTTTTTTAGAACATAAAATTTGTAAAGTGTTAAGCACTCAGGAAGACGAAACCGGACATACCTACGCCATTCTATACACTTGTGCCAACATGGATGATTTAGATGAATACCGAGAAAAACACTCTCCTGCATTGCAAAAAGAACATTTAACCAGATACGAAGGGAAATTTGTTGCTTTCAGAACGCTTTTGGAGGTGGTGTAGTTGCCTATTTATTTTTGTCGGACTTCCCTTCTTTTAACCGCAGAGAACGCTGAGTTTTTCGCAGAGAACCGCAAAGTTTTTTTGCTTTCTTTTTTTGTTTCTTCTTTTCTCTGTGAATTCTTAAAATTCTTGGCGGTTATTTTTTAATTTTTTAACCGCAGAAAACACGGAGTTTTTACGCAGGGAACCGCAAATTCTTTTTACTTCCGACTTCGGTCTTCTGACTTCGGTCTTCCAGCCTTTTATTTAACCAAAACCTCATTTTTTCGTTGTTTTTAAAAAAAGTTTCTTTCGGACTATAATTTTTCTACTTTTAAGGTTTAAAAATCAATTCTTCGAAAAAATGAAAAACATTAAATCGTTAGCCGCAATCCTATTTCTTAGCGGAACTTCTTTAATAGCACAAAATCAACCATTAAAAACCTTTGTTAAAGCCAACTCTACCGAAAATTTTATTTCATATAAAACCAACAATCCGTTAACTGCGGAGTTATTGGTTAATCGTTACAAAACCGATTTAGGCTTGTCTGCTCATGATGAATTGCGTTTATCCAAAAAAGAAAACGATTCGCAAGGGTTTATCCATTATCGGTTTCAACAGTATTTTAATGGCGTTGAAGTTTTTGGGTCGCAATATTTAGTTCACGAAAAAAACAATTCGCTTACTTCTTCCAACGGAAAATTAACAAAAGGAATTGAAGCAACTACCGGTTCAGCTATATCTCCTAACCAAGCCATACAAAAAGCCATTGCTTTTATCGGCGCTAAACAATACATGTGGCAAGTAAACGGAAACGAACAAGAATTAAAACGTATTAAAAATGATGTAAATGCAACCTACTTTCCAACAGCTAAATTGGTGTGGTTCGACAAGTATTTTACACAAGCGGGTGGTCAATATCAATTGGCGTATAAAGTAGAAGTTTTTGCTCAACAGCCACTTGTAAAAAAAGATGTTTTTGTAAGTGCCACAACCGGCGAAATTTTACACAGCATCAATAAAATTCATACTACCGAAGTAGATGGAACTGCGATAACCAAATATGCAGGAACAAAATCAATAAAAACAGATTCGGTTGCTGTTGGTCAGTATCGTTTACGAGAAGTTTCGAGAGGTGGAGGTTTAGAAACTTACAACATGCAACAGGGTACTAATTATGGAGCTGCTATTGATTTTACTGATACCGATAACCTGTGGAACAATGTAAATGCTCAGCAAGACGAAGCTGCAACCGATGCACATTGGTCGTCGGAAATGACGTATGATTATTATTTTACCCAACACAGTAGAAACAGCTACGACAATGCAGGAACAAAATTATTGAGTTATGTGCATTATGATGTAGATTATGCCAACGCTTTTTGGGATGGATTGCGAATGACTTATGGCGATGGCGATGGAACAACTTACACCGCCTTAACTTCGTTGGATGTTTGTGGACACGAAATTACGCATGGAGTAACAGAATATACTGCCAATTTAGTTTACCAAAATGAATCGGGTGCGTTAAATGAATCGTTTAGCGATGTTTTTGGTACAGCCATTGAATTTTATGGCGACCCAACCAACGCAGATTGGTTTATTGGTGAAGATTTTGATGTAAATGGTGATGGCTTCCGTTCGATGGAAGACCCAAATTCAAAAAATGACCCGGATACGTATTTAGGAAATTTTTGGGAATTTACTGCTGCCGATAATGGTGGTGTTCATACCAACAGTGGTGTTCAAAATTATTGGTTTTACCTGCTTTCTGTTGGAGGAACAGGCACGAACGATAACGGCTATACCTACAGTTTAGCAGGTATTGGCATAGATAAAGCTGCTGCCATTGCTTACCGTAATTTATCGGTTTATCTAACTCAAAGTTCTACCTATAACGATGCTCGTTTAGGTTCTATTCAAGCTGCTGAAGATTTATTTGGAGCTTGTTCTAACGAAGTTTTAGAAACTTCTAAAGCTTGGGCTGCTGTTGGTGTTGGTTTTGCCATCGAAGACAATGATTTAACGATATTAAACATTGAGTCGCCTTTTACAGCTTGTGCCTTAACCAATGCAGAGAATGTAACCATTGTATTAAGAAACAACGGTTGTGTGGTTGATTTTCCTGCCGGAACAAATATCCCCGTTTCTTATCGAGTAGATGGTGGTAGTGTTGTAAACGAAACCATTGTTTTAGCCGGTAATTTTAATGCAGAAGATTCGTTAACCTATACCTTTACTGCTCCTGCAGATTTATCTGTTATTGGCAACCACACCGTTGATGCTTGGGTTAAATATAGTATCGATGCTCAGCCTTTAAACGATAGTATTGTTGGTTATGCAGTTGAAAACAAAATTCAACAAAATGTTGATTTAGCGTTGACCGAAATTGTTTCTCCAAATTCTGATTGTCATTTTGGTACCAACGAACAGGTAGAACTTAAATTTCAGTTTTTAGGTTGCGATTCACTAGCTGCCGGGACAACTATTGATTTGGTTTATCAACACAATGGAGCAACTCCAATCACAGAATCCTTGAACTTAGCACAAACCATTTATGCCAACGATTTCGTAAATTATACGTTTACCGCACCCATCAATTTATCGGCAAACGGAACGCATACTGTTAATGCCTGGACAGCTTTTGCAATAGACAACATGAATGGAAATGATACCATTAACAATCATTTGGTAAAACATCCTTATCCGGTTATTCAAAATCAAGCAGTAACTTTCGAAAATGCTACTGCGGTGTTGGATACAGTGATTTTAAAAAACAATGTGGAATCTGATGTTTTAGTGTCGAATGTATTTGCAGCATCAGGAACAAAATCGTTACAATTTACGGGTGGCGATCCTATTAATTCTGGCATTACACCAAATTTAGATACTGTTGGATTTTGGCTTCATAACATTGAATTTGCCGCTGAAGCTAAATTTTGTGTGGACGCAACTACTTGGACATCAGCAAACATGCAATTTAATTTAAAACAAACCATGTCTAAAGCCTATAATTTACAATTTGGGCAAATGGTTCCCGAAGCAAGTAGTTTAAGAGTAGTGGTAAATGGCACTCAAGTAAGTCCAAACTATAGACCGGCTACTGAAAGTGGCGACCCTTTTGTGTTACAACAACTTGACTTAAATGCGTATGCCGGAACTGAGTTTGAAGTGGTTTTCGAAACCCGTATGGGTTTTAGCAAAGCTGCCGACCCAACTTCAGGATTCCCTTTTTTAAGTCAAGGTGATAATGCTTTTGTAGATAATTTGGTTTTCTCTGAAATTCCTGTTGGAGTTGCAGAAAACAGTCCAAAACAGACTGTTGCAATCTATCCTAACCCAACCGACGGGAAAGTAACACTTCAATTAAAGAACACCAAAAATGAACTGGTTACTATTGAAGTAGTAAATATTGTTGGTGAAGTAGTGTATAGTGTAACCAAGAGTTTGAATAGTGTTAGCATTGATTTATCTAACCAACCTAACGGAATTTATTTACTGAAAGTGACAACCAATGAGCAACAAACGGTAGAAAAATTAATAAAACAGTAAATTATTCTAAAGCCGAAAGTTTTTTATACAATTCTTGATGAAAATCTACTATTTTTTGAGGTGGATTATAATTGTTAGCACCCCAAACAATTTTATTTTGAGAGGTTTCTCCATCTCTAATTTCAAAATATTTCGACATATTTCCTGGAGCATTTAGTTCAAATGTAGCTAGACCTAATTCAATAATTTGATTTGAAAAATATTTCAAATCAGCTTCCGATAATTGTTTTACAAAAACATCTCGTTCGTAATTAAAATCTCGTTTATAAACCTTTCCATCATCGCTAAACGAATATTCGGTATAAGCTCCGGTAAAACCACCACCTTGTCCCACAGCATATCGTTTAATTGTTGTAGTTGTGTTTTGAGGTAACGATTTACACGAAGTAAAAAACATCAAACTAATGATTACAAAAGAGAAAAAGGGTTTGTTTTTTTTATGGAATAGTTTAAAAATCATCATCATACATACTAAAACTACACAAAAGTAAGTTTTATAGTAACTAACTCCTAAACTTAAAACCATGAACTCAACAGAAAAACCAAAAAATGGTTTGGAAAAACTTCGAGGAATTTTTTTTCAAATCGGGCTTATTGTAGCAACATCTATCACTTTTTTAGCTTTCGAATGGACTTTTCCAGTTTATGTTGCAGATTTACCACAACCAATAATAGCGGTTGAAGGTGATTTTGAGTTGCCTCCTGTAACTTATTCGAGTGTTCCAAAAAAACCTGAAGTAAAAATGCCTGTTTTAAAAGTAAATCCTACACAATTTAATATTGTAAAAACAGACCCCATTAATCCAACAATTGATCCAAATCCAATTGTTGACCCCGACCCTGTTTTTGACCCAAACAAATGGACAAAACCAGAGGTGGTTGAGCCAGAAGAAGCACCTTTACCAGCAGCAGGAAAAATGCCTTTTTATAAAAATTGTGAAAATGCAGATGAAAATGCTAGAAAATCGTGTACTGAAGAAGAAATGTATAAACATTTTAGAAAAACCTTAAAAATACCTGAACTTATCAAAGATATGGGAAAGGCAGAATACACAGCTCATGTTTACTTTGAAGTAAATAAAAAAGGACAAGTAAAAAATGTAAAAGTGTTAAATAGTGGCAGAATTCATCCGTTGTTAGAAGCCGAAGCTATTAAAGCCGTTAGTACTTTGCCAGAATTAATTCCAGCAGTAAATCATGGAAAAGAAGTTGCTATTTATTATTCAATACCAATAAAATTTATTGTTAAAGAATAATAAAACAACAAAACCTAACAGGTTTTAAAAACCTGTTAGGTTTAATTATTAAAACTAAAGACTCTTTGTTCTACCACCATCAACCGGTAAATTAATACCACTGATGTAACTTGCCGCCGGAGAAACCAAAAATGCAACAGCATTGGCAATTTCTTCGGGTTGGGCAATTCGTTTTAAAGGCACTTCGTTTGACATGTGTTGTTTAATTTCGTCAACCGATTTACCTTTTTTTGTGGCATTGGTTTCCATAATAGATTGTAACCGAACAGTATCAGTTGCTCCGGGCAATACATTGTTTACCGTTATGCCAAACTCACCCAATTCGTTAGCTAAAGTTTTGCTCCAGTTGGCTACAGCACCCCTTATGGTGTTTGAAACTCCTAATCCGTTTAACGGTTGTTTTACTGAGGTAGAAATAATATTTACAATTCTTCCATAGCCGGAATTTTTCATGCCCTCTTTTACTGCTTGAACCAATATGTGATTACACAACAAATGATTGGTAAAAGCATGAATAAATTCTTCTGTTTTAGCATCTTCTATTAGTCCTCCTGCCGGTCCTCCGGTATTATTTACCAAAATGTTGATATCTATTTCGTTGATTTCAATAAAATCTTCCAATACTAATTTTAACTGTGCAGGTATGGCAAAATCAACTACTAAAAAATGATGAGATTGTCCTTTGGTAGTATCCAATTCTTTCTTTACAGCAATTAGCTTTTCTTGATTTCGGGCAATTAAAATAACATTTGCCCCTAAGTTGGCTAATTCTAAAGCAATAGCTTTACCAATACCTTGTGTACTTCCGCACACAATGGCATTTTTACCGGTTAAATCTAAATTCATGTTGCTAATTTTTAAGCAAAAATAAGCCTAAATCATTAAGCTTCTTCTAATTTATTTCTAATTTTCACACAAGTTAGTAAATTACTATTTTTATCAAAATATTATGCAATACAACAACATCGAATATAAAAAACCTTTTTTCAAAATTGGTGATGAGCTGACTAAATATTTGGTTAACTATTCGCGAGGTATCGAAATTCCATTGCAATATGATGATTTGTTGAGGTTTACTAATTTAATTCCTTTACAAGATAAAAATGGCAACGATTCGTTATGGAGTGCAGCAATTTATTCGCCCAACGATTTGGATTTTTTATATCCCGGTTTGGTAGAAATGTATCGGGTGCTTATTTCCGATGGAAGTAAAATTGACCACTTGATTGTAAGTAGCATAGATTATTGTAAGTATGGTAATTCTAAACCATTTCGGATAAAAATTTTGAATCAGTTGAATGATAATTACGATTATTATTATATTAAAAGAGCCGATGCCTCACGGATTTATGGGTTAGAATTAGAACATTATTTTTCGCCCAATAAAATACATTACATCTGTTATAAAAACACCATTGTTGAAGAGCATATTATTGGTATTCCGGGCGACCAGTTTATTAAAGAGTTTGATGAAAAAAAACCGGAGATTAATCTGGTTCGGTTAGCAAAAGAATTTGTAAAATTTAACGAACGTTGTTTTGTGCGTTTATTGGGCGATATGCGTGCCTACAACTTTGTAATTGTAGTAACTCAGGATTTTGACCAAATTCAATACCGAATTAGAGCCATTGATTTTGACCAACAAAGTTATGAAGGCAGATACAAAATTTATTTACCCCAATTTTATAAAGACAATATTTTTTATGTGAAGTTGGCTCAAACTTTAATGAAAGCAGAAACAGCCGAACAATATTTTATTGAAGAGCAATCGTTGCTAAAAAAACGTTACCTCAGCCATAAATATCAAATAGATTATTTAATTGACATCATTAAAAATGATACCATAGCTCCGTTAAACTATGAACAAAATTTAAAAACAGAACTGGCTAAATTTTATAAATTACCTAGTTTTAACGAATGTAAAAACATGGGCGAAATTTTAGAATTAAATATTAAAACACGATTACAACTTTAAAAATTTCAAATAAACATGTACTTTAGTAGGCGTATAAAAATATAAACGTATGGAAACCAGAAGACCGTTCAACCTCAATAAGTGGATAGAAGACAACAAAGACAAACTGAAACCCCCGGTGGCTAATAAAAATTTATACAATGAATCGGGCGATTACATTGTAATGATTGTTGGTGGACCCAATGCACGAAAAGACTATCATTTTAACGAAACTGAAGAATTGTTCTATCAGCTAAAGGGCGATATTGAAGTAACCATTCAGGAAAACGGTAAAGCCGTGAAAATACCTATCCATGAAGGCGATATGTTTTTGTTGCCGGCAAATATTCCGCATTCACCGGTTCGTTCCGAAGGTTCAATTGGTTTGGTAATTGAACGCAAACGAAAAGGAACCAGCTTAAAAGATGGTTTGATGTGGTTTTGCGAAAAATGCAACAACAAACTGTACGAAGAACGCTTTACCTTAGACGATATAGAAAAAGGGTTTTTGCCAACATTTACCCGTTTTTACAATTCTGTTGATTTACGAACCTGCAAAAGTTGCGGACATGTAATGGAATCAGACCCTAAATTTACTAATATGTGATTGGGTAGTGGTGAGGAGTGGGTGATGGGTGGAGAGTGAGTGATGGGTATTAATTATTGTGAAATGAGTGACGAAAAAAATTATAAAAATTTAGATGTGTGGAAAGAAGCTAGGAAACTTGTTTCCTTAATTTATGTGCTAACCAATGAATTTCCTGAGGATGAAAAATTTGGGTTAACCTCTCAAATTAAACGAGCAGTAATTTCCGTTCCATCAAATATAGCCGAAGGAATGGGTAGAAATTCGAGTAAAGAAACTCGCCAGTTTTTTTACATTGCAAAAGGTTCTTTATATGAAATTGAAACGCAAATTTATTTAGCATTAGATTTAAATTTCATCACAGAGGAAAAAGCTGAACAGATTTTTCCTCAAATTATTACCGTTCGTAAATTAATAATCGGTTATATCAAATATTTAGATAGATGACTTCACTCACAACTCACCACCCATCACCCATCACTCACCACTCACCACTCACCACTCGTAGAATAAACGGTCACGGACATATCTTACCCGAACCCAATCAAATCCCTCAATTTATGAAGGACAAGAAATTGTTTTGGATTGACGATGACAAAAAATTTATGCGTCAGGGCGATTGGAGCAGACCCATTACCGACCCGAGTTTTTTCTTAAAAGAAAAGCTGGAATGGATGGAGAAAAATAAGATTGACCACGGTGTAATGCTTAATTTATCGCAGGTGTATTGCAACGGATGGACAAAACAAGATGCTGTTGATGCCATTCGCTGGCAAAACGATTTTAATGCCGAAATACAACACCAATTTCCCGATAAATTTACCAACGGCTTTGTGGTTCAGCCCTTGTACATGGACGAAGCTTTAAAAGAAATAGAGCGTTGTGTAAATAAACTCTACTTAAAATTGTTGTGTTTACCCACTCACTTTTTAAATGCTAAAAACGAGTGGATTTCGGTTGCCGACGAAAGCTGTTTTCCAATTTACGAATTGGCAAACAAATACAAATTAGCCATAGAAATTCATCCTTATGATGCCGAAAAAATGGTGGCACTGAAAGACAATTTTTGGCGTTTTCATTTGGTATGGATGATGGCACAAAGTGCCGACACGTTGCATTTGTTTACCTTAAAAAACATCCCGAATTTATTCCCTGACATTCGCACTTGTTTTGCACACGGTTGTATGCTGGGGCAAGCCAATTATGGCAGACGAGTACAAGGTTTTGAAGGCAGACCCGATTTGTTTAAAGGAACAGAAAGTCCAAAAACCACACTTGGTCATCCCAACTTGTTTTTTGATACGTTGGTACACGACCCTTACACTTTGCAATTGTTAAAGCACCGAGTAGGCGTACCACAAATTATTGCCGGACTCGACGACCCTTACCCGCTTGGCGAAATGGAATCTGTTCCGAATTCTTATCCAGGAAAAGTAATCGACGATGCCGTAAAACTTCATATTTTAACCGAAAAAGATGCCACCAACATTTGGCACGATAACGTGTTGAAGTGGTTGGGGTAGTTTGTTGCTTTTTTAGTTATATTTGAAAATAAATAAACCTCAACTCGAGTTGAGTATATCTACCAAAATAGATATAGATATACTCAGTTTTTTGTGCTTTAGTTAAGGGTATAAACAAGTTAGCCGAAATACAAACACAACTGCGAATGAACAAACTGCTGATAGTTTTTATTTTATTGCCTCTGTTTTGCATTGGACAAAAACAAGGTAACATTTGGTATTTTGGTGACCATGCTGGAGTTGACTTTAACAGCGTGGTTCCAATTGCTTTGGTTGACGGGGCCACTTACAATACAAATTCTTACTCAGAAGGCACCGCATCTATCGCTGACAGTTTAGGTACTTTACTTTTTTACACTAATGGTCGAAAGCTGTGGAATAAAAATCATTCATTAATGTTAAATGGAGACAGTTTATTCGGTAATTTTTCCTCGACTCAATCATCTATTATTATTCCTCAACCCGCAAGTAGCGAGTATTTTTATGTATTCACAGTTGGCGATTATTTTGAAGATGCTCTTAAACACGGGTTAAGCTATTCTGTTGTTGACATTTGCCTCGACAATGGTTTTGGTAGCGTAATGACAAATAAAAAAAACGTAATAGTTTTGGACACCATTGCTGAGAAAATTGCCGCAGTTCAACATTCAAACGGAGTTGATTATTGGGTTCTGACGCATAAACTCTATACTGACGAATTTTACGCCTTTTTACTAACTGCTAATGGAATTTCGGACACTATCGTAACGCATATTGGTTCTATTCACTCAGGAGCACAAGGACAATTAAAATTCTCGCCTGATGGAAATAAAATTGCTTGTGGTTCAAGTTATTTAACATACTTTTTAGAGTTATTTGGCTTTAACAATTCTAACGGTATTGTTAGTAATTACAGCCCAATAAACATTCCAATAAACTCAAGGATATATGGAGTTGAATTTTCCCCTGATAATTCAAAACTATATGCAAATTATTTCTCATTTAGTCCCGTTACACAGGGAATAGTTCAATATGATTTAAATGCTGGTGCAGGCAATATTGATTCTATTAATAACTCAATGAATATTATTCATACTTATGGTGGTGTATCACCGAGAGGGCTTCAATTGGCGCCAGATGGGAAAATCTATTCAGTTGATGTAATTAATAGAGATTATTTAGTAGCAATTAACAATCCTAACAACTATGGAGTTTTATCAAATATTCAAAACAATGCAGTTTACCTTAATGGTAAATACGGCAGCTATTGCCTTCCAACATTTATTGCAAATTACGATTACTCTAATACTGATTACAATTGCATTAACGCACTTGATGAAAAAGGTCATGTTGACAAGCAAGACTTAATTTTTCCAAACCCCTTCTCATTTCGGGTAACTTTGTGGATTGACAAAGTTCTTAAAGACGCTACCTTAATACTTTACAACTCATTTGGACAACAGGTAAGACAAGTAAATAACGTTAGCGGGCAGACTGTGACTCTACACCGCGACAACTTACCAAGCGGACTGTATTACATCCAACTAAAACAGGGCAACCAAACTATTGCGACTCATAAATTAATAATAACGGACTACTAATAAAGGATATGTACATGCGGCTAACATTAGCTAAAAAAAATGCGGAGATCCTGCAAGTTGCAAATGCTTTTTTCAAAAGTGTGCTACGCCCCCTGTAAGTTCTAAGCTGTAAAAGTACGAGCTAAGCTTTGTGTGGGTAAAGTGGGTGGGCTGCTTAGGTCGAATAAAAATCTAAATGATGACAGAAACACCAAAATCATTACCAAAATGGATACTTATCGTATCAGGGCTTTTTGCATTAATGGAACTTATGGTAAGTGTAACGTTATGCTTTTCGCCACAATCGGTTTTAGAAACAGTTGACCTTAACGCAAAAGGCGTTGACTACGTAGTTTACATGTGGGCTGCCCGACAATTTGCCCTTGGTTTTATTTTTGGGTTTGCAACAATTAATTACACCCAACGGGTTATTATGAATAAAACTGTTTCCAAATTTTTACAAAGCCTTTTAAAAAAGGCGAAAATTTCTTCCCGCCTTTCTTTTACAATTTAATCCCCATCACCAAAATATCGTCGGTTTGAGGTTCTTCTTGTTTCCAGTTTTTCAGCACATATTGCAAATAAGCCTCTTGTTCGCTCATTTCCATATCTTGAGCAGAAAGCAACAATTCTTTAAATTGTTTACGGTTAAATTTTTTCTTCCGTTCTCCACCAAACTGGTCGCAGTAGCCATCCGTAAAAAAGTAAAAAGCATCGTTTTGTTTGATGTTAATAGTTTGTGTGATAAACACTTTTTGTACATCGGCATAAAAACCTATGGGGTAACGACTAGCTTCCATTTCTATCAACTCATTATCGCGAACAACCAATACTGGACGAAATGCTCCTGCATAAGAAAAAGTTTGTTCCACAAAATCAAACACACCAATTGCCACATCCATTCCGTCTAACGAAACCACTCCATCTTTCGATTTGTTTAACGCCAAAAACAACTCTTCATCCAAGGCATATAAAATTTCTGATGGTTCTTCCACCCCTTTTTTTATAATTACTTCTTTTAAAGCTCCATTGGCAATAAAACTCATTAACGCACCTGGCACACCGTGACCCGTGCAATCAACCGCAGCAACAAAAGCTTTGTTACCTCGCTGATAAAAAAAGTAGTAATCGCCACTTACTACGTCTTTCGGTTGGTACAATACAAAGGCATCTTTAAAGGCATTTTTTATTTTTTGCACATCGGGCAAAATAGCCTCTTGTATTCTACTGGCATATTGTATGCTGTCGAGCATGTCTTTGTTGTGCTGAACCAACTCCGTATTTTTCTCCAACAACTTCAATTCAGCCTTTTTACGGTCGGTAATATCATGTCCGATACCAACCAACGTGTTTAATGGTCCTTTTGAGGTATTCCATAAAATCCACCGGTCGCCACCGGTAGCAGTTTTAAGCAAACGCTCTTGCGGAACAGTTTCCAACAACGATTCTTGTTTCAGTTGTTGTAAAGTCAACTCAATAATGCTTTGTCTGTAGTCAACGTTATTGCGAGGGCTAACATATTCAACATTGCCTGTTTGACTCACAACAACTATTAAGCTGTTTAATTTTTCAAGTATTGCATCAGTAACTAATGACATAACAATAAATATTTTGGTTTTTCAACCGTAAGAAATAAAAAGTGATTGTTTTTTGCTTTCTAAAAAGCGGTGCTGCCGTTATTTTTATCTATAAATAATCGTAAATTGATTATTCCAAATAATGGGCATAAAATGGCACATTCGGTTCCAATAATGATATGAACCGATGAATAAATTTTTGATATTTAATTGTGTTGCCATAATTTTATCTGGGTACAAAACTAATCTAATTTTGTTAAATCGCAAATTTTAGAATTAAATTCTTTCGAAAAAGATTATTGATTTAGATATTATTAACTACTCAAGTGCTCAAAAATCTCTCGCAGATTTCGGAGATTCCCGCAGATTTTTCTGCGTATATCTGCGAAATTTGCGAGAAAAATAAAAGCATACCTTATGTATGAATTGCGTTGTTTCAGCTTATTTAATTTTATACTTTTGCAACAAAAACAACATGAACGTATTAATACTTGGTTCGGGAGGAAGAGAACACGCCTTTGCATGGAAACTGGCTCAAAGCAGCAAATTAAATAAATTATTTATTGCCCCAGGAAATGCCGGAACTGCAGAAGTTGGAACCAATATTGACATTGATGCAACAGATTTTGATGCGGTAAAAAACGTGGTATTAACCAACGCCATTAATATGGTAGTGGTTGGACCAGAAGACCCGTTGGTAAAAGGTATTCACGATTATTTTTTGGCAGATACACAACTAAAAAACATTCCTGTAATTGGCCCTCAAAAAGATGGTGCACAATTAGAAGGCAGCAAAGAATTTTCCAAAATATTTATGGAAAAATATGGCGTCCCTACTGCCAAATACAAAAGTTTTACCAAAGAAAATTTAAGTGAAGGTTACACCTTTTTAGAAAGTTTAACTCCTCCTTACGTTCTAAAAGCTGATGGGCTTGCAGCCGGAAAAGGCGTATTGATTTTAAACAATTTGATTGAGGCAAAACGAGAACTTTCGCTGATGATTGAAAACCAAAAATTTGGAGCAGCTTCATCAACCGTAGTTATCGAAGAATTTTTAAAAGGAATAGAATTATCGGTTTTTGTGTTAACCGACGGAAACAGCTACAAAATACTGCCCTCTGCAAAAGATTACAAACGAATTGGCGAAGGCGACAAAGGTTTAAATACTGGTGGTATGGGAGCCATTTCTCCAGTCCCTTTTGCTACCAACGATTTTATCAAAAAAGTAGAAAATCAAGTGGTAATTCCTACCATAAATGGTCTAAAAAAAGAAGGTATTAACTACAAAGGTTTTATTTTTATTGGATTAATGAACGATAATGGAAATCCTTCGGTGGTTGAATACAATGTACGAATGGGTGACCCGGAAACTGAAGCTGTTATCCCTAGAATAAAATCGGATTTATTGGATTTGTTTGAAGGTGTTGCCAATCAAACTTTACACGAAAAATCGTTTGAAGTGGATGAAAGAACTGCTTCAACCGTTATGCTAGTTTCCGGAGGTTATCCTGAAGACTACGAAAAAGGAAAAGTAATGACTGGTTTTGAGCAAGTTGAAAACAGTCTTGCCTTTCATGCGGGAACAAAAAAAGTGGATGGAAATATTGTTACCAATGGAGGAAGGGTGTTGGCTATAACCTCATTCGGAACTGACATAAAAGATGCCTTAAGCAAATCGTTTGCTAATGCCGAAAAAATAAACTACGACAAAAAATATTACCGAAAAGACATCGGGTTTGATTTGATTTAAAATTTAAACTCAAAAAATGTCAGTTCAAAAAATACAAAAACTGACAGTTTTTGTTTCAAGTCTGCAAAATTGTCTTAAAAGAATTAATATTGCTCATTGGCACAAAATCTGACTAATGTGCCTCCATAAAAATTTGTTTAACCTTAAAAATTAAAAACAATGTCGATTAACATTAAACCACTTGCTGACAGAGTGATTGTTGAGCCTGCAGCAGCAGAAGAGAGAACCGCAGGCGGACTTATAATTCCGGATACTGCTAAAGAAAAACCACAACGTGGAAAAGTTTTAGCTGTTGGAGCTGGAAAACCAGATGAGCCTATGACTGTTAAAGTTGGTGATTTGGTTCTTTACGGAAAATATGCCGGAACTGAAATTACAGTTGAAGGCAAAGATTATTTAATCATGAGAGAAGCGGATATTTTCGCAATTGTTTAATCCAAAATTATTTTAAGAAAAATGGCAAAAGATATAAAATTTAGCATAGAAGCTAGAGACAGTTTAAAAGTGGGTGTTGACAAATTAGCCAACGCTGTAAAAGTAACCCTTGGACCAAAAGGTAGAAATGTAATTATTGGTAAAAAATTTGGTGCTCCACAAGTTACCAAAGACGGTGTTACCGTAGCTAAAGAAATTGAATTAAAAGACCCTATCGAAAACATGGGAGCTCAAATGGTAAAAGAGGTAGCAAGTAAAACTGCCGATGATGCAGGTGATGGAACTACCACTGCAACTATTTTAGCACAAGCTATTGTAACTGCAGGACTTAAAAACGTGGCTGCCGGTGCAAACCCAATGGATTTAAAAAGAGGAATTGACAAAGCAGTTGCTGCCGTTGTAGGTGAATTGAAAAAGATTTCGAAAGAAGTGGGTTCCGACAACGAGAAAATTCGTCAGGTGGCTACCATTTCTGCCAACAACGACGAAACCATTGGAAGTTTAATTGCTCTTGCCATGGAAAAAGTAAAAACCGAAGGAGTTATTACTGTTGAAGAAGCAAAAGGTACAGATACTAAAGTTGAAATAGTTGAAGGAATGCAGTTCGACAGAGGTTATTTATCGCCTTACTTTGTTACCGATGTAGAGAAAATGATTTCAGAAATGGAAAATCCTTACATCTTAATCCACGATAAAAAAATATCAAACCTCAACGAATTGTTGCCGGTGTTAGAACCAGCCGCTCAATCGGGCAGAGGGATTGTTATTATTGCTGAAGATGTGGATGGAACGGCTCTTACTGCTTTAGTGGTAAATCGTTTAAAAGGTGGATTAAAAGTGGCTGCTGTTAAAGCTCCTGGCTTTGGCGACAGAAGAAAAGCCATGTTAGAAGATATCGCAATTTTAACCGGAGGAACTGTTATTTCTGAAGAACAAGGTTTTAAACTTGAAAATGCAACACTAGAAATGCTGGGAACTGCTGAAAAAGTAACCATCGACAAAGATAACACGACCATTGTTGGCGGTGCCGGTAATAAAAAAGCTATTGATGGAAGAGTTGCTCAAATTAAAGCTCAAATAGAAACTACTACTTCTGATTATGACAAAGAAAAACTACAGGAACGTTTGGCTAAATTAGCTGGAGGTGTTGCTGTATTGTACATTGGTGCTGCAACCGAAGTAGAAATGAAAGAGAAAAAAGACCGAGTTGATGATGCTTTGGCTGCCACTCGTGCTGCTGTTGAAGAAGGTATTGTTCCTGGTGGTGGTGTTGCGTTAATCAGGGCTGAAAGTGCTTTAAATGGTTTAAAAGGATTAAACGAAGACGAAAACACAGGGATTGCTATTGTAAGAAGAGCTTTGGAGGAACCTTTACGTCAGATTGTAATCAATGCCGGCGGCGAAGGTGCTGTTGTGGTACAAAAAATAAGAGAAGGCAAAGGTGATTTTGGTTACAATGCAAGAACCGAAGAATATACCAACATGTTTGAAGCTGGAGTTATCGATCCAACTAAAGTTACCAGAATAGCTTTAGAAAATGCTGCATCTATTGCTGCACTTTTATTAACTACCGAATGTGTAATTTCTGATGAACCAAATGAAGAAGGTGCCGGAATGCCTAACATGGGCGGAATGGGCGGCGGAATGGGCGGAATGATGTAAAGAAGCCAGAAGTCGGAAGACCTAAGACACAAAAAAATAAAAGCCCGAAGACGGAAATTTGAAGAAAGGGAACTTACTTCGGACTTCCGTCTTCGGGCTTCTAACTTAAAAAGTTTACTTTTTATGCCCCATAATATAACTTACAATAACTTGTAAATCTTCAGCACTCATTTTTTTAGTAATTTCAACTTGAGGAGTCATCAATGCAGCTTGTGCCGGGTCAACTATTGCAGCAGATTCGCCTTTTAAAAATGCGGTCAAAGTAGCTTCATCTGCATAAGCAGCAGCAATATCAATAATTGACGGACCAACCAATTTTTTATCTACCTGATGACAAGCAACACAGCCACTCGTTTTGTAAAATTCGGCACCATCTTTTGCAGCAGGAACTTCAGCAGCAACTTCTTCTGTTGTAATTTCTGTTGCCGTTTCTTTTTGTTCTTCCGAACCACCACAAGAAGTTAATAATCCTGCTCCGAATAGCATTGATAAAGCCAGTACACTAATTTTTACTTTTTTCATTGTTTTATGTCTTTTTTAGGATTCAAAATAGGATGCAAAGTTGTATAAAATATTGAACTTCTCACAATAAATGAGGTAAAAAAGTGGTCGCATCGGGAATCGAACCCGAATCTACAGTTTAGGAAACTACTATTCTAATGCCGCATTATAAACTAATAAAACATCAAAATCAAAAACTGGCACTTTTCCTGTAAGTTCTATGGTAACTTTAATTGAAAATATACGATAAATATTCGTTCTACAAAATAAAAATGATACTTTATGATACGATGTGGTACTAGAAAGTGTGAGCGACTAAATAATAGCAAAAAACAAAGTTTTTAAATAGTTGTTTTAGGATATTACTCACTCGGCAAAGCCGAGCGAGTGAAAAGAGTGACCTATTATATTTATTAATCTAAATAGTTAAAGAACTGTAATTGATACTCTTTGTCCCAATCTTTTTGAGCAGAAGACGAGTTAATATCAGAATAATAAATAAATCCTTTATTGTCAATTAACCCTTAATGATTTGTTTTACAAAAATTTCATCCTCAACAATAAGCTGCAAATAATAAATACCCTTACCATAATTAGTAATGTCGATCTCAATTTTTTGTTTACCGATAGGTATTAATTTATCCAATATTAACTTAGAGGTAACATCTAGCAACCTAACTCCAACTTCTTTATTAAAACCGTATGTCTTTTCAATTGTAAACAAACCAGTATTTGGATTAGGATATATCTTCACTAAAGAATTTAATTCTAAGTTATTCTCTAGTCCCGTAATAACTGGAGGAGCAATAACATTAATAGTAAATCCAGCTGCTTTATTGAATACAACTCCATTTTCTCCAATAGAATCACAATACATATCTACACATCCAGCTCCATCATCAATTGTTAAACAAAGATAAAATGGTCCTGCTGTGGCATAAGTATGATTGGGGAATTGTAACGTTGAAGTATCTCCATCTCCAAAACTCCACAAATAAGTTAGATTTGTTCCGGTTGAACTATTAACAACAGTAATATTCCCAGTTGCAGCATCAGGATAAAAGACAAATCCAGCATTACATTGTAAGGGAATGGGAACTCCAGTCACATTAATTGTATCTAGATAATAATCAACACAAGAACTCTCATATGTTGTATCATTAATAGTTAGTACAACAACAAAAGTTCCATCCGCACTAAAGGTGTGATTAGGACTTGTTATTGTGGATGTATTACCATCTCCAAAAGCCCAGTGTGATTGGTCATAACTTCCTACTGAAGTATTTGTAAATGAATAGTTTCCATTACCATTATCAATTCTCGTGAAGTTTGGAGATAGATTGCAAGGCGGTCCAATTATATAATTTTCGTACCAAGTAGCTTGATTTCCAAAAGCTAAAATTTCTAAATCTGAATCTCCATCTAGATCAGATGCGCAAACTTTAACCATAGTTGTGGAATTGCCATAAGTAACATTAATATCAATAAGTTTTTTGGCACTATATGTTGCTGACCCAAGATTTTCAATCCAGAATAACTCAGCTGTATATGCTGTCGGATAAACAATATCCAAATCTAAATCCCCATCTAAATCCCCAGCAAATAAGGAACTAATCCATTGACCACTACCATCCAATATTAAGTGATTATTAAAATTTCCATTACCGTCATTTTTGTGTAATATTAAACCAGCATTTTCATGTCCTGAAAGTATGTCTAAATCACCATCTTGATCAAAATCTTCTATCAATAAAGCTGAAGTTTTTGCATATGAAAAATAAGAATATATTATTTGTTCAGTGCTATAGCTGCCCCCTCCAAGGTTTTCAAACCAAACGCCATCTTCAAGATTGGATCCAAAAACGATGTCCAAATCTCCATCATTGTCTAAATCAGCAGAAGAAACCTGTGCGAAAGCATTACCACCACAATTAAGTGATGAAGATAACAGATTAGGAGTGCTATAACTGCTTCCTCCCAGATTTTCAAACCATACTACTAAATCAAACCCATCAGATGCAGTTATAATATCATTATCGCCATCTCCATCCATATCAAAAGCAGTAACAGCGACAGGGTCACTCTGGCTTAAAGAAATAATTTGCTTTGGTCCCATTGTCAAATTTCCTAAATTTTCAAACCAAGCAATTTCATTCAAGCCCCTATTACATGCTAGCACATCTAAATCATTGTCATTGTCTAAGTCAATAAATTCGACTCTTATTCCAGGTATTCCTCCTCCATACCAAAGAACTACACTTTCAGGATTAAAGGTACCACCACCTATATTTTCTAATAATATTATATCATTATCATCCGCTCTTAAAATGTCATTATCACCATCGTTATCATAATCGTATTCAACTACTTTAAAGGTAGCATAGCCCGAAGAAAAGATTGTGTTTCTTTGCCCAAATTGGGCACTAACAAAAACTGCACTTATTAAAAGTGGTAATATGAGAAATAGTTTTTTCATGACATTTTAGTTAGAATTATTTTCAAAATTAGTCGATATAGTATTTTTATAACTCATCCATTTGGATGAAATTTTTGTGTTTATACATTTTTTAGTTCAAAACATATGTTTGCCAACTAGCTGCTATGTACAATAGTGCACAAATTCATCTTATATTTTTATTATTACTAAATCAATTTGTTAATGTGTTATCCATTTAATTACACATTAATTTTCCACTTATTAAATTATACCTTTAAAATTGAGAACAAACTTTTTATAAGTTTCACTATATAAAGGTAAGATTCAATTCAAAATACCAAATGGTATGTTTTTTAGGTTAAATTGCATGTTATTTATCAAATTCAATTTTATCTAAAAGCAGACTCTCTCCAACACCATCTTCATTAAAATAAAAGTTATCATACCAATATATACTACTTTTAAATTGAAACTCAACGAGACCAGTTTCTCCTGATCTTGAAATGTATGGGGTCTTTTTTCTATTTATTAATTGACCATTTTCAATTTCAAAATAGAAAATATTTTTTCCAAAGGAATAATGACATTCTATTTTATTAGCTTCTTTTTTTACTGTAACTGTTTTCGGGAAATTATTAACAATACAAGAACTAGTTTGTTCATGTTTTGGATGATCTTTCCAATCTAAAGTTATTACTTGATCCCATAGGATATCACCAGTATTATTTATACCAAAAATTAAGATGTAAGTTAATTCTTGGCCATTATAAACAGTCTCATATCTTTTATCCAATATATCATAGCTATCAGTAAATGCATCCTTATCAATAGTTCCTATTACAATCATCTCATTTTTATTTGACACGATATTTTCCAAACGAAATCTATATTTATCTATTTCATTTACCCTCTTATCTATTTCCATCTGGTTATTGAAATTTTTGAAATCCGAAAATTTATAATATTTTTCAATAGGATTTTTTGCATTCATATTTTTTAAATAGATTCCTGTATATTTTGGTTTACTACTATGGTCTTCAGTATCTCTTATCTCATCATTTTTAGGAGCTTCTTTATAATTTCCAACAGTATAAATTACATCATCAATATTAGAGAAACCTACAGTTGATTTAAAAATATTGTTTTCTAGCCTCGAAAAAGCAGTAAGTTCCTTACCAGTTGTATCATGTAATGCAACCTCATGTCCTTGCTTTTTATTTACTTCTTTTGTCCTAGAAACGGCCATCAACTCACTAGTTTTAAAAGAGGAGAATTCTGTAACTGAAACTTTTTCTCCTTCATTTAAATTCGTAGAATAATCAACCGTATTCTTTGTATTAAAATTTACTCGATTAAAATAGGTGTTACCTTTAGAAGCCCCATAATAATAGTTGTTATTTGAAATATCAACATAAAAATAGGGCTTTTTAGCTCCAGCGAAATTCATAGATTTAAAGTTCTCATCCAAAGAAACTCTGGTAGTTACTTTTTCTTTTTTTATTTCTTCAATAATAAAAAGATATTTGTTGGACAAATAATAATCAGTACTGTAATCACCTTTTGACTGTCGAGCGATATTTTTTTCAGCAATTTGATTTAGCTGAGCATCGTATAATCTCAAGGTTATTACATCTTTAAAAGTAAAAATTGATAAAATTTCTTTATTATTTACGGGATATGATATTTTATAGTAGAAATAGTCTCTCCTTTTATCTTTGTAAGGATATTTTTTATTTACTGTTTGTGCAAACGAGGAAATTGTTAAGACACTTACGATTAAAGTAATGATGTATTTTTTCATGCTTTATTTTTTTAAAAATTATATATATATGTAAAACCAAATTCTCCAATTTTAGTACTTGGTTCAATTCTACCATTGGAGTATAAGTTGTAGTATTTATACCTGAAAAGTGAGCCATATAGTCTGAGGCTTTTATTTTCATTAATATTGTAATCAAATGCCATCATCATTAAATGGGAGTTAAGAGCTGTGTACGTATATTGATATCCTAACAAAATAGAAAAATCAAAACCAGTACTATAATTTCTGTAATAAATGTATTCAGGTAAATTAAAAAGAAAGGATGAAAGCCCTTCAGTATTTTTAATGTCTTTTTGATATCCAAAACCTACACTTAATTTAGCTCCAGTACTCCATTTTTCAGTTGAGTAGAAAGGTATGCTTGCTCCAAAATGAGTAACTAAATTTATCATTAATCCAGAGGTTTCAATATATTTGTAAACTGGTGCTGATGGAGTTGTATAATTACCTATTACAGTTTCATTACCATCACCTACATCTTGAGTACCCGCTATAAATATTGGTAAAAATCCGATGGAAACATCACTAAATAAATTAAAACTATCTTGCCCATTAATGTTATTAATAATAAATGCTTGAATCAGTATTGAAATCAGTATTATTTTTTTCATATTCTTGCTTTTAATATTAATCCAGCACTACCACTGATGTAAAATGTGTTCGACGATATGAATCGTATTTTATAAAAAGTGTTGGTAAATCCATCACCATTAATATCAAAAACTTCATTCCAAACATGTTCGCTTCCAATATCCATATTAGATACTATTGTTTTTTCTCCTATACAAACCTTAAAACCGCCATATCCATCTACTGAGTAATATGAATATGTATGGCCAAAATAGTTTCTTGAATAATTTAAAACTTCATCCATTACTAAACCATAATTGCCAACTCCAGTACCTTGACCGTTTGATAAATAAATATCGTTAGGAATTTCATAAGCATTTAATCCACCAAGTTCTACTGAAAAAGCAGTATTGTTTGATAAGTTAAAGCCATTCTCATTACCATGCTCATACCTATCATTAGATAAAATAACAACTTTATTATCTACAATTCGAGAAGTCCGAAAGTTAAATCCGTTGTAATTCATCTTCCCTTTATAAATAAAAGTTTGACCATTATTTATTGTAGTTTTAATAGTGCAAGACATTGGACTACAGGTTCCAATTACTCCAATTCCTTCATCTGTTTTTCCGATAAAAGTAGCAACATCTTTTATTGACCATGTTTGCCCTCCATCAGTTGTTACATAAACATCATTATTCATTAAACACATTCCCTTAGTTTCACCAAAAAACTCAAGACCTTTACAGGTTTTACTGGTAGCTACTGTAATAGTAGTCCAGCTACTTCCTCCATCAGTAGTTTTGTATATAAAACCAGATTCGGAAGCAGCATAGCCGACAGATGGTGAAGGGAAAGAGAAGTATTTTATTTCAGAAGCTCCAATAATAGTCATATCCTTTTCAATTTCCATAACTGGAATAATTTCAGTTATTTTTTTTTCACAGGAAGTCGATAATAAATAGACCGTTATTAGGCTAAGTTTAAATAACTTATTCATTTCAATTTTATTGATAAATAATCTTAGTGTCGTACATTTCTCCATCAATATTTATTTTTACAGAATAAATACCTTTGGGATAAGAACTTAAATTTATGGAATAGTGATTTAGTAAGTTGTCTTCTTTAAGTATTTTTCTTCCCATCATATCATAAATCTCTATTGAGGCAGTTTTACCTTTAAAATCCACATTAAAATTTCCATTTCCAGGATTGGGATAAATTAACAATTTGTTATCGTTGGCAAAATCATCTATTCCTATTGGAGTATCCATTTTACCAAACATACCATATATGCCTCCTACAATTCCAAAATTTATGTTCGGTATTGAAATAGAATATGCTGCCGACATTGGAGATAAAGTCCCATCTATAGTCCATGTGCTTCCTCCATTAGTAGTTTTAATTACCTTCCCTAATAAGGTAGATGCATATCCAACAGTAGAATTGGCAAAACTAAATTCAGTAATTTGATCTGTTCCCGTAGGATTAGTTACTTGTGTCCAAGTAGTTCCTGCATTAGTTGTTCTTAAAAGTATTCCATTATTTATACAAGAAATTACTCCGTTGTTAGCATCAGAAAAATTAATATCTCTAAAGTAATTGCTAGCAATCCCTGAACTTAATGTATCCCATGTGCTACCTCCATCTAAAGTTTTATAAATCCTTCCTATTCCTCCTCCTGTGTCATCTCCTCCTACAACATATCCAGTAGTAGCACTTGTAAAATATATACTCTTTAATCTCTGAAAATATGCAGGCATTGTTAATGGAGTCCAATTAGCTCCCCCATCGATAGTTTTTAATACCCACATTTCATAAAAACCACCTGCTATATATCCGATATTTTGGTCAACAAAATAAACTGATTCAAAAGCTTCCTTGTGTGATGTATTAGGATTGATATAATATTGAGTGCTCCAAGTATTTCCTCCGTTGGTTGTTTTAGCTATTAATCCACCATCACCAACAGCAAAACCTAAATTTGCATTAATAAAGGTTATATCTCTAACCCCAGATTTAACTGTTGCTACATTTGTCCATGTTGTTCCACCATTCGTTGTTTTTTTTATTTTACTGCTATCTCCAGCCGTAGGTGCTATTCCACCAATAAACCCAACATTCTTATCTAAAAAATGTACGGCATCTAATAGGTAATATCCACCTGCTAATGAAGTGTTTACGGTCCACTGAGCAAATACTGAAGAATTTACTATAATAAAAAGCAATAATGGCAAAAAGTACTTTGTTTTCATAATCTTAAAGTTTAAGTTGTTTGTATTATTGATTTCTACAAAACTAGTTGATACAGTACTTATATGACTCATCCATTTGGACGATTTTCTATGTCATTGGCTTTTTTTACTGCTTGTGTTCGATTACTAACATCCAGTTTTTCGTAAATCTTATTAAGATGAGTTCTTATTGTATTAACAGAGACAAACAATGTTTCTCCAATTTCTTTATTCGTTTTTCCTTTCGATAATTCTTCTAGTACTTCTAATTCACGCTCGGATAAAGGATTATTCAAATTAGCATTTAAGTTTTCTTTAATTGTATCCATTACACTCGTTTGTTCCTTTTTGTAGTTTAGTAATTCAATTTTTTTGATGTATACATCTAATTGATGCCTAATTTCATTTTCTTGAATATTTTTTTTGAATTTGTAATTTCTAAACCATAAATAAGAAGAAATAATTAAAAGAATAATAAAACCGATTAAACCAAATAATGTATAATTTTTTAGTTTCTTATCTTTTTCCAAAACTTCAATATTTTTTTTCTGTAAGGCTATTTCTTGCTCTTTTTTTTCCAGTTGGTATTTTTTCTCCAACTCAGCAATTTTTTCAACTTTCGTTTTATCTAGTAATTCATTATCTAAATTACTATAAATAGAGAGAATTTCATACGCTTTTTTATAGTCCCCAAATCTAAAATTGCCTACTTCTAAATAAGCAGCTCCTAAATTATTTAATACTATAGCTTCTCCTTTCTTGTCCCCAATATTTGTAAATGAATTTAAAGCTTCATTAAAAGACTGTATAATTAATTCAAAGTTTTCTTCATAATCCAAAGCATTAGCAAAGCTTAGAGAGCTAACTGCTATCAGTCGACTATCACCTAATATTTTGGATTGTTCTAGTCCTTTTTTATGATAATTAAGAGATTGTTCTGAATCACCCATTATCCCATACAAAATGCCTAATGAATTATAACAATTTATTACTCCATATAAATTGTTAATTTCCGTATATAAATTCATCGCCTTGTTTAAATACTCTATAGATAATTTGTTATCTTCCAGAAATTTATAGGTATTCCCAATATTGTGGAACAAGTTTGCAATATTTTCCTTATCCCCATTTTGTTCGATTATTTTCAATGCTTTTAGATAATATTCTATTGTTTTAGAATAATTTCCATTTTGTTCTTCATATAATGCTAATATATTATAAGAAGCAGCTACACCTCTATCGTAATTTAGCTTTTCAGATAATTTTAAAGTTTCAGCAGCAATCTTTTTAGAATCTTCGGGATTTGATCTTAAAAGGTTTAATCCCAAATCTTTTAATAAAGTTATTTTGTTTGTATCTTCTTCTGCTTTCTCTAATTCTTTTAATAATCTGATAACGGTAGTATCTTTTGAAGCAATTTGATATTTTTCTTTAGCTAGTAAGATTATAGTTAATAAGGAAAATAAAAAACAGAAAATTATTTTTTTAGATATCATTTTTTAGGGTTTTATTAAATTGATTTAGAATTGGCAGGATTGAGATAGGGTGCAAAATTGTGTAAAATAAAATACTTCTCACAATAAATGAGGTAAAAAAGTGGTCGCATCGGGAATCGAACCCGAATCTACAGTTTAGGAAACTACTATTCTATCCGTTGAACTATGCAACCAGAAATTTTTCTCAAAAATAATATAATCTAAACGAAAAAACCTTTTATTATCTCCTAGATTGTTATTCCTTCCTATCTTTGCAAACGTAATGTCGAAATTCACTTTAAACATAGAAGAAGATTATGATTTTAGCTTGATAGGAATTAGTTGTCATGCTAAAGATTTTAAACTTTGTTTTGAGTTTAACAGATTGTTGGAAATTAATTTTATTCGGAAAGAAGATTTAGACATTGACTCCAAAAAAATGAAAGGAAACTTTGCTCTTTATGAATTTATTGACGAAGATAATTTTTTGGATTATTACCTGATTTCGAATAGAAGTAATACAGGAGTTTTAATTCCGGAGCATAAAACCATCGATTATTTTTTGTTGTTAAAGGGAGCTACCAACGACGATATTATTGATGATATTTTACAAAAAATAAGCGTCTTACAAATTGTGTTAACAGCCTATAAAATAGATGTTGATACGTTAAAATCGAAACAAAATTTAATATTCTAATGTTTACAAAAAAAACAAAAATAGTTGCAACACTGGGGCCGGCAACATCAACAAAAGAAGTGATTACCCAAATTATTGAAGCAGGAGTGAATGTTTGCCGAGTAAATTTTTCGCACGGAAGCTACAATGACCACGAAAAAACGATTAACATTATTCGTGAAATTAGCATCGAAAAAAAGTTGAATGTGGCTATTCTTGCCGACCTTCAAGGACCAAAAATTAGAGTTGGTGAGATTGAAAATAATGGTATTTTATTAGAAAATGGTAAAGACATTATTTTTACTTCAACTAAATGTATTGGCAACCTAACCAAAGTTTACATCAGCTATCAAAATTTTCCTAAAGATGTTTCTCCGGGAGAAACTATATTGCTTGACGATGGAAAATTAAATTTGGTAATTAAATCCACCAACAAAAAAGATGAAGTGGTTGCAACTGTTGTTCATGGCGGTAAGTTATCATCAAACAAAGGAGTAAATCTTCCTAATACTAAAATATCATTGCCTTGTTTAACTCCAAAAGATATTGAGGATTTGAATTTTGCCTTAAAAATGGATGTGCCATGGATTGGGCTTTCGTTTGTGCGAACTGCAAGAGATATCATTGAATTAAAACATTTAATTACTGAAGCAAAAAGTGATGCTCGAGTAGTTGCTAAAATTGAAAAGCCTGAGGCTATAAAAGAAATTGATGATATTTTAAAAGTAACTGATGCAATAATGGTAGCCAGAGGCGATTTAGGGGTTGAAATTCCTTTTCAGCAAGTACCACTTATCCAAAAAATGTTGGTTAAAAAAAGCATGAAAGCCGGTAAACCGGTAATTATTGCTACTCAAATGATGGAAAGTATGATTGAAAACATTACACCTACCAGAGCTGAAGTAACCGATGTTGCCAATGCTGTTTTAGATGGAGCTGATGCGGTTATGCTTAGTGCTGAAACTTCTGTTGGAAAACACCCCGTTAAAGTGATTGAAAACATGGTTAAAATTATTAACGATGTAGAATCTCACGAAAGTGTTTACAACTATGAATTTGCCCCTGAGGAAGACAATCACGACCGGTACATTACCGATTCCATTTGTTTTAATGCTTGTCGTTTGGCTCAACGGGTAAATGCACAGGCAATTGTTACCATGACTTTTTCGGGCTATACAGCATTCAAAATTTCTAGTTTTAGGCCAAAAGCCTGGATTTTTGTTTTTACCGGAAACAAATCTATTCTAAACATGCTAAGTTTAGTGTGGGGTGTAAAAGCTTTTTATTACGATAAATATGTGAGTACCGACCATACCATTGCCGATATTAAGTACATTCTTAAAAAAGAAGGTTTTGTAAAAACCAAAGACTTGATTATTAATATTGCTAGTGTGCCGATTTCCGAAAAAGGTCAAGCAAACATGATGAAATTGAGCTATATTGAGTAGAGACGTATAATTATACGTCTCTACTTTCAATACGCTCGTTGGTTTTTTCCTTCGAAATAGTTGATAAAGGCTTGATTGACTACTTTGTTACCACCGGGAGTTGGATAGTTTCCTGTAAAATACCAATCGCCTTTGTGGTCAGGGCAAGCATCGTGTAAGCCTTCAATGGTTTGAAAAATAATTTCCACTTTTGCTTTAATACCTTCTGGAGTTAATATTTCCGAGATTTTTTTTGAAATTTCTTCCGCAGTAAAAGGTCTATAAATGTCTTTTACATGATTTATAATTTGCTCTTTTGGAAGATGTTCTTGTGCTTTACATTTATCGTAAACATCATTAATAATATGTTCCTGTTTAGTGTCTTTAAGCAATTCAATGGTTGCAGAAAAAGCAATAAAATCGCCCAATTTTGCCATGTCAATCCCATAACAATCGGGATAACGAATTTGTGGAGCAGATGAAACCACCACAATTTTTTTAGGATTTAAACGGTCTAATATTTTTAAAATACTTTGTTTTAACGTGGTTCCTCTAACAATAGAATCGTCGATAACTACTAAATTATCGGTTGGATAAACCGTTCCATAAGCAATATCGTAAACGTGAGCCACGAGGTCGTCACGATTATTATCTTGAGTAATAAATGTACGAAGTTTTGCATCTTTAATGGCTATTTTTTCGATACGATTTCTTAGGGCTAAAATTTCTGCTAAATCATGGTCAGAAGGGTTGTTACCTAAAGCTTTTATTTTTTCCAATTTTATTTCATTCAATTTGTCTTGTAAACCTTTCATTAAACCATAAAAGGATACTTCGGCTGTATTTGGAATAAATGAAAAAACAGAATTTTTTAAATCAGTATCTATGGCAGTTAACACTTGGTCACAAACGTTTCTTCCCAATTGTTTACGCTCTTTATAAATGTCTTTGTCCGAGCCTCTTGAGAAATATATTCGCTCAAACGAACAAGGTGTTTTTTTGAGTGGTGTTTTAACCATTTCTTCGCTTACTTTACCATCTTTTTTAATGATAAGAGCATGACCCGGTTTAATTTCATGAATAGTTTCTATCGGCACGTTAAAGGCAGTTTGAATAACAGGTCGTTCTGATGTTACCACCACCACTTCATCATCTTTATAATAAAATTCGGGACGAATTCCTGATGGATCTCTCAATACAAAAGCATCACCATGACCCAATAAACCGGCCATAACATAGCCGCCATCCCAATCTAATGAGGAATTGACTAATATTTTTTTAACATCCAGATTTTTTGCAATTAGTGTGGATATTTCTTGATGGGAAAATCCTTGTTCTTTAAACTTATCAAATTGTTCTTGATTTTCTACATCCAAAAAATGACCAATTTTTTCCATCACAGTAACCGTATCCGATTTTTCTTTGGGATGTTGGCCAATAGAAACTAACAAGTTAAAAAGTTCATCAACATTGGTTAAGTTAAAGTTTCCTGCAACAACTAAATTTCTGGTCATCCAATTGTTTTGACGTAAAAATGGATGGCATTGTTCAATACTATTTCCGCCATACGTTCCATAGCGAAGGTGTCCAAGAAATAATTCGCCCGAAAAAGCAACATTTTTCTTTAACCAAGCAGCATCTTTTAACTTTTCAGGCGATTTTTGATATACATTTTCAAATTTCGCATGTATTTTTTCAAATATTTCTTTAATGGCTTGAGGGGTATTTGAACGGTACCTACTAATGTAGCGTTGACCGGGTTCTACATCAAATTTAATGTTTACCAGCCCCGCACCATCTTGCCCACGATTGTGTTGTTTTTCCATTAAAAGATACATTTTGTTAATTCCGTAAGTAACAGAACCGTATTTTTCAATGTAGTAATCCAGTGGTTTTAATAACCTAACCATTGCAATTCCACACTCGTGTTTTATAGCATCGCTCATTTTAAAATTTTAGCCTTGAAAGTTTTGCAAAGTTAACTTTTTTAAGACAAGGAAAAAGTGGAAAAATAGAAAAAAGAAGATTATTAAAGTTAAACCTAAACAGGTTTTAAAAACCTGTTTAGGTTATTTATTATCCATAATTATCCTTTTCGTAAATTTGTACAAAAAAAATACAACTATGAGTTATCAGGAAAAAGATATATTAGAAGCATTAAGCTTTGTTATTGAGCCCGATTTAAAAAAAGACATTGTTGAGCTTAACCTTGTTTCAAACATTAACATTAAAGACGGCATTATTTATTTCGATTTACAAATAAGTAATCCAGCCATGCACAACAAAAAAAGAATGGTGGAAGCATGTGAGCTACATTTAAAACGAGTGTTAGGAGCAGAAGTAAAAATCGACATCAATTTTTCTCCCTTACAAAAAGCACCCGAACCAAAAGATAACAGTAAAATATTACCCAACGTAAAAAACGTTATTGCCATTGCTTCGGGCAAAGGTGGTGTTGGAAAATCAACTGTTACAGCAAATTTAGCAGTTGCTTTGGCTAAAAAAGGGTACAAAGTAGGTTTGGTTGATGCCGATATTTATGGTCCGTCGATGCCTGTAATGTTTAATGTGGAAGGCGAACGGCCACAATCTATTGAAATAGATGGAAAAACTTGGATGCAACCTATTGAAAGTTATGGTGTAAAATTACTTTCTATCGGATTTTTTGCCGGAACCGATCAAGCTGTGGTTTGGAGAGGTCCAATGGCTACCAGAGCAGTTTCGCAATTGTTTACCGAAGCCAACTGGGGCGAATTAGATTACCTATTAATTGACTTGCCTCCCGGAACTGGCGATATTCATTTATCGTTGGTGCAAACTGTTGCAGTAACTGGTGCTGTTATTGTAAGTACCCCACAAAAGGTTGCTTTAATTGATGCACTTAAAGCTGTAGGAATGTTTAAACTATCTCAAATTAACGTTCCAGTGTTGGGTTTTATCGAAAACATGGCATACTTTACTCCAGCAGAATTACCGAACAACAAATATTATATTTTTGGTCAAGATGGCTTAAAAAAATTGGCAGAAGCACAAAATTTACCTTTGTTGGGACAAATACCATTGGTACAAAGCATTAGAGAATCTGGTGATGTTGGTCGTCCTGTTGTTTTACAGGAAAACACCCCTCAAGCCTTAGCTTTTATGGCTTTTGCCGATAATGTAATTGAACAAGTAGAATTGCGTAATAAAACCTTAGACCCTACCAAAAAAGTAGAGCTAACGAATATGAATGGTTGTTCATAGAAATAAAAAGTTTAATTTTAACTATTCATAATTAGTGGTTTAAATGAGAAGTTTAACTTTCATACTATTTACAATCATTACTTTAAACTTGTTTTCTCAAGATTATAGAATAATTGTTCCAAATAAGGAAACCCACTTTAATTCTAATCCTATTCTTACACTAAGAATAGATTCTACATATATTTCGGGGACAGATACTACTTTTTTTAACCATAAATCATTAGTCGTAGACTATAATATTTACCCTTGTTCAGGGAGAATTTCAGACACCTCTTGGGTTGGTTATGGAATCACAGCTCAGCAAAATGGTGATTATATCTTTAGAAATATTCAAAACGAACCTATTATAATAAAATCGACCGCCTTATTAAACGATACTTGGGTTTTATACACATTTTTAAATGGTGACTATATTGAAGCAAAAATCACCTCTAGTCTTCAACAAACTATCCTAGGTAATATTGATTCTGTTAAAACAATCACCCTACAAGCAAAAAACTCTTCTAATACCAATATTACTCATACTGTTAATGGTGCGGAATTAAAATTATCTAAGAATAATGGCATCATAAAATTATACGCTTTTAAAGACTTTCCAAACAATTTAATTTCTTGCTCAATTGTTGGTTCTTCAAATCCAACTAATGGAATTGTAAATCTAACTGCTGCCGATGTTTACGATTTTGATATAGGGGATGTATTACATATTGTTACTGATTATCAAGAACCTTACTCTTGGTATTTCACTTATTACAGAAAAATAATACAGGTTATTGGTAAAACAGTATCTGCGAACCAAGATACTTTAACATATATTTTTGATAGAAGAATCCAAAAAATAAACAATTCATCGTATACGGTTTTAAACCCTGATACAACATATATTTTTGATACAGTTCCTGAAGTAATTATACTTTCTCAAAATACCCACATCAATAAACTAACCGAAGAACCTAATGCAGCATTGGCTTTTGTGTCTTGGGGTTTTTCGGGTTATTTAAACTTCTATATAAACCCAACAATACAGAGGCGAGAAAAAGAAGTATATCCTTATTTGTTAGCGAATGCAGATTCCTGCTGGGAATCTATGATTGATGGTCCGACAAGATATTATCAATACATTGATGGACTCGGTGGGGCTTATTATGATGATTACAACTTTAATAATCGATGTAAGTTGGTTTATTATGAAAAAGGCACTGAAATATGGGGAACGCCTTTATCTGTTATTAATACACAAACCAGCATTGATGATTTTAGCTTGAAGCATTTATCTGTTAATGTATACCCAAATCCAATTATAGATTATGCCACAATCACAATAAAAGGATTTAACTTTACTGAAAATTTATCCTTTAAACTTTATAATATCCTTGGAAAAGAAGTTTACTCAACACACATTAATGAGAATAATTTTATTTTAAATAGAAATTCTTTAACTTCTGGTGTTTATTTTTATACTATCACAAATGATAATCAAACCTCTAATTACTCTGGAAGATTAATAATTGAGTAACTTTGAACCCATGAACAAACAAGAAATTATCCAAAAAGTAAATCAGGCATTGGAGCAAATCCGTCCATTTTTAATTGACGATGGTGGAGATATTGAATTGATTGAAGTTACCGATGATTTTTATGTAAAAGTAAAATTATTGGGGGCTTGTAAAAGTTGTTCCATGAGTTCCATGACCGTAAAAGGGGGCGTTGAAGAATCAATAAAAAGAGTTGTACCAGAACTAAAAGGAGTAATAACTATTGAAGACGAAACTCATACATTAAAATAAAACGAAAAAATTAACCGCAAAGAATTTAAAGAATTCGCAGAGCACGCAAAAAACATAATTAAAAGTCTTAGCGTTCTTTGCGATTTTTTTCTTTGTATTCTTTGCAGTTAAGGTTAGTTTAACAAAGAAAAATTGTAATTCATGAAAAAAATTATTTTCCCAGCCATGATGGTCTTAACCATTTTATCGTGTACTGAACAAGTTAAAAAAGAAGAAAAAGTGGCAATAGTTTATCCGGAAACCAAAAAAGATACGGTTGTTGACATTTATTTTGGCCAACAAGTGGCCGATCCTTACCGTTGGTTAGAAGATGATAGAAGTACAGAAACCGAAGCTTGGGTAAAAGCTCAAAACGTTGTAACTTTTGGTTATTTGAATAAAATACCTCAACGAGAACAGTTAAAAGAACGAATTTCCGCTTTGTGGAACTACGAAAAAGTAAGTACTCCTTTTTTTGAGGACGGTGTAAAATATTTCTACAAAAACGACGGACTTCAAAATCAATATGTGCTTTACAGTCAAAAAGGCGATGAAGCTCCAACCGTATTTTTAGACCCTAACGTTTTTTCTAAAGATGGAACTACTTCACTTGGCGAAATAACTTTTTCAAAAAATGGAAAGTTAGCGGCGTATTCTATTTCTGAAGGTGGTAGTGATTGGCGAAAAGTAATTGTGATGAGTGCCGAAACTAAAACCATTTTAGAAGATACCTTAATTGATGTGAAGTTTAGTGGTTTATCGTGGAAAGGAAACGAAGGTTTTTATTACTCGAGTTACGACAAACCTAAAGGAAGTGAACTTTCGGCAAAAACCGACCAACACAAATTATTTTACCACAAGTTAGGCACTGCACAAAAAACCGACCAGCTTATTTTTGGTGGAAAAGCATCAGAAAAACGTCGTTATGTAGGTGGGTCAGTTACCGAAGACGATAAGTATTTAGTGATTTCTGCGGCAGAATCAACTTCGGGCAACGAATTGTATATTAAAGATTTATCGAACGATAAAAACCCTATCGTTAAAATGGTAGAAGGTTTTGAAACCGACAACAATGTAATGGAAAATGATGGTACTAAATTGTTTATTGCAACTAATTTTAATGCTCCAAACCAACGAGTAATTACCGTTGATGCAAAAAATCCAAAACAAGAAAATTGGATAGATTTTATTCCTGAAACCGAAAATGTATTAACTCCATCTACTGCTGCCGGATACTTTTTTGCACATTACATGAAAGATGCCGTTTCGCAAGTAAAACAATACGATTACGACGGAAAATTCATCCGAGAAATTGAATTGCCCGGTTTAGGAACTGCAAGTGGTTTTGGAGGTAAAAAAGAAGATACCACGGTGTATTTTTCGTTTACCAATTACAACACTCCTCAAAGCAATTATGCCGTACAACCAAAAAATGGTGAAACATCGTTGTACTGGAGTCCAAAAATTGATTTTAATGCCAATGATTTTGAATCGAAACAAGTGTTTTATACTTCAAAGGACGGAACAAAAGTACCGATGATTATTACCTACAAAAAAGGGTTAAAACTTGATGGTAAAAACCCAACCATGTTATATGGTTATGGTGGTTTTAACATCAGCATTACTCCATCGTTTAGTGTTGCCAATGCAGTTTGGATGGAAAACGGTGGTGTTTATGCTGTTGCAAACATGCGTGGTGGTGGCGAATACGGTAGAAAATGGCACGACGCAGGAACACAATTATTAAAACAAAATGTGTTCGACGACTTTATTGCTGCTGCCGAATTTTTGATTAAAGAAAATTATACTTCAAGCGATTATTTAGCCATTAGCGGACGTTCAAACGGTGGTTTATTGGTAGGTGCTTGTATGACTCAACGACCGGAATTGTTTAAAGTGGCATTCCCGGGTGTTGGAGTTTTAGATATGTTGCGTTACCACACCTTTACTTCCGGTGCAGGTTGGGCTTACGATTATGGTACTTCCGATCAATCGGAAGAAATGTTTAATTACTTAAAAAACTACTCTCCGGTACATAACGTTAAAAAAGGCACTAAATACCCTGCAACATTAGTAACTACTGGCGACCACGACGACCGAGTTGTTCCTGCACATTCGTTTAAATATGCTGCCGAATTGCAAGATAAAAACGACGGCACCAACCCAACGCTAATTCGTATTGAAACCAATGCAGGACACGGAGCTGGAACGCCAGTTAGCAAATTAATTGATTTGAATGCCGATATTTTGAGTTTTGCTTTTTATAACATGGGGGTTGAGTTAAGTAAAAAACCTTAGTTGATGCTAGCCAAAACCCCAACACCACCTTATTATGCAGTAATTTTTACTTCGGTAAAAATGGAAAACGACGAAGGCTATGATGAGATGGCAGAACGTATGGTGGAACTTGCACAACAACAATCAGGTTTTTTAGGAGTAGAATCGGCACGGAACGAAATTGGAATTACAGTATCGTATTGGACAGATTTAGTTTCCATTAAAAATTGGAGAGAACACGCCGAACATACCATCGCTCGTGAAAAAGGTCGTGCCGATTGGTATATAGCTTTTAAAACCAGAATTGCCAAAGTGGAACGCGATTACGGATTTGAAAAATAAGTTCTTATCGCAACTACGCCAACCATATCATTAACCGAAGCCCAGCAACTTGCTTTACACAGTCAAGGGTTGTTAAACGCTGATTTTGGTAACGAAAAAAACGGAGCGTTAAAAGTTGTTGAACATTTGGGTTATATACAAATTGACACGCTTTCGGTGGTTGCTCGTGCTCACCACCATACGTTGTGGAACAGGTTGCCCGATTACCAAGAACATTTCCTCCACGAATTGTTAGAAAAAGATAAAACCATTTTTGAGTATTGGAGCCATGCTGCTTCGTATTTACCCACGTGTGATTATCGGTTTTCGTTACCCACAAAACAGTTGTTTGCCTCTGGAAAATCGCACTGGTTTGAACAAGATAAAAAAGTAAACAGCTATGTGCTGGACAGAATAAAAGCTGAAGGAGCTTTGCAATCGAAAGATTTTGAGCACATACGAAATACACCAAGCAATTGGTACGAATGGAAACCTGCAAAAAAAGCCTTAGAACAATTGTTTATGGAAGGAAAGTTAATGGTGGCAAAACGACAAGGTTTTCAAAAGGTTTATGATTTAACCGAACGAGTTTTACCTAATGGTATTGATACCTCAACGCCTACCGAACAAGAGGTTGCGACACATTTAATAAAAAGAGCTGTTCAGGCAAATGGTTTGGTGGAGGAAAAAGAAATTGCCTACCTCCGACCAAAATTAAAAGAACACATTAAAAAAGAACTACAGCACTTGATTAAAAGTGGTTTTTTAGTTGAACTAAAAGTAGAAAACAAACCAGTAACCTATTTCTCCACTCAAGAACAATTAAGTGTTTTAAATGGACTTAAAACGAATGACGAAATTCATTTTCTTTCGCCATTTGATAATGCCATTATTCAACGAAAACGAGTTCAAAAATTGTTTAACTTCAATTACCAAATAGAATGCTACGTGCCGGAAGCTAAACGAAAATTTGGTTATTTCTGTCTGCCTATTTTATACAACAACCAATTTGTTGGGCGTTTCGATCCCAAAGCCGACCGAAAAACGAAAACCTTTTATGTTAAACAACTGCATTTCGAAAAAAGTTTTAAACCAACAGCTGAATTTAAAAAGGTATTCAACCAAAAACTGACTGAATTTGCTGTATTTAACAGTTGTAATGAAGTAGTAACCAACTAATCAACAGAGATAACTTCTTAACACAACCTTAACATAATCGTAAAGTTTAATTTCCATTTGCTAGCCGGAGTAGTTGTTACTTTGCAATGTAAAAAATTAAAGAAAATGAAACAACTTATTTTAATATTAGCACTGGCACTTACAACGGGGTTAGTTGCAAATAATAACGAAGGAAAAGCAAAATTAGCTGTAGTTAAAGGAAAAGTATTAGATAACCAAGAATCGCTAACCGGCGTTAAAGTAATGGTTGATAATGTTCCTACTACAGTTTATACCGATTTTGACGGAAACTTTTTCATAAACAACCTAACTATTGGTAAACATACCTTAAGTTTTAGTTTGGTTGCTTACGAAAGTAAAGTTATCGAAATTGATGTAACCGCATCTCAAAACATTGAAGTTAAACTAGATTCAAAATAATTTTCGAAAAATCAAAATCAATGAAGACCTCGCTTTAGCGGGGTTTTTTTATAACATATTTTTATCTTTATCGTAACCAAAAAATAATAATAAATTCAACAACATGAAAAGGTTTTTTTTATTTGCATCATTCATTATTCCTTCACTATTATTTTCACAAAACATAACCAACAAAGAAGGTGTTTTTGTAAATAATACTGGTGAAAAATATTCCGGAAACTTAGTTTCTTATTTCGAAAACGGAAATAAAGAATACGTTTATGAAATAAAAAATGGAATTCAAAATGGAACAGCAGAGTTTTATTATTCTTCAGGAAAGATAATGGAAAAAGGTGTTTTTAAGAATGGATTAAAACATGGCAATTGGCAAAAATGGTCGGAACAAGGACAAAAACTGGCAGAAGCCAACTATTCGAATGGCGAAAAAGATGGTTTGTGGTTAATTTTTGACGAAAATGGTACAAAACGTTACGAAATGCATTATAGTAATGGAAAGCGAACCGGAGTTTGGAAAAGTTGGGACGAAAAAGGTATTGAAACCGAATCAAAAGACTATACTTCTGGGTAGTGGTTGCATGACAATTTGGTCTCTGATAAAGAAAATTTCATTTTTGAGGCTTGAGAAGCTAAAAAATTGGAAGTTTAATTTAGTAAATAACTCATTTTGAGGCAAGCATAACGATAAAAATGAGGTTTTCTTGTAGAGACTAAGTAACTTTTTAATACAACCTTAACCTTTAGTTAACCGATGCTAGGCGTTTGCAAAAGTAACTTTCTGCTTTAATTAGTAGAAAAAAATGCAGTCAAAAATAGTTGTTGTTTCAAGATTTCAGAGCGATTTAGGTGATTTAAAAAAATTTCTTTTAAAAGAAGGTTTTGAGGTTATTCCCATTATCGAAATTAACTCGACAAATATAGAGTTAATAAACAATCTTGCTCCCCAAATCGTTTTTTTAGAAATGGATATGGGAAATTTTGATGGTATTGAAATTTGTCATCAATTAAAAATTGAAAAAAAAATTAATGGTTTTGTTGTCATCAGCTCTACACTGCCCGAAGAATATATTCAAATAGAGGCTTATAAGGCCGGTGCTGATGATTATATTGTTAAACCCATTAGTAATCGGTTATTGTTGAGGAAACTTAAAGCATTAATTAAGCGTACACCAAAAGCACAAATGAGTGCTAAAAATAATCGGATATCATTTAAAGATATTGTTATTGACCGAGAAAGTTATAGCATTTTACGGGGAGTTGAAAAGATTGAGTTACCCAAAAAAGAATTCGAATTACTCTATTTATTGTTTAACAATCCTCAAAAAACTTTCACCCGTAGCGAAATTTACAAATCGGTGTGGGACAATGTAGATAACTACAACCCAAGAATTATTGATGTGCATATTCGAAAAATTCGAGAAAAAATAGGAAATGCATTAATCAGCACAGTAAAAGGTGTCGGCTACCAATTGGCTGTGTAAAGCTGTATAAATAAACTTAAACTATGGGCAAAAATCAAGTTTATTTAAGGGTATATGAATAACTAAATCCAAAAAATCTTCCTTCGGTGTAAGAAGAAAATATCTCGTCGTTACCCTGAAAAGAACTGTAAATTCGTTGGCGTTTTTGGTTTAAGACGTTATTTACACTAAAGCTGATTTTGTGTCTTTTTTCTGCTCCTATTCCTTTTGTAATTCGCAAACCTAAATCATGAAAAGCTTTGTCGTAAACATCAGGAATTCTACCTAAACCAACTATAGCTAAACTCTTTCCTTGCACGTTGTAATTTAAACTTACATCCCAACCGTTATCAACATGAGTATAGTTAAAGTAAGAATTAACTAAAAAAGGAGCTTGTCCTTGAAAAGCCCTGGTTTTGCTAATGGTTTGTCCAGAACGAGCTTCAGCAACACGGGCTTTGTATTCAATTTCACTCATTTCAACTTCCGATTTTACAAAAGTTACGTTACCTCCAACAGAATAGTTTTTTAGTTTTTCTGAGATAAAATCAAGGCTTTTACGCACCTCAAATTCTACTCCTAAAACCGAAGCATTATCAATGTTTCTAGGAATAATGTTGTCGGCACTGGTTGCGTTATACGACACTACCTCTATTGGGTTAATAAATGTTTTGTAAAATCCACTAATAGAAACCAAATCGGCAGACTGAAAAAACTTTTCAAAACGTAAATCGTAGTTGTTTACATAAGTTTGAACCAAGTCTAAGTTTCCAAGAAAAGTAATTTGTGTTACCGCATCGTAAATTTGTGCTCCCGATTTTTCTTTAAACGAAGGTCTTGCCAAGGTTCTGCTAAAGTTAGCTCTTGCATTAAAATCTTTAAACAAATTATAAATCATACCTAACGATGGCAACACATCCAGTTCATCCAACACCACCCTATCGTCAAACTTATCTAATTTTGGGTCGATAATGGTTTGTCTTTCTCCTGTATATCGCATCTCTGATTTTTCAACTCTTGCACCATAAATTATTTTAAACGAACTGTCAATGGGCAATTCGTTCATCAAGTATCCTGCAATAACTGTTTGAGTTGAGGTATAAATGTTTGAAGAATCTATTTGTCCGATTGGGTAAATACCAGTGAAAGTTTTTGGCGAATTTGCTGCACTAAACAAATATTCGTTAGTAAAAGGTTGGTTCGGGTCGCCCGAATAATCCATTTTTCCAATATTTCTAAAATTAAATTCAACCACATCAAAATTTCTGTTTTTATACGTGTAGGCTATACCTGTTTTTAAGGTGCTTTTTAAACCCGACCACTGGTTAAAATCCCATTTTAAATCGGCTTTAGCATTTAAGTTTACTTCCTCTAAGTTTCTAAAAGCTCTATTGATTAAAGCCCCTTCACCATTTGCAAATGTATATTTTCCATCAGGAGTAATGTTAAAAATTGTTTGGCGTAAATCGGGTTCTTTGTTTAAAGCTAATGATGGAGAAATGGCTGTTTTTAATTCTAGTTTTTTATTAAACTGATGTTTTGCAGCTAACAACACGTTAGAAATACTTCGTTGATTGTAATAAAGAGTTGTTTTATCTAATGTTACTAGGTTATCCGAGAAATCGGTATTTTTTTGCAACACTTTCGATGCTGTTTTTATACCATTTTGGGTGTGGAAAAAGGTTAATGAATATTTACTTTTGGCTCTTTTTACAGAAAAACTAGCCAACCCATTCCACAATACTTCTTGTCTTCCAATCTCTCCTGTGTTAGTTTCAAGAGCTTCTAAATTATATTTTGTAATCGTATCACTGTTTTGGAAAGTATTAAATTCCCAATCTCTATAGTGTGTGTATTTCATGCTGTAACCCAAAGAAACCACATAACCATAAGTGGTTTTCTCTCGTTCATGTTGGTTACCATAACTCAAACTGTAATTTTGATTCAATAAACTACTTCCTCTTATGGAAGCCATTTCGGTATCGAACGATTTGGTAACACGTTCTAAAATAACATCATTTTGAGTAGTAATTAACGGACGAGGAATAACTGTTTTAGGATTTATGGGATTGTATCTATCTCCTGCACCGTTTGCCCATAAATCAGCTGCTGAACCACTAAAGGTTAAGAAATCGTTTTTAAAATGCATGTCAGGATTGTAAGTAAAAGAAGATGAAAAACTTAAAATTCTGCTTTCAGGAAAATCTTTGGTAACAATATCTACCATACCACCGGTGAAATCGCCCGGAAGGTCAGGGGTAAATGTTTTATAAACCACAATGTTGTCCACCACGTTGGTCGGGAAAATATCCACCTGAACAGAGTTTCTGTCGGGGTCTAATCCGGGGATGGTAATACCGTTTAAAATGGTTTTGGTATAGCGGTCGCCCAATCCTCTAACATAAACATCCTTTCCTCCTTGAATAGAAACTCCGGTTACTCTTTTTAAAGCTCCAGCAGCAGAGTTGTCGCCTGTTCTTGCAAAAGTTTGTGCAGAAATACCATCAACCAAATTCACCGATTTTTGTTTAATTGTTGATATGGCAGCTTCATTGTTTTTAATTTGTGTAGCTGTTAATTCAAACGTTTCTCCGGTAATGGCTTGGTCTTTCATTCTGATGTTAGTTACAGTAACACCATCGGCTTTTACAGTAACACCGGAAATTTTTTGTGTAGCAAACGATACATAAGATGAAATCAAGTTATAAGTTCCAGGTTCTGTTGTAATAGAAAAATTTCCATCAAAATCAGTAATGCTTCCATTTGTTGTACCTTCAATAATAACACTACAACCAATCAATGGCTGACCAGTCGCGTTTTCAATAATTGTTCCTCTTATCTTTCCTTTTTGAGCACTTAAACTAATTGAAATACTTAATAAAAGCAAGATGCTTGTTATACTTTTGAAATCCATGTTGTTTTTTTAAATAAAGATTGCCGCAAGTTTTATGTTGCGGCAATTTTACGATATTAAGATAGCTGTAATATTAGATTAACATTAACTAATTGTTAATAGTTATTGGATGTTAACAGCTATCGGGCTAAATTGACCGGTTCTTCCGGCAAAAGTCCAACCTACAAATTGTGTTGGATCAAAACCATTTGTTAAACCAGAACCAATGTTATTGTTATTTACAAAATTACTTTCATCATATCCAGCTTGATCTGATTTAAATACTCCTGCAAGAGCACTGGTATTTAATGCGTTGTTGTTAAAAGTAAGTGTGGAAGAACCTGTTCCTATATAATTATTGTATGCATCAGCACCATTTACAACGAATCTTGCTGCAGCATTAAAATTGGTAAAATAACAGTTTTGTAAGTTTCCTTGAGCTTTAGATTTAAATACTGCATAATCACAAGTTAAGTTCGCAGCATTACCAACAATATATCCTTTAGTAAAAGTAAATTGACCTATTGCATTCAAAGAGCCTTCCGGACCATCAATTTCAAAAGCATCACCTTCTTGGTTTTCACCAGCAATAACCACAAAGTTGCTAATAGTTCCTTTAAAAGCTTGGTCAACATCATAACTATCATCATCAATTTTAACAACAATTAAATCAGATGCGTTTACAGAACCACCAAAAAACTCAATACCGTCATCAAGATTACCAACAATCTCAATATGATTGATTGTTGTTCCGCTACCTACACCACCTAAAGTTAATCCGTTAAGTTCATTACCCGCACCAATAATAACCCCGCCATGTCTAATAGAAACATATTGTAATTCTCCTGAATTATCTGCATCATCAGAACCACCATAAGTTGTTCCGATTGTTCCTGCCGGAATACCTTCAATTTCTGCTGTTCCGCCAGTTGGAGTTGAACAAGAAGCATCTCCTAAGATAACTACACCACCCCATAAACCCTTGTGATTAACGGTTAAGTTTGGACTAGCAATTTGGCCAGGAACAATTTGATCGTCAGAAGAAGTAAAGATAATTGGAGTACTTGCTGTTCCGATTGCATGAATTTTTGCACCAACACCAATAACTAATACTGCTGCATTTGCATCAGAACCCGGCTTCCCTTTTATTACTGTTCCTGCTTCAATAGTTAATTCTGCTGGGGCAGTAACAATAACTCTACCATCTAAATAAACAATTTTATCTTTTGTCCAAGTGGTGTTAGAAGTAATATTTCCACTAACCGTAAGTGATGGAAAAGAGGTATCAGGAGTTGGTACCGGAGTTTCAACAATTGGATCGGTTGATTTATCTTTAGAACAAGATGTGAAGAATGTGGTTGCACCTAACATAATAATGGATGCAATTAATAGTTGTTTTGTTTTCATTTTAGTTTTTTTAGTTTTGATTTAAAATTTATTCGAAGCAAAATAACACCCGGCAAATTATCTGAACGTGTCCCCAACTTTATTGTTAGCTTATTATCGTGTTAAGGCTATGTTATTTATCATAATGAGTTATGCTAATAAAAAACTGATTAGAAGACTCACTACCAAGTGATAATTACAATTTAATATTAAGTTAACATCCCAAATAAAATAAGGGGTGTAACTTCGTATCAGAAATTCATTGAATTATTTAATATGGAAAAGATTTTATTGGTTGATGACGAAAATGATATTTTAGAATTTGTTAGTTATAATTTATCTAAAGAAGGGTTTCAGGTAATCACCTGTAATAATGGAAAAGAAGCCATACAACTCGCCCAAAAAGAAAACCCCGATTTAATTATCCTTGATGTGATGATGCCTGAAATGGATGGTATTGAAACTTGTCATGAATTAAGGAGTATTGATAAATTAAAAGACACCTTAATTATTTTCTTAAGTGCAAGAGGTGAAGATTATTCGCAGGTGGCAGGATTTGATGCCGGTGCTGACGATTACATTCCAAAACCCATCAAACCACGTTTATTGGTAAGCCGCGTAAAAGCCATTTTAAGAAGAAAAGGTGGAAAAGTAGAAGCCGAAGAAACCCATTCCGGAATAAGAATTGATAGAGAAAAATACCTGATTTTTAAAGACAATAAGGAATTTTCACTACCAAAAAAAGAATTTGAATTGTTGGCATTACTTTTTTCTAAACCCGGTAAAGTTTTTACTCGCGAAATTATTTTGGACAATGTGTGGGGAGGCGATGTGGTAGTTGGCGACAGGACTATTGATGTACACATTAGAAAATTACGTGAAAAATTAGGCGACCAATACATAAAAACAATTAAAGGTGTAGGATACAAGTTTGAGGTTTGAAGAGCCTCCCCAACCCTTCCGAAGGAGGGGCTACGTAGAGTAGCGAAGACGGAAGTCGTTTATGAGTGTTAGCTTCCCCTCTAAAAGGAAGGGTGGTTAGAAGTGTGTTTTTGAATACCGAAGAATAAAACAAATGTTGGAAATGAATAATGAATGTTTCTTCGGTCTTCCGACTTCGGACTTCCGTCTTTATAAACTTTTTATTCTTACTTTTAGGGTTTATTAAACACTACATGTCAAAACACAAAAAAAAACCAAACTCTGGTGGTTTCAAAGCCAACTTGATACAACAAATTATCACTATTTTTGATAAAAATCCTACTCAAACCTTTAACTACAAGCAACTTAGTCAAGCCTTTGGCTTTTCGGATATTGCTAACAAAAAACTAGTAACCATTGTTTTGGAAGAACTCACGAATCAAGGAAAGTTACGTGAACTAAAAAGAGGTTCTTACAAACTGAATTCATCCAAAGCATTAATTGAAGGAACTGTTGACATGACTGCCAGAGGTGCTGCTTATGTAATTGTTCCAGATAGTGACCAAGATATTTATATCGATCCAAAAAATACCGGAAACGCTTTGCATGGCGACAAGGTAAAAGTGAATGTTTTTTACAGTAAAACCAATAAAAAACCAGAAGGTGAAATTATTGAAGTAACCGAACGTGCCAAAACCGAGTTCGTTGGAATTGTAGAAAAATCGAAAAACTTTGCTTTTATAGTTACCAGCGATCAACGAATGCCAGTCGATATTTTTGTCCCTTTAGATAAAATGAAAGGAGCTAAAAATGGCGAAAAAGTGGTGGCTAAAATCACCGAATGGCCCGCCGATAAAAAAAATCCGTTTGGTATCATTACCCAAGTGTTGGGTATGCCCGGTGAACACGATACTGAAATGCACGCCATTTTAGCGGAATATGGTTTACCTTACGAATTCCCTGAAAAAGTGGAGCAAGATGCTACAAAATTGAACATCGAAATTGATGTGAAAGAAATTAAAAAACGTAGAGATTTTAGAGCGGTAACAACTTTTACGATTGACCCAGCAGATGCCAAAGATTTTGATGATGCTTTGTCCATCAAGAAATTGGCAAACGGCAATTGGGAAATCGGTATTCATATTGCTGATGTTTCACACTACGTTGTACCAGGAACACTGCTCGACAAGGAAGCTTTAAACAGAGCAACTTCTGTTTATTTGGTGGATAGAGTTGTACCTATGTTGCCCGAAGTATTGTCAAACAATGCATGTTCATTACGACCCCAAGAAACCAAATTGTGTTTTTCGGCAGTATTTGAACTCACCGAAGAAGCAGAACTTAAAAACGAATGGTTTGGGCGAACAGTAATTTTTTCTGATCGAAGATTTTCGTACGAAGAAGCTCAAGAACGTATAGAAACCAAAGAAGGAGATTTTGCTGAAGAAATTTTGCAAATGGATAAATTGGCCAAGATTTTACGAAAAGAACGTTTTAAAAAGGGTTCGATTGCTTTTGATAGAATTGAAGTAAAATTCAATTTAGATGAACATGGAAATCCTGTAGGAATATTTTTTAAAGAAAGCAAAGACTCCAACAAACTGATTGAAGAGTTTATGTTGCTTGCCAACAAAAAAGTTGCCGAATTTATTGGAAAACCATCCAAAAACAAAGCAGCTAAAACGTTTGTTTACCGTATTCACGATGAACCAAATCAAGAAAAGTTGCTTACACTTTCGAACTTTGTAAAAACATTTGGATACAAACTGGAAATTGATCAGGCAAATGTTACCAAATCGTTAAATGCATTAATGGCAGACGTACATGGTAAAGCAGAAGAAAATTTGATTGAACAGTTGGCGATAAGAACCATGGCAAAAGCCACCTATTCGACTCATAATATTGGTCATTATGGGTTGTCTTTTCCATTTTATTCGCATTTTACATCACCCATTCGTCGTTATCCTGATGTTATTGCTCACCGTTTGTTACAGCATTATTTAGATGGCGGGGCATCTGTAAACGAAGAAGAAATTGAGGAGCAATGTAAACATTCATCAAAAATGGAAATTTTGGCTTCTGAGGCTGAAAGAGCATCTATCAAATACAAACAGGTTGAATATTTACAAGATAAAATTGGCGAAGAATACGATGGTTTTATTTCCGGAGTAAGTGAGTGGGGAATTTATGTGGAGATTATGAGTGGTATGTGTGAAGGAATGGTAAAACTACGTGATATGGACGACGATTTTTACAGTTTCGATCCCGATAATTATTGTGCTGTTGGCAGAAAAAAAGGAAAAACTTACCGAATGGGCGATGAAGTTCGCATCATGGTAAAAAGAGCCGATTTAGCTCGTAAACAACTTGATTTTGTGTTGGTTGACGAAGAAAGTTTTTGGGGAGGAATAAATAGAAAATAATTTTTATCATATAAAATGAAAATTTTAGGCATCATTCCAGCTCGTTTTGGCTCTACTCGTTTTCCCGGAAAACCGTTGGTAGATATTGATGGGAAAACCATGATACAACGTGTTTACGAACAAGCCAAAAGTTGTACCTCTTTAACTGATGTGATTGTTGCCACCGACGACGAACGCATTTTTAATGAAGTAATTCGTTTTGGCGGAAAAGTAATAATAACCTCAACATCACACCAAAGTGGTACCGACCGTTGTTCAGAAGTGGTAAATAAATTAAATGAACAATATGATGTCGTTATTAATATCCAAGGCGACGAACCATATATCGACCCCAAACAAATAACCCAATTGTGTAATTGTTTTTTGGATGAAAAAACTCAAATTGCTACTTTGGTAAAGCGTATTACCGACCCAACAGAATTGTTTAATGAAAACAAAGTTAAAGTAACTTTTAGTAAAAATCATTTTGCGATTTATTTTAGTAGAAATGCCATTCCATTTTTTAGGGGTGAAGCCCATGAAGATTGGCTAAAAAAACACCTATACTTTAAACATTTAGGTATTTATGGTTACAAAACTGAAATATTAAAAGAAATAACTGCTCTAAAACCATCAACGTTAGAATTAGCTGAAGGATTAGAACAATTGCGATGGCTCGAAAATGGCTACAACATAAAAATTGCAGAAACTGAATTGGAAGCTATTTCTATTGATACTCCTGAAGATGTGGCAAACCTGAAGTAGTTATTTGTTCACTATTCATAATTTTCAATTCACAAATAACCAGTAACAAATAACCAGTAACCAATGAAAAACCTTACACCAAAAGGAATTGCCTTGCGACTATCTCTAATTGTAGCGTTTGCTGTAACTATCCTTGTTTTTTTATCCGAGTATTTTTCTGAATCCATTCACTTCCTCTCTTTGTTTCTAGTGTTTTCATCCTCTTTGATTATTTCTTATTTTGGATTTTTAATAGCCATAGAGGAATTTATTTACAAAAAAATTAAACTGATTTATAGAACTATTCACAATTTAAAACTTAAAAAAGACGATGCTCTTGCTGAGTTTAGTTTAGGTAAGGATATTATTAGTCAGGTTAGTGATGAAGTGATTGATTGGGATAAAAAAAATCAATTGGAAATTGAACGATTAAAAGACATGGAATCGTACCGAAGAGAGTTTGTTGGTAATGTTTCGCACGAGTTAAAAACACCTATTTTTAACATACAGGGTTATTTATTAACCTTATTAGAAGGCGGACTTTACGACGAAAAGATTAATGTAGATTATCTGGAAAGAGCCAACAAAAGTGTCGACAGAATGATTGCTTTGATAGAAGACCTGGATATCATCAGCAAACTAGAATCTGGAATTCTTGAAATGAACCTAAAAAAAATAAACATTATTGATTTAACAAAGGAAGTTGTTTCCTCCTTAGAACTAAAAGCACAAGAAAAAAAAATAAATATTACCATACAAAACACCCTTAACAAGCCTGTTTGGGTATTAGCAGATGCCGAAAAAATTAGTCAGGTTTTGGTAAATTTAATGGTCAATTCCATAAAATATGGGAAAGAAGGCGGCGAAACCAAAATTAAGTTTTACGACATGGACGAAAATATTTTAATCGAAGTTGCTGATAACGGACAAGGTATTGAAGAAAAACACCACAAACGATTGTTTGAGCGTTTTTATCGAACCGATAGAGGAAGGGCCAGAGATTCCGGTGGAACAGGTTTAGGATTGGCAATTGTTAAGCACATTATCGAAGCTCACCACCAAACTATAAACTTAAGAAGTACGGTTGATGTTGGCTCTACTTTTTCGTTTACACTTAAAAAGGCAAAACAATAAAATAATTCATTTTTTAACTACATTTGATTAAAAGTTAGAAGATTTCAACTTCTGTCCTCCCCTAATAACATCGGGGGTCGGTCTTCAAACTAAAACCATGAATCTAAATATTTTTAATAGCGGCGATAAAAGCTCTTTTGCTAAAAAAAGCAGAAGTATGGCTAAAGTATTGGCTTTAGGAGCTGGGTCTTTAGCAGTAGTGTTCAGTTTATTTATTTGTTTTTATTTTACTTCGAGCAACTTTATTATAGGTCTTTCTATTTTTTTACCCTTCATTTATTTTGCAGAATATCTGTTAAGTTTTTCGAAAATCACCAATCAACAGCTTTATAAAATCATCTTTTATGTTTTTATTTTTACTTCGTATGTTTTGTTATATATCGCATATCAATTTTCATTTAACAGCGAATTTATTATCATCATGTTGGTTATTTATAACATTATTTTAATTGCTCTACCAACCCCAAAACAAGTACTCATTTATTTTGGAATAGTATTTATTCCGCTAGAAATTGTTTTGCTTTTTTCTACCATTTCTTTAGGATTTGCTTTATTAATAACACTATCTTTTGGATATGTTTTTGCTTTGAGTTATGTTATTTCGCTGCAAAAGAAAAGTTTAAACAAACGCAGCCATCAAAATGCCGAAATTTTAAAAGCTTTAGTTAACAATTCCAAAGATGCCATTTTTTTAGTAGATTTTTTTTCAAAAGAAATATGGGACGCCAATGAAAAATCGAAAGAAATTTTTGGGATTTCTGACATCAATGAAATCTTAAATAAAAAATATTATACTTTATTTTTAGATGAAGAATTTATCAATTTAAACAGAAATGAAATTACACAACAATTAGCTCAAATTGGGTATTATCAAACCAATGTTTTATTTAAACGAAACGATAAAACCGAATTCTTAGGAAACTTTATGATTTCCCCTTTTAAAGCTGCAAAAAATAATTATTATTTAATACAAATAAATCCAGTAACCAAATAAGTATAACACTCCTTTTTGTTTTTCTATGGTTCTACTTGTGATAAATTTCATTTCTCAGTCTTCAATTTTCAACTTTAAATTCACATAAAACCAGTGACCAGTGGCTTAATAACTAATGGCCAATCTCAAATCGTAAATCGTCAATCAAAAATTTCTAATCTCTAATTTCTAATCATAAATTTGTACCATGCAAATTCAACTATCGGTTGTCATTATCACTTTTAATGAAGAAAAAAACATTGAACGATGTTTAACTTCGATTAAGGCTATTGCCGATGAAATTGTAGTGGTCGATTCGTTTTCAACCGACAAAACCAAAGAAATTTGTTCAAAACACAATGTTTTGTTTGTTCAAAGAAAATGGGAAGGATATTCAAAAACCAAAAATTTTGCCAACAGTCAAGCCAAAAACAATTGGATTTTATCACTTGATGCCGACGAAGCATTGTCGCCCAAACTTTCCGATGCTATATTACTCCTAAAACAAAACTTAGCGTTTTCTTTTTGCAGTTTTAATCGACTTACCAATTATTGTGGAACATGGATAAAACACGGTGGCTGGTATCCCGATTCAAAAATCAGAATTTTTGATAAAACCATAGCCAGTTGGGTAGGCGAAATACATGAGGAATTAAGTTTTTCTACTCCTGTAAATATAAAACATTTACAAGGCGATTGTTTACATTACAGCTATTATTCTGTTGAGCAACATTATACCCAAGTCGAAAAATATACAGATATAGCAGCTAACGACTTATTTATTAAAAACAAATCGGTTAGTTTTATAAAACTATACTTTAGTCCTGTAGTTAAATTCTTTCGAGATTATTTTTTGAAATTGGGTTTTTTGGATGGTTATAGCGGATTTAAAATTGCTAAAATTTCTGCTTATGCCACCTATCTAAAATACGCTAAACTAAAACAATTATCTTCCAAAAGTGAATAATAAAACCATTATCATAAGCCGAACTGATAGCATTGGTGATGTCGTATTAACCTTACCAATGGCTGGAGTAATTAAAAAATATTACCCTAGTTCAAAAATTATTTTTTTAGGAAAAACGTACACCAAGCCAGTGGTGGAAATGAGCAAGTTTGTTGATGAATTTATCAATTGGGATGAACTACAAAAAGCTCCAAATGCAATAGAGGTTTTAAGAAATTTAAAAGCAGATGTTTTTATTCATGTTTTCCCAAACAAAGCTATTGCCAGATTGATAAAAGCAACCAAAATACCTTTACGAATAGGCACTTTTGGAAGGCTGCACCACATTCTTACTTGTAATAAAAAGGTGTTATTTTCTCGCAAAAAATCCGATTTACACGAAAGTCAACTCAATTTAAAGTTATTATCACCTCTTGGTATAACACAACATTTTGAATTAAATGAATTGGCAACACTTTATGGTTTTGAAAAAAAACCATCGCTGAAGCCAGAGTTACAACATTTAATTGATCCGAATCGTTTTAACCTAATCCTTCATCCGAAATCAAAAGGAAGTGCCAAAGAATGGGGGTTGGATAACTATTTAGAATTAACTAATTTATTACCAAAAAATCAATTCAAAATTTTTATTTCAGGAACAGCGGAGGAAGGGAATTTGATTGGAAACACATTTGATTTTGATGAAAACGTGGTTTCGCTTATCGGAAAATTAAGTTTAACCGATTTTATTGCTTTTATTGCCAAAACTGATGGTTTGGTAGCGGCAAGCACTGGTCCGTTACATATTGCCGCTGCTTTAAACAAAAAAGCCATTGGCTTGTATGCTCCAAAACGCCCAATTCATCCGGGCAGATGGAAACCGGTTGGGCAACATGCTCAAGCCGTTGTTTTTGATGATAATTGTGAACAATGTGCTAAAGGGTTCGATTGCGGTTGCATCAGTAAAATTGAACCACAAACTATTGTCAATCTACTTTTAAATCAAGATTAACCAACCAATCATAAAAATTCGGAACTTTATAGGTTAAAACAAACCAAACGATTTTTCGTTTAATGTGTCATGAATAACTATCAAGAGCTAATACATAAACTAGATGCTTTTATTAGAAAGTATTACAAAAACCAACTGTTAAAAGGTGGTATTTATGCTATTTCTTTGGTGTTGGCTTCGTTTATTTTTATTACGTCGGTTGAATACTTTGCTCAATTTAATATTTTAGGTAGAACCATTTTATTTTATTGTTTTTTCCTAATTGTCGCTTATGTTTTAGCCTATTATATTATTTTGCCCATCAGCAAATTGTATAAATTCGGTAAAATTATTAATCACCAACAAGCCGCCGAAATTATTGGAAGCCATTTTGCCGAGGTAAAAGATAAACTCACCAACGTACTTCAGTTAAAAGATTTAGCATTTAACCATCCAAACCAATTGATTTTAGCAAGTATCGACCAAAAATCGGCAGAACTAAAACCAGTACCTTTTGTTAATGCGGTCGATTTTAACGAAAACAAAAAGTACTGGAAAATAGCTTTATTTCCATTGATATTTATGGTTTTAATCTCTGTTTTTTCGCCCGATATTTTTAAAGTGGGAACAAGCCGTTTAGTGAATCACAACAGTATTATTAAACCCATAGCACCTTTTGCTTTTAACCTTAAAAATAAAGAGTTAAGCGTTTTAAAAAACAAAGATTTTGTTTTAGAAGTACTGATTACTGGGAACCAACTTCCTGATAAAGTTTTTATGAATCAAGATGGGTTAAAAATTACTTTGTCAAAAACCGACAAACGAAACTTTACCTACACCTTTAAAAATGTAAATAAACCTGTTAAGTTTAATTTAATTGCTTCTGGTTTCGAATCGGATGAGTATTTATTAAAAGTACTACCTAACCCATTACTAACTAATTTTAAAGTACAGTTAGATTACCCAAAATATGTGGGTAAACAAAACGAAACTTTAAATAACGTTGGCGATTTCACCATCCCGGAAGGCACAAAAATTAAATGGGAATTTTTTACTGAAGATGCCGACAATTTGTTGTTTAGTATTTTAGATACTTCTTTTAAACTTCCTACAAACAATAAAATAGTTTCTTTTAATACCACAGCTAAACAAAGCACAATATATTCAGTATTACCGTTAAATAATTTTGTTTCGGCATCCGACACCTTAAAATACAATTTTCAAGTAATAAAAGACCAATTTCCAACCATTGAAGTAGAAGAAACTACCGATTCGACCAACAACAAACGAATGTATTTTAAAGGGTTGATTAACGATGATTATGGCTTTTCGGGCTTATCATTTTATGTTAAAATTATTACCGTTATTGATTCGTTGCCCAATAGAAATGAACCTAAACAGGTGTTTTTACCTTTTAATAAAGTGAATAATGCAGATGAATTTTTTCATTTTTGGAACTTGGAAACACTTGATATTTTACCAGGCGATGAAATTGTTTATTATTTTGAAGTGTTCGATAATGATGGTGTAAATGGTAGAAAATCGGCAAAATCATCCATAAAAACATTAAAAACAAAAACCATTAAGGAATTAGAACAAAACACCGAAAAAAGTAATGAAAGCATTAAAAGTTTGTTGACCGAAAGCATTAACGACGCTAAAAAACTTCAAAAAGACTTGAATGATTTAAAGAAAAAATTAACCGATAAAAAAGAATTGGGTTGGGAAGAAAAAAAGAAAATCAAGGATTTGCTGGAAAAACAAAAAGAGTTGGAGCAAAAAATAAATGAGTTAACTCAAGAAAACCAGCAAAACAACAATCAACAAAACGAGTTCAAGCAATACAACGAAGAAGTGTTAAAAAAACAAGAACAATTGCAAAAACTTTTTGATGAGTTGATGACCGACGAGATGAAAGAAATGATGAAAAAGTTGGAAGAAATGATGAACAAACTCGATAAAAACATGTTGGGCAACGAACTCGAAAAAATGGATTTATCGAACAAAGATTTAGAAAAAGAATTAGACCGTTCGTTAGAATTATTTAAACAATTAGAATTTGAACAAAAACTGGAAGATGCTAAAAACAAACTCGAAAAGTTAGCCGATAAACAAGACAAATTAGCTGAAGAAACCGAACAAAAAAAATCAACCAATGAGGAGTTGAATACTAAACAAGAGGAGTTGAATAAGGAGTTTGACGATTTAAAAAAGGATTTGGACGAACTAAAAAAGAAAGATGAGGAATTAGAGCGTCCGAAAGGAATGGAAGATACCAAAGAAAAACAGGATAACATTTCGGAAGAAATGAAGAAAGGGTCGGAACAAATTAAAGACAATAAAAATAAAAAAGCTGCCGAAAGTCAAAAAAGTGCTGCCGAAAAAATGGACGAATTAGCTGATGATTTAAAAGCGATGTTGTCCAATTCATCAGAATCGGCAGAGGACATGGAATCGTTACGTCAGTTACTCGATAATTTGCTTTACATATCTTTCCAACAAGAAGACTTGATGGAGCAGTTTAAAAGCGTTAAAAATGAAAGTCCCGATTATGTAAAACTCGTTCAAAAACAAAAAAAGCTAAAAGACGACGCTAAAATGGTGGAAGATTCGTTGTTTGCATTAAGCAAAAGGGTAGTTCAGTTAGAATCGGCAATAAACAAAGAAATAAGTGCTGTTAATTTTAACATGGAAAAAGCCATTGATTTTATGGCGGAGCGTATAAAACCTATGGCTTCGGCTAAACAACAATATGTAATGACTTCTATCAATAATTTAGCCCTTTTATTTGATGAAGCTTTACAACAAATGCAAGAACAAGCCAAGCAAAAGCCGGGAGAGGGAAGTTGTGATAAACCGGGCGGAAACGGTAAACCAAAACCAGGAGCAGGATCTATGAAAAAACTTCAGGAACAGTTAAATAAACAACTGGAAGATTTGAAAAAAGCATTGGAAGAAGGCAAAAAACCAGGGCCGAAACCCGGGGAAAAACCGGGAGGACAAAATCCAATGAATATGCCTGGTGGTCAAGGTGGATCAAGCGAATCGTTTGTGAAAATGGCTTCTGAACAAGCCAAAATTCGTGAGCAATTACAAAAAATGAGAGAGTCCATGGATCAAAATGGAAAAAACGGAATCAACCAATTATCAAAATTAATGGAAGAAACTGAAACCGATTTAGTTAATAAACGTATTACTCAACAAACTATTAACAGGCAAAAAGAAATCTTAACAAGGTTACTAGAATCAGAAAAGGCTGAAAGAGAGCGTGAATTAGACGATAAACGTGAGTCGAAAGAAGGTAGAGAAAAGCCACAAAGTAACCCTGAAGAGTTTTTTAAGTATAACATGAAAAAAGAATCGGAAGTTGAATTACTAAAAACAACACCTCCAAATTTTAATAATTTTTATAAAAATAAAGTTTCGATGTATTTTCAAAATTTATCCAAATGAATGTTTTAGATAGAATTAACGACAACATAGAGTTTGAATCCCAACTCAACAACATCAACCAAATTGAACGGCTGATAGACGAAGTTTGTGAAAAACTATCTATTGATGAAGATTATTATGGTAACATGTTAATTGCACTTACCGAAGCCGTAAACAACGCTATTGTGCATGGCAATAAACAAGACCCCAACAAGCACGTAAAATTGCATTACGAAACAAAAAACAACGAAGTTTTGTTTATTGTTCAAGACCAAGGAATTGGATTTGATTTGGAGAAAGTTCCAGACCCGACTAAACCGGAAAATATCCACAACCTAAGTGGTAGAGTGGTATTTTTAATGAAAAAATTAGCTGACGAAGTTACCTATGAAAATAACGGCTCAAAAGTTAGGCTAAAATTCACTATATCAACCAATTAGGCTTTGTTGAGTTCCATTAATTTTCATTCAGAAGACGTTGATTTTCATTTAGTTAATGAAAAAAAAACGATAAAATGGATTAATGATTCCATTAAAAACGAAGCCAAAACTGTTGGCGAAATTTCCTATATTTTTTGTTCGGACAAATACCTTCATAAAATGAATTTGGAGTATTTAAATCACGATACTTATACCGACATAATAACCTTTGATTATACCGAAGAAAATATCGTTTCTGGCGATATTTTTATAAGTATTGATAGAGTGAAGGAAAACGCTATTAAATTTAACACTTCGATAAACTCAATGCAAGCATTTGAAAAAGAACTCTCCAGAGTAATCATTCATGGCGTACTTCACCTGATGGGTTACAAAGACAAATCTGCTCAAGAAAAGAAACAAATGCGAAGCAAGGAAGATTTTTATTTAACTTTGTTGAGCTAAAAGTTTATGGGGTTAGGAGTTTATGAGGTTAGAAAAACAAAGTTAACCTACTAACCATACAAACTTCTAAATTCCTAACAAAAAAATGTTCCACGTGAAACAATAATTTTAATTATGGAAAAAAAATACGATGTCATAGTTGTTGGAGCTGGTCATGCTGGTTGTGAAGCTGCTGCTGCTGCTGCAAATTTAGGCTCAAAAACATTGTTGATTACTATGAACATGAATGCAATTGCACAAATGTCGTGTAATCCTGCAATGGGTGGCGTGGCAAAAGGTCAAATCGTAAGAGAAATTGATGCTTTAGGTGGTTATTCGGGTATTGTTAGCGATAAAAGTGCTATACAATTTAAAATGCTCAACAAATCGAAAGGTCCTGCCATGTGGAGCCCAAGAACACAAAACGACAGGATGATGTTTTCTAACTTGTGGCGTTTAAAATTGGAACAAACCAAAAATTTGGATTTTTGGCAAGACATGGTTACTGAATTAATTATTAAAAATGGAGCCTGTTGCGGGGTAAAAACACAAATTGGAATTGAGTTTAAATCTAATGCTGTTATATTAACCAATGGCACCTTTTTAAACGGTTTGATTCACATTGGCGAAAAACAATTTGGTGGTGGTAGGGCTGGCGACAAACCCTCTACAGGAATTACTGAACAATTAATTGCAAACGGATTTACTTCCGGACGAATGAAAACCGGAACACCACCGAGAGTAGATGGAAGAAGTTTAGATTACTCTAAAATGGAGGAACAACCAGGAGACGAAAAGCCATCGAAATTTTCATTTTCAGCTGAAACACAACCCTTATCGAAACAACGTAGTTGCTACATTACCTATACCAATGACGATGTTCATGATATTTTAAGAACAGGTTTCGAACAATCACCCATGTTTACAGGTCGTATTAAAGGGTTAGGACCAAGATATTGCCCATCCATAGAAGATAAAATTGTACGGTTTTCGGAGCGTAACAGACATCAATTATTTATTGAACCTGAAGGTTGGGACACGGTAGAAATATATCTAAATGGATTTTCTACTTCTTTACCGGAAGATGTTCAAAATAAAGCCATGCGATTAATTCCAGGGTTTGAAAATGCCAAAATGTTTCGACCCGGATACGCCATTGAATACGATTTTTTCCAGCCCACACAATTAAAAAGTACCCTGGAGACTAAAGGTATTAACAACCTATACTTTGCAGGACAAATTAATGGTACAACCGGATATGAAGAAGCGGCAGGACAAGGTATTATTGCAGGAATTAATGCTCATCAAAAAATCAATGAAAACGAATCTTTTATTTTAAAAAGAGACGAAGCTTACATTGGTGTTTTAATTGATGATTTAGTTACCAAAGGAACTACAGAACCTTATCGAATGTTTACTTCAAGAGCAGAATATCGTATTTTATTACGTCAGGATAATGCCGATATTCGATTAACGCCTTTATCGAATGAAATAGGTTTAGCAACCGATGAGATGTTGCAAAAAGTCTTAACAAAAAATGAACAAGTAGCTTCTGTTATCAAACAATTTGAAGAAACCAGTTTAAATCCTGAGGATGTAAACGAATATTTGGAAACACAAAATTCATCATTAATAAAACAAAAAGTTAAAGCAAACACAGTGGTTACCCGACCAAACATAACCATTACTGATTTAATAAATTCCAGTAAAAAACTAGCTGAAAAACTATCAAATTACAACAATGAAGTGTTAGAAGGAGCTGAAATCTTGATGAAATACAACGGGTATATTGCTCGTGAAAAAGAAGTTGCAGGTAAAATGATGCGTTTAGAAAACATTAAAATTCGTGAAAATATAGATTATAAAAAACTTTCTTCACTTTCTGCAGAAGCAGTAGAAAAATTGACCAAAATAAAACCAAGCACTATTGGGCAAGCAACTAGAATAAGCGGAATTTCTGCATCCGATATTTCGGTGTTAATGGTTCACATGAAGTAATTGTTTCACGTGAAACAATCTTTTCACCAATTATATTAAAATCATTTCTGTCAAGTTGAGTTAATCGAAGAGTTGACCTTCAATTTTTTATAAAATCAATTAAACAATTGATTACCTGTGATTTAATTTGTTTTGTTGGAAATTTCTAAAAACTCTCGCCGTGTTTTTGGGCGATTTAAGCATATTTTGTGCTTCTGTAGTATGCTACCCTATTTTTTTGGAGAAAGTCGATTAGATTTAATAATAAATTAAGTGATTGATTATTAAATCTATGCATTATCTTTGAGATAATCCACTAGCAGTTATGGTCGATTTTTCTTGATAATCTTCATAATCGGTATTAATATCCCATAAATTGTGATTAGAACCATTTACAATGTTTTCAGCAGCTAAATATCCCATTAAAATAGAATGGTCTTGATTATTATATTTAAAGGCTCCATATCTTCCTATAATACTTAGGTTAGATATGCTTGTTAAATACTCTTCAATTGGTTTTAAACAATCTTTATATCCTTTAGAATATACAGGATAACAGTTTTTGATTTTATGGACATAACCTTCGTGTATTTTTTCATTGTTTACCAACCCAGTAATTTTAATTTCCTTTTTAGCTCTTTCAATTAATATTGAGTCTGATTCTTTCCATAAATCATCTTCATCATAACACCAATATTCTAAAACCACAATGGTTTCTTTTTGATTTCCATTAATTTCAGGAACCCAATTACTAAAATTGGTTATTCTACCTGTAAGTACCTCTGTAGAATGAATATACAACCAATTATCAGGAAATAGGTTTTCCCCTTCAATTTTTAAGTAAACCAAAATAGTGTTTCGGAATTTTAAAGAAAATGCTAGTTGCTTTATATCTTCTGGAACTTCTGGCAAACGTGTAACCATTTGTGTAAATGGCATAGATGAAACAATATGGTCATAAGTTTTAATGGTTCCATTATCTAGTTCTATACTTTTTGCAACATTATTTTCAGCAATTATACGCTTAACCGCAGTATTCAAATACACAGTTCCATTGTTTTCTACAATGAATTTTGCCATACGCTCATAAACCATTCCGGTTCCTTTTATTGGATATGCAAATTGATCAACCAACGTTTTATGCTTGTTGTTTTTGTTTGATTTAAAAGCACCAATTACAGCCTCCCAAAGTGATAATTTTTTTATACGTTGAGCCGCAAAATCAGCATCCAATTCTTTACAAGAAATACCCCACAATTTTTCGGAATATGTTTTAAAAAAAATAGAGAATAATTTATGTCCAAAACGATTGGTAACCCAATTTTCAAAAGTACCATCCAATTTTGTTGGAAAAATTTTCTCTTTAAAAAATGAAAACAGACAAACTGTAGCTGTTCCTATACCTAATTTAAAAAGTGCATCAAATGGTTTTAATGGGTAATAATAAAACTTTTTTTTATAATATATTCGTGTTAAACGATCAACCATTTTATAATCCTTACCCACAACCTCTAGCCACAATTTGTTTACGCGAGTATCGTTACTAAAAAACCGGTGAGGGCCTAAATCAATATGTTGATTCCATAAATCGATAGTTTTCGCCATACCACCAACCTGGTTTGACGATTCATATAAATCAACTTTTACACCCATTTTTGCTAGTTGATAGGCGGCTGTTACTCCTGCGGGACCAGCACCAATTATGGCAATTTTTTTAGTATTCATCATAAATTTAAAGGTGTAAAAGTATTAAAAAAAGAATCTTTATGAAGCATTAATTTCTCAGTTAAAAAATATTAAACTTGTAGAAAAATATTTCGTTGTGAAATTTCTTACATTATTAATTGGTGTTTCTTTAATTTTACTTTCTTGTCAATCCGATAAAAATAGCGAATCATCTTCTATTACTTTAGAATCTGACAACCAATCTTTAAGAGAAATAAAAACAATGAAAGAATTTGTTAATACTATAAAAATAGACTCCACATGGTTCACCTATTAGTTAAAAAGGCAAAAGCACAAAATATTTCTGTAAAAGAAATATTGAAAAGTGATGTTGAATATATGGTTTTCACAAATGAATAATACCACCTCAAGTAAAACACCAAGATATTCAATCAAAAATCACATGAATAATCCCTCTGTCTTTTATAAGATGCTTTTTACTCTCTTATTAATTTTCGTATTTACTCTTTCATTTCAAATTTACGCCCCAATAAATTTTAAATTTTTAAATTCTGATCAAGGAATGCACGCTTTAATGGCGGCTAATTTTGATTTTAAGCATGGCTTTTATTACTGGGGGCAGAATAGACTTGGTAGTATATTACCATTACTAGCTTCTTTTTTAATTAAAATAAACATCTCTCCACTATGGGCAGTTTCATTGGTTCAATATGCTTTTTTATTGGGCTTATATATACTTTTATTTAAACTTATTAATAATTACGTTTTAAAGTTATCCGCTGCAGTTTTTTTGTTTTTACCAATAGTTACACATATAGAATTATTAAATATTGGTCATCCATACGCCCCCCAATTATTTTTAAGTGTTTTACTATTTTACTTGTCTAAGTTAATTTCTAGCCATTTTTCACTTAAAAATATTCTTATAATATCTTTGTTTTGGATTATTAGTTTATTAGATATTTGGGTGTCAGAAATTTCCTTTATCGTTATTTTTATTATCGTTTGCTTTACACTTATTTTCTTATCTAATAATCAAAAATCAACAAAAGATAAAATTCTTCATCTAATACGAACCCCATTTTTTTTATTACTACCAGTTAGTTTATTGGGTATATTCTATATTTACAGCAAAATAAAAATTCATTTTAAAGACCCTATTTTCGAAGCTTATGGTATAAATAGTATAGACAAAACTTACGAAGCTTTTACCACTCATTTTGAACGACTTTACCATACTATTTCGTTTTCAAATAATTTTTTAAACATAAACGCATTTACCGTCTTGTGTGTATTAGTTTTTATATATTTAGTAATAATCAACATTTATCAACATAAAAAACACATACTTAATAAAATAATAAGCAAAAATTATTTTATTTTTTTTACGATAAGTATCGCAACATTTTCAGCGATTAATTTTACACAATGGGCAGGAATAGAAAATTATCCTCATAGATATTATGTGTTTAGTTACATTTCTTTTATTACAGGCTTACTGCTTTGTGTTGATGATTTAACTCTAAATAAAAAAAATCATTTTATACTATTTATTACATTATTTACCTCCATTATTGGAGGATTAAGCTACATTAAACTTGACAAAGAACAAACAAGATTTAAAATTGACAAAGAAGCCTATAAAACTTTAACATCACTCAACCAATCAACATTTATTGGAAATTATTGGTTCACTTATGTTATGGGGTCATATAATGCCGCTAAGATTACTTCAATTGTACCAGATCAATCCTATATAAGGAATCCACATCAATTAGATAAGGCATTTGAAAATGCTGAGGTCTTTTTAATTAAAAATAATTGGCTTAAAAGCTTTCCTGATACTATTTTACAATATGGAAACATGTTGATTAAAAATAAATTTAAAACTGATATTATTATAGGGAATGCAACTGTTCACCAATATATTAATGAAGATTTATTAATAGAAAAAGATATCTTAAAAGAATTAAGGGATAAAATACTTGAAAACAAACAACAAGTTGATTTGATTCATAAAAAAGCAAAGCTTAATCATGTTACTTTTGATGATGTGCTGGAAAAAGATTTGTTAATATTATTGAAAAAAGAAAAAAAGATTAGAACATTAGAAAACAGCATACGAAGAAATAATAATTGGATGCTGTTAATTTTGGAAAAAGCCAAAAAAAGAAAAGTATCAATAGAAGAAATGATTAGGCTTGATGCTGAATATATGGTAAATCAAAATAATAATCAGTAACAAGTGTGTTTGCTTTTACCCACTCTCAACACACCTTCATTAACTTCAGCAGTCATTTGTCATTACTTGTAATGGCTATGCAAATCAATTCACAAGAGTTTTATATATCCATAGTGCTCTATGGAAATTAACTAGAATTAAAAAAATGTAGTATATTGATAATTAAACCAATAGAATTAAAAATTAGGAAACAGATTGAAATTCGATAATTTTGTTACATATCTTCTTACAATTTACAATTATATGAAAAAGAATACTAGTCGTAATTTTATTAAATCCTCCATATTGATTTTTCTATTACTATTTTTATACGAGGTTAAAGCTCAAAGTAACGATACGTTGAAATATGTTTTTTTTGGACACATTTATCAATGGGGTGACCAAACTAAGGTTGACTATAGAATTGAAAATATGGATTTATCGCAGTTTGATAGAATATGGTTGGGAGGAGATGTTTGTTCTGAGGCTTCTTTGGATTATTCTACACTATCCCATCTAAATGATTTATTTGATCTCGATAAACCAGGTAATCATTGGACGTTAGGAAATCATGATGCGAGAAATGGAAATATAGAATGGATTACTTCGTTTACTAAAAGACCGACTTATTATAGTTATAGTGAAAATAATATAACCACAATGGTGATGGATGGAAATCTCTCCCCATTAGATTGCGAAAACCTAAATAAACAATTTAAAATAATAAAAAATGTTTGTGATACCATAAATTCAGGAAGGCTTATTGTACTGGTTCATCATGGTATTTATAACAATGTGCCCGGTGTTGCAAACCCTTCTTCGTATGGGCATTCTCTTTTAAAAAATTGGATATCGAATTGTTATGATGATACAGCAACATACCTAAAATCTATCTATCCGATGTTAGTTTCTGTAAAAAATAGAGGAATAGATGTGATACAAATTATGGGGGATGTTGGGGCGAATCCTAATGCTAAATCTTATTACGGTATTTCAAATGATGGGGTAGAGTATTTTGGATCAGGAATAAACAATACCTATAATATGCTTCTTGGAATTCCTATTACAAGTCCGGACTTAATTTTAATTTTTAAACATGTTCTTTCAACAAATGAGTTATTTTGGGATTTTGTTGATTTAGATTCTTTCTGATAAAAATAGCTTTTAATTAATGATAATCTTTCCTTTATGAGTGGACATACTAGTTTTGATGGTATATACATAAACCCCTATTGACAATAATGAGTCAAAATAAATAGTTCCGGATAATTGATTAAAAACTTCCTTTTTAACAATTTTACCGGTTATATCAAATAGGGTAAATTCAAACGATTCTTCTTGTGACCCTTCATTTGGAAGAGTTATTTTTACAAATGTCCTTGCCGGATTTGGGTATATCATATATTGGATAGTTGTATCAATAGGTGGAGAAATAATTTCGTCTAACAATTTTATAACCTCCCCAGAAGCATCTAATTTTATAAAATAAAAATCGAAATCAAGTCCATTTCTGCTGTTAGAAGAACCTAAAACAGCAATAGTACCATCGTTTAAAAATTTACCACAATTTCCGTATTCAGAAAAATTACCTCCAAAATTATTTTCCCAAACCACTGTACCACTAGAGTCAGTCTTTAAGCAATAAATATTCGGAATTTCATCTAATGTAAAACTACTTGATGTTCCAGTCAGTAATAAATTTCCATCCACATCCATGTCTATATCATTTCCATATTCGTAACCAACTCCACCATAATTTTTTCTCCAAATTTCATTACCAGCAGAATCTATCTTATTTAAAGTAAGGTCAAAACTGCCATTAGTATTATTTAGGCTTGACCCAACAAAATAAAAATAATTATTACCATCAGTTACTATTCTTTTGCCAAAATCATGGTTAATGCCACCAAAATATTTTCTCCAAATTTCATTACCCATCTTATCTGTTTTGAGTAGTATAATTTTAGAAGCATCATTACTTATATATTCGGATACATGTGCAATTTTATCTGCAAAAGAGCTGGTGTTTACTAGAAGTAAAATGGAGGAATCGGAGCATTCTATAACATCCATACCAATATCATTGTTATTTGTATCATAAAATTTTTCCCATTCTTTTACACCATCTTTATTGATTTTAATTAAAAAAGTAGCTCCTGAAACCCCTGCAGCTCGATTTAAGCCAGTAATCAAAAATCCTTTATCAAATGTTTCAATAGTATTAAAAATATAGTCATCATCATTACCACCGAAATAGGATGTCCATAAAATAGCACCTGCAGTATCGTATTTTGTTACAAACCCTCCTGTTCTCGTTCCTGGAGCATCCCAAGAATGACCGATTACAAGAAGGTTTTGATCGGATATAGAAATAATTTTTGTAGAAATATCATGATGTATTCCCCCCCACTCAACATGATACAAATGCTGATAGTCGGAACTTACTTTTACTAAGGTCACATCTTCGCTTCCTGATCCAAAACTCCTGACTGTTCCAGTTAAATAGAAACTATTATTGTTTTCACAAAAATAAATTCCATTATCATTTTTTTCACCACCAAAATATTGGGCACTTATTGTGCTAGATAACCAAAGTAAGGATATTAAAAAGATTAGCTTACGATAAATCATTTCATTATTTTAATGACTCTTTAAGGCGTTTATTGTAAATAAATTCTGCATCATTTAATAAAACGACATCAACAGGTGTTTGTGTCTTTTCGGCTTTTTTCTCTATTTCAGACATCCATGCAGCGTCAGCTTTTATCGCATTTTTTATTTCTTCTATTTGATATTCGGGTGTTTTTTTTATTTTTTCATTATATGTCCATTCTGCATCCATTTTTATCATTTCATCAATGCTAATACCTCTTTTCTCAGCTTTTTCTTTTATTATTTCCATCCATTTCAGGTCAGCTTTTATCACTGCAATATAATCTTCAACTGTTTCCGGTTCTTTTTTTACCGTTTGTGTTTGATTTGTATTAGCGTTTTGATCTACTGATTGGTTCTCAGAATCTGAAGAACTACATGCGAAGATAAAACCTAAAGATGCAATTAAAATCCAATTTTTTTTCATGTGTATAATTTATTAGTTATTAAATATAATTAATTAAGTAGTTTATTTTCAAAGGTAATAGATGATCCTGATTCAACAAAAGAAGTGGTATCAATTTTATTTAAATAATAGTTTTTCACATCAATAGTCGCAGAACCATATTCGGGCTTTTTTTGAAAAAGAGAAAAACCCAATTTACAATTTTCTATCTTTATGTTGTTAATCTTCACTGAAGATCGGTCTTTCGATGCAATCCCAATGTTTGCGGTATTAATATTGGTGTTGTTAATTAAAACTGTTGAACCTTCTCCACACGAAATTCCTTTATCTCCTGCATTTTTAACATTGCAGTTATTTATTTCGATAAAACTACCGGAAAAATCCATTCCATCATTACCAGTATTCATAAACTTTGTGTCAACAACTTTTCCTTTACAAAAATCAGCATCAAATCCATCTCCAAAAGTATTGGTTATTGAGCAATTATAGACCTCAAAATTAGATTGAATAATATTTAATGCATCCTCACATTTATTATTGTTAATAATACAGTTCTTTAAAAGAACATTCGCCTCATAAAAGGTTACAGATCCAGTTAGTGTCCATCCAAAATAATCAAATGTATTTAACCCTTCAAATATAACATAATTTAACCGTGAAGGAGAAGATGGGTGTAACACGGTAAATCCTTTTCCAGTTCCATCGGTTGATGTAATTTTTATAGGTGCTTCTTTTGTTCCATTCATATGAATAGGCGAGTAACTTAAAAATCCTATGCTATTATTTAAAACAAGTTCAACACCTGATTCAAAAGTTACTGTATATCCTTTTGGTATAACAATATTGGTTTTAACGATATGTTTTCCCTTAACAAAGGTTATTTGTTTGTCTTTTATTTTATAAAAAGGAGAGTTGTTTGTTAGTGTGCCTTCAAACAATTTAGAAGAAGAAATGTTTGTAGTTGGTCTTGGCCAAGAAATAATTTTTGAAGAATAAATGGTCTCCGAAGAATCCTTCAATACTTTAAAATATAATTTGCTAGTTTTTACGGGGATAGTAACTTCTTTATCCGGTTGATTTTTAGAAAATGCTGGCAGTATTATTTCTGAATTTATCCTGATTATACTGTCTTTATTTATTTTGGAGGCGTATCCTATAACTTTTATGGGCGAACAATGGAAATTATTTAAACTTAATAAAACAGACCCATTCTCGTTTTGTTTCTGTAAATGGACATTTAAAGAAATGTTTTTAAATACGTTGTTTACCTCACAGTTGCTGTTTATCGACTCTGAAAGGTTATAATGTATAGTATTGGCTTTCTGTTTATACGACTGAAGTTCTTTACGTATGATTTTTGTGGTATTTATTAAACTATTTTTATTATAGAAATAACCTTCAAAATCGGTTTGTAACAATTGACTTAGCGAATCTATTTTCGGAGTCAATTCTTTTAATGTTGTATTAATATATTTTTCGCTCGAATAAAGTGTTAAATAGTCAATATAATAGCTTAAAAAATCAGGATTATCAAATAGATTGAGGTATAAATACCATTCTAAAGACTCTATTTTATGATTACCAGAAGTTTCATTTCCTCTTATTTTTGCTTCGTGCAAATCGAAACTTCCTAATCCGGTATAACAATCATAAACAATAGGTTCTAACCTAGATATTACAGGATTGTAGTAAAATCGTTGATTATGCCAATTATTAGCATGGATAACATTAAAAATATCCATTAATGCATAATTTTTTGCCATTCGCTTAATATCAAGATAATTTTGAGAATCTTCTTCTCCTGTTTTGTATTTATACATTAAATTTTGGGCAATTAAAAATTGATGTTTTAATTTCTCCGTCTTTAATGTTTTCTTTTCTTTAAAAGGGGAAATGGTTGAAGCATAGAAATAAGGTCTAGCAGGATAAATATTATTTTTTTGATGATAAAGATTACATTCCCAAAAACCTTCTTCTGAAAATTTTAAGATAGGACCTTCCCTCCTGTTCTTAGACTCAAGTAATTGTTTCTCAAAATGTTCTTCCAGATTATAGACACCTAAATATACTCCATTAATAGAAACAGGAACATATTCCATTCTAGTAGTTAATAAGTCCTCTTTCTTACATATTTCGTGAGCTACCCATTCATGTAAAAAATCTCTAATCAGGGGGGATTGAATAGAAAAAGATTTAAGCCCCATAAAAGCAGCATTTTCTTCCTTAATTTTTATTCTGTACGACCATTTATTACTCGTTAAATGGTCTGTCCAATCGCCTTTTAATCTAATGCCAATTTTATAGCTTTTGTCTTTATATTTTAGTACCCCATCAAACTCCTTTTTTGAATTATTGTCAAGTACTTTATTTTTAACAGCAAAATCTCTATATCTGGCTAATTCCTGATAATCTTGTGAAGACAATTCGATTTTTATACCATTGTTATTTTTGTCTTTCTGAAAAGAGCTATTCTCAACATACCTAATTACCTCAAAATTATCAAAATAAACAGGGTCTAATTTTTCACCACCATAATACACATAGATTTTAATACCACCTAATTTAGTGATGTCTTGTGGCAGTTTAATAGTCAAATTAATTTTTTCCCATCCTGATTCATTATTTTTTGTATAACTAACTTTGTTTGCGTAATACAATTCATTATTTTTTGAAGAAATTACAATGGAACCATTTTTTCCAGAACTCTTTCTATAAACAGAGGCTTTGATAACTTCTCCCGGCTGAACATCATCAAATACAAGCCCCATCCCATAGAGATTGGATTGATTTAATTCACAAGAATAAGTACCATCAAATGAATGTTTATCAGTTTGAATACCACCATCAAATAGAACATGGTTGGTCGTAAATTTTTTTTCTGCATTATCATAATCTTCTGCATCACAGAATAAAATGGTAGTCCCATCAATTCCTTCCACAACTATATTCTCTTGACAAGAAAGAACACTAGTGATTACTAGAATCGAAAAGAAAGATTTAATCTTATTTAGCATAATAGTTTAATTTTAAAAAAGGTACAAATTTATTTATTTTTTACTCACCTTCAACACATTCTCATTAATCTCAGCATCCATTTGGCGGTTTCTATAAATATCGATGGCTTGATAGATAGCTGAACGGAATGATTGTTCGTTAGCTATGTTTTTACCAGCAATATCGTAAGCCACTCCATGGTCGGGAGAAGTTCTAATGATATTTAAACCAGCGGTAAAATTAACCCCTTCACCAAATGATAAGGTTTTAAAAGGGATTAAACCTTGGTCGTGATACATAGCGAGTATAGCATCGAATTTTTTGTAATTGGCGGAGCCAAAAAAACCATCGGCAGGATAAGGACCAAAAACTTGTAAACCTATACTTTTTGCATTGTTTATGGCAGGAGTAATAATTTCTTGTTCTTCTTTACCAATTAAACCGTTATCACCAGCGTGAGGGTTTAATCCTAAAACGGCTATTCGTGGACTGTTGATGGCAAAATCTTGAACCAGACTTTTGTTTAAAATCTTTAGTTTTGAAAATATTTTGTCAACCGTTAAACTTTTTGAAATAGCCGAAACCGGAATATGGTTAGTAGCTATTCCAACTTTCAAATTTTCATTGTTTAACAACATCAACGATTCTCCTTCAAATTTCTCGGTTAAATATTCGGTGTGTCCGGAAAAATTAAATTGGTCGGATTGAATGTTGTCTTTATTTATTGGGGCTGTTACAATGGCATCAATTTTCCCATCAAACAAATCTTTGCAGGCTGCTTCTAACGATAAAAAAGAGTATTTTCCGGCAGCTACAGTAGATTTTCCGAGAGTTAATTCAACCTCTTCGCTCCAGCAGCTCACCATATTGGCTTTTTTAGGACTTGCTTCTTCTACTTTGGTAATTTTATTGAAACTAAATTCTCCAGCATCAAGTGTTTTTCTATAATTGTTAGCCAATTTTGTAGAACCATAAACTATTGGTGTGCACAAATCCAAAATTTGCTGATCCATAAACGTTTTTATGATTACTTCTAAACCTATTCCGTTGTAATCGCCAATGCTGATTCCAATTCTTATCTTATCGTTAGTTCTTTTCGTCATATTTTTCTCGTTTTTGGTCATTAGCCATTGGTCAATGGTCATTTGTTGCTTCCAACTTCCAACTTCGGTCTCCTTTAGTAATTCTTAATAAAATCATAAAATAATCTTACTCCAACACCTGTTCCGCCTTGTGAAATATAATCTACCGATTTTTTAATAAAAGCAGGACCGGCAATGTCTAAATGAATGTAAGGATAATCGGTAAACTTTTCTAAAAATTTACCCGCCGTAATTGCTCCGCCCATACCATTACCTAAATTAGTCATATCGGCAATGCCCGATTTCAGCTGTTCGTTGTATTCTTCCCAAAACGGAAATTCCACAATACGTTCGTAAACATTGTTGCCACTTTCCTTTAATTTGTTCATTATTTTTTCATCGGCATTTCCCATGGCTACCACTCCATAATGACCAATTGCAGAAGCAGCGGCCCCAGTAAGTGTTGCAATATCAACAACCAATTCTGGTTTGTATTTTTGAGCATAACTTAAGGCATCTGCTAATAACATTCTTCCTTCAGCATCGGTATTCAACACTTCTACTGTTTTTTTGTTGTGCATAGTAATTACATCCCCCGGAGCATAAGCATTCCCACCAGGTCGGTTATCTGTGGCTGGTATTAAACCAATAACGTGGTAAGGCAACTTATTTTTTGCAACGGCATAAAAAGCACCAATAACAGCTGCAGCTCCACCCATGTCACATTTCATAGTGTCCATAGAGTTGGGTGTTGGTTTTAAGCTTAATCCACCAGTATCGTAAACCACACCTTTTCCAACCAAAATAATAGGTGTTGCGTTTTTTGCTTTAGTTGGTTTCCATTCTAAAATAGAGAAAGTAGGCTCATCAATACTGCCTTTATTTACCGCCAACAAACCGCCCATTTTTAAAGTTTCGATTTTAGATTTGCCCAAAACCTCTATTTTAAATCCGGCTTTTTTGGCTAGTTTTTTTGCTTCTTCGCCCAATTGTGTTGCATTTAGAAAAGAAACAGGTTCGTTTACCAAATCTTTAGCAAAATTGGTGGCTTCTGATAAGGTGACTATTTCCTCTAATTCCTTAGCGGAAACTTTAGCTGAAACGCTTATTTTTTTTAAGGTGTTTTCTTTTTTCTCGGTAAGGTATTTTAAAAATTGGTAATCAGACAACAATAATCCCTCAATAAAATCAATAGTTGTGGCAACCTGTGAGCTTACGGTGATTTCCGTAATTTTTAATTCGTTGGCTTTTTCAACCAATTTACTAGCCAGCTTGCGAGAGGTTTGTCTGGCTTTATAATCGTTTACTTTTGCAGTAAAAACAATAAAAATTACTTGTGGTAACCGTTGAATTACTACCAACTTATTTTCGGCTGTATATTGTTCTTTTATATAGCTTAATTCCTCTTCTGTAAAAAAAGAAGTATCCAATTCTTTTACAGTGTTTACAACAAATACAATGTTGGTTTTGGGTGCAATTTTGGTAATTTTTTTAATTTCCATTCACGACAAATTTTATAGTAACTTTGAATTGTTCAAAAGTAGTAATAATTAAAGGTTTTACAATTTTTGAATATGATAAAAACATAGCTTATGCAAGTACAATCTTTATTAGAAAGAGCATTAAAATTTGAATTTCTAACTGCAACCGAAGGAGAGTTTTTATTTAAAAATGCTTCTACCGCCGAGTTAATGTTTGTAGGAAATGAGCTTCGAAAAATTAAAAAACACAACTCCAACAAAGTAACCTGGATTATTGACCGAAATTTAAACACCACCAACGTATGCATTGCCAATTGTAAGTTTTGCAATTTTTATCGTATTCCCGGTCATTCCGATGCTTATATTACTTCCATGGAGCAATACAAAGTAAAAATTGAAGAAACCATAAAATATGGCGGGAATCAATTGTTGTTACAAGGTGGGCATCATCCCGAATTAGGTTTGAAATTTTATGTGGATACGTTTTCGGGGATTAAAAAAATGTTTCCCAACATTAAATTACATGCTTTAGGACCACCTGAAATAGCACACATCAGTAAATTGGAGGCATTATCACATATTGAGATTTTAAAAGCGTTAAAAGAAGCTGGATTGGATTCGTTACCGGGTGCCGGAGCAGAAATTTTAAATGATCGAGTACGACGATTGATTTCTAAAGGAAAATGTACGGGTAGAGAATGGTTGGATGTGATGCGAGCGGCTCATCAATTAAACCTAACCACTAGTGCAACCATGATGTTTGGGCACATCGAAACCATATCGGAACGTTTTGAACATTTGGTTTGGTTAAGAGAAGTACAAGCAGAAAAGCCTATCGATGCAAAAGGATTTATAGCTTTTATTCCATGGCCATTTATGGATGATGGAACGTTATTAAAACGAGTAAAGGGTATTTCGAACCATGTTACCGATGATGAATACATTCGTATGATTGCCTTAAGTAGAATAATGTTGCCAAACATTGAAAATATTCAAGCTTCATGGTTAACTGTTGGGGAAAAAACAGCACAAATTTGTTTACATGCTGGAGCAAATGATTTTGGTTCAATTATGATTGAAGAAAATGTGGTTTCTGCTGCTGGTGCACCACATCGTTTTACAGCAGACGGTATTCAACAAGCTATTCATGAAGCAGGGTTTGAATCTCAATTACGTACACAGGAATATGAATATCGAGAACTTCCGAAAGACATGGAGCAACAAGTAATTAATTATTGAACAGAGTTTATAAGATTAGTAGGTTAAAAAACAACCTATTAAAATTCTAAACTTATAACCTTCAAACCTACTTAAACAAAAAAAGGATAATTTTAGTCTTTGTAAATGAAAAAGCTACTCTACATAATATTATTATTATTTGTTTCGGCTCAAGCTTTTGCCACACACAATAGAGCTGGGGAGATAACTTATAAACATGTTTCCGGTTTTACTTATGAAATTACAGTAACCACCTATGTCAAGGAATCAAGTCCAGCTGACAGACCCAATTTAGAAATTTTCTGGGGAGATGGTTCTTCTTTAGATTCTATCCCTAGAATTTCAAAAATTCTTTTGGGGGGTGATATTGCCAAAAATATTTATATAGAAAATCATACTTATCCTGGAGCCAGTCCAACACCATATATTATACACATTAATGACCCAAATAGAAATGCAGGAGTCATTAATATTCCAAACTCTGATCAGATACAATTTTACCTAGAATCAATATTAATTATTAATCCATTTGTAGGGATTAACAATTCTCCTGCTCTGCTTAATGCTCCTATTGATAATGCTTGTATTGGCAAAACATATGTGCATAATCCAGGTGCTTGGGATATTGATGGTGATAGTTTATCTTACAAAATAGAAGCAAGCAGAGGAGAGAATGGTGGCCCCATTCCAGGTTATACTTTTCCTCAAACATCAAATTACATTACGGTAAACGCAAATACTGGTGACTTAATCTGGGATTCACCTATAGCTATTGGTGAATATAACGTTGGAATCCGAATTGATGAATATCGAAATGGTGTTAAGATTGGTAGTATTTTGAGAGATATGCAGATAACCGTTGCGCCATGTAGCAACAATCCACCGGTTATTTCCGGGGTAGCAGATACCTGTATTGTTGTTGGAGATACCTTAAATTTAACTTATCATGCTATTGACCCTGATGGCAATAATGTGGTTTTCACCGCCACAGGCGGACCATTATCCTCCGGAGCATCATTCCAGACGACCGCAATATCAAGTAACGTAGATGGGTCATTCTTTTGGGCACCACAATGTGCTAATATTAGAAAAGGAAATCAGTTGGTTTCCTTTAAAGCAATTGATAATGGCGATGTTAATTTGGTTGATTTTTATTCATTAGCAATAAAGGTGATAGCTCCGGCACCAAAAAATTTGAGTGAAACGGTTTTGAGTAATGCCATTGCATTAAATTGGAGTAAAACCATGTGTAGTCAGGCGCTCAAATATAAAATCTATCGAAAACAAGATGCTTCCGGATGGACTCCCAGCTACTGTGAAACTGGTGTTCCCTCATATACCGGTTTTACTTATATTGGAGAAACATCTACCATAACCGATACTAATTACGTTGACAACAATAATGGATTAGGATTAATCCCTGGAGTAACATATTGTTATCGAGTAATAGCAATTTACCCTGATGGAAGCGAAAGCAAAGCTTCTGAGGAGGTTTGTGGTCGACTATTGAAAGATGTTCCTATTATTACTAATGTGAGCGTAAACAACACTTCAACTACAAATGGGTCCATGTATGTTGCTTGGTCGAAACCCACAGAGTTTGACACCATTCTTTATCCCGGACCGTATCGTTATTTAATTTATAGAGGAGAACAAACTTCCTCAACACTTACATTGATTGACTCAACCTCAACAATTAACGACACAACATATACCGACACACTGATTAACACTCAAAATTTTCAATTTTTCTATCGAATTGACATGTATAATTTAACTGCTGGAGCGAGAGATTTAATGGGAAAATCTACCGTTGCTTCTTCTAGTTATTTAAATCTAATTCCATCCGACAATAGAATTACCTTAGCTTGGAATGAAGCTGTTCCATGGACAAATACCGAACACGTCATTTATAAACTAAATACCACAACTTTAAACTATGATTCTATAACCACCACAAGTAATTTAAATTATGTTGATACTGGTTTGGTAAATGGTGAAACGTATTGCTATCAAGTAAAAAGCATTGGCTCCTATTCTTCGCCCGGATTAATATCTCCAATATTAAATTTCTCTCAACAAAATTGTGCTGAACCTGTTGACAACGTTAAACCATGTGCTCCAATTTTGAATGTTGAGGCGGTTTGTGATACTCAACAAAACAAACTTTCATGGACAAATCCAACCACCGATTGTGATGATGATATTTTGGGTTATAACATATACAAAACCGATTCGATTAGTGAAGATTATTATTTGGTAACTTCGTTGACCGATGGAAACCTGTTGAATTTTATACATGAAAACCTTGTTTCAATTGCAGGGTGTTATGTTATTACTGCTGTTGATTCTGTTGGAAACGAAAGTATTTACAGTGACTCGGTTTGTGTGGATAATTGCCCTAAATATTCGCTGCCCAATATTTTTACACCGGGCAATGATGGTATGAATGATTTTTTTAAACCATTTCCTTATCAATATGTAGAGTCGATTGAAATGAAGATTTACAACCGTTGGGGAAATTTAGTTTTTGAAAGCAAAGACCCGAATATTATGTGGGATGGTAAAAACCAAAAAGGAGGAAAATTAAGTTCTGATGGTGTTTATTTTTATACCTGCATCGTAAACGAACACTATTTGGAAGGAATAAAACCCCGTGTTATTAAGGGATTTGTACATTTGTTGAGTAATAAGTAGGAAAAAGCTGGAAGTCCGAAGTCGGAAGACCAAAGCAAACAAGAAACTAGTAACAATAAAACATGTTTACAGGAATAATTGAAGGTTTAGGAAAATTAAAAAAAACAGTAGTTGAAGGAGATAACATTCATTTTACGTTTGAATGTAGTTTTACCAACGAACTTAAAGTTGACCAAAGTTTAGCTCATAATGGAGTTTGTTTAACCATTGTTGACATTAAAAACAATGAATACACCGTTACAGCAATTAAAGAAACGCTTGAAAAAACCAATTTAGGAAAACTGAACGTTAATGATAAAGTAAATTTAGAACGTGCCATGGCTGCAAATGGAAGGTTTGACGGACATGTGGTTCAAGGGCATGTTGACCAAACAGCCATTTGTAAAAGTATTATTGAAGAAAAAGGAAGTTGGATGTTTACTTTTGAATATGAGTCTAACGAACACATTACTGTCGAGAAAGGTTCGATAACTGTTAATGGAGTAAGTTTAACGGTGGTCAATTCAAAATCAAACCAATTTTCGGTATGTATTATTCCTTATACTTTCGAACATACTGTTTTTCAAGCCATTAAAGTAGGTGATTTAATAAACCTCGAATTTGATATTATCGGAAAATATGTGGCAAGGTTGATGGGGAGATAAGCTAGAAGACCGAAGACAGAGGTTTGAAGACTGTAAACTGACGACTGAAGACTTCTCTTTCACTGAACTCCCGTAATACCTTCAGAAACATTAATAATATGGTCGCCCACTTTTTCCAGTGCGTTAAATAACTCGCTGTATGCAGTAGCACTTTTAAAATCGTATTCGCCTTTTTCCACATTTTTAAAGTGTTCTTTTCTTAAAATTGTTCTTAAGTTATTAATTGCTGTTTCAAGCTCTTTGGATTTTTCGATATTAACATCATCATAATTGCTGTTTAAATTCAAACACATGTTGTTAAAAGCATTGTCAACCACCTCAAACATATCTAAAATATTTTTACGTTGTTCTGGTGTAAACCACACTTTGTTTTCGTGTTTTCTTTCAATGGTTTTCGACATTTGGTAATAAATATCGCCAACTCGTTCTAGGTTTACAATAATCCTTAACATTCCTCTTATTCGTAAAGACAGTTGTTCACTCATTTCACCTTGAGAAACTTTGGTTAAATAATCAGCCACTTCCACCTCTATTTTATCGGTAATATCTTCGTATTTTTTTATTCTTGCTAAAGCAATGCTAATCACTTTAGAATCTTGTTCTGTGATTAAATCTTTAACAAAACCATTCATTTTTCTGGTTAATTCACCAAACTTGGCAATTTCTTTCTGGGCTTCAAATATTGATAAATCGGGAGTTGTCATTATACCTGTATTAATATGCTCCAAATGATACTCCTCATCAAATTCACCTTTAGATTTTACAGTTTTGGTGGCTAATTTAACCAACCAATCCAATACCCAAATCATAATAGAAACATTTAACAGGTTAAATGTGGTGTGGAAAATAGCTAATCCCATTGGTGTTCCTTCAACATTTAAGCGAGGATCTACACTACCTAAAATATCAACTGCAAACCAGCTTACTAAATTTAAAAATGGGGTAAAAGAAACCACCAACACCATCCAAGAAACCCCAATAATATTAAACAACGAATGGATACGAGCCGAACGTTTTGCATGCACATTAGCAGGTAGTGAAGCTAATTCAGCAGTTATAGTTGTTCCAATGTTTTCGCCTAACACCATCGCTATTGCCGCTTCAAAAGGGATAATTCCGGTAAAACATAAGGTTTGAGTTAATGCCATGGTTGCCGATGAAGATTGTACTATAACTGTTAATAATGTTCCCACCAACACAAATAACACGTTACTAAAAAAGTTGGTATCAGCATATTCTCCTAAAAAATGAAGTATTTCCGGATTACTTTTAATGTCAGGAACAGCATTTTTTAATTCTGATAACCCCCAAAATAAAATAGCAAAACCCAAAATAAATTCACCGAAATATTTTATCTTAGAGTTTCTTACAAACAACATGGGTACAGCAATAGCTAATAGTGGTAACGATAATGCCGACATTGAAACTTTAAAACCTAAAAGGGCAACCAGCCATGAGGTAATCGTCGTTCCAATGTTTGCTCCTAACATTACTCCTGCAGATTCTACCAATGAAAGCAGCCCTGCGTTAACAAAACTAACGGTCATTACAGTGGTGGCAGACGATGACTGAACAAGACAAGTAACAATAAATCCTGTAAACACACCCATAAATCTGTTTTGGGTCATCATGCTCAACATTTTTCTTAAGCCACTACCGGCAGCTTTTTGAATACCTTCACTCATTATTTTCATTCCATAAATGAAAAATCCGAGTGCTCCTATCAAGGTTAAAATTTCTACAAATCCAAATTTCATGTTAAATAAATGTTAAGTATATGTTACCAACAACAAAGCTATGGTAGTAAATTTAATTATACTAAAAAACCAATGTTAAGTTAGTGTTAAGTTATTAACGAATTGTTGAAAAAGGATTATTCTGTTTCTTTTGGATGATGTTTTAAAACTTTTGCTTCAACATAAAAAATAAGTTCTTCGGCAATGTTTTTAGCTAAATCACCGACACGTTCTAACTTTCTGATAATAGAAAGTAAATACAAATAGTTGTGGATTTTTTCTGGCTTTGCATGTATTAATTCGATAGCAATATATGCGGCATTTGTGTTTATTTCATTTAATAAAACGTCTTTAATAAATACCTGTCTTGCTAATTTTGTATCTTCTTTTTCAAAAGCTTCATAAACATTGTCGAGCATTAATAAAGCATTTTCATACATTTCAGTAAAACGAATTTTGTCGAGATTTTTTTGAGCTAATTGTGTGTCAACACTATTAATGTATTTTGCAATACCAACTGCATTATCGGCAATTCGCTCCAAGTCTGCACTAATTTTAAAAGCAGCCATTATAAACCGCAAATCAACTGCAACCGGGGTGTAAAGTGCTAACGCATTCTCAATGTCTCTATCGATATTTAACTCCATGGCATTTACCCTGTTTTCGTTGGCATTTATTTCATGAACCAAGTCTTTATCAAAAGTTAATACGGCATCTTTTCCTTTAGCTAATTGACTTCTTACCAAGCTCATCATTTCGAGAACCTGTTGTTTTATTTGCTTTAATTCTAAATCTAAATGTGTCATGTTGTTTGAGGTTTGAAGTTTAAGGTTTGAGGTTTGAATTTACTGGTTTCGCTCCTCTACGAAAGCCCCTCTTTCGGTGGGGTTGGGGAGGCTCTTCTAGCTTTACCCAAATCTTCCTGTAATATAGTTTTGAGTTTTTTCTTGTTTTGGATTGGTAAATATTGTTTTGGTGTCATCGTATTCCACTAAGTCACCCATGTAGAAAAATGCGGTTTTATCACTTATTCTTGCTGCCTGTTGCATGTTGTGGGTAACAATTACGATAGTATATTTTTGTTTTAAATCAAATAGCAATTCTTCTATTTTTGCAGTAGAAATTGGGTCTAACGCCGAGGTTGGTTCATCCATTAATATAATTTTTGGTTCAACGGCTAAGGTTCTGGCTATACATAATCGTTGTTGTTGACCACCGGATAAAGCTAACGCGGATTTTTTCAAGTCATCTTTTACTTCATCCCACAACGCAACATCTTTGAGCGATTTTACAACTCTTTCTTCAATAAAATTTTTGTCTTTTACCCCATGTATTTTTAATCCATACGCCACGTTTTCGAAAATGGATTTTGGAAATGGATTGGGTTTTTGAAAAACCATACCTACTTCTTTTCGTAATTCTTCAACCGCCACACTTTTCCAATAAATTTTTTTTTGATCAATTAAAATTTCACCTTTAATGTGAAATTGTTCTATATAATCATTCATCCTATTAAAACAACGAAGAAAGGTTGATTTGCCACAACCGGATGGGCCTATAAATGCAGTTACAGTATTTTCTTTCATGATAATATTAATATCTTTTAGGGCTTGAAAGTGCCCATAAAAAACATTTACATTTCTTGCTTCTATAATGGTTTTTTTTTCTTTTATCAATTCTTCTGAACCTGTCATTATATTTTGTTTTTCTACTACTTGCAATTTTCTTTATTTTAATTCGATTTATCTCCCCATAATCCTATTAAGACCTAACAGGTTTTGAAAAAGGAATGGGTTTACCATTTAATTTTTTTCTGCCATTTATTTCTATAATAAACCGCCACACCATTCATCATAAAAGTAAATAGTAATAATATGATAATTGCTGCGGCAGCATTAACGGCAAATTCGTGTTGGGGTCGTGATACCCAGTTAAATATTTGTATGGGCATTACGGTAAATTCGTCCATTGGGCTTGATGGTGCAAAAGGAACATAAGCCAAAGCACCCACAACAATTAAAGGGGCTGTTTCGCCAATTGCTCTGGAAATTGCTAAAATTACCCCGGTTAAAACACCACCTATTGATGCCGGTAAAGTTTGATTCCATATGGTTTGCCACTTAGAAGCCCCTAAAGCAACCGAAGCATCTTTTATAGAACTCGGAACGGCTTTTAACGCTTCTCTGGTTGACACAATAATAATAGGTAATATCAATAAAGAAAGTGTTAAACTTCCGGCCAACAAACTTCCTCCCAACCCAAATATTCTGACAAAAATTTCTAAACCTAACAGACCATAAATAATAGAAGGAACTCCTGCTAAATTGGCAATATTAATTTCTAAAAGAGATGCCCATTTTGTTTTTTTACCATATTCTTCTAAATAAATTCCGGCACCAACACCAATTGGAAAAGCAATGATAGCCGTTAAAAACAATATCCAAACTGTTCCCATTAAAGCGGTATAAATACCTGCTTTTTGTGCCCTTCTGGATGGCAAATCTTTTATAAAATCCCAATCAATTCGTGATAAACCTACCTCAACAATATTAAAAATTAAAATAGCCAAGATAATTAACCCAAAAAATGTACAGGCAATTCCAAACACTTTAAAAGCGTTGTCGATGAGCTTATTTTTTTGTGCGTTAGTCATATTTTTCATGAAATTTTTTCTTTATCCAAAAACTAACGGTGTTCAACAAAAAGGTGAAGATGAACAGTGTGATTCCGGCAGCGAAAATTGTCCGATATTCTAACGAACCATGTGGTACATCGCCCATACTAACCTGAACAATGTAGGCTGTAATGGTTTCTATCGGAACGGTTGGGTCGAAAGTAAGTCTGGGTTGTTGACCGACAGCAATAGCAACAATCATGGTTTCGCCAATGGCTCTCGAAATGGCTAAAATGATAGATACTATAATTCCTGAAGAAGCCGCAGGAACCATTACTTTAAAAGAGGTTTGAAAACGGGTTGCCCCCATACCGAAAGAGGCTTCTTTTAAGGTTTTAGGCACCGCATATAAGGCATCTTCACTTAAAGAGGATACAAATGGAATAATCATTATTCCCATTACAATACCTGCGGAAAGTGAATTAAAACCGGATAATTCGGGATAAATGGTTTGTAAAAATGGGGTAACTACGGTCAATGCAAAAAAACCATAAACAACAGTTGGTACGGCTGCCAAAACCTCTAACATTGGTTTAAAAGATTTTCTAAATCCTTTTGGAGCGTACATGTTTAAGTAAATGGCAATGGTTAACCCAATTGGTAGAGCGACAGCAATAGCAATTAAAGTAGTAAGTATTGTTCCAGAAACCAAAGGAAGAATACCGAAATGTTTTTGAGCAAATAATGGCGTCCATTCTTTGTCGGTAATAAAATCAATAATTGAAACTTCTTTAAAAAATGAAATGGTTTCATAAAGCAACACCCCAATTATTCCTATGGTAGTTAATATCGTAATTGAAGTGGCAAACTTTAAAAGTGTTTCAATTATATTTTCCTGTGTTCTTGTTCTCATTAATACAGATAAGGTTGGAAGCCCGAAGACCGAAGCCAGAAGTTAAAAGTACTTCGGTCTTCGGTCTTCGGGCTTCGGACTTTTTATTTAACTATTTTTTTGCCACAAAATTTTTAAATTTTTCCACTTGTTTTGCAAGAATATCGTTTGGAATAGGCACATATCCTACTTCTTTTGATATGGAAGGTACTATTTCCAAGTAAAAATTAACAAAAGAAACTACTTCTTCTTTTTCGGCGGCTTTGTTATTTACATAGATAAATATTGGTCGGGATAAGGGTTTGTAACTTCCATTAGCGACAGTTTCTTGAGAAGGAAGAACCACTCCTGTTCCACTATCAACGCCAACTAACTTTAGTTTGTCTTTGTTTTCTTCGTAATAGGCTAAACCAAAAAATGCTAAACCTAATTTATCGGTTGAAACCCCTTGAACCAATACATTGTCATCTTCACTAGCAGTATAATCACCTCTGCTGGCTCCTTCTTCACCATTAATTACATCGGTAAAATAGTCGTATGTTCCTGAAGCAACACCAGGACCAAACAAGTGAATTTCTTCGTTAGGCCATTCTTTTCGAATCTGGTTCCATTTCATAATTACACCTTGTGCAGCAGGTTCCCATATCTTTTTTAATTCTTCAACTGTTAAGTGGTCAACCCAAGTATTTTCTTTATTAACCAATACCGCTAAGCCATCGTAAGCAACTTCTAATTCTACGAAACTAATTCCGTTTTCTTCACATGCTGCTTTTTCTTTGTCTTTAATTGGTCTTGATGCATCACTTATTGCTGTTTCGCCTCTCGAGAATTTTTTAAATCCGCCACCAGTTCCCGAAACTCCAACAGTAACATTTACGCCGGGTTGTTCTGCTCTAAATTCTTCTGCTACCGCTTCGGTTATTGGATAAACCGTACTTGAGCCGTCTATTTTAATATCGCCTGACAATGCTTTTTCATCAGCAGTAGTTTCGTTTTTTTCTGTATTTCCTCCACATGAAGCTAGTCCTAAAACTACCGCTGCTCCTAAAATTAGTGTTGAAATGGTATTTGTTTTTCTTTTCATTTTTGGTTGTATTATTTTCTGAACAAAACTAGTTGTTGTCTTAAACAATCCTGTTAAAGGGTTATTATTTATATATTAATTAATTGTTACTGATGTTAAGAAATTGTTAAGCCACTATGTAATTGATTTAATGATGCTTTTAAAATTGGGTACTTTCTATTTTTAGAAATGAACATCTATTTGTAGTCGATACATTAATTCATGGTCTTTGTTGTTTTGAATGTCTAAATAACTAACATCCGATTGTATTTTTAATTTGTGCCCAACAATATATTTAGATAAACCAAGTGTATATTGACGTTCAATATCTTTTCCTGTAATTTTTTTGTCTAATTCTATATAGGTAAACCGTGTTGCTACTTCCCAATTGTTTTTAAACAAATAACCCATTTGAGCATTTATTCCTGTTCCAACATTCACTACGGCACCTGTCTCGGTTCCATCGCTGTTTTTTGCGATAGCCTGTTCGGCTTCTCTGTTTGCATATTCGGACATTAACGAAAACCCTTTATATTTAAACATCATATCTACAAAGTAGGTGTAAATGTCTGTTTCAAAAAAACCATTGTCGTTAACCATGTATTTACCCAAATTGCTTGCAGTTTTAACGGCGTGGTTATTTTTATCATACGTTGCAGCAATAGATAGTTTTGGCTTCTCTTCTCTTGCTAAATCGCCACCCAAATAATCACCCTCTTTAGCAAATGCCCCTAATGGTAAAAACTCTATTCTTCCTGTCCATTGGTAACCTCCTAAATTATCATCTGTTACATTTCTTCCTTCACCCTGAGAAACAGCTACCGCTTCTCTAACCTCAAACTTATCGCCTAACTTAAATTCGTGATGTAATTGTACCCCCATGTCTCTGTCAATATTAAATTGGTTGTTTAGCAACGATCGATCAACCAATTGAAGGTTTGCCGAAGAAATAACCCGTTCGCGATTACCAGGCAGTTTAGTTTGACCAGCCCACAAGGTAAAGTTTTTGTAAAAATTCCATTTTAAAACCGCGTCTAAAATATAGTTTGGCGAATTACCGGTATGAGAACTTGCCCCGGAAATGTCTTTGTTGCTCAACCCAAGTTCTATTTTGTATTCTAATTTTGGCGAATAAACAAATCCTTCAAATTTTAAACGGGCACGTCTTGTTAAAAACTTAGATGTTCCCTCTGTAATTCCGGCGGTATCGTTTAAATTCCACTGCCCTTCATACAATGTTTGAAAACGAGCAGAAAATTTCATGCTCCACGATGTGTCAGCAGCCACAACATTTAATATTCCTTTTCCAAATTTTGAATTTGTTTTTTCTTGCGCAACCATCACAGTTGAGAAAAAAAGTGTTGCTAACAGTAATTTAATTTTAACCATGTTGTTAATTTATTTTTAATTTAAATGAGTTACCAAAAACACAAATAGTGTTTAAAACATAGCAAAAGTAACCTAACCACAAAACTAACTGATTAACTAATAATTAAATCTATGTTAAGTTAGTGTTAAGCATTTTTAAAGAATATTTGTAATTTAGAGGAAAATAATGGTGACAAAAATTGTACAAATAGAGCATTTAGTACATCGAAAAGAATGGCGTTTACTCATTCGTTTTGGTTTCGACGATACTTTAAAACATTTGGTAAAACAATTAGAAGGTGCATTGTGGAGTTTTTCCTTAAAATCGTGGCACGTAAACGATACCCCAGAAAATCTAGCAAAAGTTTATACACTTTTTAACGGTAAAGCTGAAATTGACGACACCTTACTTGTTGAAACAGTTAAACTTTCGGCGGAAGCGGAAGAAAAAATAAACGTATTTACACTTTGGCTAAAATCGAAACGATACAGCCCAAACACCATAAAAACTTATGTTGATGCCATAAAATCGTTTTTAAAATTTTATGCCAACAAACCCATCTCGGAAATTACCAACCAAGATGTAATTATTTTTTAAAACGGTACAAAACTATGGGTGTTTTTATGTAGTTTTATTACACATATAAACAAGTTAGCGGTCATTATAGGATGACAACACGGACATTAATAATTGAGAATGGAACATAATCAAAACGAACAAAAACCAATCGGCTCGACACCTTTCGCTCAGACATATTTTCATGGGACAAAGGCTGACCTAAAACTTGGCGACTTAATTGAAGTCGGTAACAACTCCAACTTTGGGCAAAGAAAAAATGCGAAATACATTTTCCTGACTGCTACATTGGATGCTGCAATTTGGGGTGCGGAACTTGCATTTGGTGACGGACGAGAAAGAATTTATTTAGTAGAACCAACTGGACAAATTGAAGACGACCCTGACTTGACCGACAAAAAGTTTCCTGGTAATCCAACAAAGTCTTATCGTTCGACACAACCATTTAAAGTTGTGGGAGAAGTTTCGGTATGGCAAGGACACGCCGCCGAGCAAGTTAAGACAATGAAAGACGCATTAGAAAAACTTAAAGAACAAGGCATTAATTCATTAAACGACTGACCTTAACCAAGACAAAACAACGAACCGCTAACAGCTCCTTTGCGTTATTGCGGGGGAAGAGCTAATATAAACAGTTGTGCATTTAATAAACATTGTGTGGACAGACAGTTTAGAGTTTCAAAACCGCCACAACGCAAAGCCGCAAAACGTCGTGCTTCATACAAAAAACCACACATCAATTTAGACCTGTGGTTTAAGTGTGGATATTTGGAAAAAATTATTTTGCTGTAAGTTGTTGCATCAAACCAGCCATATTAGTCGTTTGCCATTCAGAAGTTACTTTGCCATTTTTTACTTCACGGATAAATTGACCACTTGCAATAATTTTTTTTTGTGTTGCGGGAATTCCAAAAAAATCACCTATATGCGTCATTTTATTGGTGTAATCAACAGAAACTAAATCATCTTCTGCAATAACACGTAGAAAATCCATATCCATATCTGTAAATGCATTGCTCAACACATTTTTCATAAAAGCAATATACTCTTGTTTTCCAATTGCAGGTCGACCATCTGCTTCATACTTAAAATCATCAGAAATAAGACTATCAACTTTTTCCCAATTACCGGACATAATGGCTTTTGATAAATTTAATGCAACTTCTTTGTTGACTTTTAATTGTTCATTATTCATATGTTATTGACTTTTTGCATTTCCTATTATTAATAAAAAGAAAATGCTGATTAATAAAAATTTGTTCATTGAACTATCATTTCAAATTATGATACAAAATAATAGCATAGACTTTACATTTGCAATATACTACCCAATATGAAAGTGCTATCTATTTGGGAAGTATCGAAGAAATAGTTTATTTTTGCACAATGAAAACATATCAATTAAATGGAACAATCTATTATTGCCCAGTTGATTTGACACTGAGTGTAGTTGGTGGACGCTGGAAAGGTTTGATTATATGGACACTTAGACAGGAAGGTTCATTAAGATTTAATGTAATAAAAAGACGTCTTGTAACAATAAACGATAAAATGCTATCACAGACTTTGAAACAACTCGTAGAGCAGAATATAATAATTAGGAAATCATATAATGAAATTCCACCGAAAGTAGAGTATTCATTATCTGAAACTGGAAAACAACTATTGCCAGTTTTCGAATTAATGCAAGAATGGGGTGAAAAGAATAATTCTGAAAAAAGTACGAATGCACAACAGACAATATAAATCAGCTGGCGGACAGAGCTAAATTGAAGTGATGAACTTTAAATCAACATACTTGCGATTTGAAAAAGTGGTGCTTTTAAGCACCAGCCGCTTCATATTGCAATCGTTAACACCTTATTTTATTCACCCTATCAGTATGTCGTCCACCTTCAAATTCGGTAGAAAAAAATACATCTACGGATTTTAGAGTTTCTTCATTAGAAATATACCGAGCTGGTAAAACCAAAATATTGGCGTTGTTGTGTAAACGGGCCAATTCTGCAATTTCGGGCATCCAACACAATGCACTTCTAATGCCTTGGTGTTTGTTGGCAGTCATGTTTATACCATTTCCACTACCACAAATTAATATTCCAAAAGTTTTATTACTTTTATCTTGTTCAACAAAATTTGCAACCGGGTGGGCATAATCCGGATAATCTGTTCGTTCGTCCGTATATGGTCCAAAATCTTTTACCTCAATATTTTTTGATAAAAGATACTTTTTTACAGTTTCTTTTAAGTCGAAACCTGCATGATCACTGCCTATTGCAATTGTTTTTGCTATCATTTTTAATTTGATTGTTAGTAATAAAATTGATTGTTGATACTATGTAATATGTTTTTTAATGTATTGATTTTAAAGCTGCTAAAATTAACTATTCAACTGTTGATAATTAAATTTAATAGGGGTAATTATTTATTTTTTATACTTGGTTTATTAATTTTTTTTTACAATTGATTATATAAATTTAACATCAAAATTTTTAAGCATTTTTTTAACTTTAAGTTACCAACATCAAAATAAAGGTTGTTAATGATAACTTTTGATTAACATTTATTAAATTTAAAAATAACTAACAGTTGTTAATTAAACATTTAATTAACACAAAATCAAATTACTAAAATTAAATCTATTGTTAGTTATTTCTTATAATTCAATATATTTTAAATGAACAAGAAAACTAATTCCTAATTTTAAACAGTTTTAACAGTATAAACATAGTAATAAATAAATAATTTTATATTAAATCTTTTATAATATATATGTTTCGAGTAATCATCATTGTTTTAATTCTTCTGCCTTTTTATTTAATTTCACAAACTAGAATTAATGATGGTATAACTAAATTTTATTACGAAAATGGAGCGGTTTCGAGCGAAGGATTAATTAAAAATGGAAAGCCGGAAGGTTATTGGATTAATTACCACGAAAATGGATTAATAAAATCGGAAGGTAACAGGTTAAACCACCAACTCGACAGTACATGGATTTTCTACAACGAAAAAGGAAATTTTTTATCTAAAATAAACTATAAAAATGGATTAAAAAACGGATTAAAAAGCCAATACAGCGACAGTTGTAATGTAATTGTAGAAGAAAATTTTGAAAATGATATTAAGCAAGGTTTAACTATTTATTATTTTGATACCATTAGTAAATTAAAATGGAAAGAACAGCTTTTTGTAGATGGTTTAGAAGAAGGAATAGGTTATGAATATGCTGAAGATGGAAGAATTATTACCATTTTTAATTACAAAAAAGGAACATTTATAAGCAAAGAATCGATAAATAGAAAAGATAAAAACAACTTAAAACAAGGTATTTGGAAAACATTTCATACTAATAACAAAACCAAGATTGAATCGACGTATAAAAATGATTTGTTAAATGGATATTACAAAGAGTACGACAATAAAGGAAAATTATTAAATGCCGTTTTATACATCAATGGAGTTGCTCAAACCTTTGCCGACGAATTACAGGTTTTAGACATTAAAAAAGAGTTTTTTAAAAACGGAAAAATTAAAAAAGAGGGCTCTTTTGACATCAATGGAAAAGAACATGGTATTTTTAAAAATTACGATGAAAATGGAAATTTAATAGGTTCAGAACAATATTTTCATGGAATATTATTAGCCAAAGGATTGATTGATGAAATGGAGAGAAGACAAGGCTGGTGGGAAGAATATTATGTGGACGGACAATTAAAATCGAAAGGAAAATACATTGATGGAAAAAAAATTGACGAATGGGAATACTTTTTTAACAATGGTAAATTAGAGCAAAAAGGTAATTATATAAATGATGAAAAATTTTCGGGTTTGTGGATTTGGTATCACCCCAATGGTGAAATTTTACGAGAAGAAAATTTTAGAAAAGGATTGGAAGATGGATTGTTGCAGGAGTTTGACGAAACAGGTGTATTAATTGCCAAAGGAGAATTCATTGATGGTTTAAAAGATGGATTTTGGTTTTTTGAATACGGCGATCATAAAGAAGAGGGAGAATATAGAAATGGTGAAAGAAACGGAATTTGGAATTATTACTATCCCAACAAAAAACAAAATTTTGAAGGTAAATTTGTTGACGGTTCTCCCGATGGAAAACACAAGTACTACTACGAAAACGGAAAACTAAAAAAAGAAGAATATTATGTGATGGGCACCAAAACCGATGTGTGGAAATCGTATAACGAATTAGGTGAATTAATCATATCGGTATATTATAAAAATGGTGAAGAATATAAATTAGATGGCACAAAATTAAAATAACCAGAGGTGGATTATTCAACAAAAAGCAAAGAGGAATTAATTAAGGAAATAGAAAACCTCAAACAAAAAGAACAAAATGTAACGTTTATTTTAAACAGAATAAACGAGATGTTTTATAAAGTTTCTGTTGACAAAAACAATGTTAAAACAATCGAATACTTGAGTCCTCAAGTCGAAAATGTTTTTGGGTTATCGTATGAAGAATATTTTTTAAATAAAGATAAACTTGTAGAATATTTTCATCCACAAGATCTAGAAAATTTAAGAAAAAAAGTAAGTGAACAGAAATCAGAAAAAAAACCACAAACCCTGATTTATCGTTTTTACAACAAAAAACAAAAAAAATATGTTTGGATTGAAGAAATATTGGTCAATATTTTTTCGGGTACTGGAGAACGAACAGGTGTTTTTGGAACAGCAAAAGATATTACCGATAAAATAGAAACCGAGAAAAATTTAAAATTTATACTTGAAAACATTAACGAATGTATTTACAACGTAAAATTTACTGAAACCGAAAAGATACTTACTTACATAAGCCCACAAATTGAACAACTTTTAGGTTTAACCATTGAAGAATTTAATGAAGAAGGAAAAAATGGCACTATCGCCAAAAGAATTCATCCAGACGATGTTAAATTTATAAATGAATCGGTTTCAACGGGACTTTATAAATTAAAATTACCACGCATACAAAATGCTTTTAGATTTAAACCAAAAGGCAAAAAAGAATATTTATGGATTGATGAAACCATACACGTGGTTTATGATAAAAAAGGAAATATAGTAGAAACTACTACGGTTATCAGAGATATTACCGAAAAAAAGAATGCCGAAGAAGCTCTTCTATTATCAGAACAAAGTTACAAAGACTTGTTTAACCTAAGTCCCAATCTTTTATACATTCAGGATAAAAATGGAGTTTTTATTGATGTTAACCAGACTGTTTTAGAAAAATACGGAGTAGCGAAAAAAGACGTTATAGGTAAAACGCCGGATATTTTTAATGCTCCGGGTAAAAACGAACACATTGATGTAGAAAAAATATATAAAAATGCTTGGAAAGGGAAAACTCAAAAATTTGAATGGTGGGCAATAGATAAAAACAATACGGAATTTTTAAAAGAAGTAGTTCTAAAAAAACACAAGTATAAAAATGAGGAAGTATTAATTGCCAATGGTCGTGATATTACCCATAAAAAAATAATTGAACTCCATTTAAAACAAAATGAAGAACGTTACCGTCAGTTGTTTACTAAAAACATGGCGGGGGTTTTTATTACCGAAAACAATATAATTATTGAATGTAACAACTCTTTTGCTAAAATTTTTGGCTTTAAAACCAGAATGGAACTAATAGGCAAAAAAGCAGCCGATTTATATTTTAAATTAAGTGATAGGGAGAAGTATCTTAAAGACCTTAGAAAAAAAAATCAGTTAACCAACTATAAAATTAGACATAAAGATAAAAACGGCAATGAGGTATGGATTTCTTCCAATGTAACCTTGCACGAACTGATAGTAAATGGAAAACCCGTTTTAAGATTAGAAGGAACACTGATAGATGTTACCGAACAAGTTAACAACGAAAAAAGACTAGTAGAAAGTGAAGAAAAGTACAAAAACCTGATTGAACACTCTCCTTATGGAATAATTATACACGTAAACGGAAAAATAATTTTTGCTAATCAAAAAGCTGCCGAAATAGTGGGAGAAACAGTTCATCAAAATCAAAAAATCCAAAAAGATTTACTGGATTATTTATTGCCCGAACACCGAAAACAAGCCAGCAAAAAAATAAAACAACAACTTAAATTCAATGAAGATGTTTTTATTGATGTGAGAATAAAATCGCCAATTACTAACAAAATAATTGACATAAGAACCAAAGCTTTACCTATTGTATATCAAAATCAACAAGCCATTCAGGTAGTTTTTCATGATGTGTCGGCACAAAAGCAATTATCGAAAGAACGATTAAAAAATCAAATAGCCGAAGAATCGAACAAACTGCTACAAAAAGAAATAGAAGAACGTAAAAAAATTGAACACGAATTATTACAAAACCAACAATATACCAACAACATCATATCCAGTTCGCTGGATGTTATTTGTTCTACCGACGAAGATGAAAAAATAAAAGAATTTAACAGAGCTGCCGAAATTACGTTTGGATTTACCAAAAAAGAAATGAAAGCCATTCCTTCAAAAGCTTTGTATGCTGACGAAACAGGTTTTTACAGGGTTAAAAAAGAACTAGACGAAACTGGTTTTTTTACTGGAGAAGTTATCAATAAAAGAAAAAATGGCGAATTATTCACTTCTTTTCTGGCTGCATCTGTTTTGAGGGACACCGATGGAAAAATTATTGGAACTATGGGGGTTTCCAGAGACATTACCGAAATAAAACTTGCCGAACAAGAATTAATTGAAAGTGAAGAACGTTACCGTGACCTGTTTGAAAACGCTTCCGATTTAATACAAAGTGTAAGTGTTAATGGGCAAATTGTTTATGTTAATAATGCCTGGAAAAATACGTTAGGTTATTCTGACCAAGAAATTCAGGATAAAACAATTTTCGACTTTTTACACCCCGAAGGAAAAGAGCATTGTATTAATTTTTTCAAAAACATTATTAAAAATAAAAATACCGAAACAGTTAAAACCAGTGTTGAATTAATTGATAAAAAAGGTAACAAAGTTGTTGTTGAAGGCTCGGTAAGTTGTAAACTAAATGCACAAGGCAAGGTGGTTTCGACCCGTGGAATTTTCAGAAACATTACCGAAGAAAAATGGATAAAAACCCGTCAAGATGTTTACAACAACATTTCAAAAATTATTTCTGAAAAAACTCAAGCCGAAGAAATATATGAAGCCATTAGAGTTGAACTTGGAAATGTAATGAATACAGAAGTTTTTGCAATTTCGTATTCTATTAATGAACACACCATTGCCTTTCCCTATTATTATGACATAGAAAGAGGGGGAAAAATAACCACAACCCCCAGAAGTCACAGAAAGGGAATAAACGAATACTTTTTAAAACAACAAAAAGGAGCTATTTTAAAACGGAAAGAACTTTCTATACTAATTGATGAGCTAATAGGTAGACCATGTAAGGTTTTTGTTGGGGTTCCTTTAAAAGTTAAAAATGAGGTGGTGGGTGTTTTATCTGTTCAGTCGTATTTTAACGAAAACGAATACGATAACAAATCCTTAGAAATATTAGAATTTATTTCGGGTGCAATTGCATTAACCGTTCAAAAGAAATACGACGAACATTTGTTGTTTGAGCAAACCTCAAAATTGACCAGTATTATAGAAAACAGTTCGCATCTTTTTTGGACTTACGATAAAAATATTGGGCTAACATCATATAACCAAAACTACGCCGATGCAATATTTGATTTGTATGGCTTTTACCCAAAAATACTATCGAACACTAAAAATCGGGTGAATGAAACAAAATTACAACCCTTTTGGGATAAAAAATATGAAGAAGTTTTTAATGGAAAAAAAGTAGAATTTATTACCGAAAGAATTAATACCGGAGGAAACAGAATAATAAGAGAGGTTTTTCTTAACCCCATTTTTAATGAAAACAACGAGGTGGTGTTGGTTTCGGGAATTGCACACGATATTACCGACAAACAAATTGCCGAAGAGAGCCTAAAAGATTCATTAAAGGAAAAAGAAGTGCTTTTAAAAGAGGTTCATCATCGGGTAAAAAATAATTTACAAGTAATTTCAAGTATTTTAAACCTACAATCATCGTATATTGAAGACGAAAAAATCATTACTATACTACGTGAAAGTCAAGACAGGATTAAAACCATGTCGATAATACATGAGAGTTTATATCAGGCAAACGATTTTTCTAAAATAAATTTTTCACAATATATTGTTAGTTTGTCGAAAAATTTAGTACTTTCATACGGTAATTTACACAGTTTTGTCGAAACCGCTTTTGAAATTGAAGAAGTTTCTTTGAGTTTAGACTTATCAATTCCTTGCGGATTAATAATAAATGAACTAGTTTCGAACTCATTAAAATATGCTTTTAAAGGAAAAGAAAAAGGTAAAATAACCATAAGTTTGTTCCTGAAAAAAGGACTGATTACAATTAAGGTTTCAGACAATGGTGTAGGAATACCGAAAAACATGAATATTAAAGAAACAAATACACTTGGGCTTCAATTAGTTATGGCTTTGGTTGAACAAATAGACGGAGAACTAAAAATTGAAAATAACAGAGGTACAACATTTACAGTTACATTTAAACAAATACAATAATGTCGAAAAATAATATTTTAGTTGTGGAGGACGAAAGCATCGTTTCAAAAGATATTCAGCAAAGCCTTAAAAAGCTGGGCTACAATATTGCAGGAGCAGCTTCAACTGGAGAAAAAGCCATACTGTTAGCTAACGAAACCAAGCCCGATTTGGTTTTGATGGATATTATGCTAAAAGGCGATATGAGTGGTATTGAAACTGCCGAAAAGATTAAAGAAACACTTAATATTCCCGTAATTTATTTAACTGCTTATGCCGATGAAAATACGTTGAGCAAAGCAAAAGTTACCGAGCCTTATGGTTATATTATTAAACCCTTTAAAGAAATTGATTTACACACATCAATAGAAATGGCTCTTTATAAACACAGTAAAGAACAGGAGATTGTAAAAGAACGTGATTTTTTATATTCTCTGGTTGAAAACAAAGAGGGTGATGACGGAGTAATTTTTGTAAAATCAAACTCCAGATTGGTTAAAGTTAAAACCACAGATATTTTGTTTGTTGAAGCACTAAAAGATTATGTGGTAATTAATTTAAGTGATGTAAGGTTTACCATCCATTCTACCATGAAAGACATTGAAAAAAAATTACCGGGAAACGATTTTGTTCGAGTTCATCGGTCGTACATCGTGAGATTAAACAAAATTACTGCTATCGAACAAACTAACATTGTAATGGATGGCGGAAAAAAACTCATTCCAATTGGAGGCTCTTACAAAGATGATTTGTATAACAAAATAAAAACCATTTAGAATTAACTAGTGGCTAGCAACTAGTCGCTAGTAACTAGTAAAAAATGTTCAACCCAAACGAAGTAGGTATTAACAATGGAAACATTTTTGGATTTCCATACACCATAGAAGAAAGCCAAATTGTAATTATTCCGGTTTTATCAGACATTACCTGCTCTTATGCCAAAGGAACGGCAGAAGGGCCACAAGCTATTCTAGAAGCTTCTACTCAACTCGATTTTTTTAGCCCGTATTTAAAAAATGCATGGAAAACCAAGGTTGCCATGTTACCCATTTACGACACCGAACTGGTTGAAAACAGAAAAACAGGAGAATTAGCCACTAAAATAATTCAAAAACTTGAAAACGAACAGGCTCTAACCAAACAGGACGAAGAAACTTATCAAAAAATAAACAACCATTGCAAAGCGTTAAATTTAAAGGTTGAACTTACGGCTACTGAATATTTAAACCAAAACAAATTTGCCGTTGTGTTGGGGGGCGACCACAATTCTCCTTTGGGATTAATACATGCTTTAGCGAAAAAATACCCCGGTTTCGGAATACTTCAAATTGATGCACACGCCGATTTAAGAGAAGCTTACGAAGGTTTTGAATTCTCTCATGCTTCAATCATGTTTAATACCTTAAAAGTACCTCAGGTTAGTAAATTGGTTCAAGTGGGCATCAGGGATATCTGCCCTGCAGAAATAGAACTCATCAACAACTCAAAAGGAAGAATAAAAACCTTTTTTGACTGGGACATTAAAGCACAACAATACATTGGCAAAACGTGGGAAGACATTTGTAAAGAGATTATCGACCAACTGCCCGATTTGGTTTACATCAGCTATGATATTGATGGCTTAGATCCAAAACTTTGTCCACATACAGGTACGCCTGTTGTTGGAGGTTTTGAGGTGGAACAAATCAATTTTTTATTCAACAAATTAGTAGAATCGGGTAAAAAAATTATTGGTTTCGACTTAAACGAGGTGGGTAATGTAGAGTGGGATGCCAATGTTGGAGCAAGAGTATTGTATCGTTTGTGTAACTTCTTGGCAAAAAGTAATTTTTAAGCCTCACAAGGAACCCTTAAATCGATAAAACCAATTTTCCAAGTATCGCCGTTTTTAGTAAAATAAAATTTACCGGTTGAGGTATTTATAACTGTAAAATCAATTTTTTCGGCAAAAACCGATATGGCTTGTTTTTCTTTTTCGTTTAAATCGGTAACATACCAAAATTCATCGTTTACAAAAGGGTTTATTTTTTTGGCAAAACAACCTTGTTTGTCGTAAGGCGTGGCATCACAAATTATCTTAGGCAACTCTTCAAAAACAGGTGTTTGTTGTAGGTCTTTAAAATTCAGGGAAAAGAACAGCTCTTCACGAACCGACTTGAATTTGGCAACATCATATTGTCTAGTAAAACTTGGCATAGCACCATTCGATTCAATAAAATAAACACCAAAAACTTCATCAACAAAAGCATTTACTTTTGCTGCTTCTTTAGTTTCAATAGCCTTTGTAAACGATTGGTAAAAAGCTAAAAATGCAGTTTCTTCATTCGATAATTTTTTTGATTCTTCCGAGGCAATTCGTTGCGTTGTTTCTGTAGGGTTATTTTCTTCAACAGGTTGATTTTCGTCGGTGTCGTTACAAGTAAACATCAACAGCACGAAGCTGGAAATTAATAATTTTATCATTTTATAAGTTCTTTTATAGGTTTTCCGGTACAAGCACTCGGTGCGTTAATGTTTAGTAAAATAGCTATTGTTGCAGCAATATCGGGTATAATTATTTTGTCGGCGGTTGCTCCTGTTGGAATTTGATATCCATACCAAAGCAAAGGCACATGTGTATCGTAACGATAAGGCGAACCATGTGTAGTTCCTGTTTTGTAACCGGCGTTTATCCAACCCGAAGCCAATACATAAATTACATCACCCGAGCGTGATTGGTTAAAACCTCGCTGAATGTTTGCGGCAATATTTTCGGTAATAATGGTGGTTTTTAAGGTGGTGGCCGTAAAAGTTTGGCTAACTCCTTCAAAGGTTAACAGGTAGTTGGCAATTTCTTGCTCTATTTGAGAGGTATTGAAACCGTTTTTTGTAATGATTTCATGGTTTAAAAACACATTTCCGTTGCTAATGTTTTCAACCAAATCAACTTTCCATTTGGTTAAGCAAAATGCTTTTAAATCAGTAGTCATTTTTAGTTTGTTAAAATAACCTGCCGGAATATGATTATCTATTAAATATTGAGGAACATCAACAGCCCCATGGTCGGCAGTAATAAAAAGAAGGAGTTCATCTTTTTTAAATTTTGTTTCCAAAAAAGCAAATAAGGTTGCCAAATCTTTATCTAACCTTAAATAAGTGTCTTCAACTTCAACCGACATTGGTCCAAATTGGTGTCCGATATAATCAGGCGAGGAATAACTAATTGCTAAAAAATCAGTGATTTCATCCTCACCTAAATTCTCTGCAACAAGGGCAGCTAAAGCCATTTCGGTGGTAATGTTGTTTCCAAAAGGAGTGCTTTTTATTAAGCTATAATTATCGTTGCTGTCACGCAATGCTGGTAAGTGGTGAGGAAATGTTGGTGTTTTTTCTGTACTAAAAGTACCTTCATAAGTGTTGTTGTCGGCAATGCTTTCGGTATATTCAGCAATAGGCAACAACGTATTCCAAGGCGAGTTTAAAAAAGTGTTTGCCGAATTTTTTTTGTTTACTTCGTTCACCCATTTAGGTAATTCATTAAAATAATACGAACTCGAAATCCATTTTCCGGTATCTCCACCTTCAAACCAATAAGCAGCGTCGGCTTTGTGTCCGGCAGGAAGAATTGCACCCCTGTCTTTTAACGAAATACCGATTACTTTTCCTTTAAAATTGGTGTTGAGTTTTAGTTGGTCAGTAATGGTGGTGGTTATCATGTTTTTTGGCGACATTAATCCGGCTGCTGATTCACTTCCAATGGTTTTTACAGTAACATCTTCGGCACAATAAACCATTTTCTTATTTTTTTTATCGTACCAATCGTTGGCAATGATACCGTTGTTTTCGGGAGTTGTTCCGGTATAAATAGAGGCATGTCCGGGACCTGTATAAGTCGGCATGTAGTTGTAATGTGTGTTTTTACAGTTAAAACCATTGTTAATGATTTTTTTAAAACCATCGTTACCAAACTTGTTCCAATACCTGTCGAGATAATCGTAACGCATTTGATCGACAACAATACCGATTACCAGTTTTGGTTTTTGCTGTTGCGCAAAAACAAATAACCCGGAACAAAACAATAAACTAACAGTAACTAAACGCTTCATTGACCTTGATTTTTAAGTAAAAAATAAATTAATCCAATACCCACAAACAAGCTTAACACAATGTTTACAAGGGCAATGGTGTAATGCCCGGTTTTTATCAACGAAAAAGTTTCGAAACTAAAAGTAGAAAAGGTACTAAAACCTCCGCAAATTCCGGTAATTAAAAAGACTCTCATCAATTCTGAGTCAACTATTTTTTTTTTTTTTTTCACGGTAAAAATTAAAATAATACAGCTCAATATGTTTGAGATAAACGTTGCCAGAGGGAAATTTCCGGAATAAAAAGAGATGGTTAATTTAGAAATTCCATAACGTAACAAACTTCCTAAGCCTCCACCAAAAAACACAGCAAAGATGTTTATCATAATGTTAATTTTAATTTAAAATAGTTGTTAAAATAAACTAATGTTTTCCACAATAAAAAACCAATTATACTCCCCAATAAAGCTCCACCCAACACATCGCCGGGGTAATGAACTCCTAAATAAATTCTACTGTAAGAAACTAGCGTTGCCCAAATTAACATAAAAAGAAACATCCATTTCAAGTGATTTTTTAGCACCAATCCAATAAAAGTGGCTAATGCAAATGTGTTGGCAGCGTGCGACGATACAAACCCATATTTTCCACCACAAGAGTCGTTAACTGTATGAACCAAATCGGCAATTTCGGGGTTGTGGCAAGGGCGTAATCGCATAAAAACATCTTTAAACAGAAGCACCGAAATTTGGTCCGAAAATAGAATCACCAAAGTAATAAATGGGGCTAAAATAAGCAGTCGCCACCCAAACTTAAAACCCATTAAAATTGCTAAAAAACCATAAAAAGGAATCCAGCTGAAACGGTTGCTAATCCATTCAAAAACCACATCAAAAAAAGGAGAATGAATTCCGTTTAAGAAAAGAAAAAATTGGGTGTCGATATGATTTAAATAGGCTAAGATGATTGCTTTAATTTACCTTTAAACAAAAGTAAGTATTTTATATCTTCGAGTCCTTTTTATATTTAAACCTTTTGGAAAGTTTGAAACTTTCCAAAAGGTTTAAAATGCTTTCAACCACAACAGAGCTTCTTCTTCCGTTTTAAACAATTTTATTGGTACCGAAGGGCGGTAGAGGTAATTAAAGGTGTGAACCAAAAAACGAAGCATGATGTTATCTTCTTTAATGGCACAAGCACTAATACACGAGGGGAGTTTGGCAGTAATCATGTTTTTTTCTTCGCTGTTTAATTGAAAATGGTTGATTTTACTTACCAATAGTGGTGCAGGATTGTTTTCGGTTAATGTGATCATAGCAACATAAAGATCTTCAATTCGTTGTACACTTAATCCATCTAAATCTTCATTACCATAAAAAGTAACAACACCGTCTTCTCTAAGTTGCATCACAGCAAAATCAAGTTCAATAGTCCTAAGTATTTTTACACCAAGGTGAGACATCGAATAAAGAAAACGTTAATATTTATGTTAATGCTGTATTTTACATTAAAACTAGGAATAAGTTACAACAACTAAAAATTAAATGCAACCAAGAACTTCTTACCTTTGGATTTTTAAATGAAAAAATAAAAAGCGATGAGTAAAACAAAAATCACTGTTATTGGAGCCGGAAATTTAGGTTCTTCATTGGTAAAAGGATTGGTTGAAAGTGGAAAATTTCAGCCGGCACAATTTACATTAGCTCGTCGAAACACCATTAAACTTGATTTGTGGCGTGAAGATGGAGCTCACGTAACGGCTAACAATGTAGAAGCTGTAAAAACTGCGGACATCATTTTTTTGGCGGTCTTACCTCAAAAAGTAAACGAAGTATTAAAAGAACTTAAAGGAAAGCTAAAACCGAATCAATTGCTGATTTCGCTGGTAACAGGAATTAAAGTAATTGAAATAGAACAAATATTAGGAAACAAAACACCCATAGTAAGAGCGATGCCTAACACAGCAATTTCTATTCGAGAATCGATGACCTGTATAGCTACAACCCCACAATGGCAAGGCTACATTCCTCAAACGCAAAATTTGTTTGAGTTGGTTGGAGAAACTGCTGTAATTAACGAAGAACAAATGACCTCTGCAACAGCCTTGTGTGCTTGTGGCATTGCTTTTTTCTTACGTGCTATTCGGGCAGCATCGCAAGGTGGAAACGAAATAGATTTTCATGCCGGCGAGGCATTAAAAATGGCAGCTCAAACTGCCAGAGGAGCTGCAAGTTTGCTTTTGGCAAATCACTCGCATCCGGAAGATGAAATAGATAAGGTAACTTCGCCAAAAGGCTGTACCATTGCAGGATTAAACGAAATGGAGCACAATGGTTTTAGCTCCTCATTTATTAAAGGAATTACTGTTTCAGCAAAACAAGCCAAAGTTTTGTACAACGAAAAATAGATAAAATTAAGTTACCGAAATGTCAACGCTAAATTTTTTACAAAAAATATTTTCGATTAATTTTAGAAGAATTCCCGAAAGGCATCGGGTGTTAATTTTAGCGTTATTGGTAGGTTTGTTTTCCGGTTGGGCGGCAGTAATCATAAAAAATACCGTTCATTTTACCAAAAGTATTCTTACCTGGGGTTTTGTAAAAGAATTCGAAAATTACTTGTACTTTTTTTATCCTTTTATTGGGTTGTTATTAACAACGTTGTTTGTTAAATATGTAATTAAAAAACCTATCGGACATGGCGTCCCAAATGTGCTTTATGCCATTTCAAAAAATAAAAGCATTATAAAAGCAAAAAGCATGTTTGCTTCTGTTGTGGCAAGTGCGTTAACTGTTGGTTTTGGAGGTTCGGTAGGTTTGGAAGGTCCAACTGTTTCTACGGCAAGTTCAATAGGAAGTAATGTAGGACAGTTTTTTAAACAAAACTACAAAACCACCACATTACTTTTGGGGTGTGGAGCTGCAGGTGCAATGTCAGGGATTTTTAATGCGCCTATTGCTGCGTTGGTTTTTGTGTTGGAGGTTTTTATGTTCGATTTAACCTTGACCTCCATGATTCCTTTTTTAGCAGCTTCGGTTGCCGCGGCATTAAGTTCCAGAATGATGTTGGGAAACAACGTGTTATTTGACATTAGAATTCACGATGTATTTCAGCCGGCAAATGTTCCTTTTTATATTTTATTGGGGCTTTTTACGGGACTTATTTCAGCTTACTTTAACAAGTTGTTTACTGTTATCGAAGAGTTTTTTGAACGTATAAAATCCAAAAAGGCAAAACTTATTTTTGGAGGTATTGTTTTAGGAATACTTATTTTTTTTGTTCCCCCTTTGTATGGCGAAGGTTTTGAAACCATTATTGCACTGTTAAACAACAAACCAGAAGAAATTTTTAACAACAGTATGTTTTACGACCAGCGTGAAAACATTGTGTTGGTATTGGCTTTATTAGCCGGAATTATTTTTTTAAAAGTTGTTGCCACTTCATTTACTTTTGGAGCCGGAGGTATTGGTGGTGTTTTTGCTCCTTCATTATTTATGGGGGCAACAAGTGGATTTGTTTTTGCAAAATCTATCAATCATTTTGCCGGATTTTCTTTATCGTTAACCAATTTTTCGTTGGTAGGCATGGCAGGTTTAATTGCAGGTGTTTTGCACGCCCCACTTACTGCTCTCTTTTTAATAGCCGAAATTACTAAGGGTTACGAGTTGATTATTCCGTTAATGATAACTGCGGCCATTTCGTATTTAACCTCTAAATATTTTGTAAAACATTCGGTTTACACCCATCAATTGGCAAAACGCGGTGAAATGTTGTCGCGAAACAAAGACAAAACCGTTTTAACGTTGATGAATTTACAAGATGAAATAGAAAAAGATTTTGTTACAGTTCATCCAAACCAAACCTTGGGCGATTTGGTAAAAGTAGTTTCTGCTTCATCACGAAATTTATTTCCTGTGGTGGATGAAAAAGGCATTTTACAAGGTGTAATTACTCTCGATGATATTCGCGAAATCATGTTTAAACCTGAGCTGTACGAAATAATTACTGTCGAATCGCTCATGATTTTACCTCCGGGTTATATTTTCTTATCAGACAATATGGATGCGGTAATGGAAAAATTTTCGCAATCTAACGCCTGGAATTTACCCGTTATTGAAGGCAACAAATACATTGGTTTTGTATCAAAATCAAAATTATTTAATGCCTACCGAAAAGAACTTTTGCATTTTTCTGAAGAATGATATACTTTTAATGCATGAGAACGTATCAAACACAAATAGAAAACCAACCGTTTGTTTACGAAAATTTAACAACTACAAAAACGGCTGTGGTAAAAACATTTGCCAATCAAAAACTAATTTCGGTTAATAAGTATGGAGTTATTGATGTTAACGAAGTTTATCAAAAAATAATAGCCAATCAACCTATTGATATATCTTATGGTTATGTACATAATTTTTCGGTAAAGGAACTAAAAAAACAATATGACCTATCGGAAAACGATGCTGTTTCATTAGTAAAATTTAAAGCCAAAAATGCGTTTTTTGAAACCGAAAAAACGATAGATTTTTCTCGTGTTAAGTTTGTGGGGGGGCCGATTTTAGTGATAGTATTTTTTCAAATGGCGACTTATCATTTTACAGCTCAAAATTTGAAGAAGGGAATGTAAAATTTAAACAAACGTATTTTGGTACGGATAATGTTAACTTTCAATATGCAAAATTCGGCTTAGGCGACGTTACTTTTATGGACGCCTGTTTTAACAGCGAGTAGGTTTCGTTTGTAAATACTTCTTTTGATAATGGTAACGTGTCGTTTAAAAATGTCGATTTTAAGCAAAGTAAAATAACGTTTCATTTTGCAAAATTTGGCGAAGGCGATAAAAGTTTTGAAAATGCTTCCTTTGGCAACAATGGTTGTGATTTTAGAAAAGTGGAATTTGGATCGGGAAAAATAGATTTTAGAAAAGCCGGTTTTGGAAATGGCGATGTTTTTTTTGACGAATCAGAATTTATTTCGGGCAAACTAATCTTTAGGCTGGCAACGTTTGGAAGTGGTTTAAAATCGTTTGAAAATATTGATTTTGGAACAGCAGATGCCTTATTCGAAAATGTAAATTTTGGAACAGGAACAGTGAGTTTTGCTCAAAGTAAAGCCCGAAACATCACATTTAAAGGTTCGCATTTAAACGTGTATTTAGATTTAAAAATAAACGAATGCGACAGTATTGATTTAACCGATACCGTAATTCGAGATATTGTTGACCTGAAACCATCTACTTATCCCATAAAAATAACTAAACTTTATTTGGTTGGAACAAGAAACCTGGGTAGAATTATTGTTGATTGGGAGATGAATAACGTCAAAAACCTGATTAAAAACCAATCGGATTCAACACTAAAACAAAAGGCAGAACAGTTTAATATTTTCAAAGAAAATTTTCATTTGAATGGACAATACGAAGACGAAGACAAAGCGTATGTTCAGTTTAAACGATTTGAACACCGTGCCGAAGTAATAAATGTTAAAACAAAAGGTGGAAAAGAGTATTTAAAAGCTCCATTTTTATTTTTCAGGTGGCTGGTTTTTGATAAAATGGGGCTTTTTGCAACCAGCCCATTAAGAGTTCTATTTAGTATGTTGTTGGTTTATGTGTGTTTTAGTTTACTCTATTTGTTGGTTGGGTTTTTTAATGCAGGAAGTATTATAAATGCCGTTGGAGCAACCGATAATTTATCTTTTTTACAAACTTGTTTTTACCATAGTGCTATTACATTTTTAACCATTGGTTATGGCGATTATTATCCCATGGGTTTTGAACGTGGAATTTCAATTATTGAAGGCTGGTCGGGTGTTTTTCTTATGAGTTATTTTACTGTGGCTTTTGTTAGAAAAATTTTACGTTAAATAGTACTATTTAATTACCAACGGAATGCCGTAATAAAATTCCAATACCTTAAGTTTAAACGAATAATCGTATTTGGCTCTAATTTGTTGCGATTGAGCAGTAAATAAACGGTTTTTGGCTTGATTAAAATCGAACGAATTAAAACTACCTACCTCGAACCGTTCTTGGGCATACCTAAACGCTTCTTGATTGGCTTCCTCTGCTTTTAATGCAGCATCGTAAGTTTTGGAGGCGGTTTTTGCATCGGTATATGCTATTTGTATGGATTCACGGAGTTTAATTTTTTCGCTTTCCAAGCTGTATTGTGCCTGCTCCATACTTATTCTCGATTTTGCAACGGCTGTTGAATATTGAAAACGGTTAAATAGTGGAATGTTTAAAGTTAACCCAATAAAATGACCCAAATTGTTATCTAGTTGGTCGCTGTAAGGATAAAAATCGACAAACCCTTGCCTGTGCTGGTAAACGGTGCTTAATCCATAATTTAAAGTTAATGAAGGATAATAATTGGCTCGCGAAATGCGTATGCTTTTGTCGGCACTTTTAATGCTGAGTTCGGCGGCTTTAATTTCGGGAAACGTAGTAGAAGCTTTGCTGTAAATATCGGTTGAAGAATTATTAATGACAGAGGCGTTAGGGTTTTCTAAGGCAACGTTTTCAACTAAAATGGTGGCTTCTTGTAATTGTAGCAATTGAGCCAATCGAAGTGAAGAAATATCGAGTGTATTTTGTGCCTGAATTAAATTTTGTTCGTCGGTAGCCAGAGTAGATTTTATGTTGAGTAAATCGCCTTTTGGAGTTATTCCTGCATCAACCATTTTGCTAACTCGATCCACTTCGTTTTGGCTGATATCAACTTGTAGTTGGGCAATGTTTATTTGTTCTTTGGCAAAAAGTATTTGCAAATATGCATTAACTACGTTTAGCGAAATGTCGTTTTTCATTTTTTCGACATTGGCATTTTGTACTTCTAAATTAATTTTAGATTGGTTCAAGGTATTGATGTTGGCAAAACCATCAAACAAAACCACCGATGCATTTAAGCTGTAATTATTCGATCTGAAATCAGCTGCAACTCTTGACCCTGTAGCATCTATGGATGAACCAAAGTTGAACGATTGTGATGCCGAAGCATTAACGTTAGGTAAAAAATTTCCCTTGGCATTAACAATATCTTGAGTTCTACTTTGCTTTTCCAACTCCGATTGTTTGACGGAAATGTTGTTTTTTAATGCATAATCCACACATTCTTGGAGTGTCCAAATTTTTGTTTCGCTGTTAGCTTGAGAAAACACAGCTACTTGGCAAAACAAGGTTAAAGCAAAAAATAGCGTTTTTTTAAACATTTTTAGTTGATTTTAATTTCGTTCAAAGAGTTATTATTCGAAGTCATTTCCTTTTTTCGACTCTATTTTTTCGGGTTGGGTAATGTTCCACACTTTAACTTTATCGGTAGGTTTAATACCTGTTAAAATCTCTACGTTTATACCGTCAGAAATACCAAGAGTAACATCTTTACGTTCAAATTTTTGTTCGCCGGTTTCTATTTCAACGTAAGGGCTATTGGTTTCCTTATCGAATTGCAGTAATGCTTCTTTAATGGCTAACACATTTTCTTTTTTATCGAGCACCAACGAGGCATTGGCACTGTATCCTGCACGTATAAAAAATGCAGTGTCTAAGTGTACGTTGGCTTCAATTTTAAATTGAACAGCACCTTGATCTTCAATACCTTTTGGAGCCACGAATCGGAGTTTTGCATCAAATTCCTTATCGTTAATGGCTCCTAAACTAATTTTTAAAGGCATGTCGAGTTTAAGTTTCCCTACTTCAGCTTCGTCAATTTTTCCTTCAAATACCATGTTGCTGAGGTTGGCAATAAATGCAATGGTGGTTCCGGGGTTAAAGTTATTGCTTTCAATTACCTGATCGCCAATTTTTACAGGAATTTCTAAAATAGTTCCCGAAATGGTGGCTTTAATATTGGTATTGGCTAAACCGCCTTCGCGTGTACCCAACTGTATAATTTGTAAATCGTTTTGAGCGTTAGAAAGCTCTTGTTTGGCTTGATTAAAACGTAATTCTACCGAATTAAAATCCTGAGTAGAAATAACTTGTTTATCGTACAAAATTTTATTTCTGTCTAAATCAAGTTTTGAATTTTCGAAAACATAGTTGGCATTTTTAACCCTGCCTAATGCACTACTTAAAGCGGCTTCGTTCGGAACTACTTTAATTTTTGCAATTAAATCGCCGGCTTTTATCAATTGTCCTTCTTTTACCAGAATAGACTCAATGATGCCCGAAATTTGCGGTTTAATTTCTACTTCGTCTTCCGGAACAACCTTACCTGTAGCAATGGTTTTCTTTTCGATGGTGGTTTTAAAAGCAGTTTCTGTTTTATAAACTATTGCCGAGGTGTTGTTTGACGTTATAAAAAAGTAGGTGGCATAAATTACGCCCACTATTATCAGCACAATTAGCAGGTATTTCATTATTTTTTTCATCTTGTTATTATTTAGTTTATATTTTTTTTAACACACCCCTAACCTCTCTCAAGAGGGGAGACCCTTCCGTCAGCTGACAGATTGGGTCGGATTTACTCTTCCCTCAACGCATCAATAGGTTTTATACTTACTGCCCGTTGGGCAGGAATTAATCCTATTAATGTTCCTAACACAATCATTATTAATAATGCTCCAATAATGTAAGGAATAGGCACTGTTGGATTGGCATAAGGAAAATCGACATCCTTAGTAGCGGCATTAACACCCGAAAGTACTAATGCCCCCAAAACAATTCCTAAAATTCCTGAAACTAACGTTAAAAAAACGGATTCCAGAATAATTTGCCCTTTTATTTCGTTGGGTGTAGCTCCCAAAGCTCTTCTTACTCCCAATTCTCGGGTTCGTTCTTTTACAGAAATCAACAATATATTGCCAATACCAATAACTCCTGCAAAAATAGTTGCAACACCAACCACTAACGATAAAAAGGTGAGCCCTTTAGAAAAGCTTTTTACTTTATTAAAAATTTCGCCTAGATTAAATGAGCCAAATGCACGTTCATCGTCGGGTGCTACCTGATGAATTTCTTTTAAAACACGTTTTACGTCTTTTTCTACCTGAATTACATCGACATTGTTATAAGCCGCAATGGCTAACCAACCCACATTATCGGCAGTATGATACAGTTTTTGAAAAGTAGTAAAAGGAATAAACACATCACCATCACCCTCAAAACCTCCTCCTTTCGAAAATTTAAGCACACCAATAACTTGAAAAAAACTGTTGTCAATTTTAACAAATTGCCCCACAGGATTTTCTTTTGGTCCAAAAAGTTCTTTTCTGGTACGTTCTCCAATCACACAAACTTTTCTTTCTTGCTTAACATCATCGTAATTTAAAAATCTGCCACCATGATAAATGTCTTTGGTTGCAATTTTTACTAATACAGGAAAATCGCCATAAATATTGTACTGACCACTTTTTTGGCCTCTGGAAATGGTTGGGGCATCACCGTCAAAAACACCCTTTGCGTTTCGGGGTGCAATAAATTGAATTTCAGGTATTTTGTTAGTTAATTCAGCCACATTTCCTAGTTTTAATTGTAAAGGTCGTCCGGTTTTAAAACCTTTGTAAGGGACACTTGTTTGTTGAGCCCAGGCAAACATGCTGTTCATGGCAACTCGTTCAAACTGTCGTTCAAAACCATGGTCTAAACCTTTGGCAGCACCCGACAACGCAATGTAAATAAAAATACCCCACAACACTCCAATAACGGTAATGGTGGTTCGGACTTTGTTTTTTGAAACAGAGTCTAAAATTTCTATCCAAGTGTCTTTTCTAAATATCAAATAGGTTTAGGTTTTTCAATTTACACATTGTTACATTTTCAAATGGATTCATTTTCAAATTAAATTACTCATCTCGCAAAGCAACTATAGGTTTTATGTTGGCTGCTTTTTTTGCAGGAACATATCCGGCAAAAGCTCCGCACAGAATTAATAAAATGGTTGAAAAAATGGCTGTTCCCATATCAATATAAGGGTCTTTGATAAAATAATTTTCTAACGAAACTCCTATAAAATTTAATACTAAAATACCACCAAACAACCCAACATATCCGGCAATAATGGTAATAAAAACAGATTCTTGTAAAATCATAGCAATAATACTGAATGGCGTAGCTCCCAAAGCTTTCCGAACACCCAATTCCTTGGTTCGTTCTTTTACTACAAATACCATAATGTTGCTTATTCCAATAACCCCTGCAATAAGAGTTCCGATGCCAACAAACGAAACTATTATTTTAAGTACCGTGGCAAATTGTTGGTTGTCGTTTAAATTATCGGCAATGTTTCTGATAAAAATGCCATTTTCATCGTCTTTGGCAATATGGTGTTTTTCCTTTAAAAAAGTGGTGAGTTTTTCTTCAAAAACCATGGCTCCGGCATAACCTAATTCAGGTTTAAAAGCCAGTATAATCTGGTCTATTTTATCGTTATTTTTTTCTGCCAACTGAATGGTGGTGTAAGGTACAAAAATGTTTCGTTCTTCGTTGTCACCTCCTTCATCTTGAAAAACACCTGTTACTTTATATGCGGTGTTGTTAATGTTAATGTATTTGCCCAAGGCACTTTCGTTGCCAAACAAATCTTTTTCAACCAATCTGCCAATAACGGCATATTTGGTTTTATTTTTTATATCTTCTTCATTGATATACCTTCCCTTCATGATAATTGTTTTTTCGGCAAACTGATGCGATGGAGCAATGCCTCTGAAAGAGTATGAATTTGACTTGTTTTTGTAAATTACATTGGCGTTTCTAAATAATCGTGGAGAGATGTACTCTAAATAAAAACGGAAATTTTGCTGAATGTCGGTTAAATCGTCATTTTTAAATTGAATAAAACGGTTGGCTTTAAAACCTTTGTGCGGAATGCTTGTTTTGCCCGGAAAAATAAAAAAAGTGTTGGTGGCATCATCAACAAAAAACTCGTTAAACGAATTCGTTAACCCATTGCCAAAACCCAATAAAATGATAAAAATAAAAATACCCAAAGAAACCGTAAACCCCGATAAAAAAGTACGGAGCTTATTTTTTTTGATGGTTTGAAATATTTCCTGCCAACTATCGCGACTAAACATAAGCAGAGGCTCTAACCTGATTAATTTCTTTATCTTCTATCATTATTCCATCTTTGAGTTGCACAATACGTTTGCACATGTTGGCAATATCGGTTTCGTGCGTAACAATTAAAATGGTTTTTCCTTCATCGTTTATTTCTTGGATAAGTTGCATAATTTCAACCGAAGTTTTCGAGTCTAAAGCTCCGGTAGGTTCATCAGCTAACAATACTTTTGGTTGAGCAGCCAATGCTCGTGCAATAGCTACACGTTGTTTTTGTCCGCCCGAGAGTTCACTTGGTAAGTGATTTGCCCAATCGGCTAATCCCACTTTGGTAAGATATTGCATGGCAGTTTCATTACGCTCTGTTCGTGGTATTTTTTGGTAATAGAGTGGAAGAGCTACATTTTCTAAAGCATTTTTATAGTTGATTAAGTTAAAAGATTGAAATACAAAACCTAAAAATTTGTTTCGGTATTTGGCTGCTTTGGTTTCGTTGAGATCAATAATCGGAACACCATCTAGTGTATAACTGCCTTCGTCTAATACATCCAACATACCAATAATATTTAACAATGTAGATTTTCCAGAACCCGACGAGCCCATAATGGCCACCAGCTCACCTTCTTTTACATTAAAGTTAATACCTTTGAGTACATGCAGGGAATTACTTCCCATTTTATAAGACTTGTGAAGGTTTTTAATTTCAATCATAAATAGTTGAAATAGTACTGTTGTACAACAAAGTTATAGTTTTAACGAGCAAAACAATTCTTTATTACACCAGTGGGAAAGTATAATGATGGATGGCTAACTTATTGAATGAGAATAGGAAAAAATTATTTTCTATCAATATAATAACTATTGGCTTGAGCCAAAGAAGTTAATACCAAATCATTTATACACAAATGTTCGGGCAGGGTGGTTACATAATAAATAACCGAAGCCACATCGCTCGAACTCATGGGTTGAAAACCTTTATAAACCTCTTTTGCTTTTGTTTTATCGCCATGAAAACGTACTTCAGAAAACTCTGTTTCGGCTGCACCGGGGCAAATTTGGGTAACTTTAATGCCGTGTTCTAATAAATCTATCCGCATACTTTTTGAAATAGCATCTACTGCATGTTTGGTGGCACAATATACATTTCCATTTAAGTAAACTTCTTTACCAGCAGTAGAACCAATGTTAATGATGTGTCCTTTTTTTCGGGCAATCATTAAGGGCATTATGTTTCTAGAAACATTTAACAAACCTTTAATGTTGGTGTCAATCATCTTGTTCCAGTCATCAAAGTCGCCATCTTGTATTTTAGATAAACCACTGGCTAAACCAGCATTGTTAACCAACACGTCAATTTTTTTCCAATTTTCGGGTAAAGAAGCAATGGCTTCGGTGGTTGCTTGTTGATCTCTCACATCAAAACACAAAAGGAAAACCCTAATGTCATATAAATCAATCAATTTGTTTTCCAGTGCAACCAACCGGTCGTTTCTTCTACCTGTTATGATAATGTTGTAGCCATTTTTGGCAAACAATTTTGCTGCCGATTTTCCAAAACCGGATGTTGCTCCAGTAATTAAAACAATTTTTTCCATGTAAAGGTTTTATTAAAGGAGTGTTCTAAAAATAGTCCCGATAGCTATCAGGATTAATTTACACACCCCTACCCCTCTAAAAAGAGGGGTAGAAATGAGTTAATTTTTAGAATCCTCCTAAATTCTTTCGAAGGTAAAAGTAACACTATTCTGAATAATATTTACAGTTTTACAATGGCTTAAATGGGTAAATTGATAAGCATTGTTGATGTTAAAAGGCTCAGCATGGATACATTCAAAAATTCCTGTACATTCTATTTTTCCTTCGGGTGAAAATCGGGTAATTACAAAATCATTTTTTGCTTTTGTAATATAAAACCACGAACCTGCTCCTTCTCCGGCAAGCCATTGTGCTTTTTTAGGTAGATTTTCTGCCCTTTTTGGTTCGGGCAAAGGGAGTTTGGTAAAGTGGGTTTTTTTCATGTTTCAAAAGTAGAAAAAATGTTCCACGTCATTACGGGCTTGACCCGTAATCTTCTTGATGAATGGAGTTTTGCTAGAGTTGAGATTGCGGGGTCAGTGCAAAACAGGATGAACATTATATTCGTCCAAACCTTTTACATTGCCTTTCGGTGAAGGACTTACTGTTAACGGGAGCTGGATTTTTATTAAATGTTTTAAGGCGGGTTTTCCAGCTAAAATAGTTGTTCGCACAAAACGCGAACAGTTGGTTCCTTTCCAAATAAATGGTCCATATCGGTATGGACTATTTTGTTGCATTTGTTTTGCTTTTTGATAAGCACTTTCAAAGTTTATTTTGCAATAAGCTGCATGCAAATTACCTGTTCCATGGCACGATGGATTTTTTTGTAATTCAGCTAAAATTTCAACAAAATTGGTGATTTGGTGTTTACTGTTAAATGTTGCTTTGGTTTGAATAATTAAATCGTGGTCGGTTTCTTCATCTCGTACTCGCCCGTGTCCGTGTGGGGCATGGTATCTGCCAAAATCGAAATAACGACACTTACCCGAATGGTTTTCAATTAAAATTACCGCAGCATGACCCACTTTGTAGTAATAATTTTTGCTAATTCCAGTTAAACGCATCAAAGGGTCGTACCAAGCATTGGCTTGTCGGCATAAGGTTTCTGGCCAGGCTAATGCGATTGCAGTTCCTGTGTAATTATCTTTTTTCAATAGGTTCGATGGAATAATTTTTTTCTAAAATTAAAGCTGTTTCTAATAAATTATCAAAAAATAAGGCAATATCCTTAGGGCTCATTTCTCCGTTGGTAATTACCAAACGAAGTGTCAGTATATTGTTGATGTAACCGTAATTTACCAACGTTTTCCCTGTTTTTCTAAGTTCCTCACGTAACAGCAAATTAAAATGGTTAATATCTGTATCTACTTCAGGAAGGTATCTAAAACAAACGGTAAACGACTGGCGTGGTGTTAAAAGCTCCAATTTTGTTCTTTTTATAACAATTTTTTCTGCCAATTCTGCTAAATGCATTAAGTTATCAATACGTTTTTCATAACCTGCTGTGCCAAAATATTTCCATGCAAACCAAAGTTTAACCGCATCCACTCTTCGTCCGCACTGAATGGATTTTTTCCCTAAATCTTCTACCAAGTTTAAATCATGGAAAAGATAATCGGCATCAACATCAGCTATGTTATGATGCAATGTTCCTTTGGTTTTTACCAATAAAGCCGAGCAGATTAACGGAATGTTCATAAGTTTGTGTGGGTTCCACGCAAAAGAATTGGTTTTTTCTATTCCTTTAAGCAAATAACGATGTTGGCTGCTTAAAATAATTGAACCTCCAAAAGAACCATCGGCATGAAGCCAAACGTTGTATTTTTGACAAATTTCAGCAATTTCGTCAATGGGGTCGTAAGCTCCAAAAAGTGTTGTGGCACAAGTTACCCCAACAAAAAAAGGTGTTTCACCACGTTTTTTAGAAGCTATTATTTTTTGTTCAAGTTCTTTTGGAATCATTCGTCCGTTTTCGTCGGTTTTTATTTTAATCAAACTTTCTGTTCCTATTCCAATAATGTTTGCGGCATTTGCAAATGAATAGTGGGCGTGTTCGTTAACAAAAGCACGGAGTTTTAGGTTTTTGTCATAACCTTTGTGTCGCGATTCGGGAGCTATTTGATTCCGGGCAGAAAACATAGCAACCAAATTGGCATTGCTTCCTCCGCTTACAAAAATACCGTCGCCATTTTTGTATCCTGTATAGCTGTTCATGAGTTGAATCATTTCTGTTTCAATGAGTGTGGCAACAGGAGCAACTTCATAGGTGTACATGGAAGTGTTGGCTAAGGCAGTAAAAATTTCGCCAATAAATGCAGGAAAATTAAATCCGGAATACAATTGATTTAAAAATTGAGGGTGGTTGGTGTTTACCGAATAATCTAAGTATTTATCAATTAATTCTAAAAACTCGTGTTCACCAACTCCTTTTTCTGCTATTGAAAAATTGATGGCATCGTGCAATTCAAAAGGAGCTTTGTAATCAATTAGCGTATCTTTTTTTAGATAATCGTTTATCTTTTCAAAAACTTGGGATAGAATAATGTTTTGGCTCATAGGGTGTTATGGTTTTATTATTTCTACAATGTTTTTATTGGTAACAGGGTCATTCGTATGTAATTCAACTTTTGATATTTTAGGAAACCAAAAAGTTCCTCCATCAATTTGGATAAAAATACGATTTACTTCCACTTCTTTATTATTCAGTTGAGTAAAAACTTTAAAATCTCCATTAGAGTCCTTTTTTAACACAAAATCACGTTTTTTATAGGATACAAAATGAAATTTAGCATAGTTTTCTGAGGAATAAATATACTCCAACCCATACGCATAATGTTGTTGAATCCATGTTAAGGGTTTAATTGCACCACCTTCGGTTTGCCTTCTCCAATAAGGGTAAATAGGTTCTGTTATACTTAATGCACCTGTTTTTTCAAGGTTAATGTCGTAAAAAATTTCGTTGGCATCTTTGCTTCGTTCAATTTTAAACAAATGCGGTTTAGTATCAACATCCTTATTATTAACCGTAATAAAAGAGGTTAGTAAAACCAAAAGAGTAGGAAATAATATGTACATTCTTTTTTTCATCAATCAATACTTATAACCACCTGCGTTTTCTTCTAAATTTACTCCTAAGCCCAACACTATTCTATTTACAAAATTAAAATACGCAATCACTAAAGTAGCATCTAAAATTGCAGCGTCAGAAAAATCTAACGTTTTGAGTTTTTCAACCAAGCCAAAATCTTCAGAAGGTGTAAGTGTTAATCGTTTTGCAAAATCGCACAATGTTTTTTCTTTTTCGGTTAAAGCTAAAGTGTTGTAATTTGTTCGAAGTTGATTTACCTTTTCTAAATCTTTCCAGTAATTGTTTAATGCTTCGGCATGATGTGTTTGACAATATTCGCAACGGTTAGCTACCGAAACTACTACTGCCATCATTTCTCGGTCGGCACGGCTTAATTCGGATTTAGAAAACATAATTTCTAAATACAAGTCGATATGTTTTACAATGCTTTCTGGTCGTAAACTTTGTATTTTATGTACTTCGGCTAATTTGCCTCGTTTAGCAATTAGTTCGTTATAAATTTCATTTAAACGACCTTCGGCTTCTTCGGGTTGTATTACGGTTATTTTTGTCATAACTATTTTGGTAAATGGTCTAAAATATCTTTTACTGTCGAACGATTTTTGTAATCAGGATCAAATTGTCGCCAGATAATTTTTTTATCTGAGCCAATAATAAAAGTTGCCGGAATTGGTAAACGTTCGCTATCGTCGGTATGCGATTCTTTTAATTTTGCTCCTAAAACAGTGTTGTATATCGTTTTAGTTTTTCCATCAGGATTAAAAGTTACATCAAAATAGTCCGAAATTTTTTGTCCTTCATCATACAAAATAATAAATTCTGCTTTCGATTTTTCGATGGTTTTTTCAATGTATTCAGGTTTTTCCGGCGAAATCACTACCACTTGAGCACCTTTTTCCTGAATGTATTTTAAACTGTCTTGTATGGTATTCATGTGTCGATTACAAACGGGACACCACTGACCACGAATAAAAATTAATACCACCGGTCCTTTTTCTAAAGTTTTTTCTAACGAGAAAGAATTGTTATTCACGCCTATTGCGGTAAAATTTTCTACCACATGACCCACCTCGAGCCCTTTCGCATTGTTGACCGTTTTTAATTTATCTTGAGCTTTACAAGAAAGTCCCATTGACGAAATTGATAATACGATAATCATAATTTTAGTCGTTTTCATTTTTATTTCCATTTTAATATTTTCTCAATGTTCATGTGGTCGCCAAAATCTTTTCCATAATAAACGGCATGTACGCTTTGGTGTTCGTCAATTAAAAAATCGGCAGGAACAATAGGCTTGTCTTTACTCGATTTAAGATTAAAAAATCCACTCGTCATCATGTTGACCATTTTTATTGGGTTTAACATGGTTTTTAGCATTCCCCATTTAGATTGTTCAACGCCATATTTGATATAAAATTTTAGTGTTGGGTCTGGAATTATTGAAAATGGGGCATTTTGTTTTCCTGCATATTCGCTAATTTCTTCTTTTGAAGAAGCAAAAAATGCAATAATTACTATTCCTTTTTCTTCAAATTTTGGGTAGTTGTTTATGAGTTCTCTAACCCTCATGTTGCAGAACGGACAAGCCGCTCCTCTGAAAAAACTCAATAACACTTTTTTTCCTTTGTAATCGGAAAGTGTTACTTGATTGTTTAAATAATCAGAAACAATGAAGTCGATTGCTTTGTCGTTTTTTAATAACATAAATTTTATTTTTTTGCAACCGTTTTACCTAATTCAATAAATTCGTCAGAGTTATGATAACCTCCGGTTCGAACTACAATATTGCCATTTCCATCTAAAAAAAGTAAAGTTGGGTAACTTCTTACCCCATATTTTTGAGCTAAAGTTAAACCTTCGCCTTTTTCTCCATCTAAAGCCACGTTAATAAACTTTTGGTTGTATAATTTTCCTACTTCTTCATTAGAAAATGTGTTAGATTTTAATCGTTTACACGGTCCACACCAGGTGGCGTAAATGTCTAAGAAAATCAATTTATTTTCTTTTTTCGCTTGTTTAAGCACGTCGTTCCAGCTTTCTTTTTTAAACTGTATTCCGCCAGTAACATCTTCATCGAAGTTTACTTTGGGAGCTTTAAATGCAACAACCACTAAAACAATAATGGCTGCTGCTAATATTAATAGTTTGTTCATGGGTTTTTGGTTTAAAATGTTGCGTCAACTGTTGTTTCAATAGTTTTAGCTATGTTAGTAGATGGTTTTCCTTTTTCGAAAGCTATTTTATAATCGGCTAAAGCAATGTTGAACTTGCTGTTTACCGAAACAACTCCTGCTTTTATTGTGATGGTGGCTTTTTCTTCGATTGATTTTGTTACACCGTGCATATCCATTTCACCTTTAACCGTTACCGGATAAGTACCTTCTTTTTTGAAGTTTACTGCCGAAAGATTTGTTATTTTCCCTATTAATTTTGCTTTCGGATATTGTTTGGTATCTAAGAATTTGGGGCTGTTGTAGTGTTTTTGCATCAATGCTTTTTCAAATTCAAATGCTTGCATGGGAACGGAAAAAACTACATCGCCAGTTTCGGTATTTAATGTCCCCACTGCTTTTGTATTGTTTGCGTTTATATCTTCTGCGGTAGTGTGCGAGAAAAATTTAATATTTGATTTTGTGGTTACTAATTTTTGAGGGAATGCAGTAAATGCAAAGGCAGAAACTACCACTATTGTTAAAATTGTTTTCTTCATGATAATTGTTTTAATAATTAATTGATGTTATTTTTTATAAGCATTTTTCGCCACAAACATGTCCTTTTTCACCGTGAGCATAAGAGCAAGCTCCCGGTTTACAATCTGCTGTACAAACGTGTTCAGCTAATGCTGTTTCGCTAGTTTCTTCTATGGCATTCATTGGCTGAGTCATAGCTTCTTCTTCAGTTGCTGCTTTTTTACATTCGCTTGTACAAGTATGACCTTCAGAGCCACAAGAGTCTTTTTCGCAAGAGTTGTTACAAGCCAACAATGTTGTTGATGCAACGATGAGTGTTAAAATTGTTTTTTTCATAGTTATTATTTTAAGTTGTTGTTTACGTATTTTTTATTGAAGACTGAGAACTTTTATTTAATATCACATTTATCCATAATTACATTTTCGTACATTTCCAAATCGGCATCAAATGCTGCTCCCGATTGTATTGCCCCTTTAATAGTAACTGTTTGACCAATGGTTAATCCATCTGATTTAGCATTGGTTTCGGGCGTAAAAGCACAACTTACTCCAACTTTGCCATCAGGCGATTTTAAAAGGATTTCTTTGTTTCCGTTAAAATCTTCACCAACAGAAAATACAGTACCTGTTACTTCTAAAATTTTAGATTCACCTTCTTCATCCAAATACTTATTGTTGGCGATTGTTGCATCAGCTAAATATTCGTTAACCAAGGCATCAACGGTTATTGTTACATCTGTTTTAGCCGACTGCACATCTCTGTGAGGCATGTTAAACATATACACCACCACGCTTCCTCCAATTACAACTCCTGAAAGAAGAAGTATTAATCCAATTTTTATAATTTTTTTCTTATTCATTTTCTGTTTTTATTAAGTAGTCGCTATTTTTATTTTTCCTGACAAAAAATTATTGAATAATAAATTTTCCTGATGTAATTAGTTGGTTTTCAATAATAATATTGAAGAAATAAAGACCTGAAGTATAGTTGTTGGCTTCAATAGCTACAACATTTGTTTTGGCAGTCAAAGGAGTTAAACGATTCCCTTTTGCATCGAAAATATAAATGGTAGCTTCTTTGTTTTTTTCGTTGCTAAACATCAATTGAGAAGTCGAACGAATAGGATTTGGCCTGATTTGATAACTTTTCGCATCAAAATCAATAATTTCTATACCAACGGTTTCAGTGTTTCCATAACCACCCAAATCTAAACGGTAATTATTTGTTTGATTTTTTACCGGGTTTTCGTCTTTAAAAATATATCTTTTTGGAAGAGAAAAACTCCCGCAAATACCATCAATTTCGCCAATCTGAACAAATGCTGAGTTATTAACCGAGCGATAAATTTTTATGCCGTTGCAGGTGCTGCCTTGTGTAATTTGCCAGTCGAGCAATATATCACCTTTTAAATCGGAAATATTGAAGTAATCTAAAATGGTTGGTTCTTGTGCAGAAACTGCCGTGGAAAAAAATATCCCAACAGAAACGATTGATTTTTTAAGTATGGTTTCCATAATTATAAGTTATTTAAGTGATTAATGATTTGATTTTTAAGTCCCGTACTTGATGTTGGATGATTTTCTTTAATTTCTTCTTCTCTTAACGAACTTTCGGAATGTTCTTTAAAAAATTGGTCGATAGCCAAACTTTGCCGATGATAGGTTTTGCATGCCGAACAAATAGCCAAATGAAGTTTTAGTTTTAAGTTACCCCAAAAACTTAGTCGAACAACAGCTTGTTTTTCAACCATTTCGGTTGCTTTTTTGCAATTAAGGTGTAATGAAGGTTTCATTTTTCCGCTAATAGTTTTACCTAATAGTCGAAGATGAATTTAAAACCTGACAAGAAAATTAAAATAAGTTTTAATTATTTGTTTTACAATGAATTAAAAATTAACAACAACTGTTGTTTTGTTGAATGGGAGGGCAAGGAACTGTTCCATAACTACAATACACACAACAATCTCCTTCGAGTGGTTTTAAAACCGTTTTACAGTTTTCACATTCGTAAAAATACTGACAAGCATCGGTGGGCATGGTTTCTTCTTTTTTATGTCCGCAGTTGGGGCAAGTTATGGTTGAATGGAGTTCTATTTTCATGTGTTTATTTTTAATGGTTAACCTAAGATTGTTTAATCACATAGACACATAGCTTTTAATAGTAGAAAGAAAAAAATTAGCTTCACATAGCTTGTCCCGATTTTATCGGGACACTTTGTGAAACTATATAAATCTTTTGAAATCTATATACCTATGTTTCTATGTGGTTTTGTTTGTCTTATGTATTTTAATCGATTTTCGTAACGTTATATCCTGTTGAATTAATGGCTTTTTCTATTTCTACAATCGTAGTTTGTGTGTTGTCAAATGCTACTTCGGTATTTCCTTTTTCGTAAGAGGAATTTACTGACACAATTCCAGGAAGATTATTTACTACTTGGTTTACATGATGTTGACAGGCATCGCAAGTCATGCCATCAATGCTTATCGTTGTTTTTTGGATGTTGCTGTTATCAGAAATAATCACTTTTTGTTTATTATCCGGATAAAATATACCTGAATAATAGGGAAAAGTGATGGATAAAGTGGAAAACAAGGTTATTCCCACCAAAAAGCTTTTGGTTTGGTAAAAATTGGGTTTTTCAATTTCACAACCGCAATCATCATCTTTCTTAGGTTTTAAATGACTGTACCAAGCATAGCCAATAGCTATTACGGCTAATCCGATTAAATAAGGACGAAGTGGCTCCATCCATGATAAAGCTCCGGCAGCTCCACCAACTCCTGCTATGGCTGCAATTACAGGCGGAATGCAACACGATGAAGCAGCTAAAGCAGCTACTACTCCTGTAAAAACAGCTTTTTTTGAGTTGTTTTTTGTTTCCATTACGCGGGTATTTTCTGAGTAGTTACAATTTTAAATAAAGGTTGTAATAGGTTTAAATGCTCGGTTTTAAGCGAATAATAAATGGTTTGCCCCGAACGCCTGGTCTGTAATACATTTCCATCTTTCATTTTACGAAGGTGTTGCGAAATGGCAGGAATACTCATTTCTAAAATATCAGCAATATCGCAAGGACAAAGTTCATGTTCTTCTTCCAACAAAAACAGTATTTTTAAACGAACCTCATTACCCGCTAATGCCAGCAGACTGCTCAATTGCTGAAAAGCTGTAGAATTCGTTTGCAGCTTTTTTTTACATCCGTTTATTTGCGTTTTATTGGCAAATATTCTTGAACAGGTTTGATTGTTTTCCATTTGTTTGCCACAAATGTAAATAAAGATAATCTATTATTTAAGCAAATACTTAAATAATAGATTATCTTTTAAATGTCAATTGGATTAAGTTTTGTTTTATGTAGGGTTACACTGTTTTAAAACACCAAAACCTTATTGCTATCCACCACCCAATTGGTGAGTTCTGCCATGGTGCTTAATTCAGTACCTTCAATAAGCGGAATGTTTTTTAAACCTCTTGCATCGGCACAACCACCACATATTTTTACTTTTGCTCCTTTGTTCAACGAAAGTTTTAACATTCGTTCAATGTTGTAATAACCGTTAGGTGTAGTTTGGTTGGCAATGGCACAATTGGCAGCATCTGCCATTAAAAAAATTCGTACTTCAACCGTTTCGTGGTCTTTGTTTAATTGGTTAGCCAATCGTAAAGCATTGTATGCTTTTTCTGTTCCGTAAGGGGCATCGTTGATGATGATTAAAATTTTCATGTTGGTTTGTATTATTAATTTTATTTTTCATTCATTGGAAAACCTTTGTCAATCCAATCTACTTTTAAGTTTTTAGGTAGATTTAATAATTTATGATTGGTGAATTTTAAATCATTCAGCAGTTTAAATGTTGGGCGAATATTCGGGCAGTCGCCAAACGGACAACAACCGCAATAAATTACAATGTTGGCATCTTTCGGTAATTTGCTCACTTCATTTTTTAGTTTCGCGACATTTTTTTCGTCACTACCTTCGCCAATTTCAATAGCATTTTTTATGAGTCCTGCCGGTCCGATATTAAAAATGAAGGTGGTTTTTTCATTGATAATTTTTGCCAATTCAGCCGGTTGAATCAGTTGGTTTTTTGCCCAAGGTTCTTTACCCTCCTGAGGGGAAAAACTTTTAAAAGCAACGGTTACCATTGCAATAACAGCCATTGATAAGAAAATAATTTTAGTGTTTTTCATAATATATTATAGTTAGTTTAGATTAAGATTCATTTTTAAGTTTATCAAGTAGCTTGATTTTAAAAACCTCCATTTCTTCTTTATTCATGGGTTTGGTATTTTTTAAAAAGGAATCAATGGTGGACGATGATTTTGCATAACATTCGCATGGCGGACACAACAATTTATGAAAATAGAGTCTGATTTTTTGCACCAAATTCAAAGGTTCATGTTCACTTCTATCAATAAGTTCGGTTGCTTTTTTGCAGTTGTAAAATAAAGTGTTAAAGAGGGTTGCCATTAATTCCAGTTTTTGTCGATACAATTTTTTAGGTGCAACTTTGCACGATGAATTATTTGCCAATAATTGGCGGTTGAAACACCCAATTCGTTACATATTTCTTCGGGCGAAATGGTGGTTAAGTATTTCGAATGAATGGCAATTCGCCACTTTTCGGGCAAATTTTCCATACATTTTTCTAATACATTATTAAATGTTGGATTGTCTAACAAATGTTGCTCCACTTCAAAAGCGTGTTCTTTTGGGTTTTTCCAATGATCGTTTTCGTCAAACAAATCGTTAACTCTATTCTTTGCTTCATCTTCTGCCGTGTTATCAATAATGGAAAAACTCTTACTTTTTTTACGGTAAAAATCAATTATTTTATGATTTAAAATCGACAACAACCATGTTTTTGGGCTACTATTGTTTTTAAAATTATCAAATGAATTGAATGCCGATAAAAAAGTTTCCTGAACCAAATCCTCGGCAGTTTCTTTCGACGATGTTTTATGGTACGCCCACGACATTAAATCGTCGGTAAAATCGTTTACCCAAGTAGTAAATTGAACTTTTTTATTTTCAGTTTCGCTGCTCATTTAGTTGCAAACAAATGTAGGCTTATTTTAAAAAGTTAATCAAAAACCTTTGTTCCTTCGGTGCAATTTTGGCAAATATCTATTGCTGAACGGTTGTTGAGCAATTGTGTTCTAAAACCAATGTATTGAGGATTTTGCCAAATCTGTTTTAGGGTTGAGGTTTGTAAATCGCCCAACTGGTGTTTAGCATCTTTATCAAAACAACAAGGTACTATTTTTCCGTCCCATGTAATAACACACGAACTCCACGCCAACATTCGTTGAGCATTTTGTTTTTTAAACGGTATGTTCCGTCGTGGTGTTTTTTGTATCGTGCATATTTCTCAATGGTTGGAATTAACGAGTTTCCGTGTTGGTAATCGTAAACCTGAGCAGTTTTAAAACGGATTTCGTCAACACCCAAATTGGTTGCTAAAGTTTTGGCATCTTCTATTTGGTGTTCGTTGGGTTTTACCACTAAAAATTGAAAAATTAGGTATGGCGTTTTGCTTTTTAAGATTTTTTTTGCTTCTATCATGTTTTTTGCACCTTCTAAAACCTTTGTCAAATCTCCACCTTTTCGGTAACTTTCGTAGGTTTCTTGAGTAGTTCCGTCAATAGAAATGGTTAAACGACTCAACCCTGATTTTATGGTTTCTTCAGCTTTTTGAGGAGTTAAAAAATGTGCGTTGGTTGAAGTGGCGGTATATATTTTTTTGCTGTGAGCATAAGCAACCATTTCTAAAAAATTCGGGTTAATATAAGGTTCGCCTTGAAAATAAAAATTGAGGTAAAAAGCATGGATTTGTACTTCGTCAATTATTTTTTTATAAAAATCGGTTTTTAGGTTCCCTTCAGCTCGGGTAAATTGTTTTAGTCCGCTTGGGCATTCGGGGCAACCCAAATTACAAGCGGTGGTGGGCTCAATAGTTATGCTTAATGGCAACCCAAAAATACTGCCTTTTTTGGTAAGCTTTGACCAATAAAAACCAGCATAAACCTTTGTAGCATTATAGCTTTTTTTAAAGGTAAGTTTAGTAAAGAGGTTATAATTATCGTACCACGATGTTACCATTCATCAAAATTACGAATTGCATTTTGGATAAATAACGTAAATTCACAGCGAGAAAAATTACCTTTTTGAAACGTTATACCTTTTTCATCCTGTTTTTTGTGTTGTTTGTAACGGCGACAGCTCAACACACCCTAAAAGGTAAAGTAATCGACGAAAAAACCAAAGAAGCTCTTGCTTTTGTAAACATTCTTACTAATCAAAAAATAGGAGCCACCACCAATATTGATGGCTTATTTACCATCAATTCTACATCTCCAATAACCAGTTTAAAACTAAGTTATGTTGGATATGAAATGAAAGAAATAGATGTTACCGGAAAAACATCTTTGGTCATTTCTTTAAAACCAACCAGCTACCAACTTTCTGAATTTACGTTATTGGCAGGCGAAAATCCTGCCCACCGAATCATTAACAAAGTAGTAGAAAACAGAAACATTCATAATCCTGAAAAAAGCTTGAATTTTAAGTACGAATCGTACAACAAGTTGTTTGTTACCGGAGCTGTAGATACGGCAATTATAAACCATCCCGAAAAAATAGCTGCACTTGATTCAAGCAGCCAACGAGCTATAGATTTTTTAGAAAAACACCATATTTTTTTAATGGAATCGGTTACTGAGCGTAAATACCTGTTGCCCGACAAAAGTTATGAAAAAGTAATGGCATCAAGAGTTTCAGGACTACAAAATAACACGTTTTCGTTAATTGCTACCGAAATACAATCGTTTTCGTTTTACAACGAAATGTTAAATGTTGGAGGGAGTTCGTACTTAAATCCGATAAGCGTAAACAGTATAAACAAGTATTTTTTCTTAATTGAAGACACCACATTTAGTGGAATAGATACTGTTTATGTAATTTCATTTCGCCCTAAAAAAGGAAAAAACTTTAGTGGATTAAAAGGATTGTTGTACATCAACACCGACGGCTATGCGGTTCAAAATGTTGTTGCAGAACCCAATGAAGAATCAGAATCGTTTGGCATAAAAATACAACAGCAATACGAAAAAATTGAAAACAGGTGGTTTCCTGTTCAATTAAACACCACCATTTTATTTAACAATGCTACCATCAATAATTTTAAGATGCTTGGGATAGGAAAATCATACATTAAAAATATTGAAATAAACCCCGAATTAAAGAAAAACGAGTTTGGAATTGTTGCTACCGAAGTAGCTGATGACGTAACCAAAAAAGACGAAGAGTTTTGGAATAAATACCGTGAAGATACTTTGTCGGATAAAGAAAGAGCAACCTACCATGTAATTGATAGCCTTGGAAAAGCTGAAAAATTTGATAAAAAACTAATAGCTATCGAAGCCTTTTTAACAGGTAAATTCCGAGTAGGGTTTGTTGATTTAGATTTAGATAAATTTTTGAGTTTTAATGATTATGAGGGGTTTCGTTTTGGTACAGGAATGCATACCAATAATAAGGTTTCGAGACTGTTTAGTGTTGGTGGTTATGGTGCTTTCGGAACCAAAGACAATACCTTTAAATATGGTGGTGATGTTAATTTTTTCATCCATAAAAATTACGAAATAGAACTTAATTTATCCTATCAAAAAGATGTAATAGAGCCTGGAAACACTCGATTTTATACTTACAAAATACCACTAATGAGTGCTGCGGGGAACCGGTTTTTTTACATGAATAGAATGAACAATAATGAAAAGGTAGAGGCTCGGCTTCAATTTAGAACCTTACGTTATTTAAAAGTTTTTTTATTTACTAATCAAGAAAGTGTTGATGTTACTAGTGATTATTACTACCTCAAAAAAATTAATGATTACACTTGGCTGCACGACAAAAATTATTTGTTTAATGAAATTGGTGTGGAACTAAAATATGCTTTTAAGCAAAAAGTAATACAAACAACAAATTATAAATATGCCAAACCGACAAAATATCCCATTTTATATGCACGGATTGAGCACGGATTAAACAATACCTATAACGAATACGAATATACCAGAATTACCGTAAAAACCGTAAAAACCTTTGAAATCAAAAATTTGGGGAAACCTAGTATTTATGTCGAATCGGGGATAATTTTTGGAGACGCTCCCATACAAAAATTAAACAGCTCTATTGGTTTGTACATTCCGGGGGCTTTTTTAACGGCGGCAGAACTCGCTTTTGAAACCATGTACCCCTATGAGTTTTATTCAGATAGATTCACGTATATTCACTTTAAACACAATTTCGGAAACTTGTTAATAAAAACAAAAAAATTTAAACCCGAATTGGTGTTGGCTTCAAATATTGGATTTGGATCTTTAAATAATAAAGAAAATCATGGTGGACAAACGTTTAACACCCTCGAAAAAGGATTTTATGAATCAGGAATATTAATTAACAACCTAATTAAATTAAATTTTACCACTTTTGGTGTGGCAGCTTATTACCGTTACGGGCCATATAAACTACAAAAAGAAAGTGATAACTTTACCGTTAAAATGAGTTTTGGATATCTCTTTTAATGTGAAATAGCAACAATTAAAAATAAAAAAAATGAATATAAAATGGGCAGTCTTTATAGTGATTCTTTTGTTCGGTTTGCCAACCCAAGCTCAATTATCAGATAATTTTTCCGATGGAGATTTTACCAATAGCCCAATATGGAGTGGAGATAACGGATTGTTTACCATAACAACAGGCGAGTTAAATTCACAAAGCCCTGGGGCAGCAAATTATTATTTAAGTACCCCATCAACTTTAGCTGCTAATGTGGAATTTTTGTTTGACATCAACCTAAAATTTGGGACTTCGGGAAGCAATTATGTTGATGTTTATTTACTATCTGATGTTGATACCTTAACCAATCCTCAAAATGGCTATTTTGTTCGTATTGGAAGCACTCAAGACGATATTAAATTGTATAAAATTGTTGGAGGTACCGAAACTCTTTTAATTGATGGTGCTGATGGAAGTGTGAACAGTAGTACCAACAATCCATTTCGAATTAAAGTTACACGAGATGCTACCGACTTATGGACTTTATATTATGACGATGGTATTTTAGGCTCGTTTTTAACTGCAGGAAGTGTGGTTGACAATGCGGTAAATTCTTCTGCTTTTTTTGGTGTAAAAATTATTCAATCAACTGCTGCTTCAGCTATCAACAATCATTTTTTTGATAATTTTAGTGTGGGTATTATTGGAGCGGATGTTACTCCTCCAAACATAGTTTCAGTTACCGTTATTGATGCCAATAATATCGATGTTTTTTTTAGTGAAACAGTTGAGTTAGCAACCTCACAAAATTTAACCAATTATTCTGTTGATAACGGAATTGGAAATCCAAATGTTGCAGCAAGAGATTTAACCGATTCAACACTCGTTCATTTAACCTTTGCAACTGCTTTTGGCAATGGAATTTTAAACACTTTAACCGTTAACAGTGTAGAAGATTTAAGTGGTAATGCCATAACAAACGCTACTAAAACATTTACCTATACGATTGTGGTTGTCCCAAATTACAGAGATGTGGTAATTAACGAGATTATGGCTGACCCCACACCGCAAGTTGGATTGCCCGATGCAGAGTTTGTAGAATTGTATAACCCATCAGCAAACGCTTACAATTTATCGGGTTGGCAGTTTGTAAATACAACAACCGTTAAGACTTTACCAAATTTTGTTTTAGCTCCTAATGCCTACGTAATTCTATGTGACACAGCGGATACAGCATTGTTTTCACCATACGGAAATGTAATTGGAATTGCTTCTTTTTCCGGTTTAACCAACAGCGATGATAGCTTAACATTGTTGGACAACAACAACAATTTGTTGGATAAAGTATCTTACGATATCAGTTGGTATCAGGATGCTGTAAAAGACGATGGAGGTTATTCGTTAGAATTGATAAATCCAGAAAATCCATGTGGTGGAGCGTTAAATTGGATTGGGTCTTTTAGCACAGCTGGAGGAACTCCCGGAACACAAAACTCGGTGTATGATATTTCGCCCGATTTAATCAATCCAAAAATTTCGAGTGTTGAAGTAACAAGTTTAACTCAGCTTACCGTTAATTTTAACGAAACCATGGACAGTACCAGTTTGGCAAATGCTGTTGTTACTGTTTCGGGCGGAATAAGCATTACTTCGATTGTTGTTCAATCTGAACCAAATAAAATGGTAATTAATGTAACACCTAATTTAGATTCATCAACGGTTTATACCTTGCAAATTTTAAACTCTACCGATTGTAGTGGAAATGGATTAAATCCAAACAACATTAATTTCGGAATAGGCAAAGCACCCCTTCCTTTTGAAGTAATAATTACCGAACTTTTTCCTGATTATGAGCCGTTCATTGGATTGCCTTTGTACGAATATTTAGAGCTGTACAACAAATCTCCAAAAATCATTGATTTAAGCACATTGAGAGTTGCAGACCCATTGACAACCAGTGGATTTTTAAGTGGAAAATTATTACCAAACGAATACCTCATTGTTTGTGGCACAAGTGCTGTGAGTCAATTCACGCCTTTTGGTAAAACCATTGGTGTGAGCAGCTTCCCATCATTAAACAATTCAAGCGATGAAATTAAGCTACTCAATGCATCGGGCGAAGTAATTCATCAAGTAAATTATGTTGATACTTGGTATCAAGATGATACTAAAAAAGATGGTGGTTGGAGTTTAGAAATGATAGACCCAAACAACCCTTGTGGTGAAGAAAACAATTGGAGAGCATCAACCAAATGGTTTGGAGGAACTCCAGGAACGCAAAACACAGTATTTGGTTCAAACACAGACAATGTTGCTCCTGTTTTGTTAGGGGTTTATGCTTTAAACGATTCTACTGTTCAGCTGGTGTTTAATGAAACTACTTATTTAGATTTAGATTCAGTAAGCATCAACAACGGAATTGTAATTGGCTCTGTTCAGCAGCAAACCAGTAAAATTTATGTGTTGAATTTATCGAACAAACTTACTGTTCAAACCTCTTATACGGTTTCCATTTCCGGTATTTCTGATTGTGTAGGCAATACCGCCAATTTATCAGCTTCGTTTTCATTACCAGAACAAGGTTTGGCAGGCGACATTGTAATTAACGAAGTGTTGTTTAGTCCATTCACCGGTGGCAGCGATTTTGTAGAGATTTACAACAATTCCGATAAATATATTAATCTTCAAAACTGGGAATTAGCCAATTTCGACAACGACAGTATTTCTAACCGAAAAACTATTACAACTGACCCTTATGTGTTGCTGCCAAAACAGTTTTTGGTTTTAACCAAAGATGCTGCAAACATTAAACAAGAATACATTAATGCCAAAGAAGACAGAATATTTCAAATGGAAACATTACCAACCTATAACAACGGAGATGGGCATGTTTACCTGATGAATAATCTAAATCAAGCTGTTGATAATTTTGAATACAACGAAGACATGCACTTTGCTTTATTAAACGATGTAAAAGGTGTTTCGTTGGAGCGGATTGATTACAATAGATTAAGCAACGATAAAACCAATTGGCATTCGGCAGCCGAAGATGTTGGTTATGCTACTCCAGGCTACGAAAATTCGCAATATCAAAAAGTAGAAATTACCAATGACATCAGCATCAGCCCCGAAACCTTTTCGCCGGACAATGATGGTATTGATGATGTGGTAAACATTTCCTATCAATTTGCTGAGGCAGGCAATGTTGCCAATATTGTTATTTATGATTCAAAAGGACGGTTGATTAAAAATTTACTTTTAAACGAACTGCTAGGTACAAAAGGCACTTTTAGTTGGGATGGTATTAACGAAAACAACGAAAAAGCAGCCATAGGCATTTACATCATTTATATTGAAGCATTTAAGTTAAACGGTGATACCAAAAAGTTTAAAAAAACGTGCGTGTTGGGCGGGCATCTTTGAGTTTCCACGTCATTCTGAATGTCATCCTGAGCCCGTCGAAGGATTGACCCAGAATCTCAAAAAGGGAAGTAATTTAATAAAAACAACAAAAATTAGATTGCGGGTCAAGCCCGCAATGAGGAAAACAACATGAATAACAACACATCCCTATTCCAAAAACCAGCTATGCAACTGTTATTAATAACTATACTTTGTGTGTTTTCAGCAGTCTTGTTTTCTTTACTGGCAACTCTTTTAGTGGTGCTGTTTTATGGTTTTGATATGAATAGCTTTACTGATTATTCAAACCTTAATGTAATTGAAGGATTAAAGCTTTTTCAACTCATGAGTGCCATCGGATTATTTATTGTACCACCTTTTATTTATGGAATTGTAATAAGCAAAAAACCACTTTCTGATTTAGCATTAAATAATTTTTCTGCACCAAAAAATTGGTTGTTGGTAGTATTGATAATGTTTGTTTCTGCACCTTTTATGTCGTGGTTGGTAGAGTTTAACAGCCAGTTGGTTTTACCCGACTTTTTAGCACCATTGGAAGCTTGGATGAAACAAAGCGAACAAAGTGCAGAGCAACTCACCAAATTGTTTTTAACCTTTGATGGATTAGGCAGTTTCTTGTATATTTTACTTATTGTAGCTGTAGTTCCAGCCATTGGTGAGGAATTATTGTTTAGAGGTGTGCTTCAAAAAATTATGGTGGATTGGATAAAAAATTACCACATTGCTATTTGGGTAACAGCCGTTTTGTTTAGTGCCTTACACATGCAGTTTTATGGGTTTTTGCCACGAATGTTGTTGGGGGCTTTGTTTGGTTATGTGTTTTATTGGTCGGGTTCGTTGTGGTTGCCCATTTTAGGGCATTTTATCAATAACGGTAGTGTGGTTATACTAAGTTTTTTCTATCCTGAAATCATAAATAATACCGAAATTACTCTTTTTGAAGGTACTGCCAATTGGATAGCAACCATTGTTAGTGGAGTTTTTGTGGTTGGGTTAATGGTAGTTTTTAAAAGATTGAATCTGTTGTCATTCAGGAGGAACCCTGTTTAAATTTTACGGAAATATTAACTACACACAACTACTAATCAATAAGTTGCCTTCTGCGTAACATGACCTCAAATGATTATTTTTGCCTTATAGTATTTAACTAATGAAAGGAAATTATTTTGTCTATATCACTACTAATCCAGGTAAAACTGTTCTTTATTACTGGAGTAACTAATGATATAGAGGTTAGAATTAAACAGCATTATAACAATAGGGGAAAAAAGGAAACATTTGCAGGAAAATACTATTGTTATAAACTTATTTACTACGAAAGGTATCAAGATGTGAATATTGCTATTGAAAGAGAAAAAGAAATTAAAGATTTAAGTAGGGCTAAAAAGGAAGAGTTAATTGCTCAAGAAAATCCCAAATGGTTGACCATTGAGACTTAGTTTCCGTGTTATTTAAGAGGAATCCCATTTAAATTTTGCGGAAGTGTTAAAATGAAGTGCCAAACATTAAACAAGTTACCTCCTGTATGACAAAAACGTAGAGGATCGAAACGTTTCAAAAAACAAACCAACACCACATCATGCACTTTCCAACTAAATTTATTAATTTTGCATACGCTACCGTCCGTAAATTACGGACTTAAATTTAAAAAAATGAATACAGTGTTATTAGGCATGTTCGGCACACAAGAAATTATTATCATTGCTATCGTGGTAATTTTATTATTTGGTGCAAAAAAAATCCCACAGTTAATGAGGGGTGTTGGCACAGGAATAAAAGAATTTAAAGACGGAATGAAAGAAGGCGATAAACCTGCTGACGACAAAGAACAATTAAAATAAACTTTTTATTGGGGTTTTACAAAATAATTGTGAGGCAAAGAAGTTTATTTTTTGCTCCTGAATTTGATTTGTGTAAATTTTTTATTCTTCCCAAAATAGATTTAAGCAAATTGATTTTACCTTTTTAAAATGACAAAAGGGGTGGAATTTTAAGCACAAAAAAATTTATTGAGCAACAATTGTTTGCATTTTTAAAAAATTTAATGGATATTTAAGCCCTTAATTATTTTTATGACATACAAAATAAACTTTTTACTGATTACTTTTTTTGTAGCTTCTGCTACAATTTTTGCAAATAGCGATACCACCAAAACAACATTCGATTTAGAAAGTGATGACCCTATTCTCTCAACGATTGATAGTGTAATGCTTTCCGGATATTTTGAAACGTTAGGGTTAAGAGAAAATTTTACAAAATCTACCAAATATAAATACAGCAAAGATTCTGTTCCTGAATTTGATAGCTTAACGTATGCAAAACGTATTAAAAAACTGGATGTCAACTCGCCATTTAATTTGGTTTATAATGGATATGTAAAGGCATATATTAACCTGTATGCAAAACGTAGAAAAAAAGTAACTGCTAAAATGCTGGGTTTAGCACCATTGTACTTTCCTATATTTGAAGAAAACCTTGATAAATATAACCTCCCGTTGGAATTAAAATATTTAGCCATCGTTGAATCGGCTTTAAATCCAAAAGCCAAATCGAGAGTAGGAGCTACAGGATTGTGGCAATTTATGTACGAAACAGGCAAAATGTATGGATTAAACGTAACCTCTTTTCATGACGAAAGAAGTGACGTGTATAAAGCTACAGATGCCGCTTGCAGGTATTTAAGAGATTTACATAAAATGTACAACAATTGGGATTTAGCTTTGGCGGCTTACAATTGTGGTCCAGGAAACGTAAACAAAGCCATTCGTCGATCAGGCGGAAAAACAGATTTTTGGGAAATCATGGGGTTTTTACCTCGCGAAACCAGCGGTTATGTACCGGCTTTTATGGCAGTAAATTATGTAATGAGTTATGCAGAGGAACACAATATTCAGGCAGTAAAGCCTGATGTTTCTTGTTTTAAAGTAGATACTGTCGGAGTTAATTACCACGTATCATTTACACAATTGTCTGAAGCTTTGGATATTCCGGTGGAATATTTAGAATACATCAATCCAACCTACAAACACAACTACATTCCTGCAACAGGAAAAGCAAACACACTGTGTTTGCCGGCTGATAAAATAGGTTTGTTTTTAACCAATGAGGAAACCATTTTTGCTCAATAAGCTGCTAAAGAAGAAAAAGAAGCCGAACTGATTGCTCAAAACATTACTGTTGAACCACAAAGAAACGAATCGATTGTTTATCAAGTAAAAAGTGGTGATAGCATGAGTAAAATTGCCCAAAAATACCATTGTAGAGTAACGCAATTAAAAGAATGGAATAACTTAAAATCGGATAGATTAAGTGTTGGGCAAACGATTCATGTATATCCAAAAGCAAGTTATGCAACTCAACAAAAAACACAGGAAGTGAAAGCTACTCAAATGGCTGCAACAAAAGCTACTACCGATGGAAAGTATATCTATTATACCGTTAAAGCCGGCGATAATTTGTACCGTATTGCCGGTAAATTTGAAGGCTCAAGCGTAGATGAAATTATTAGTTTGAACAAAGGATTAGATCCAAAGTCATTAAAGTCGGGAACTAAAATAAAAATAAAACCCATTGGCTAAAAAATCGTTTTATTTCAGTGTTTTTACTTTCTTCCTTTTTTCGGTAGTAATTAGTTCTTGTGACGAAATTAACGAACGTGTTTTACCTCGTCCTTCAGGAAAATCAGGAAATTTATTGGTGGTGATTGATTCTTTTTACTGGAACCATAAAACAGGCGAAGCCATTATGGAAACCTTTGCCAAAACTCAAGAAGGGCTACCGCAACGTGAGCCTTTGTTTGACCTTATCTTTTTACCTCACCAACATTTTGCTCAAATTTTTAAAACCAACCGAAACATTATTTTGGTTGAAATAAAACCCAATTCCAAAAACAAGTTGGCCATTAACAGCGAAGTTTGGTCGACCACACAATTGGTGGTAACCATAACTGCACCAACCGACGAAATTGCTGCACAAACCATTTTAAAAAACGGAAAAGTGTTGGTGGATTATTTTAACAACAAAGAACTAGAAAGACTTCAAACTCAAACCAACCAAAGCAGCAATCCAAAAATAAGTAGTGTTATAAAAAAGAAGTTTAACCTCAACTTTAACATCGACAGTTATTACCGAATTGCTACTGATACAACAGATTTTGTTTGGTTAAAGAAAGATAAAATGGCGGGGGAACATCCTATCAGTCAGGGAGTATTCATCTATTCTTATCCGTACACCAGCGACTCTACTTTTAACGTGTTAAGTTTAACCGATAAACGAAACGCAATAACCAAACAATACATTAAAGGAACGGTTGACAGCACGTATATGCAATCATACGCTGAATATGTGCCTAATGAAAGAGAAATTAACATCAACGGTTTGTATGCAAAAGAATTGAGGGGTTTATGGTTTATCAAAGGCGACTTTATGGGTGGACCTTATGTAAATTATACTTTTGTGGACGAAAAACGCAACCGTGTTATTTGTATCGATGGCTATGTTTTTGCTCCAAAATTTGATAAACGTGAGTTTTTACGAGAGCTGGAGGCTTTTGCTTTGTCTGCAAAAATTACTGATTAACGGTTTGAAATATGAATTGTAGCGGATTCTCGTGCTGAATCTTCCGTCTGTAAGACGGTAAAGATTCTGTGCGGGAATCTGCCCGTGCAGTGTGGTAGAAAACCGCTATAGTTTATATTTTTTGCTAGGCTTTGTTTTTTATTTGTATTTATATTTCGTTGTATTTTTATCTCCAAATTTTTCAACTATTCCATTCTCAACAGCGTAATTTAAATCACGACTTGCTGTTGCGGAGGAAATTTCTCTAAAATTCTTTAAATATTTTTTTAGTGTAAAGTAGTCGTTTTTAATAATCGACTTGAATAAATTGATTCTATCAAGATTTGTTAAACTAACATTTTGAATATTTAGTAATTCCTCAAGTGATTCAAGAATTATTTCGAGCATAAATTCAATGAATAAAGTTGATTCACCTGTGTTGTCTGATTTCCCAAGTGATTCGTAATATTGTTCTTGCCGCTCTTTTATTAAAGTCTCAATTGGTAAGTATTCAAAAACTGGATAAGAATCTTTTAAAATTAATGTTTGCCACAATCTCCCCATTCTACCATTTCCGTCAATAAACGGATGAATAAATTCCATTTCATAGTGAAACACACAACTTTTTATTAAAACTAAATCATCGTCATTTTTTAAATAGTTAAATAGGTCATTCATTAAAGGTTTTAACATTTCACTTGGAGGTGCAATATGAGCTACTTCAGAGCCTTTGACAATTCCAACCGATTTGTTTCTTAGTCTTCCTGCAGATTCAATAAGTCCTTTCATTAATATTCCGTGTGCTTCACAGAATGATTCAAAATTATAAGGATTTAGTTTGTCAAGATAGTCATATACTGCAATTGCGTTTTTAACTTCTAAAATGTCTTTCTTATTACCAATAACTCTTTTATTTTCAATAATTGCAGAGATTTGCTCAATAGTTAAAGTGTTTCCTTCAATCTCAAGCGATGAGTGGATAGTTTTAATCCTATTTTTCTTTCTTAATTCTGTCGGAGGTTTATTTAAATGAGCAGAATTTACCTCTCCAATTTTCTCGGAAATTGAAGCAACCAGTTTTAAAATCTTTCCTGTTATTTTGTATGGTGGTTTCATTATTGGGTTTTTGATACTATCATATGATACTATCAAAGGTATTGTTTTTATTTCAAAATGCAAGTAACTATCTGTTTTCTAAAATAAAGCCTAACGTTTTGCAGCTACAAGAAGTTGGCGATTTTTACCACAAAACTGTCTGCCACCACTGAACTTGATACGAAGCACAAAGCTTCATTTAACCACTGAACCGCCAATTTCTTGTAGGTACTGTTATAGCCAGTGGTTATTGTCCTCCGTCCTTGAAAACCATTGTCAGCATTGAGTTTCTGTGTCATTGTCGTGTCGGCTGTGGGCTGAGTGTTTTTTATTGTGCTTGCAAATTGCGTTGGGTTCATTATTTTGAATTCATTTTTTTATAAAGTTGATTGACAAGTTGATACCAGTCTTTAAATGTCATATCTTTAAACTTACCATCAAAATAGTTTGAAGTTATTTCAACTGCCTGTAAAACTTGGTTTTTTCTAAGTAATGGTTTTAATTCTTGCAGCAAGGTTTTGTCAGTAATTTCTAGTAGTTTATTTGATGAATATTCAATTATTGGTTCATTTACAGTATCTACAGAAGTAATTTCATCTTTTTCTTGACGCTCTTTAAACAAATCTTTAATTTGATTAAAGAAGTTAGTGAGGTTGTCTCGTTTGAACAAAACGATTTTTTCCCCATTTGATAAATAGCCAAACTTAAACTCATTGTCTTTAATTTGCTCTTGGAGTGACGAACGAGAATACAACGACACATTGTTTTTGGCATTTAAACGCTCCTTTATTTTCTTAGGATAGTCGTTTCACTTATTGTTTATTCGTTTCAATATATCTTTTAAACTGACCCCCTCCAGCGTTCATATTAATATCCAATTAGTACGATTCCTTTCAATGGTAATTTTAATCGGCCATTCACATAAAGTGTCTCAATAAAAGCAAAAATACTTTGGAAATCATCCGTTCCTGCATATGTATTTCTAACTGTGAGAATCAAGTATTCAACCGAAGGCATCATACAAGCTTGAAAGATGTCTTTAAGAAATTGATTGTTTCGATAGGCTCTCCCTGCCTCAACTTCTAAAACAATAGATAAATCTTCACTAATTCCATCAGCATCAAAAAATTTGTCAATTTTATTATTTAACCCAAATAAAACAGGAACTCTAATTTTATCATCTTGTTTTTTACTTTTCTCTATTTTGAATCCAATTTTTTCTAAATCATCCCGCACAATTTCTAGCACATCATTACTGCTATAATTAAAATTTTCAGAATCAATTAACTGAAAATTGTTTTCAAAACAGTCAATAGTTGCTCTTACTTGCTCTGTAATTCCAAATGACCTTGGAAATAATTGATATCTAAATTCTCCCATAATTTATGCAGTTATTTTAAGTATATGAATTTCAATTTCCTCATTTTATATCTAATTTTTTAAAATGTCGTTGCACTTCACGTTCTACTTTGTCAAAGTCCGGCAAATCTTGTATTTGCTCCTTCATGGAGCTTTCCCAGCGCCCTTTGTATTGTGGCAATCGTTCTGCCAGCTTTTTTTGAAAATCGGCAGGGTTTAATTTTTTAGTTGAACATTTGTTCGCGAATTCCTTTACGTAAAAATTTACATCCATACCATGTTGTTCCAGTAAATACCAGATGTCGTAAAAATCACGTGCCTGCATGCGTTGCATAACCGTACGCATTTTTTCAACTAACACTTCTTCCAATGGGTAACATAAAAGTTGATGTTCTGTCAAATCAGAATATCCAAGTAAAACAGTTTGCATTACAGGTTTAAACTCTAGTTTTTCACTTCTTGAAATATCAACTTTCACTTTTTTATTATTTCCTTGTCCTCCCAACGGGCCAATGTAACTGATGTAAAAATTAATTCCACCGTCTTGGTGTTCGTTGTTGTCAATAATTTCGAGACGAATATTTGCTTCCTCCAAAACATACTCGAAGGTTTCTTTAAACCATGCAAAAATTTGTTCGTTTGTTGCTTGTGTTGAGCCTGTCGAAGCATCGTTGTTCAATAAAGTAAAATCAAGATCTTCCGAAAACCGGTAATCGTCAAAATATATTTTCTTTAAAACTGTTCCACCTTTAAAAACAATCGTTTTAGAAAGATGCTTGTGTTGAGCAACGCCTTGCAATATCCACGAGAGCATATAGTCCTTTTCTATCTGCTGGTCACGAACACCTACTTCACGTGCTTTCTGTTGTATTTCGCCTGGTTTAATCATGTATAAATGGCAGACTTAATTGTTTCTGTTTCTAAATTTTGCTGGATGCTCCATCTGCTAATCATTTTTCCGGATTTTGGTAATTCCGTATCTAATAAAACATAAGAAGCGGTTTTTGCTTTTTGTAATTTATCTGTGATGTTATTATTTATCTCCAGTAGCTCTAATAAAAATCCAAGTCGTTTAATAACCGCCTGAGATTTGAATTTTTTTGTATACTCAAGCAGCGTATCAAATTTTATTTTTTCTTTCGAAATGTAAATTGCTCTTGCTACTTCAACAATTCCGCCTGCGTAATCGGGTTTGAATAAACAGTCAACAATTGTTTTTTCAAGGTCAGAACATTGCACTTTATTAAAACTATCTACCCACATTTTTTTTGCTCCAAAAAAATGACTTTCGTTATGATAAATGAATTGAAAAGATACATTTTTGATCTTGATTACTGACGGGCGCATTTGTTTTGAAACAACAATTTGTTCTTTCAAAGAGGGCTGCGTAATCAGATTATGAATTTGCAAAGCCGAATAATAACCAATATAATATTGTGCGTTATTTACCAGGTTTCCCGCTATTAAATGCCAGTCGGGCATAAAGGTTTCAGCATTTGCTTCGTATGGTATAATATAATAAACTCCATCTTTCAATCTCATCAGAAGTCCGCGCTTTGTCATGTCACTCAGTAACTCCCGCAGAGTGCTTTCCTTTGAATCAGGCATTGCATCGAAAGCTTCGCTATAGTCAAAGCAAGCCTTATTCTGTCCATTGAAATAGGAAAGAAGTTCGTTTGATTGCGTTGATATATATTTACTTTTCATAGTAATAATGTCAGGATAAACCTGACTGTAATGATACGAAAGATAATTGAATGTTTCGCCCTTTTGACTTTAAAATTATATTTTATAGCGTATTTGTCAGGATAAACCTGATATATTTGATATGAAACATCATTTTTTGGCGATGCGTTGGCTAAAAATGGCTCTTTTGATTTTGCCCCAGGGTCGGCTTGTGCGGTTGGGGCAAAAGCAAATGTGCCATTTGTGGGTTGGCAGAAAATTATTCGCCTGTTTATTTTGTCTTTCAGCGGTGCTCATGAATAGCTTCGCTTATTTGAATTAAAAAAAGTGCGGTGGAAAAAATAAAAAACACAGAAGGGTCGGCAACGAGTGTCGGTTTACTCGCTGTCTATTTGCAATATGGTCTTAATATATTTGGTCACCGGTCAAAGTTTATAAATACGATGCCGTTTAAATTACCGTTGTTCTGTCTGTTGGTATTTGGTCGTTCTACCATTGGCTATAACTTGTTTATAGGTCTGACAAAACCATCCTTATACACCCAAATTTGGGTAGATAGGTCTGATAATCATCAGGCTTATTTATTATCAAATGTAGATAATAAAACTAAAAAAATTACTGATTAGCATGTAATCCAACCTTGTTACCTTCGCAATCGATAAAATAAGCAACAAACCCAATTTCAGGCGTAATTTGAGTTTTTGGCACAACCACTTTGCCTCCGGCAACTTCAATTTTATCAATTACCTTTTGAATAGAAGGGTTGGCATTTAGATAAACTGTACAACCTTCTTTTCCCGGTTTTAGTTCTTTATCTAAGATTAAAGAGCCACCAACTTTATCATCGCCACAAGGGAAAAATGCCATTGGGTTACCACTCATTTCCATAACGAACATTTCTATATCAAAAAGGGTTTCATAGAATTTTTTAGCTCTTTCCATGTTGGTTACCGGTATATCAAACCAGTTGAGTGCATTTGAATGTTTGTCCATAATTTTTTGTTTTTATAAAAAGTTAATTCCACAATATCCGCATCAACAACCCATGGTGCATTCCATAAGGTTGGATGGCTTCGGTAAAGTTAATTTTGGTGTAATATAAATTATAAGTAAAATCGAGAACAATGTTATCGGTAAGTTGGTATTTTAACCCCAAACCTGTTCCACCACCATAACCTAAACCGCCCGGTTTAACGTTAAGTTGATCGGGGGTGTTGTGGTAAATTTCATACTCTGTGTTATTGATAACAAAATAGTTTCGCTCCATATTCACAACGTTTAAATTTCCGAAAACAGCCCAATACAAATCTGTTTTTTCGGTAGTGTAATAACTAAGTTGTGTGCCGAGGTTTACATTAAACCGTTTCTCTTTTCCAAAAATGGGTATTTGCTCATACGTTGGTTCCGGCGATTGATTGGATGGGTCGTCAATGGCAATAGAAAACGTTTGTTCGTATTTTAATTGTGTAATGTTAATGTCAATATATATAGCACTTGCTTTATTGATATGAAACCCTCCATGAAATCCAATATCAAAAGCGGTTTTATAAACAGGATTTGGTGGTAATTCGGCAACCCAATAAGGATGCTTAAAGTAATTATCGAAAGTGATTTTGTTATGAGGTTGTGTTAAAATATAGTTGATTCCGTAAGGAGTAATTGCATTTCCTCCTGTGTAAATGATAGCGGTATTGCCGTTGGCAAAAAAAGCACCGACATTTATTCCTCCAAAAAAAGTTTTTGGCTTTTCCTCATCTTCTTCTTGAGCAATCAATGTAAAGTTGAAAACAGATAAAAACAATAAGAGGTGAACTAAAAATATCTTCATTTTAAAGGCACAATTAAAACCGGAATGTTCGATTTTTCAACCAGCGATTCATCGGTGCTTACCATAAATGTTTTATGAAAAAAACCGTGTTCATGTTTACCGATAACGATTAAATCTATCGCTAATTTTTCGGTCAATTCCACAACAGTTTCAATAGTAGTTCCTTGAACCAACAAGGCTTCTGCTTCTATATTTTTTTCTTTTAATTGATTGGTAAAACCCTGTAACAGTTTGTGTTCGTTACGCAAATCTTTTGCTAAAACATCACGAATGTATTGCGGACCAACATCGTAGCCAATAAAGTCCGGGTCTGGAGCAGCTACATGCACCAACCACAATTTAGCCTTAAATTTTATGGCTAATTCTGCCGCTTTTTCTATTAGTAGTTGACCTTTTTCTTCAAAGTCGATAGTTACGAGTATGTTTTTCATATTTATAGAGATTAGGCATTGGTCATTGGGCAAATCTTTACATTGTTACATTTTCATATTACTACATGGTCATAACGGAATATTTCCATGTTTCTTTTTAGGCAAAACAGCCACTTTATTTTCCAACATTTTAAATGCTTTAATTAATTTTTCTCTGGTTTGTTCCGGTTTTATTACTTCATCAATGTAACCACGAGCCGCAGCATTGTACGGGTTGGCAAACATTTCGGCATACTCTGCTTCTTTTTCTTTCCATTTTGCTTCCGAATCAGCTGCTTCGGTAATTTCTTTTTTAAAGATAATTTCGGCAGCACCTTTTGCCCCCATTACTGCAATTTCGGCACTTGGCCAAGCATAATTCATATCTGCCCCAATGTGTTTCGAGTTCATCACATCGTAAGCACCACCATAAGCTTTACGGGTAATTACGGTGATTCTTGGAACAGTAGCTTCGCAAAATGCATACAACAATTTTGCTCCGTTGGTAATAATGGCATTCCACTCTTGGTCGGTTCCGGGTAAAAATCCGGGTACGTCCTCAAACACCAATAACGGAATGTTAAACGAATCGCAGAAACGAACAAATCGAGCTCCTTTTTGTGATGATTTGATGTCTAAAACCCCGGCTAAAAATGCGGGTTGGTTGGCAACAATACCAATGGAACGACCAGCCAAACGAGCAAAACCAACTACAATGTTTTCAGCAAAATCTTTATGAATTTCATAGAACGAATTTTCATCAACTGTACCTGCAATCACTTCTTTAATATCGTAAGGTTGGTTAGCATTTTCCGGAATAATACCATGCAAATTTGGTCTGGATTCATCTCCAATTTCATAAGGAATACGTGGAGCATCTTCTTCGCAATTTTGAGGCATATAGCTCAATAAAGCTTTTATTCCGTTGATACATGCCATTTCGTTGGCGTACGTTAAATGCGTAACACCCGATTTGGTAGAGTGAGCAGAAGCTCCTCCTAAATCTTCAGAACTCACTTCTTCATGGGTAACCGTTTTTACAACATTCGGACCTGTAACAAACATATACGAAGTGTTTTCCACCATCATAATAAAATCGGTTAAAGCCGGAGAATAAACCGCTCCACCGGCACAAGGTCCCATGATTGCCGAAAGTTGAGGAATTACTCCACTTGCCATCGTATTTCTATAAAAAATATCAGCGTATCCGCCCAAACTTACCACACCTTCTTGAATACGAGCACCACCAGAATCGTTTAACCCAATAACCGGAGCTCCGTTTTGCATGGCTAAATCCATTACTTTACAAATTTTTTGAGCGTGAGCCTCAGCTAACGAACCTCCCATCACCGTAAAATCTTGAGAAAAAACATACACCAACCGACCATGTACTGTTCCGTAGCCCGTTACCACACCATCGCCTAAAAATACCGTTTTATCTAACCCAAAATTTACCGAACGATGGGTAACCAACATCCCAATTTCTTCAAACGAACCATCATCTAATAAAAAATGAATTCGCTCTCTGGCAGTAAATTTTCCTTTTTTATGTTGAGCTTCAATTCGGTCTTTTCCACCTGCAATTTTTGCTTCTTCAATCTTCGATTCAAGCAAGGCTGTTTTATCTTTCATTTTATTTTCCTCAATAGTAAACATATCGTAAAATTAAAAAATACTACCGAATATACTATTGTAAAATGGTAATTTAGTACAATATTTTGTATTTACATGGACGATAATAAAACATCTGGAGAAAATACCGATAAACTTCAGCAGGATTCTGATAATAAACTGCGATTTAGTTTTTTAAAAATAATGACTTCGTTACTGGATTACTTTAAATTGGTGGTAAACATCAAAGACGAAGTTGATTATGAAGGCAGTGTTGAAGCTATTAAAAAAGACATTGATTTTAAAGGAGTAAATGTTTGGGTTTTGGGAGCATCTATTGTTATTGCTTCCATCGGTTTAAATGTTAATTCTACTGCGGTTATTATTGGGGCTATGCTTATTTCTCCGCTAATGGGGCCAATTGTAGGGATGGGTTTGGCTGTTGGCATCAACGATTTTAAAATGCTTACCCGTTCGCTTAGGGGTTTAGGCACAGCGGTTTTAATAAGTTTTGTAATATCAACACTCTATTTTTTAATTACTCCTTTTGGTGATGTTCAATCGGAATTAATTGCACGTACCCGGCCTAATTTATTGGATGTTTTAGTGGCTATTTTTAGTGGAATAGCACTAATTGTAGCTAAAACACAAAAAAGTACGGTAGCAAGTGCAATTTATGGTGTTGCTATTGCCACCGCTTTAATGCCTCCGTTGTGCACTGCCGGTTATGGATTGGCAAACGGCAATTGGGTATTTTTTCTTGGGGCTTTTTACTTGTTTTTAATTAACTCGGTGTTTATAACGCTTTCCACATGGCTGGTTGTTAAGTATTTAAAGTTCCCTACTACAACCTATATGAATCCTAAAAGAGAAAAAAAAGTAAACCGATATATTTTATTTTTTTCTATCATCATTATACTGCCAAGTGCTTTTACCTTTTGGGATTCTATTCAGGAAAATCTTTATAAAAAAAATGCAGAATTGTTTATTGCCGAAAATTTCGATTTTGAAGGAAGTAAAGTCATCAACAAAAAAATAATGTATAAAGAGGATGGAAATCTGTCAAGCATAGAAGTATTTTTAATCGGTGAAACTATTTCTGAGGAACAACAACAAGCAATTACAGCAAAACTGGAGAAATATTCATTAAAAGAAACCGACTTAGTTATTCTTCAATCAAATAATAATTCCGGCGAACTGGTAGATAAACTAGGGAAAGAAGTAAAATCGGGTATTATCGAAGAACTATATCGTAAAAATGACGAATTAATAGAAAACAAAGACAAAAAAATTAATTTTTTAGAACATCAACTCAAAATTTTAGGTGTAGATGCAGTTCCTTTTAATTCGTTAAAAAAGGAAATAAAACTACAATACAATGATGTTGAAAACATGTCGTATGGCAAAACAATTTCAACTGATTTTACTGAAAAACAAGATACTGTTTCTACCTTTTTAATCAATTGGAATAAAAAGCTATCTGACAAAGAAATTCGAGAAAAGAATACTTTGCTTCAAACTTGGCTAAGAGTGAGGCTTGAAGACGACAAACTAAGAGTAATCAATTACTAAAAATGTCTTAAATATATTCCAACTAAAATGCCGGCTATTTTCTGAAAAGCTACTTGGTTGCGGTCGAGTTGTAACAAATAGTTTATTTCCCAACTATTTTGCCCACTTAATTTTATTAGCTTTGTGTTCGTGTTTTATCCACTTGATTTAGCCGAAACAGCACAAGATATATGCTATTATTAAACATTTTTGAAACCACTTTTCCGTTAACCAATCCTGTTTTAAAATTTTTCTTACTGTTAATTATTATTTTGTTTGCTCCAATTATACTAAACAAAGTAAAAATTCCTCATTTGCTGGGGTTAATAATGGCAGGAGCTATTATTGGTCCTTATGGTTTCTTTTTAATGGAACGAGAAACAAGTATCACCTTGTTTGGTTCTGTTGGCTTACTTTACATCATGTTTTTAGCCGGATTAGAAATTGATTTGGCAGAATTCAAAAAAAATAGTGGGAAAAGCTTATACTTTGGATTATTAACCTTTTCTATTCCAATGGCAATGGGTTTTTTTGCGGGTTATTATGTGCTTCATTATTCGATGTTGTCTTCTGTTTTATTGGCAAGTATGTTCGCTTCTCACACCTTAATTACTTACCCTTTGGTAAGTAAAATGGGAATTGCTAAAAATAAAGCAGTTAATATAACCATTGGAGGAACCATGATTACCGACACGTTATCACTTTTGGTTTTAGCAGCTATTGTTGGCATGACTTCCGGTGAGGTGAATACAGCGTTTTGGGTTAGATTAACTGTTTCTGTCATTATTTTTACTTTAATTGTTATTTTGGTATTTCCCATCATCGTTCGATGGTTTTTTAAACGGTTTGAAGACAATATTTCGCAATATATTTTTGTTTTGGTGATGTTGTTTTTTGGAGCTGTATTAGCCGAATTAGCAGGTATTGAAGCCATTATTGGGGCTTTTTTTTCCGGCTTAGCCATCAATCGGTTAATACCCAATACTTCGCCATTAATGAACAGAGTCGAATTTGTGGGGAATGCTATTTTTATTCCCTTCTTTTTGATTGGTGTGGGAATGTTGATTGATTATAGAGCTTTTTTTAAAGGAACAGAAACCATAAAAGTTGCCATAATAATGACTGTTATTGCAATAACAGCAAAATTCTTAGCAGCATGGATAACTCAAAAAACATTCAAATTTTCGGCCGACCAACGTCGTTTAATTTTCGGGTTAAGTACCGCCAGAGTTGCAGCCACACTAGCTTCGGTTTTAATAGGTTACAATATTATTACAGGAACAACAGCCGACGGAGAGCCCATTCGGTTGTTAAATGAAAATGTATTGAATGGAACTATTTTAATGATATTATTTACGTCAACAGTAGCCTCATTTATTACCCAAAAGGGAGCAAAAAATATTGCATTGCAAGATGATATTGATAACCCTACAGAAAATCAAAGGTTTGTTGAACGGATATTGATTCCATTAAGTAATTTTCAAACTACTGATGAATTGGTTAATTTGAGCATTACCATAAAATCTAAAACAAATAAAAAAAGTTTATATGCCTTAAACATTATTGATAATAACTCCAGTGATGGTTTAGCCGAAAAAAAAGGCAGAAAACTAATTAAAAAGGCAGTTGTTGCTGCATCTGCAACTGATAATACCTTGCACCAACTATTGCGTTACGATTTAAATATTGTAAACGGTATTTCGAGTGTGGTTATGGAAAATAAGATTACCGATTTGGTGCTTGGGGTACACAACAACACCAATATTTCCGATTCATTTTTAGGACATTTTACCGAAGGAATTTTAAAAAAATGCAATACCACCACATTAATTTATAAAGCAGCACAACCACTTTCGACAATCAAACGACACGTAATTATTATTCCTGAAAAAGCAGAAAAAGAAATAGGTTTCTCTTTTTGGATTACTAAAGTCTGGAATATCACCAGAAATACAGGTGCTAAAATAGTATTTTATGCTGTTGAAGAAACCTTAAACGAAATTAAACATATTCACGAAAAACATCCCATAGATTGTGAGTTTATGGAGTTTAATGATTGGGATGACTTTTTGGTGCTTTCAAAAGAAATTAAGTTAGACGACAATTTAATGATTGTATTAAGCCGAAAAGAACATGTATCTTATCACAATAACATGTCAAAAATACCTTCTTACTTGAATAACTACTTTAAGAAAAATAGTTTTATTATCATTTATCCTATGCAAATGGGAGTTAACGATAGGTCAACACTAAATTTAAAAGATACTTCACTACTCGAGCCCATCGAAAGGCTTGATGAAATAGGAAAAACACTGGTAAATATTTTAAAAAAGAATAAAAAATGAATTTAGATTTTAAACAAATTGCAACAGCAACTATGGTATTGTTTGCGGTTATTGATATAGTTGGCTCCGTTCCTATTATCATCGATTTACGTCAAAAAACCGGACATATTCAATCGGGAAAAGCAAGTTTGGTTTCGTTGGTCATTATGATTTTGTTTTTGTTTGTTGGAGAATCCATTCTTAATTTAATTGGAATTGATGTAAGTTCGTTTGCTATTGCAGGTTCGTTTATCATTTTCTTTTTGGCTTTAGAAATGATTTTAGGAATTAAATTATACAAAGAAGATGAAAACTCCATTAAAACAGCATCAATTGTTCCTATTGCTTTTCCACTTATTGCCGGTGCAGGAACCATGACTTCCTTATTAGCTTTAAGAGCCGAATATGCTGTCGAAAATATTGTAATAGCCATTGTTATCAACGTTATTTTAGTTTATGCCGTACTAAAATCGTCTATATTTATTGAAAAAATATTGGGTAAAGGAGGAATAGCTATTGTTCGCAAAGTTTTTGGAGTAATTTTATTAGCCATTGCTGTTAAACTGTTTAAAACCAACGTAGGAATTTAATGTCGAAAATTACTATATATACCGATGGTGCAGCCAAAGGAAACCCTGGCAGAGGTGGTTATGGTGTGGTTATGATGAGTGGAACCCACAAAAAAGAATTGTCGGAAGGATTTAGAAACACCACCAACAATCGTATGGAGTTGATGAGCGTAATTGTGGCTTTAGAAACCATCAAAAAAGAAAATGCTCAAGTAGAAATTTTTTCCGACTCTAAATACGTGGTTGATTCGGTAGAAAAAGGTTGGGTATTTGGTTGGCAAAAAAAAGGGTTTAAAGGCAAAAAAAATGTTGATTTGTGGCAACGTTTCCTAAAAATTTACCCCAAACATCAAGTCAAATTTAACTGGGTTAAAGGGCACGACGGAAACCACTACAACGAACGTTGCGACGAATTGGCTGTTCAAGCAGCAGAATCTGCTAATTTATTGATAGACAGAGAATATGAAGATGATAATTCATCATCCATGTTTTAACAATCAGCGAACAATAAAATTTGTTCGTCTAAATACTGTTCAACATCAATTTTTTTAAGTTGGTTTTGCTAAATTTGCAGCCTTAAAATTACCATGAAAGAATATCCAAACCTGATTAAATCAAAATTACCACAAGTTGGTACTACTATCTTTACAGTGATGAGCCAATTGGCTAACGAGCAAAATGCATTGAATTTATCACAAGGATTTCCGGATTTTAAAGGCGACGATAAATTATTTAATTTGGTTGCTGATGCCATGCATCAAGGTTTAAATCAATACGCACCAATGGCCGGTTTAATGTCGTTGAGAGAACAAATTGCCAAAAAAACCTTTAATTTATATGGCGTAGATTATCATCCCGATACCGAAATTACTATTACTGCTGGTGGAACGCAGGCTATTTATACTGCCATTGCAGCAACAATTACTGAAGGCGATGAAGTTATCATTTTTACTCCGGCCTACGATTGTTACGACCCCGCAGTTGAGTTAAACGGTGGCAAATCGGTTTATGTTCAGTTGTTAGCTCCGGAGTACGCTGTAGATTGGAATCAGGTTAAAAAGTTGATTAATCAACGTACCAAAATGATTATCATCAACACTCCCCATAACCCAACCGGTAAAATATTGAGTAAAAACGATTTGTTAGCTTTAGAAAAAATTGTTTCTAATACCGATATTATTATTTTAAGTGATGAGGTATACGAACACATTATTTTCGACAAACAAAAACACCAAAGTGTTTGTAAATTTCCAAAATTAGCAGAGCGAAGTTTTATCATTTCTTCTTTTGGAAAAACTTTTCATAATACAGGTTGGAAAATGGGCTATTGTTTAGCTCCAAGTAATTTAATGAAAGAGTTTAGAAAAGCACATCAATTTATTGTTTTTTCGGTAAATACTCCCATACAACATGCCTTAGTTGAATATTTAAAAAATGAAAATAATTATTTAGAGTTGGGCAATTTTTATCAACAAAAAAGAGATTTTTTTGTGGATAGCATTAAAGATTCAAAATTTGAGATTATCCCTTCAAAAGGTACCTATTTTCAGTTGTTAAGTTACCGCAACATTAGTAATGAAAAAGACACTGAATTTGCTATTCGTTTAACCAAAGAATATAAATTGGCATCTATACCGGTATCTGTATTTTATCAAAAAAATATAGATGAAAAAATTCTGCGTTTTTGTTTTGCCAAAAAAGAGGAAACTTTAGAACGGGCAGCGGAGATATTAAATAAAGTTGTTTAAAACTCTTTAATTTATCAACACACTATTCTAGCCATTTTAATTACTTTTCGGTCTTTAAAAACTGAAAATGAACGTTTTATTATCTGTTATTTTAGGTGTATTTTTATTCTTTTTCCAAGTAAAAATAGCCCATTCCATTAATATCTCAAAACAAGATACCACCAAAAAAAGTGCTTACTATTTTATTTCAAACAGAGGTTCGGCTACCGATGAAACTTATACCATGTATAAAGCCCGAACCAATCAAAGCGGGATTTCTTCTACGCTAATACGAGGAAATTTTGAAATTACAGGAGCTCCCCAACTGCGAAAAGCCGAAATTTCTATTTATAACATTTCTAACGACGAATTGGTTGGAGTTTACAACACCAATGCTAAAACAGGAAATTATTTGGTGATTTTAATGCCCAATTTAAAATATGAATTTGTGATAAATGCTTACGGTTATGCTCCTATCAAAAAAATTGTAGAAATTCCGAATTATGCCAGCACCAATGTAAATGATGAACTTTCGAAACAACAAATTACCTTGACAATAGCCTCAGAAAAAGTTAATTTAGCTATAAACACATGGTTTGTAGAGGAAAAAGAACCCACCCTATTTTTACTCACCGTTTACGACGAAAATAATGAAGACACTCATCACGTAGAACTTTATGAAACCAATAAAGTTGAAGAAGAGCAAGACCGAAGGCAACTTACCGAAACTGATTTTGGCAATATTGATGAATTGTTAAAAAAACAAGCTGAAGCTGAAAATAAAAAACCAGAATTAGCCGAAAAAGCTTTTTTGAGAAAAGATTATAAAACAGCAGCAGCTATTTATTCAGAATTATTAAATTTAGACGCTTCAGATGCTGTTGCAAATTACCGAAAAGGGGTTTCTGTTTACCATTTGGAACAAAATAAACTTAAAGCATTACCCTATTTGCAAAAAGCCGAAAAAGAAGCCATCACTCCTTACGATGTGTTTTATTATTTAGGAATGACTTACCATTCGTGGGCAGATTTTTCGAAAGCAGAACAAGCTTTTAATACTTTTAAAACAAAAGCAAAACCAGCCGAAGTAGAAACATTCAAAATAAATCGGTTAATTGAATATTGTATCAACGGTAAACAATTAATTCAAGAACAATACGATATGTTTATTACTAATAAAACAAGTATCGACATTCAAAAACTCGACAAAGAGTTACCTACCCAACTTATTAGCGATAAATTTTTTCAAAAAACATCTTTCTTTACCTCACCAATTGATGCAAAAAAGAAGGACAAATTTTGGATGTTTAAAACCGAACAAAACGAAATGATACAAACCAGCTATGGATTGGAAGAAAAAAATGGCAAAGATTTATTTGTAAATGTTTTGATTGGTGGCGATAAATGGGGTGTTTCAAAATCATTAGGAACTAACATTAACACCATTTATGACGAAAATTATGGATATGTAACCTTAGATGGGAAAACACTTTATTTTGCTTCAACGGGGCACAATACAATTGGAGGATACGATATTTTTGTATCAACCAGAGCAACGGTAAACGATGCTTGGAGTGTTCCAAAAAACATGGGTTATCCCATCAATTCGCCTTACGACGATTTTATGTTTATGCCCAGTTTAAATGACGAAGAAGCCTATTTTATTTCGAACAGAAGAAGCCCAACAGGTGGATACAGTTTATATAAAATTAACATGCCCAAACCACCCAAACCTTTAACCATTATTAAAGGGCATTTTATGACCAACGATTCTGTTCCAAATTTTGCAGCTTCCATTGCGGTTTATAATACCAACAATCAGGAAGTGGTCGGCATTTACAACTCAAATGCTAACACAGGTAATTTTTTAATGGCATTGATGCCGGGTGTTAAATATGAATTTAATATTGTTACCGAAGGATTTAATGAACACACCGCTTATGTTACTGTTCCGATTCAGACCGAAGATTTTCCGCTTCGACAAGACATAAAATTGAAGAAAGAAGGTTCGTTCGAAATTATAAACATCGATAATTATTTTACCAAAGAAGAAGCAGAAAAAGCTCCAGAATACAAGGCTACTAAAGTCCGTCAACTGACGGATGAAAAAAATATCTTACAAGAAACGGTTAAACCAAAACAAATTAGTGTAGAAAAATACAAAAAAGCATCTTCCGATGAGCAAAAAATAGCAGATGCCGCCGAGCAATTTTTTATCAATAAACAATACCTAAAAAGTGCTGAACAATATGCTAAAATTACCCCATTGTTCGACTTAACAGAAAAGCAATGCTATATGTATGGTAAAAGCCTATTTAACGTTTCGAGAGAATATGAAAAAACCATCGAATTTTTAGAAAAAGCTGCTTTAAACAAAGCCACTCCTTACGATGTTTTTTATATGTTAGGGAAAACCAACCATTATGCGTATCGTTTTGAACGAGCAGTAAAAGCGTATGAAAAATACAAAACCATGGCAACCGAAAAGGAATTACAAAACCATAATATTGAGGAAGAAATTAATTTAAGCAGATTCGGTAAACAAATTGTAAACAGCCCAAAACCAATTGAAGTAATAGAAAAAAAAGAATTTAAACCAACCGATTTTAATACCATTTATGGTTCGTTAGACATTGATGCCAAATTTTTATTGGTACCCGAAGACATGACCACAGTAAAAGACAAAAAAGAGAATTTTAAACCTACCATGTATTTAAACAACAGCAAAACGTTAATTTTTTATTCGAGTTTTGGCGAAAATGGAGAAAACGGAAAAGACCTCTATTTTATGAAAAAATTACCAAACAATACTTGGTCGGAACCTATCAATGTCGGAGTTTCTATAAATACTGCTGCCGACGAGGATTATCCTTTTTTATCAAAAGATGAAATGACCTTGTATTTTAGTTCAAAAGCACATGGCAGCATGGGAGGATACGATATTTTTAAAAGTACTTGGGACGAAAAAAATAACACGTGGACTACTCCAATTAATTTAGGAGCCCCCATCAATTCGCCTTTTGATGACTTATTTTATGTGGAAGAGTGAAAAAAAATCCTCCCCTAACCCCTCCGAAGGAGGGGAAGACTCCCTTCCCTTTGGGAAGGGTTGGGGATGGGAAAATCTAAAATGGTTATGAATCTAAAAGTTACCGTCATACAATCTGAATTACACTGGGAAAACGCAGCTAAAAACTTAGCGATGTTTACCGAAAAAATAGCTTCCATAAACGAAGCTCCCGATGTTATTGTATTGCCCGAAATGTTTACCACGGGTTTTACCATGAATTCTGCCCAATTTGCTGAAACCATGGAGGGAGAAACTGTTGTTTGGATGAAACAACAAGCTAAAAGTAAAAACGCCGCAATAGTCGGGAGTTTAATTATTGAGGAAGATGCCTCTCCCCTTGAGGGGAGATACAGAGGGGTGAATTACTTTAACCGTTTAATCTGGGCTCAACCTGATGGGAAAATCTATACTTACGACAAACGACATTTGTTTAGAATGGCAGGCGAACACGAACATTTTTCGGCAGGAAAAACTCGTTTAATTGTTGAGTTAAAAGGCTGGAAAATTTGTCCGTTGATTTGTTACGATTTACGGTTTCCGGTGTGGAGCAGAAATAAAGAGTTCAATGTTCAAAGTTTAACGTTTAAAGTTGACCACTCACCATCAGCATTTGACTTGTTAATCTACGTTGCCAACTGGCCCGAAGCAAGAAAAACACCTTGGAGTAAATTGTTGGAAGCACGAGCCATCGAAAACCAAGTTTATGTTGTCGGTGTTAACCGTGTAGGAGTTGATGGAAAACAAATGACTTACTCAGGAAATTCAGCTGTTATCGACCCAAAAGGAAATGTAATGAGCAACATTGCTGAACACCAAAACTACATCCAAACCATTGAATTAAACCGGGAAGAATTAGACGATTTTAGAGCAAAATTTCCTGTGGGATTGGATGGTGATGATTTTGAGATTTTTTACTAATAGTAGTTTAATCCCTACCTTTGTCAATAAAATACCTATTGTAAAGTGATAAAAAAAGTTCTATTTATCGATTCAGTTCATCCTGTTTTAGAAGAACGATTAACCAAACTTGGAGTAGTTTGCGAACACGATTATCAATCGCCAAAAGCAGTAATTGAAGCCAAAATAAGTCATTATCAAGGTGTGGTGATTCGTAGTCGATTTACGTTAGACAACACTTTTTTAGATGCAGCCACCAGCCTTAAATTTATTGCCCGTTCGGGTGCAGGGTTAGAAAACATTGATGTGGTTTATGCTGAAAAAAAAGGCATAAAAGTCATCAATTCTCCCGAAGGAAATAGGGATGCAGTTGGCGAACACGCCATTGGAATGTTGTTGATGTTGTTTAACCAACTAAAAAAAGGTGATGCTGAGGTTCGAAAAGGCATTTGGGATAGGGAAGGAAATCGCGGATTGGAATTGTCGGGAAAAACGGTTGGAATTATTGGTTATGGTTTTATGGGAAGTTCGTTGGCTAAAAAACTAGTGGGGTTTGATTGTAAAATTTTAGCATACGACAAATACAAAACTGGTTTTGGGTCGACACAAGTTCAAGAAGTTTCTTTAGAACAACTAAAAGCCGAATCAGACATTATAAGCATTCACTTACCATTAACCGAAGAAACTCAATATTACGTAAATACCGATTTTATCAATTCCTGTAAAAAGCCATTTTATTTAATCAATACCGCCCGAGGAAATCATGTAAAAGTGGCTGATTTGGTTCAAGGATTAAAATCGGGTAAAATTTTAGGAGCGTGTTTAGATGTGTTGGAATATGAAACCAAATCGTTTGAAACCATCAGTAAAAATCAATTGCCTGAAGATTTTGTGTATTTAACGCAGTCGGAAAAAGTAATTTTAACTCCACATGTGGCAGGTTGGACGGTGGAATCGTACGTTAAATTGTCGTCGGTTTTGGCTGATAAAATTGAAGCTACATTTTTTTAGTTAAGTATGGAAATATCCCAAAACCAAAAACTCCTCATTTTATTCTTGTTGTTGGTTTTGTTGCTTCCATTTCTCTACTTATTTGCATTTACTCACCCCATTGCCGACGATTTATCGTTCGGCTACCAAGCCAAACAAGCACCACTTTTTGATGTGTTGCTCAATTCCTATTTTTACAGCAATGGGCTTTATTCGGGCAACTTTTTTATGTTTTTATTTCCTGTTTCGTTAAACGAGTTGATGTATTACAGATTGTTTTTACTGAGTTGTTTTGTGCTCTTCTATATCAGCATTTTTTATTTCATCAACACCGTTTTTCCAACTATAAATAAACTCGATAAAATTATCATTAGTTTATTTTTTGTATTAACCGTTCTCGGCTCAACCACACATTTGTCAGAAGCTTTTTATTGGCAAACCAGCGTAATTTATTATCAATTAAGTTTAACATTTGTGTTGTTTTATTTTGGTTGGTTGATTCAGTATTTTCAACAGTCCTTTATTTTTAATAAGCCCATTCATCAAATTCTTTTGGTGTTGTTGCTAATCTTAATCATCGGCATGAAAGAATCCATTGCATTAATCATGGGTTTTATTGCAGCATTACTTTTTTATTACAGTCAGTTTAAAACAAAAGAAAATAAAACGTTTTTTATCATCCAACTTTTTGTGGCGTTGATCTTTATTTCCTTTTTAGTAACTGCTCCAGGCAACGATGTTAGAATGAGGGCCTATCCCGAAAATAAAAACTTTAGTCGTTCGCTGTTGTTTACCATTTTGCAAATGGGACGATTTTCTGCAACTTGGCTCTTTGCTTGTTCTGGAATTGTATTTGTTTTTATAGTAGCTGAATTGCATCAAAAAGCTGTTCAAATCCTTAAAAAATTAGATTGGAAAATAGCACTAATGGTATTTCTAGGTATTCTTTTTTTATGTGTTTTTCCTGCTTATTGGGCAACCGGAATACTGGGACAGCATCGTACGTCAAACATAGCAAGTTGATTTTTTGTGTTGTGTATATTCGTGTTGGCAATTAACAAAGGCGAATATTTCGACCAGTTGTTTCCATTATCGTTCTTTAAAAAAGCACTATTTTTTTGTGTAGTTTTTTTAATTGCAGGAAATGGTTTTATGGTGGTTTTAGATATTTTTTCCGGAAGAGTGAGTAGTTATGATAAACAGTTGACCGAACGCGCAAACATCATCACCAAAACCCATTCAACATCCGATTTACCAATACTTACCAATATTCCAAAAAGTTTGTTTGTGGTAGATGTTCAACAAGATACCTCGCATTGGATTAATCAAGCCTATTTGTTGGGATTAGAGAAATAGAAGTCTTATTTTCTCAACAGTTTTGCATCCATATAAAATGTTCCGAAAGGAACTAAAGAAGCCAATAAAACCCAAAAAGTTTTTAGCAATGTCCATTTTTGCATAAAAGCCAATTGTAAAGCTAAAACCACGTAGAGGATAAACAAAATTCCATGAAACATACCAACCACAAAGTTGGGTTGAGGTATAGCAAAACTATATTTTAAGGGCATGGTTAAAGCAAAAGCAAGGTATGAGCAACCTTCTAAAAACGCAACAATTCTAAATCTGCCTAATGATGTTTTTAAAAGTAAAGCTATCATAAAGATAAAATCCAGGCTTTACTGTTGTGGTTTTTTGCCAAAGCCAATCCTTCAACAGCTTCTTGTCTGGACGAAAACCCACTGTAACTTACCGTAAACAATCCTTTACGTTTTCCGATAATAGAGGCATTAAACCCTGCATTAATCAGTTCTTTCACAAATTTTTCGGCATTTACTTTTTTAGAAAAACAACCTCCAATTACATGAAAATTAAACGATTTTATAGATGTTTTTACAAAGGTGGAATCTATTTTTGTAACAGACTCTTCCATTGTTTTTTTAATAACAATAGGTGTTTCGTTTTTTATAAATGTTACCGTATTGTTGGTTTCGTCAACAGTTGGGACATCAATTTTTTCAAAAACTGGCAAAGCTGTTCGTTCGGTATAAACGGGTAAAACAGTTTTAAAAGGATTCAAATTAGCGTAATTAAGGTCTGACGACAAATCGTATTTTGTGGGAATCCAAATGGTTAAAATTGCTAATGGAACAATTACCGCTGCCGCTGCAATCCATTTTTTGGTTTTAGAAGAACCCGCTATCGGTAAAACAGGCGTTTCTTTTATTTTGTCTTCCAATGTTTTTCGTTTTACCGGAAATTGTTGGAAAGAACTCAATCCATAACTTTCTAATAAATAATTTACCTGAGCAGAAGGTTCAAATTGTAAACGATTGTCTTGGTCGTAAAACAACACTCCAACATTATCGAAGGCAATTTTTTTTCTGTTTTTTAAATCATGTTGAATTTTAGCAACGGCTTCTTCAATAATAGTCAGGGCTTTTTCGTAAGCAATTCCATTTTCCTGACTTATCGCATTTGCCAACAATCCATCATTGTGAATCAGGTTTTTGTTAAACGAAATTCCTTTTGAAGGAGGGTAAAAAGTATCTCTTACAGGGTTTATGCTCGCAGGTTTATAGTTGGTTACAAAACCGCCTAAATTCGGCACGATAACACAATCGTAACGAAACAATAGTTGGCTGATGTAATGGTCTAATTGCATGCGTTGCTTTTAAAAGGGTTGCGAATTTATAAAATTAAAGAAATTTGACGTGGTTTATTCGTTTATTTTTTTAAATTTAGGCTAAAATAATAAAAATGAAGGCACTAAAAATCATCATACTCTTTCTTTTTCTTCAATTGTTTTGGAGTTGTTCATGGATAGAACATTTTATGGTAATCAACGAATCGGATACTCCCATTGAAATAATTTATACCCTTGAACCTCCAAAAGAAACCTTTGCCATTTTTGATTACAGGTATGACGTTTATGCCATAAAAAAACCAGGTCAGATTGATTGGAACAAAAAAATGGAAATCAATGATTTAGATACGAGTTTTCAAATCATCCATATTCAATTACCACCAAAAGCAACATTAATTTTTGGTAATTTACACAACGATAAATATACCTCTTACAACCAATATTTTATAAACGGACGTAGTTTTAATTTGATAGAAATGACCGTTAAAACTGCCAAAGACACCATTGTTGTTAAACCCGAAACTTTCGATACATTTTTTAAGAAAAAAAATGGTAATGTTTCGTATGTGGTGAGGTAGCCATTTCTAGGTTCTAAAAATTAGTGCTGAACAATTAGTTTTCCGGTTTTTAATTTATCAATGTTATTTGATAGTTGGTAATAATAAAGTCCATTTTTAAGATTTTCTACTGAAAAGATAAAGGTATTATTAGTCGATATTTTTTCTTCAAAAACTACCTGCCCCATATTATTATACAGACTGAATTGATAGGTTTCGTTATTCGATTCATCAAATGAAATGGTTACTTTGTTTGAACTTGGATTTGGAAAAATAGTTGCATTCACTTCTGTTGCAGAAATGGGTTTAATAGTTGCCAAAATATCATTAATATAAATATTATCCTTACAGCCCGAAGCATCTGTATTTGTATTAAATGCATAATAATTAATAATAGCATCACCTATAATATGGTTCATGGCAGTATTAAGGTTTAAATTATAACTAAACAAACCGTTAGCAACCGAAACAGTATCATAAATAACGGTATCTCGTCTGTCGTAAAAAGTAAATGGTGTTCCTCCATCATTTGCCAGAGTGATAATAGTGTCTTGGTTTCCTTGTATAAAAACAATTAAATTGCCGTTAAACCAAGTTTGAACAGCCCCATTTTCATCTTCTATTTGACCAGTAATTAAATTTGTTGAATCTGACGATAAAGTGTCCGGATGTATTGCATTTACGACATATTCAGGAAAATTTAAAGTAAGTGCCGGGTCTCCCAATAAGGTGAAATTTCTATTGTTAGGATTTGTTGCGTTTAAGTTTTTGGATTCTTTAAAAACCTCGCCAAGTGTTTTATATGTTCCATTTACTTTATTAAAAATGGTTTGATAAATGCTTTGATTTAATGCAAAATTAGGGCTTGAAAAAACTAATCGAGTAGTAGAAAACGACGCAATACTTCCAGCATTAGGTTGTAATAAAAATTGTTCTCCAAACGAAGTAAAGGCAGGATTATCAAATCGACTGGCTTCTGCAGTAGCTAAAATCATTAGTGGGTAATTGGTATTATTTAAGGTGTCTAAAGAATTAGTATCCAATATGTTTTCATGAGCTAACCCTACTCCGCCTCCGTGTCCGGTATAATTCATAATTAACGAACCCCTTCTAAATGATTCAACAATTTTTTGCTCGACTTCCTGATAGCTTTGTTGTACACCATTTACATCTTGTTGAAATTCATCTAAATAAATTTTTTCTACCCAAAAGTCGCACGAAGTGGTATCAACCATTTCGGTTAGGTAATCGGCTTGAAACATGTGAGTATTACCGTCTTCATCATCACCAATAAAAGTGATGGTTTTTCGCCAATTACCAAACGAGCTTAAATTGGTTTTGTAATCAATTATTTTGTTTACGATGTCATTTGCTTCTTGAGTTGTTTTTACCGGTAATCTTCCAATAGCAATATCTAATAACTCTGTTCCTGCCCAAGTTCCTTCGTTGGTATCTAATAAACCAAAATAATCATCAGAAGTTAAAGAGCCAATAACATCAGTAGAATTTATAGTTTGATAAGTTGGAACAAAGTTGGTGTTGGGAGTAATTCTGTTTTTATAATCGTAACTGGCATCTCCAAACAACAATAAATATTTTAAGGTAGAGCCAGATTGATTATATAGATGTTCCATAAAATCATTAATAGCTGTAATATCTTGAGTTCCCGAAGAAAACTCATTGTAAATTTCTTCAGTTGTAACTACTTCTGTTGATATTCCATCAGTTGTAGCATGAAAATTTGCTAATGTGTTTGCGGCTGCAACAAAATTCGGATGAGTTACAATAACCAATTCTGGAGAAGTAATGCCGTGTAAGTTTTGATTGCTTATTTGATTAACAAAGGTTGGGGTTAATAAATTTGAATCATCAAAAACAACAAACTCCCTTAATGAATCGGTATTCAAAACAAATTCGGTTGTTCCTGTTATAAACGTTTTATTTTGTTCAACAACATTATTATGGCTGGTTATTTCCCATACTTTATCTGTTGACATTGTATTTCCGATTTGAAATTTAGTAATGTTTCCACTTCCAACAGCGGTTTTGTCTCTAAACAAAACTTGATTTCCATTTTTTGACAAATTATTTCGAGTAATCAATTCAAAATAATCGAGCCAAGCTACTGAAGATGTGTCGGGTTTGGTATAAGATAATGCTAATGAGATTGTTGTTGAACTAGGAATAAAATTCATGGAAACATTCCCCTCGTTGGCATATTTACAAGAGTAACATGAAATAGTTACAGAACTAACAGGAATAGAAGAGATATTTCCACCGCTATTAATATCAACTTGGCTATTAATTGGAGAGCGTGCAACAACGGCTGTATTAATAGTTACTGATGAACTTAAATCTAAATCGGGTAAATTAAACGTGTAGTTTAAAGGATTATCAAGTCTTTCTCCAAACCATTTTCTGCCCGATTGTATCAAATTAATACTATCCAATTCATGAAAAATCAACTTGTCGAACTTATTTGTTGTGTTGGTAATTGTAGCTGTTGATGAATTTTGAGAAGTAATTCTTTTACCAGTTGAATTGCCGATAGTAATAAAATAGTTTACAGTATTACTATAACTATTTTTTGTGTGAGAAAATTTTTGTGTGGAGTAATCATAAGTCCATTTATCGGGTGCTTGTCCGTAAAATAAAATGTAATCCGATGGGTCAAAAACACCATCATTTTCACCTATTACTTGTACGGCAATTTCCTGTAAATCATTTGTTTTTTGGGCGTTATTTGCTTCGGGCAACATTCCTCCACCATTTCCATAAAGCTTAATGTTTCTAGGGTCAATTCCTACAGGGTTGATTCCATAGCTTTGCAAATCGGAATACGAAATTTTATAAACACCTTCATTTGTAGTACTTAGCTTATACCAATTACCCGATGTTAAAACGGAGTTTTGTGACGAAACAGTAAATGTTATTGTTGCAAAAAGAACACTAAAAAATGACTTTTTCATAAAAATGGATTTGATTTTGCACACTAACGTAATACTTTAATAGTTTATTGCAAGGTGATAATATTTACCTTTTTACGGAGTCAAAAAAATTATAAATTTCAATAAAAAAGGAAGTGTTGTTTTGGTGGAAAGAAAATAACTTATTGAGAGTATTGGTCAGGAGTTACTTCCAACTTTGTTAAAAATACACCATCAACGTCTTTATAATTGTATATTAAAGTTACGTTGTTATCTCGAAACGGTTTTAATTGAGGACTGGTCTTAATAGAGTTTATTATTACGGGGGTCAAATTTTCTTCAAAAAATTGTAAATCGAACGATTCTTTTTTTAGACTAATCAAGGAATAATTGTATTGAAACATTTTGTTTGGAAGTGCAATACAATTATCTAACCTAGTTTCTTGGTCAATCATAATCGGACAACTTTTATTTAGTTCACTTGCCATTTCCATCATTTGCTTATCAATAGGAGGCAGTTTAAAAAATAGTTGTTGAACTCCATAATAAGACAAGAAAAAAACCAATACCCCAACAACAATACCTATTATTTGTTTTTTATCCATTTTTTTACTACTATGTTTCTGTATAGGTTGTTCTATATTTATCTCAGTTTTCTGAGTAGGCAATTCGTAACCACAACTAGAACAATATTTGAAATTAATTGGATTTACCGACTCACAGTTATTACATTTGATTTTATTCATAAGTATAAAAATTAATCATAAAAATACAAAGTAAATGTAAACACATTTATTCTTTTTCAGAATAGTTAATTAATACAATACTAAAAAACCAGTTTTTCTACTCTGCAAATGCCACAACATGCCCATCAAAATCCGCAAGGTAACCTACTTTATCACCCCAATCTCGTTGAGTAAATGGGCTAATTTCTTTAGCACCTAAAATCAAACCTCTGTTAAAATAGGTTACAGCGTCAGGTACTTTTAAATACAATTCGCAACGTGGAATTCCATTACCACTGCTGGGGTGTGGAGTTTTATTGTTTAATATTTTGGCAATACCATTTTCGGGCATTAAACCTAATTTACAGTGTGGCGATAAATTAAACTCTGTCATGCCAGGAACATGTAATGATGGGGAAAGGGCTAACAGTTTTTCGTAAAACAACTTGCTTTTTTCTTGATCGGCAACGTACAAAATAAATTCAGTTACCATTATTTTAAAGTTTTTCAAAAATGAGCGAATAATGAGTTCCTTTTTTTAAGAAGTTTCTTTTAATCACTCCATTTAACTGTTCGGTTAAGCTTTCAATAAGTTGGAATCCCAAACTATGTGCATCTTTAAAAGAAATTTCAGGAGCATAACCAATGCCATCATCTCCATAAATAAGTTCGTATTGTAAATCGTTAATGGGTTTAATACTGATGGTTATTATTCCTTTAGTGTCTTCAGGAAAGGCGTATTTTAATGAATTTGTTACCAGTTCGTTAATCAATAAACCCAACGGAATAGCTGTGTTAATGTTTAAAAACAGATTGCTAACTTCTAAATGCAACAAAATTTGGTTGGATTCTCCTTTTGCGTTTACAATAAGTTTACTTAACAAATCTTGTAAATAATCACTGTAATTGATACTCGATAAATTTTTCGAACTATACAACATTTCGTGTACTTTACACATCGATTCTATTCGGGTTTTACTTTGAAATAGAATCGTTTTTGTTTTTTTATCTTCAACAGCATTAGCTTGAAGGTTTAATAAACTGGTAATGATTTGCAAATTATTTTTTACCCGGTGATGAATTTCTTTAAGTAAAATTTCTTTTTCTTCAATGTTTTTTTTGATGGTTTGTTCGGTTTTTTTCTTTTCGGTTAAATCTCTCCAAATAGTATTTATGAGTATTTTATTGTCAAATTTTACTTTCGAAAGCCAAACTTCTACAGGAAAATTTTCTCCATTCGCCCTTGTATGTTCCCATTCAAAGTGATGACTGCCATTTTTTAAAGCTAACGCCATCATCTCTTGGGCTTTTTCGTAAGAGAACCTACCATCTGGTTGTTTTTCTGGAGATAATTCTGAAGGATGTGTGTTTAATAATTCTTCTTTGGTTTTGTAACCCAACATGTTAACTACTGCTTGATTACAATCGACAAACGTGTTGTTTTCAATAACTAAGATGGCATCATCAGACATTTCGAACAACGATTTGTATTTTGATTCACTTTCGTTGGCATGTTCGGTAGCTTTGACTAATAGTTGATTTTGATTTTCGAGAACACCTATTTTTTGTTCGAAAAACTTAATTAACCCAATAACCTCTTCCTCCGTAAAGTTATTGGGTAGGGAATTATTTTTAAATTTTTGATATAATGTAGGCTTATCCATTATTTATATGGTTATTTAACAACCAAACAATTGTCTTTCAAATGTTTTATAAAAATAACCTATAATTTTTAATTACACTAAAAAAATTATTTTTAAATCAAATAAAATAGGCAATTAATTTTATTTATACTTCTCAAAATGAATAAAATAGCCATCATTCAATTACATTTACGAGAATAATTTATACCAATTTTTGTAAAGTACTTTTGAGAATATTGTTGAACGGTTATCTTGTTTTTTGAATTTATGGTTTTAATCCCAAATAAAATAAAAAGGAAGGTAATGTTAGTGTCACAAAAGTAACTATTGCATTAAAATCGATTTTTTTCTCTTTAGCCTTTGTTTCTTCGCAGTTCGAACACGATTCGATGTCAATAACCCTGTCTTTTTCATCGTAGGTAATAAATAAATTGACCCATTTGCCTTTGTTAGTTTTTACACCATTTGTTTTATTCATAAAAAATGGAATAGTATTGCGGTCGGTGGTTCGGTATTTATAAATGAGCTTACTGGATATTTGCGAAACAAACTTAACATCGTAAGGAGGAATACCCAATATCTCAGAAACAGAATCCTTGCTCATTCCTATTTTTAAAGTAAGTACTTCCTGAATACCAGTATGTTTTGGTGCCTGAATTATACATGAAGATAAGGAATAAAGTATAAAAATGATGACGAGATATTTGAAATGTTTTTTATCATTTAATAAATAACGTGAGTTCGATATAAAAAAAGTAAGAAAAAAAAGAAAATAAGTAGAAAAACTAATATAATTAAGTAGTTTAAAATCAAATGTTTAACTAATAATTCTACTTATGGTTTCTAATAAGAAAGTTATCGAAATTTTCTGCTTAATAGACGATTTTTGTCTAGAAATAAATCAAACTATCAATCAACATTCTATCGAAGAAGGTTTAAACGTAAAGAAACGGAATAAAAATGCTGGATGTCGCAAAGTGAAATAATAACTGTTATGCTGTTGTTTCATTTAAAAGGCTACCGTTGTTTAAAGCATTTTTATCTTCATCATGTTTGTAAACACATGAAGAGTGATTTTCCATCAACAGTTTCGTACAATAGGTTTGTAGAACTTCAACAAAAAGCCATTGTACCGATGGTTTTGTTTCTTCAAATGCGTTGTTTAGGCAAATGTTCAGGTATTTCTTTTATGATTCTACTTTAATCAAAGTGTGTCATCCAAAAGAGAACACCAAAACATAGTGTTTAAAAATATTGCAGAAAAAGGTAAGGATTCCATAGGCTGGTTCTTTGGATTTAAGCTTCACACTATTATTAATGAAAGAGGAGAAATTATTGATTTTTTAATCACAAAAGGCAATGTAGATGATAGGCACATTGAAAGATAAAACTTTTCATAATAAAGTTTTTGGGAAAATATTTGCCGACAGGGGGCTACCTATGACAAGATTTGTTTGAACAGCTTTTTGTAGATGGAATTCATCTGGTTACCAAAATAAAAAAGAACATGAAAAACGCTTTAATGAATATTTACGATAAAATATTGTTAAGAAAAAGAGCTGTTGTTGAAAGTGTTAATGACATCTTAAAGAATTAAAGAACCAGTGTCAAATTGAACACACTAGACACAGAGGCTTTAATAACTTTATAATCAACCTAATTTCAGGTCTTATTGCTTATTCTTTTTATCCTACTAAACCAAACATTAATATTGATAAACTTCAAAGAATCGATTAATCTTATATCGAACACATGTTAATTTTAATTTACCAAAGTTTTTTTTTCGATTGTAAACTGTTCTAATTGTAAACTGTTCTATCTATGAGTTTATTAAAACGAGTTGATGATAATATCCTAAAAAGATGATGATCGCTATAATACTTAAATATTCAGCTGTTAAATAAATAGCAACAAACTCTATATCAGATAGTTTTGGCTTCCTCTTTTGTTTGATGAAATTATTTTTATCTATGTTTTGTTGTAATACTTTTAATATTTTGTTCTAATTTGCCTCAACGTTGTGCATAATTGTTGTTTGGTGGTTATTACAATAAAATATTGATTATCAATTTATTACGCAATTTTTTTCACCTAATTTATTAATGCACTACGGGTTTATACTACTTTATATTACAATCAAAAACTAGAAAGCGTTCTTCGATTTTCAAACGCTCCATTAATTCAGTGTATTTCTTTTCTTTGGTATTTTTTTCGATGTAGTAGAAATATAAATCGCTTTTATAATCTTGTAAAATTTCTAGAGCATCATCACATTTACCATAAGTTCTGGCATATAATTTTACAAATTCCTCCATTACGGTGTATTTTTTTAATAATTCTTCAACGTTTTGAGGCGAACGTACAATAATGGACTCAATTGATTTCAAGTACCAATCTTTAACCAAAAAACATTCTTCTTTATTTTGGTGAAATAACCGAGCTTTTTCAAGAGAATAATCGTGTTTTTGGTGTTCAGGCAAATAATTACAGGCTTTAAAAAAGTGTGCTTGGGCAGAATCGAGATTGGATTGAACTTTTGATTTTCTCCATTTTAAATAGAATTTCTCACCTAAAGCATTTTCTATTTTGGAGTTTTTCATTTGAGCAAGAGAATCGACATTTTGAAGGTTTAGTGAGCTATTTTTATTTACCCCATTATTACTATATAAATATATAGGTATAAAAAACATCATTAGTACAACGAAGGCAATTTTCTGAAAGTTTAAAATTTTCATGACTTTTAAATTATCCAATTAGTTTGACTTAACTTTCCAATAGGAAATGTCTAATTCACCAACTACGCCAGCTTTTTTTAGTACCCCAATCACTTCTTCATCGGTAAACAAGGCTTTACACATTTCATAGTTATCTGTAGCTAAAGCCATCGTAACGTGGTTAACATCATTTTCATAAGTAGCAACAAAAACATCAGTTATGCCAATGTATCCTCTATTAGCTCTGTTTAAATCAAAATCGACCTTCCATTTTACAAAATCAACCACTTTATGAGAAATAATAATGTAATACTCTTTTTTTGGAAGCTCTGGATTCATCCACATTACGTTTAAGTATTGATAATCAGGATTAGAGTTTATTCCAGCTTTTATATTAAAATCTTTTAACTGTTTTGGGGTTTTATTTTTTCTAAAATCGTCATGACCTTGTGTAAATTGGTAAACCCCTACTTTAGTAATGTCGTCAATACTCGACAAATAAGCTAGTTTAGCAGTTGTATCTACATTTTGTTTATACACTTTTTCCCATTTCGAAAAATCTTTAACGGTGTAAGAGGCAAAAATCATCGTTTTTTTATTGTATTCAATTTTCGATACATCACTTTTAATGGGTTTTGTAACAACACTAAATGAAAACATAAGGAGTGTTGAAAAAACGAATAATAGATATAAAATAGATTTAAGCATGTTCTTTTAATTTAAGATTTAAGCAAAAGTACACCTCAAAATTAGTACCGTTAAAAATAATTTTAGTATTAATGCTCTGAATTTACTAAAAAAACGTTGATAATTATAAGTTATGAAAGATTAACGCTCTTAATATTATCAATATAATTGCTGCTTATTGAAGCAACCAACGTTCTAGTAATTAAATATTTATTAGTTGTAACAATATTGATTTTGCAGTTATTGAAATAAATGAAAAAGTATGAATTGTATAACATTTTGAAATAATTACATAACCATTTCCAACTTTAACTACTCAACTTTGATGAGTGAAAAATTAGGTCATTACTAAAAACAAAACAAAAGTCATGTCTTTTTATGTTTTTTAACAAAAGCAAAACTGATTTTTAACATATAACAATTTGACTGAACGTTCTATTTTTGGAAAATAATAATATGATTAAGATTATACTTTAAATAAATTTGGATAAAATAAAATTAACATTTATAAAACAATTTAAAAAATAAAACAATGAAACTTTCAAAAATCTTGCTTTTTAGCATAGTAATAGTAGGGCTGACTACTTCATGTGAAAAAGCTTATGTATTGCCAGAACCAGTAAAGCCAATAGATCCAAGTCAGCCAGTGGTACTAACTTCATTTGCTACAGAAATACAACCTATTTTTACTTCCAATAGTTGTACTGATTGCCACGATGGTTCTCAGGCACCTGATTTAACAGCAGGTAATTCTTATGCAGCATTGGTTTCTGCATTTGTTACTGCGGGAGCACCATCGTCAAGCATATTGTACACCACATTGGCCGGACCAGGTGGAGCAATGTATGACATGGGACAACAGATATCGGCAAGTGAATTAGCAGCTATTAAAAAATGGATTGAAGAAGGGGCACTAAACAATTAATTAACAAAATATTTTATAGAATAATAAATAGAAATTATGAAAACAATAATAAAAAAAGGCTTTAACATTCTCTCCTTTACCATAGTAGTGGCTATGTTTATCCCTACTCAAATAATAGCACAGGATGGAACGGAAGTTAAAGAGGAAGCAGCTACTGAAACAGAGGTAAAAAAAGAAAACAAACCAGTAAGATCACCATACGAAGCCGGTATGTTAATAGAAACTCAAACATACGTGGTTTGGCCTAAAAAAACATTAGAGTTTGCAATACAACACCGATTTGGAAACGTTAATAGTTACGGATTCGATATGATGGGATTATATGCTCCATCAAACATTAGATTAGCATTAAATTATGGACTATTTAAAAATGCACAAATTGGAATCGGTTCAACTAAAGTTGGAGAGCTTGTAGATTTAAACTATAAATACGCTATTTTAACGCAAACACAATCGAACAGTATGCCAATTGCAGTTACTTATTATGGTAATACGGAGTTGGATATTCGTTCTGATAAAACGCTGTTTGGTTACGAGTATAATTTTAACCATAGATTTTCATTTTTCAATCAATTAATCATTGGTCGCAAATTTTCTAACGCAATTACCTTACAGGTATCTGCATCGCATGCACATTACAATCAGATTGACACCACAAAAACACCTGAGTTAAAACATGATAATTTTGGAGTTGGTTTTGCCGGAAGAGTTAAATTTTCTGGTCAAGGTTCTGTAATATTTGAATATGATGTTCCGTTGACCGTACCAAAATATGATACTGATATACAGCAAAAAAACATTGGAGTAAAACCTAATCTTTCTTTAGGAGTAGAATTTGCTACAAGTGGTCATGCTTTCCACATTTTTGTTACCACTTATAACAAAATTAGCCCTCAAGGTAATTTAACATACGGCACTAATGATTTTGCCAATCAAGATATATTAATTGGATTTAACATTACTCGTAATTGGGGGTTCTAGACAACTAACCGTAAAAATTTAAAAAAATGGAAAACTCACCTCAAAAAGAAAAAAACACCTTCAACAGAAGAGGCTTCCTACCAATATTAGGACTAGGCTTTTTAGTTCCACTATTTGGCTTTGGAAAACCATCGGTTGAAGTTCTCGAAGAAATTGAAGAATATCAAACTTTGTTAAGACCAGACGGGACAACTGTTAAAGTTAAAAAAAGTGTGGTAGAAAAATCCAAAGTCATCGAGAAAAATATATCAAATACATCACTTTTAGAGTGGTTAACACCTAAAAATTAAAATTATGCAAGAAGAAAATCAAAATTCTAGACGTAAGTTTTTTAAACTTGGAATAAAACTTTCAGCACTTGCTGCAATCGGACCTTATGCTGTTGCTAAAGCTTTAAAAGGTGGTTCTTCATCAGGAGAAACTGTTCAGTTAATGTCAACCGAT